>NZ_JBDKXI010000003.1:0-86172 GCF_039710385.1 Pseudoxanthomonas sp. CCNWLY206-1 | reverse complement strand
TGTTTATATTTGGGCGTGTTCGCTGGGACTTCTGGGGGCTTTATGCTTCCCCTAAAATGTTTATCCGGTCCTGACGTCGCTCCTACAACGGAGATTCAAGAGTTACGCAAACAAGCTCACACCCGGAACCAACCACAGCGAGATGCCCGCCAGCACCGAGCCAATGCCGGTCGCAGCCAACACATCACTCGGGTAGTGCAAACCCAGCACGACGCGCGATACCGCCACACACGCGGCGAAGGGAATCAGCAGGGCCGCCAACACCGGATAGTGCGCCAACCCGACAATGGTGAAGGCGACGGCATGCAGGGTATGGCCGGATGGAAAACTGAATTCGTCCAGCGGCGCAATCCAGGCGCGGATGCGCACGTCCGAGGCGAATGGACGCGGACGCTTGGTCCAGCGCTTCAGCAGTTTGTACAGCGTCAACGCGATGACGCCGGTCGCAGCGAGGTGCGCGGAAGCGGCCAGGCCGTCCATGCCATCGACGACGATCAAGGCGCCCATCAGCACGTACCAGAAAACACCGTCGCCCAAGCGGCTGACGATGGCGAAGAATCGGCGCAGGCCGCTCCATTCGCCCCAACGATTGGCGCGCAGGCACCAACCTCTGTCTTGGCCTGATATGTTCTGACCCAGCATGTTTCGGCCTAACAAGGCGTTACGCGGCGGCAGCGGTTGCATGGCCTCTCCTTTGGACGAGTCCCATCAGTAGGTCGTCGAAATCGGCTGCCACTTGTTCCGGGCGTAGCGACTGCATCGCGTCGCTGGCGGCCAGGCCCATGGAGCGGCGCAAGGCGGGCGCACCGGCAAGATTGACGGCGGCGTGGATGAAATCTTCGTCGTTCTCGACAGCGGCACCATGCACGGCATCCTGCAGGTGTTCCTTGGCCGCGCCGTAGTTGAACGCCACTGTCGGTACACCGCTGGCCATCGCTTCCAGCGTGACATTGCCGAAGGTTTCGCTATGACTGGGAAACAGGAACAGATCGCCGCTGGCGAAATGGCGGGCCAATGCTTCGCCGCGCTGCACGCCGCAGAACACGAAGTCCGGATTCTCGCGCGCCAGTCTTTCCCGCATCGGTCCATCGCCCACCCACACGAAACGTGCCGTGGGGTGACGCGCCTGTATCTCGCGGAAGCTGCGCACTGCCAGTTCCAGGTTTTTCTCCGCGGCAATGCGGCCTACATAGATGGCGACAAGTCCGTCGTCGCTCATGCCCCACGCGGCACGCAACGTGCTGTCGCGCTTGCGCGGGCTGAACTGACTCGTGTCCACCGCGCGGGCCAGGCGCACCACGCGGTGGAAACCGCTTTGCTCCAGGAATTCCGCCAGTTCTCGCGTCGGCACCAACGTGGCATCGGCACCATTGTGGAACCGACGCATCCAGCGCAATGCGGTCTGTTGCAGAAAGGCTGCGCCATAGTCGCGCATGTATTCGTCGAAGCGGGTATGGAAACCTGTTGCCACGGGAATGCCCAGCTTCCGTGCTGCGCGTAGTGCGGACCAACCCAGCGGGCCTTCGGTGGCCACGTAGACAGCGTCCGGCGGTGATTGGCTCCAATGCCGCAGCAACTTGCGAGTGGCGGGCAGGCCGAACTTCAATCCCGGATAGCGCGGCAAGCTGGCGCCGCGTACCAGCAGCGCCTCGGCTTCGGCCGTATCGTTGTCTTGGCGGGGACGGACCACCGAGACCTCATGCCCGCGGGAACGCAGGCCAGTCTCCAGTCCCTGCACAGTCAGCGCTACGCCGTTGACCTCAGGCGGATACGTTTCGGTAACGATGGTAAACCGCATACGCAACTCCACGTTTTGCGTATGCTGCGACCGCGCCATGAAGCTGTTGTTGCATTTGGATGACGCCTGGATGACATGCGCTAGGGCGTTTTGTTTCAGGTGCCGGAACTGTTGGCTTGTATGGGAGGCGAGGAGCAAATCCCCATCAAACGCTTTACAACCGCCGAATGGCGGGTCATCCCCCCTTGAAAAGGGGGAGACAGAGCAAATGCTTTTCCGGCTCCCGGCTCCCGGCTCCCGGCTACTGATATCGGCGTAATCAGCCGGCGTGAAAATGCCCTAGGGCACGCGATGCCCGCGCGCAGCGGCGAACAAGGCGTACCACTGCTCGCGGCTCAATTCGATTGAATCCCCGGCGCAACTGGCGATAAGTCGCTCGGGATGAGTGGTGCCCACGATAGGTTGTATGCCGGCAGGGTGCCGCAACAGCCACGCCAGCAGGATCGCTTCCATTTCAACGCCATGCGCCTGCGCCAGTCCAAGAGCCAGCTCGGCGGTGGCGCGCAGGGTTTCGTCCATGGATTCCAGCGGCGCCGCCAAACGCCCCGATGCCAATGGCGACCAGGCCTGCACCAGGATGTCGTGCTGCCGGCAGTAATCCAGCGTGCCGGTAGCCAGGTACGGCGCGCCGGCCTGGTTGGCCATGATGCCTTCGTCGATCAGGTAGTGATGCAGCAGGCTTAGCTCCACCTGGTTGATGGTCAGCGGCTGGTGGACATGGCGCTGCAGCAGCGCGATCTGCGTGCCGGTGTGATTGCTTACGCCGAAGTGGCGCACCTTGCCGGCGCGGTGCAAGGCATCGAAGGCTTGCGCCACTTCTTCTGGCTGCCCCAGCGGATCCGGCCGGTGCAACAACAGAATATCCAGATAGTCGGTGCCCAGGCGCTGCAAGCTGGCTTCCACCGATGCGACGATATGCGCATGGCTGAAGTCGTAGCGCTGCGGCGCGCCGGACTCCGGGTTGCCGGCCAGGCGGATGCCGCATTTGGATTGCAGCACCATCTGCCCACGCAAACTTGGACGCTGCCGAAGGACTTCGCCGAATAGCCGTTCGGCCTTGCCACGCGCATAGATATCGGCGTGGTCGAACAGAGTGATGCCCTGCGCCAGCGCGGTGTCGACCATGGCGTGGGTGCGCGAGCGTTCCTCAGTGGTCAGTGGTGTGTCGTCCCAGGCGCGGCTGAGGTGCATGCACCCGTACCCGATGCGTGAAACTTCCAGATCGCTATGGGGAATACGGTACGTCTTCATCACGCGACGAAAGGTTTGAACGCCAAGCCCAGTCCCTGCATATCCTCGGCTTCACCGATCAAGTCGGAGCGCAGCAACGGGCGAGACTCCAGCCAGCGTTTGCCGACGATCAACTCCAGTTGTTCGCCGTCGGCGGTCAATTCCAGCTTCTGGATGAACTCGTTGTCGTGAGCACGGTGCAGCAGCACCGCAAGCCTCAACAGCGCCGCTTTGCGCTTGGCGCTGACCAGCAAGCGATCGGGAATGGATTCGAACGCGTTCTTCGAGATATTGCGGCGATGGGTGCGGACCAGTACTGCCAGGACCTGCTGCTCCTGCCGCGAGAAGCCCGCGATATCGGAGTGCTCCAACACATAGGCGCCGTGCGCGTGGTACTGGCTATGGGCGATGGCCAGGCCGATTTCGTGCAGACGCGCCGCCCAGCCCAGCATGCGTGCATCGTCGTCGTCCAGGGCCCACGGTTTCGCCACTTGTTCGAACAGACGCAGCGCGGTGGCTTCGACCCGGGCGGACTGGATTTCGTCGATGCCGTAGCGCTGAATCAGCGCCGCCACCGACAGATCGCGCGGATCGTTTTCGCTGCCGCGGCCCAGCATGTCGTACAGGATGCCTTCGCGCATGGCGGCCTTGCTGACCATCAGCCGTTGCAGCCCCAATGTTTCGAACGCGGCTTCCAGCACCAGTACGCCGCCGGCGATGATGGGGCGGCGATCATTGGAAAGTCCGGGCAGGTCGATATCTTCGATGCGCTGCGCTGCCAGCAGGCGGTCGCGCACCAACGGCAGGGCCTCGGCGGTGACCGATCCCTTGGTCAGTTTCATCGCTGCGCATATATCGCCGATGGCCTTGTTGGTGCCGGAGGAGCCGATAGCTTCCTGCCAGCCCAGATTGCGGTACAGGCCGGCGAACTGCTGGAATTCGGCACCGATCTCGGTCAGTGCGTCTTTCCAGCGCTTCTTCGATAGTTTGCCGCCGGGGAAAAACCTGCGAGTGCTGGCAATGCAGCCGGCCTGAAGGCTTTCGCGTTCCAGCGTTTCCATGCCGCGGCCGATGATGAATTCCGTGGAGCCGCCGCCGATGTCGATCACCAGGCGCAGTTGCCCGGCCTTGGGTGGCTGCGCGTGCGCCACGCCGAGGTAGATCAGGCGCGCTTCCTCGCGCCCGGATACGACTTCGATGGGCTTGCCCAATGCGGCTTCCGCCGGCACCAGGAAGCTCTGCGGTGTCGCCAGCTGGCGCACGGTGTTGGTGGCCAGGGCACGTACGCGCGTGGCGGGAATATCGCGGATGCGTTGGCCGAAACGGGCCAGGCAGTCCAATGCGCGTTGACGGGCTTCATCGGAAATGCCGCCTTTCCCATCCAGGCCATCGGCCATGCGCACGGTTTCCCGCAGCCGGTCAACCACCCGCAATTGCCCCAAGGTGTATCGCGCGACCACCATATGGAAACTGTTGGAGCCCAGGTCTATCGCGGCGATCTGGTCGCCGTCCTGCAGCGGCGGCGAAGCGGAGGAGGATAGGGGCGGCATGTGAGAAGTTTAGCGGTTGTCGGCCGCGGGCGCTGCTACTCGGTCAATGATTCTGAGATTGTCTTTTGCAGGATGGTTTTGTAGGGACATCGTCCATGTAGAGCGGCGTCCCGCCGCGAGCTCTCCCGTCAGGCAGGTCGGTTTGTAGGAGCCGCATCCCCGCCGAGAGTTCTTCCGTCAGATCGCGGCGGAAGCGAAGAGCTCGCACCGGGACGGCGCTCCTACAACAGCACGACGGCCGCCTCAAACCTTCGACAACAGCACCGCCTGCGCAGAATGGGGCGCCTCGCCTTCGGCTGGTACCAGCTTTCGGTACTCGCCGTCCGAAGTGAGTTCCCAGGCGTTCTGATTGTCGGCCAGGTAGTTCTGCAACCCGTCTTCGAATACTTGCCGTGCCAACTCGCGGTTGAGGATAGGGAAGCAGGTCTCGACCCGATGTAGCAGGTTGCGTTCCAGCCAGTCGGCACTCGCGCAGTACAGTTCCGGCGTACCGTCGTTGCCGAACCAATAGATGCGGCTGTGTTCCAGGAAGCGACCGACGATCGAACGCACGCGGATGTTTTCGGAAACGCCGGGTACGCCCGGGCGCAAGGTGCATGCACCGCGCACGATCAGATCGATTTGCACGCCGGCCTGCGAGGCCGCATATAGCGCGCGCATCACGCGGGGTTCGTTCAGTGCATTGACCTTGGCGATGATGCGCGCCGGCTTGCCGGCTTGCGCCAGGCTTGCCTCGCGTTCGATCTTCTTGATCAGCCCGGGGTGTAGCGTGAACGGTGATTGCAGCAGGCGCTTGAGCTTGGTGGCCGGCGCAAGTCCTGACAACTGCTGGAACAACTGATGCACGTCGTTGCCGATGTCAGGATCAGCGGTGATCAGCCCCAGGTCGGTGTAAACGCGCGCGGTGCCGCTGTGATAGTTGCCCGTTCCCAGATGCACGTAGCGGCGCAGCTTCTTGCCTTCGCGTCGCACGATCAGCAGCATCTTGGCGTGCGTCTTGTAACCCACCACGCCGTACACCACCTGCACACCGGCTTCCTGCAGGCGATCGGCGACGCCCAGGTTGGCGTCTTCGTCAAAGCGCGCCCGTAGCTCGACTACCACGGTGACGTCCTTGCCATTGCGAGCGGCCAGTACCAGCGCCTCGACGATGGCCGAGTCCTTGCCGGTGCGGTAGAGCGTTTGCTTGATCGCCAATACTTGCGGATCGATAGCGGCTTGCTTGATCAGTTCCAGCACCGGCGTAAACGCATCGAACGGGTGGTGGAGCAATATGTCGCCTTCGGCGGCTTTCTCGAAAATGGTATCCATGTCGCGCAAGGTACGCGGAGTGAAGACCGGATATTTCAGTTCTGGTCGCTGCACCAGGTCGTAGACCTGGATGACGCGATTGAGGTTGACCGGTCCATCAATGGGGTACACCGCATTTTCTGGCAGCTCGAAGTTCTGCAGCAGCGTACGCACGATGGGTTTGGGGCAATCGTGCGCGATCTCCAGCCGGACGGCGGGCCGGTAACCGCGGCCGACCAGCTCGTCACGCAGGGCCAGCGCCAGGTTCTCCACTTCCTCTTCGTCCACCACCAGCTCCGAATTGCGGGTGACGCGGAACTGGTAGGAACCTTTGACTTCCATGCCGGGAAACAGATCGTCGACGAATGCCGACAGCACCGACGACAACAGCACGAAATCGTGTTCGCCGCCGGATACACGCTGCGGCAAATGGATGATGCGCGACAGTGAGCGCGGCGCACGCACGATCGCCAGGTGACCGGCGCGTCCGAAGGCATCCTTGCCTTTCAGCACCACCACGATGTTGAGCGACTTGTTGAGGATCTTCGGAAACGGATGCGCCGGATCCAGACCCAACGGCGACAGCACCGGCATTATTTCGTTGCGGAAATACGCGCGCAGCCAGCGGGTTTGACGCGGGCTCCAGCGGCCACGGCCGAACACGCGCACGCCGGCTTCGTTCAATGCCGGCCTCAGTACGTCGTTCCAGCATTTGTACTGCGCATCCACCAATTCGGCGGCGCGGTCGTGAATCTTGTTCAGGACGACCACCGGGCTCATGCCGTCGGCACCCGGCGGCAGACCGAAATCCTGCGCGTGGCGCACGGTGGCCGCGCGTATCTCGAAGAACTCGTCCAGATTGGTGCAGGAGATGCACAGGAAGCGCAGTCGCTCCAGCACCGGTACCTGCGGATCCAGCGCCTGCGCCAGCACCCGGAAATTGAAATCCAACTGCGACAGTTCGCGATTGAGGTACAGCGAAGGATCGCGTAGTGCGTCGTCGTCGCTCAGGTTGTCCAGCGGCGTGTCGATAGCGGCATTCATGCGTGCTGACTGTCCGGCAGGGAAAAATGGGGTGTGTCGTTGCGGGGATGCACGCGTTGCGGGCCGAAGTGCACCGAGAATGTGCTGCCGAGGCCGACTTCGCTTTCGATATCCAGCCGCGCCTGGTGCAGATTCAGGACATGCTTGACGATGGACAGGCCCAGACCGGTGCCGCCGCTTTCGCGTGAGCGGCTGGTGGAAACACGGTAGAAGCGTTCGGTGATGCGCGGCAGGTGCGAGGCGGGGATGCCATAGCCGGTGTCGCGCACGCTGAGTGCCGCGCCTTCGCCTTCGCGTACGAAGCGCACCGTGATGGTGCCGCCCACCGGGGTATAGCGCACCGCATTGCTGACCAGATTGGAAAACGCGCTGTGCAGTTCCTTGTTGGAACCCCATAGGTCCACGCCGGCTTCGTCCTGCACGACGATGGTGTGGCGCTTGTGGCTGAGCGCCTCGGCTTCGCGCCGCAGGGTCGCCAGCATGGGTGCCATCGCGACGCTTTCGTCCGGCAGGCTGTCTTGCGCTTCCAGGCGCGACAGCGTCAGCAGGTCTTCCACCAATTGGGTCATCCGCTGAGATTGTTTCTGCATCTCGGCGAGCATCGGCGCCCACTCGGGGAATTCCTCCGGCTCCAGCATGTCGAGGTAGCCGTGTACTACGGTCAGCGGGGTGCGCAGCTCGTGCGAGACATTGGCGACGAAGTCGCGACGCATCTGTTCAAGGCGGAGCATCTTGCTGACATCACGTGCGACCAGCAGCCAGTACTGATCCGAATAGGGAATCAACCGCAGGTTGAGGCGCACGTTGGGATCGACAGGCGATCCGGCATCCAGCATCGGTTCGGCATTGCGGCCGGCGGCCAGCCAGTGCGACATCGGCAGCGGCTGCATGCGGTCGCCGACGGGCGCTCCGATGTCGTTGGGATACTGCAATCCCAGCAACGAGGTGGCTGCCTTGTTGAACCATTGCACGCGTTGGCTATTGCGATCCACCACCACCACGGCATCGGGCAGGGCGGCCGCTGCAGCGCGGTAGGCGCGCAGGATGTCCAGCAGCCGGCGCTTGCGCGCACGCATTTCCACCTGGCTACGGTGCAGCAGACGATCCAGTTCGTTCCAGACGCCACTGCCCTGAACGGGCGCCAGTCGCTCACGTGCGGTCAGGCGCAGCAACAATTTGCGCAAGCGCCAGTAGTGCCAAGCCACCACGCCCAGCGCCGCGAGCGTTACCACCGGCCAGACCTGCCCAAGCAAGAAGCCAACGACCACCGCCAAGGCGAGCACCGCGGCGAGTTCGCCGAGCGTCTTCAACCAGGCAGATCGGATGTAATGGGGCATGGATTGGATTGTGGCAGATGTGTATGACAGAGGATGTGGGTAAGCGTTGCAGCTTTATCCGCTCACTGCTCACCGCGACCTCCTACACCGATGCCGAGAACCGGTAGCCCGAGCCGCGCACGGTCTGCACCATGTTTTCCAGGCTATGGGGTTCCAGGGTCTTGCGCAGGCGGCGGATGTGCACGTCGACGGTGCGTTCTTCGACGTAGACGCTGCCGCCCCAAACGTGATCCAGCAGCTGGGTGCGGCTGTAGACGCGCTCCGGGTGGGTCATGAAGAAGTGCAGCAGGCGGTATTCGGTGGGGCCGATCGGCACTGGCGTGTCGCCGGCAAACACGCGGTGGGCGGCGCCGTCGATGCGCAATGGTCCTACCGCGACGCTGCCATCTTCGTCATCTTCGCGCGAGCGGCGCATCACCGCGCGGATGCGGGCCAGTAGCTCGCGCGCCGAGAAAGGCTTGACCACGTAATCATCCACGCCGGCTTCCAGGCCACCGACACGATCATTTTCTTCGCCACGTGCGGTCAGCATGATGATGGGGATGTCGCGTGTCATGGCGTCCTTGCGCCAACGCCGTGCCAACTCCAGCCCACTGGTGCCGGGCAACATCCAATCCAGAAGGATCAGGTCGGGTACCCGGTCGGCGATGGCATTTTGTGCCTCGCGCGCATCGCCGGCGTGGACCGGTTCGTATTCGCCCTTGCGCAGGGCAAAGGCGACCATTTCGCGAATGGCGGGTTCATCGTCAACGATCAGGATGTGCTTCTGCACGAGGATACCGTTGGCTCAGTGGATTCACGCCAGTAGACGACAATTTTATGACGAATACATGACACGCCGCCGGGCTGTCATGAACTGGCAGGCTTGCGAGCGGGATTTCCCTCACAGTTCAGACGATGGTTACGGTCTCACGACTCGAAGAAACTGGCGACGGAAGCCACGGCACCCGCTTGCGGGGTATCCGTGGATCGGTCAACGCCGGTCGACATCAGGGTCGCGGATGCCCTGGCGGCGAAGTTCCAGCACTTGTGGGGTGATGATCGCGATGCGCGCATCGACGCGCGCCCGGGCGTAATAGTCCAGATCATCCCGGCGCTTGAGCGTTTGCAGCTGAATCAGGGCCTGCTCCGGACGACCATTGAGGAACGCAGCCTCGGCGTAGGCCTCGCCAGCGCGGGCGGTATCACCGGCTAACTCGTTGGCGCGGCCGAATTGTTGCTGGAAGGTCGGGTCTTCCGCCGACCGGCTCAGCAAAGGCCGCAACACCGCCTGCGCGCGTTGCCCGGCTTCGCGGCCACCTTGTTCATTCAGTACCTTGGCGAAGGTCAGCGCAACCGCGCGGTTGGTGGGCATCTGCTTCAGTAAAGCGGAGAACCGTTGATTGGCCGCCGCCGCTTTGCCGGTGCGGGATTCAGCTTCGCCCATGGCCAATTGCACCCAGAGATTGTCAGGGTGCTTGTCCAATAGGGCGGATAATTCGGTGTTGGCTGCCTTCAGGTCACCGCCCTGGAGGTGGGCGATGGCCAGGCCATAGGCTTGCGAGTCGTTCAGCTTGCCAGCGTCCCGCCGGATGGTTTCGTATTCGCGTATCGCGGCAACCGACGTAGGGGCGCTAAGCACACGCAACCGTTCCCGAGCCCAGTCGAACTGTCCGGTGCCGCCCCGGCTGAAGGATTGCGAGGAAATGGTGACCGCGACCGGCAGCAGCGGATTGTCGCTGAGCATGTCGGGCAGGACGATGGTGTTGGGGTTGTAGGTTTCTACCCGCTTTCCGCCCGGAACCGTGGTGACGAGGGGAATATTGTCCTTGCGTAGCTGTTCGGCCCGTTGCTGGGCTTCGCTGATGCGGGTGGTGGTGACCGGGTGAGTCATCAGGTAGTCGGGCGTACGGTCGCGTTCGCTGCCGCGGTTGCTGCGGGTGGCTTGAGCCATCCGCGCGAAGAAGCCCGCCATGGCGTCCACGTCGTAGCCGGCGCGGTCCAGGGTACGGATGCCGACGCGGTCCGCCTCGGATTCGTTGGAACGGGTGTAGTCGATCTGGCGCTGTTGCATCAGGCCCATCGCCGAGGCAATGGCGGCCTGCGAGGCATCGCCGCTGGAACTGCCGCCTGCCGCCTGCGCCAACACGATGGCACCCAGCATGCCGAGCAGGATCGGAATCTGGTCGCGCTGGGCGCGTTCCGCGCCACGCAGGACGTGTTGCTGGGTGACGTGGGCGATTTCGTGCGACAGCACTGCGGCGACTTCGTCCTCGCGCTGGGCGGTCAGCACCAGGCCTGCGTTCATCCCGATGTAGCCGCCCAACGTGGCGAACGCGTTGATCTGGCGGTCCTTCATCATGAAGAACGTAAACGGCTGCTGCGGATTGTCGCTATCCGCCGCAAGCTGATTGCCCATGGTTTGCAGCCAATCCGTGATCAGCGGGTCTTCCAGCAGGTAGCCGTAGTTGCGTAGCTCACGCAGCAGCATGCCGCCGTATTCCGCCTGCTTGGCCGGCGTCAGCAATTCGCCTGCCGAGGAACCGATGTCCGGCAACCGGGAATCCTGGGACGACGCCAGCGGCGCAGCGACGGCCAGGGTCAGTGCGGTGACGAGCAGCAATGGGCGCAAGCGGTAACTCCGTAACGGACAATAGCCAAGGGCATCAATCAGAATGAGGCGTGGATGAGCCCGAGGCGTGAACATGCGGTTAATTGATGTCCATTAACCAGACCTTGCCCGGCTCACATTGTTCCGCGGCCGTGGCTGGAAACCCATCACTGCCTCACCCATATTGCCTTCAGACAAGATTGTGCCCGGAGAATTCCCTTGAGTAGCCCTCGCGAAAACGCCCCTGGCGATACAGAAAAACCGGAGATTACCCTTTACACCACCGCGATCTGCCCGTATTGCGTGGCGGCCAAGAATTTCCTCAAGAGCAAGGGACAATCCTGGACCGAGGTCCGGGTTGACCTGGATCCCACGGAACGCCAGAAAATGATGGCGCTGGCCAAACGCACCAGCGTGCCGCAGATATTCATTGGCGACACCCACGTGGGTGGCTATGACGACATGGTGGCGCTGCACCGCGCCGGCAAACTGGAACCGTTGCTGTCGTCAGGTCGTCCCGCATGAGCGCCGGACCGCAAGGCGAAGAGCGGCTGGGTAACGAAAAATCGGGTCAGGTGGACGACACCGGCGAGCGGGATCGCGTGCGCCAGTTCACCGAGTTTCGCCAGCGCATGAACCAGCGGATCCTGGCCGAGCCCAACCAGGTGGTACGCCGGTTCTTCGCCCTGGACACGCAGACCTACCAAGCCGGCGCACTGGACGTAAAGACCAAGGAGTTGCTTGGTCTGGTGGCGTCGATGGTGCTGCGCTGCGACGACTGCATCAGCTACCACGTAGCGCAGTGCAAGGAAGTCGGCGTCACCCGCGAGGAATTCTTCGAGACGTTCTCCGTGGGATTGGTGGTGGGGGGCTCCATCGTCATCCCGCACCTGCGCAGGGCGGTGGATTTCCTGGATCAACTGGAAGCGGGCGCGGCTAGTGGCCCTGAGGCGCACGATCACGGCTGAAGCTTCTTAAAACGGGAACACGGAGCAGGGAACGGGGGAATGACGGACCGTCGCGAATGGCTGGTCATGACGAACAAAGGCTTCGGACCTTCCCGGTGGATATGGTTCGCAGCGCCCAAGGTCGTTTTCCCATTCGAAGGTCCGCAGGCATTCGGCTCGCACGGCGACTCATTCCCCGTTCTCCATTCCCTGTTCCCGGCTGCTAATTTGGGCGGAACCAGCCCATCAGGCATAATTACCGGACTATCCCTTTCTCGTCGCCTCCGGTCCCGCCGGCGTGCGCCCCCTGTTCGGAACTCAAGCAATGACCCAGACAATTACGGTCATCCGCGGCGATGGTATTGGCCCGGAGATCATGGATGCCACCTTGTATGTGCTGGACGCACTGAAGGTCGGCCTGACCTACGAAGAAGCCGACGCCGGCCTGGTGGCGTTGGAGAAGCACGGCGATCTGCTGCCGCAGGCCACCCTGGATTCGATCCGCAAGAACAAGATTGCGCTGAAGAGCCCGTTGACCACGCCGGTAGGCGAGGGCTTCAGCTCCATCAACGTGGCGATGCGCCGGCATTTCGACCTGTACGCCAACGTGCGTCCGGCCAAGTCGTTCCCCAACACGAAGTCGCGTTTTCCGTCGGGCGTGGACGTCATTACCGTCCGTGAGAACACCGAGGGCGCGTACATCGGCGAAGGCCAATCGATTTCCGAGGATGGCGAAACCGCGCTGTTGACGCAGAAGATCACCCGCAAGGGCTCCGAGCGCATCGTCCGCTACGCATTCGAGCTGGCTCGCAAGACCGGCCGCAAGAAGATCACGGTGGTACACAAGGCCAACATCTTGAAGACCACTTCAGGGCTGTTCCTGAAGGTGGCGCGCGAAGTGGCTGCGCTGTATCCGGACATCGAGTGCAACGAGATGATCGTGGACAACACCTGCATGCAGTTGGTGATGCGTCCGGAACAGTTCGACATCATCGTCACCACCAACCTGTTCGGCGACATCATTTCCGATTTGTGTGCCGGCCTGGTCGGCGGCCTGGGGCTGGCCCCGGGTGCGAACATCGGCGTCGATGCGGCGATCTTCGAAGCCGTGCATGGCTCGGCTCCGGACATTGCCGGCAAGGGCATCGCCAATCCGTGCGCACTGTTGTTGGGCGCGGCGCAGATGCTGGACCATATCGGTCAGCCGGAGAAGGCCGAACGCCTGCGTGCGGCCATCATCGCCACACTGGAAGCCAAGGATTCGTTGACCCCGGATCTGGGCGGGCAGGGCAACACCATGTCGTTCGCCAAGGCGATTGCCAGCCGGGTTTGAGGCCTGTCAGCAGTGATCTCCACGAACGGGACGCTTGGCGTCCCGTTTTTGTTGGCGTGCGTCCTATCGCAGGGGTTGGTACGACCGCCAATAGCCCGCAGAATCGCGAGGCTCCCTAATCAGGCCCCCTCGATGACTGTCCGCCCCAGCGCCACCGCGCTGACTCCTATCCTGCTGTTCCTGTCGCTGTTTTTCGGCGCGGGCCTGTATTTCACTCTGCAGGGCGAGCCGATGGGCTTTTACCAGCTACGCGCGCCGGTGGCGATTCTGCCGGCGCTAGCGCTGGGCGCGTGGCTGGCCAGGCGTCGCGGCGTTGCGCCCATGCGGACATTGCTGTCGGGGATGGGCGAAAACAACATCATGCTGATGTGCCTGATTTTCCTGCTGGCGGGCGGCTTCGCTACCGTTACCAAGGCGATCGGCGCGGTGGATGCCGTCGTGGCCCTGGGCTTGGGCGCACTGCCGAGCGGACTGATCTTGCCGGGACTGTTCCTGGTGGCTGCCTTCGTCTCGCTGTCCATTGGCACGTCGATGGGAACGCTGGCGGCCGTGGTGCCGATCGCGCTGGGCATTTCGGATGCCGCGGGTTTGGATCGGGCACTGGTCATCGGTGCAGTGATGGGTGGCGCCATGTTCGGCGACAATCTTTCCATCATCTCCGACACCACGATCGCCGCCACCCGCAGCCAAGGCGCGGAGATGCGCGACAAATTTCGCGAGAACTTCAAGATCGCCGTTCCCGCAGCACTGGCGACGGTATTGATGCTGGCGTTCCTGGGTGATGCCGCGCCGGTAACGGCACCGAATGCGGCCTCCCCCTGGTTGGTGTTGCCCTACTTGATAGTGCTGGGGCTGGCGTTGACGGGGTTGGATGTGGTGCTGGTGCTTGGCATTGGTTTGGTGGCGTCAGGGGTATTCGGCTTCATGCTCAGCAGTGAATACGACCTGATCACGTTCACCGGTGATATCTACACCGGATTCGAAAGCATGTTGGAAGTGACACTGGTATCGATCCTGATAGGCGGCCTGGGTGCGTTGATGAAGGCCGCCGGTGGCATGGATTGGCTGGCGCAGACGATTGCCCGGTTTGCGAGAGGCCATACCGGACGTCGCTCTGGTGAGTTCAGTATCGCCGCGCTGGCGGCAGGCACCGATGCGCTGAGCGCCAACAACACCGTCGCCATTCTGATCTCCGGTAGTTTGGCTAAGGACATCGCCGAACGGCACGGCATCACGCCACGTCGTTCGGCCAGTGTCTTGGATATCTTTGCCTGCGTGATGCAAGGCATCCTGCCTTACGGCGCGCAGATACTGCTGGCGTCCTCGCTGGCGGCCGTATCGCCGTTGGCGCTAGCCGGCAACGTTCACTACTGCTGGCTGTTGGCGCTGGTGGCGATAGGTTTCATACTGTGGCCCGCGCGGGGACGTGTGGGGCAAGCAGATTCGCTTGGGTGAGCGAGTGGAGTCCGCGCCGCAACTTTGAAAGTTGCAGATGGTTTGATACCGAGAGCCTTCACGCCGCCAAAGGACAAAGCCATTCGACGCATCGATTCAGGCTTGAAACAAAAACGGGGCGCCAAGGCGCCCCGTTTTTTTTCTTGATGCGCTAATCGAATCAGTTGCGCGATTGCAGCTTGGACAGCAGGCGCAGGAACTCGATGTACAGCCACACCAGTGTGACCATCAGGCCGAACGCGCCGTACCACTCCATGTATTTCGGTGCGCCTTGTTCGACGCCGCTTTCGATGAAATCGAAATCCAGCACCAGGTTTAGCGCTGCGATCACAACCACGAACAGACTGAAGCCGATACCGACCAGGCCGTTTCCGTGAATCATCGGAATCTGGATGTTGAACAAGCCGAGCACGATGGTGGCCAGATAGACCAATGCGATGCCGCCAGTCGCCGCCACCACGCCCAGTTTGAAGTTCTCGGTGGCCTTGATCAGGCCGCTGCGGTAGGCGAACAGCAGCGCGAACAGGGTGCCGAAGGTCAGCATCACCGCCTGCAGCACGATGCCTTCGTACAAGAAGTTGTACATCGCAGAGATAGCGCCCAGGAAGAACCCTTCCACCAGCGCGTACAGCGGCGCGGTGACCGGCGCCCAGGTCTTCTTGAATACGGTGACCATCGCCAGGATGAAGCCGCCGATCAGGCCGCCCCACATGTACATGCCGAAGCCCGGCTGTGGACGTCCGTCGACGCCGAATTCCACCTGGGACCAAGCGAACGCCGCGGTCAGCACCGTCAGCAGCAACAGGAAACCGGTCTTGTTGACCGTGCCGTTCAGTGTCATCGCGCCGGCATCGCGGGACACGACGGTGCCGCTGCCCAGATCGAGGAAGGTGGATTCTTTTAGTGCTGGATTGCCGCTGCGTATCATGGTGCCCTCATTGTGGATTCGGACGTCGGTCCCTGAACAAGAGGATATCTTACGCCGACCATCGCCACATGCCGTTTGACAGCAGGCTCGCAGGTTCCGACAATACGCGGCCTTGTTGGTGCCGCTGGCGCCACGCCGGGACCCTCGTCGGGGTATAGCGCAGTCTGGTAGCGCATCTGCTTTGGGAGCAGAGGGTCGGGGGTTCGAATCCCTCTACCCCGACCAGTCTGGTCTGATGTATCGGGTGGGGCGGAATGCGACAATCCGGTGCGACGGAGTGAAATGCGCCCGTAGCTCAACCGGATAGAGCACCGGCCTTCTAAGCCGGCGGTTACAGGTTCGAGTCCTGTCGGGCGCGCCACACCGGACCGGCAGGATTGATGTAGTGTTTGCAATATATGGTGGATGTAGCTCAGTTGGTTAGAGCACCGGATTGTGATTCCGGGGGTCGCGGGTTCAAATCCCGTCTTCCACCCCAGTTTTTGTAAGCTATTGATTAATAAGGGTTCCGATATTTGCGTATCGGGGCCTTTATTGTTTTTGGCGAACGCAAATATTTGATTTGACTGGAACTGCGGGTTCGAGTCCCCTGCAGGGGGATGAGGTGACCTGCTATGAACCGAAAATACTACCTGTTGGTCGAAGTTCCGCCCCCTGAAGGCTCGAAAAAGCGAGTTATGACCAAGGCACTTTTGATCTATCCCGGACCCCGGCCACCTCCTAGCAATTGGCTTCCGCCCAAGACCATCCGAGTGCTCATCGAGATATTTGGAAGTGAGTTGCGCAAGAGACTCGCTAACGGGCGCAAGGGGCAGCCTCCGATTGAAGGCCCGTTGGCTATTACGAAGTCCAGCTTTGACGAGTCTTCCGACGGCGACTAGCCGTTATGAGTACGCTTCTCTGTAGCTGAACTCGTCAGAAGTTGTAGTCTTCGGGCACACTGTCGCCGTAAGGCACCTGCGGTACCCCAAATGGATGACATGAGTACATGAAAAGCTACGATTCCCGAACCTACAGCATCAATGATTTTGTTGAGTGGGACGCAGCAAAACAGCTTGTGCTTAACCCGAGGTTCCAGCGTAGATCAGTTTGGACCGATAAAGCGAAAAGCTATCTCATGGATACGATCCTTAGGGGGAAACCTATACCTAAGGTCTTTATACGACAGCAGATCAATGTCACGACGAAGAAATCTATTCGTGAGGTTGTCGATGGTCAGCAACGTCTACGCACGATCCTTAGCTACCTAGGGGATGGGTTTTCTGTAAGTAAGAAGCATCATCCTGATCTGGGGGGAGTGCTTTTTAGTCAGCTGCCAGAGCACGTCAGGGAGCATGTGCTTGCTTATGAGATATCTGTTGACTTGCTGATCAATCTTCCGGATTCCGAAGTCTTGGATATCTTTGGACGTTTGAACTCGTACGCGGTGGTCCTAAACGAACAAGAGAAGATCAACGCTGATCATTTCGGACCTTTTAAAGTGCTTGCTGACCGTGTCGGTCACAAGTATTACGATTTTTGGACCAGGCAGGGCGTCCTTACGTCTAAACAGGTTGTACGGATGCTGGAGGTCAGCCTAGTGGCAGACTTGCTCATTGCGATGCTTGAGGGAATCAAATCTAAGAAGCAGGTCAAGAAGTTCTACGGTTCATATGAGAATGAGTTCGACAATGACGTCGATGAGTTAGAGACGCGGTTCGATGCCGTCATTGCTTACATAGTCGATCTCTACCCTGAAGGGTTATCAGACACAGAGTTTCGACGGCCCCACCTTTTCTATTCCTTGTTTACCTACGTAGCTCATCGAAAATTTGGTATTCCAGGAGTCACTGCTGATCAGGCACGGGTTCAGGTGCCGATAGAGTTCGAACGAGATCGGCTAGAGAGAGTTGATCAGGTTTTTGTACTTGCAGATCACCCTGAAGATCTGACAGCCCCGGAACGGCAGTTTCTGACCGATAGTCGTAGAGCTACTACGGACGAGGCTGTTCGAAAACGTCGTACGGAGTTCTTGCTAGAACTAACAAAGGTCTAGCCTCGCTATGCCGGGCGCAGCGCTCACGAAACTCCAGGCTGAAGCGCAGCAGTGTGACGCACTAATAACGAATGCTCATCGGTCCGATGCCAACGGCACCGCAATATTTCCGGCTCGTGATCAGGAGCAGATCACTGTAGCGGCATTTCTCAATCTATTCATCGCTTGGGAGTCATTTCTTGAGGCATGCTTCATATCGTTGATGACAGGGGGTGCAACGGTGTCAGGCGCCACCCCGAACCGCTTTGTGTTGCCGCCTACCGCACAGGCTGCTCAAGCGATGATTATTGGGATCAACAGATATTTCGACTTCGCGAATATTGATAACGTCCGGAAGGTTGCTCGCATCTACTTCGAGCACGGCTACCCATTTGAACCTCATCTTTCTGCGATTGTTGTAGATCTGCAGGATATCAAGATGATGAGGAACTCATCCGCTCATCTGACCTCCACGACGCAGGCGGCGCTAGCGGCCCTCGCTCAGAGGATTACCGGCACGCCGCAGCCGGGCATTAGCTTATATTCGCTGCTAACGCACACGGACCCGAGAGCAGGTAATGGACAGACGGTATATGCGACCTGTCGGGACAAGCTGTTGGCGGCCGCCCAGTTGATCGCTGTAGGCTAGTTAGTTGAGAGGTGTCGTTGTTCGTTCAGTTTTCTAGCTCGGCTATGATCCGTAGATGAGTACGGCTTCGGCGGTGGGCGGTTGAGCTGCGGTTCTGACTTGGGGTCGGTGTGCTGATCGAGCTACCCCGGCTTGATCGCCGATTGACTGTGGCTTACCATTCGCACCCTTAGCCGGCGGGGTATCGCCTGCTGCGGCAGGGGTATCAGAAGCCTTCTGGTTATGAACGCGCCGGGTACGGCACCCCATTGATGTAAGACATCGCCACGGCGAAGTTTGTAACAAAGCGCGATAAACGCGTAGAATACGCGACCAGTTTTCAGGGCTGTTAGCTCAGTTGGTAGAGCAGTTGACTCTTAATCAATAGGTCGAAGGTTCGAATCCTTCACAGCCCACCAAATAGAAAATCGCCCGGTAACCCGGGCGTTTTTTTTGCCGGATGCGGGGCGGTGGCAGGCCGGGTTAGAATGTGCGGCACCTGCGAAAGTGGCGGAATTGGTAGACGCACTGGATTTAGGTTCCAGCGGGTAACCCCCGTGCGGGTTCGAGTCCCGCCTTTCGCACCACGCCCGGGCCTCGACCAAAGCACGGCAACCATGGCGATGAGCGCGCCCCAGCGCGAGGCGATGCCGGGCAACCGGCTTTTCGAGCGGACCGCCTAACCGCGCCCTAGCGCCAGGCGATGCTGGGCGATCGGCTTTTCCAAACCCTGCCGAATCGCACCCTGGCGCGAGAACAAGCGGCATCGCTTTATTCCCGGACCGACGGCAAGCGCTCCACTGTTCGAATCGGTTAAGCGCGACCGCACTCGTTCAGCCCAGACCGCCCATGCCTGGGCCCTGGCGAGCCAGCCCACCTTTCGAATCGCGGCAGCCTGCCCAAACGCTGGCAGCCAAGCCCAGAATCAGCCAAACTATCCCGTTCCGCCGGCGTGGCGCCTTGTCCATGCCTGCGAACCAGATCATCAACATATGCCGTGGCACAGACCAGGGCGGTAGGAGTCAGTGAGTATGCAAGTTTCGGTCGAATCGATCGGCAATCTCGAGCGTCGCATGAGTTTCAGCCTGCCGGCTGATCGCCTGGATACGCATATCGGCGGACGCCTGCGCGAGCTTGCGCGTACCGCGCGCATCAAGGGCTTTCGCCCAGGCAAGGTGCCCACCAAGGTCATCGAGCAACGCTATGGCGAGCAAGTGCGCGCCGAAGCCTTGGATGGTCTGCTGCGCGAAACCTTCAATTCGGCCGTGCGCGAGCAATCGCTGCAGCTGGCCGGCAGCCCGCGCATCGAAAAAGCCGGCGATAGCGAGCTGGAATTCGTCGCCACGTTCGAAGTGGTTCCCGATTTCGGCGACATCGACGTCGCCGCGCTCAATGTCATCCGCCATACCGCGGAAGTGACCGATGCTGACATCGACCAGATGGTCGAAAACCTGCGCCTGCAGCGCCGTACGTTCCAGGCCGTCGACCGTGGCGCGAAAGAAGGCGACCGCGTGGCGCTGGAAACCTGGTCGCAGGCAGGCGATGAGCGTTTGCCGGCCGAAGGTAGCGAGAAAGGCGCCACTCTGATTGGTTCGGGCGTGATGTTCGGTGCTATCGAGCAGGCCTTGGTGGGCTTGGCCAAGGGCGAAGAAAAAGCCGTTGATGTGGATTTCCCGGCCGACTGGCGAGTGCCACAGCTGGCCGGCCGTCAAGTCCAGGTCCACGTTAAGGTTACCGAAGTCTCCGAGCCGGTACTGCCGGAAGTGGACAAGGACTTCATCCGCAGCTTCGGCGTGAAGAGTGGCGACCCGGAGCAGTTCCGTGCCGATATCCGCGCCAACCTGGAGCGCGAGCTGAAAGGCGCCCTGATGACCCGTCTGCGCCGCGAAGTGGGCGAACAGCTGATTGCCGCTTATTCGCACGTCGACATGCCGCCCCGTTTGGTCGAAAACGAAGCGCGCGCCATGGTCCAGCAGGCAGCCGAACAGGCGCAGCGCAACGGCCAGCAGGTGCAAATCCCCGAAAACGCGCACGAAGGTTTCAAGGACGCCGCCCGCAAGCGCGTGCTGGTCGGTTTGCTGGTGGGTGAAGTAGCCCGCCGCAATCAGCTGCGTCTGGATCCCAAACGCCTGAACGAAACGCTGCGTCTCATCGCGTCCACTTACGAAGAACCGGAACAGGTCATTGAGTTGTATCGCAACGACCCCCAACTGATGAATGGTCTGCAGAGCCGTGTGATGGAAGAGCAGGTGATCGATTGGATCGCCGAGCGCGCCCAGCACACGGAGCAGGCCCTCAGTTTCCAGGAAGCCATCCGGAACTAAGCGGTCCCGGGCCTAGTGGCCCGGCCCGACTCCGGTCAGGCTATTCTTGGCCGGACTCCACGAACGTAGGCGCGAAACCAATGAGCATTCCAACTAGAGCCCTGAACCTGGTGCCGATGGTGGTCGAACAGACCAGTCGCGGCGAGCGCGCCTACGACATCTATTCGCGCCTGTTGAAGGAGCGAGTGATCTTTCTGGTGGGTGGCGTCGACGATCATGTCGCCAACGTCATCGTGGCCCAGATGTTGTTCCTGGAAGCGGAAAACCCGGAAAAGGACATCAGTTTCTACATCAACTCGCCGGGTGGCGTGGTCACGGCGGGTATGGCGATCTACGACACCATGCAGTACATCAAGCCAGACGTCAGCACCATCTGCGTCGGCCAAGCTGCGAGCATGGGCGCGTTGTTGCTGGCTGCAGGCGCAAAGGGCAAGCGTTATGCACTGCCTAACTCCCGCGTCATGATCCATCAGCCGCTGGGTGGCTTCCAAGGCCAAGCCACGGACATCGACATTCACGCTCGTGAAATCCTGACCTTGCGCTCCCGCCTGAATGAAATCCTGGCCAAGCACACTGGACAGGCACTGGAAACCATCGAGCGCGATACCGAACGCGACAATTTCAAGAGCGCTGCCGACGCCCAGGCCTACGGGCTGGTCGATTCAGTGCTGGAACGCCGTCCTGACGAATCCATCCAGTCGGCGTAATGCCGAGACGCGGGACCATTTCTCGCGTTTTTCCTCCCATTCCACGCCCCGGCGACAACGCTGGAGCGTGTGCTATTCTGCGACCGAAAGCCCGTTTGGCGGGCAGGGTGACCGAGTAACCGAAGCATGAGCGAAGACCGTCAGGGCCGTTCCGGCGACAGCAACAAAATCCTGTATTGCTCGTTCTGCGGCAAAAGCCAGCATGAAGTCCGCAAGCTGATTGCGGGCCCGAGCGTGTTCATCTGCGATGAATGCGTCGAGCTGTGCAACGACATCATCCGCGAGGAACTCGAGGAGAAGGCGCAGTCTGCCCGCAGCCATCTGCCGAAGCCACGTGAAATCCTGGAAGTGCTGGATCAGTACGTGATCGGTCAGCAGCGCGCCAAGCGCACGCTCGCCGTGGCCGTGTACAACCATTACAAGCGCATCGAGAGCCGCAGCAAGAATGACGAGGTCGAACTGGCCAAGTCCAATATCCTGCTGGCCGGCCCCACCGGCTCCGGCAAGACGTTGCTGGCCGAAACGCTGGCCCGCTTGCTCAACGTGCCGTTCACCATTGCCGATGCGACCACGCTGACCGAAGCCGGTTACGTGGGCGAGGACGTGGAAAACATCATCCAGAAGCTGCTGCAGAAGTGCGACTACGATGTCGACAAAGCGCAGCAGGGCATTGTCTATATCGATGAAATCGACAAGATTTCGCGCAAGAGCGAGAACCCGTCGATCACTCGCGACGTGTCCGGCGAAGGTGTGCAGCAGGCGCTGCTGAAGCTGATCGAAGGCACGGTGGCCAGTGTGCCGCCGCAGGGCGGGCGCAAGCACCCGCAGCAGGAATTCCTGCAGGTGGACACCAAGAACATTCTGTTCATCTGCGGTGGTGCGTTCGCAGGTTTGGACAAGATCATCCAGCAGCGTTCCACGGAAGCCAGCGGCATTGGCTTCGGCGCCAAGGTGAAGAGCTCCGAGCGCAAGACCGAGATGGGCAAGGTGTTGTCGGAAGTCGAGCCGGAAGATCTGATCAAGTTCGGCCTGATTCCCGAGTTCGTTGGTCGTCTGCCTGTCGTCGCCACGCTGGAAGAGCTCGACGAGGCCGCATTGGTCAAGATTTTGACGGAGCCGAAGAACGCCATCACCAAGCAGTTCAAGAAGCTGTTCGACATGGAAGGCGTGGAATTGGAGTTCCGGCCCGATGCGTTGTCCGCTATTGCCCGCAAGGCGCTCAAGCGCAAGACGGGTGCGCGCGGCCTGCGTACCATCGTGGAATCGGTATTGCTGGACACCATGTACGACCTGCCGTCACTTGAGAACGTCGGCAAAGTGGTAGTGGATGAATCTGTCATCGAGCACAAATCCGAGCCCTACCTGATCTACCAGAATCCGCCCGCACCCAAGGTTGCCGCTGCAGAGTGACTGGACCGGGTAACTGGTTCGTAACGAACTTGTTGGCTGTTCCTCACAGATTCTCAAGTCTGTAAATCTCTGAGTTTCAAAGGCTTTCAGGATTCCTCTTGCATCCATCCGCCAATGGCCCCATAACGGGGCCATTGGCGTTTTTTGCCTTCCGAATTCCATAATCGCTGGAGCCCCCCATGCCCCGCCGTCCCCAACCCGAAACTCTCGACCTGCCGGTCCTGCCGCTACGTGACGTGGTGGTGTTCCCGCATATGGTCATCCCCCTCTTTGTCGGGCGCGACAAATCCATGCGTGCGCTGGAACAAGCCATGGAAGCGGACAAACGCATCCTGTTGCTGGCGCAGAAGTCGGCTGAGACCGACGACCCCGCAGCGGCGGATCTGTACACCATCGGCACACTGGCGCAGGTGCTGCAATTGCTGAAGTTGCCCGACGGCACCATCAAGGTATTGGTGGAAGGCACTGCGCGCGTGCAGGTGAGCAACGTGGCCGAACGTGACGGCTCACTCTATGGGCAGGGCCAGGAGATCGATTCCAGCGACACTCGGGAGCCGCGCGAAATCGAAGCGGTGGCGCGTTCGCTGATGAGCCTGTTCGAGCAGTACGTCAAGACCAATCGCAAGCTGCCGCCGGAACTTCTGCAAACGCTGAGCGGCATCGATGAACCCAGCCGTCTGGCCGACACCATCGCCGCGCACCTGGGTGTGCGCTTGAGCGACAAGCAGCGCCTGCTGGAAACCATCGAGGTCGGCGAACGGCTGGAACTGCTGGTGGGTTTCGTTGATGGCGAAATCGATGTGCAGCAGCTGGAAAAGCGCATACGCGGCCGCGTCAAGTCGCAGATGGAAAAGAGCCAGCGCGAGTACTACCTCAATGAACAGATGAAGGCTATCCAGAAGGAACTGGGTGAGCTGGACGAAGCACCCAACGAGTTGGAAGACCTGGCCCGCAAGATCGCCGAGGCAGGCATGCCGAAGCCGGTGGAGACCAAGGCCAAGAACGAACTCAACAAGCTGAAGCAGATGTCACCGATGTCCGCCGAAGCCGCCGTGGTGCGCAACTATCTGGATTGGCTGCTGGGCGTGCCGTGGAAGAAGCGCACCAAGGTGCGCAAGGACCTTAAGGTTGCCCAGGACACCCTGGACAATGATCATTACGGCTTGGAGAAGGTCAAGGAACGCATTCTCGAGTACCTGGCAGTGCAGTCGCGGGTCAAGCAGATGAAGGGCCCCATCCTGTGCCTGGTCGGCCCGCCGGGCGTGGGCAAGACGTCCCTGGGGCAGAGCATCGCCAAGGCGACCAACCGCAAGTTCGTGCGCATGTCGTTGGGCGGCGTGCGTGACGAGGCGGAGATCCGCGGTCACCGCCGAACCTATGTGGGCTCGATGCCCGGACGCATCGTGCAGAACCTCAACAAGACCGGCAGCAAGAATCCGCTTTTCGTGCTTGATGAGATCGACAAGATGTCGATGGATTTCCGCGGCGATCCTTCGTCGGCGCTGCTGGAAGTGCTGGATCCCGAGCAGAACCATTCCTTCAATGACCACTATCTGGAAGTCGATCTCGACTTGTCTGAAGTGATGTTCGTGGCGACGTCGAACTCGCTGAATATTCCGGGCCCGCTGTTGGATCGCATGGAAGTCATTCGGATCCCGGGTTACACGGAAGATGAAAAGCTCAACATTGCCCAGCGCTATCTGGTGCCGAAGCAGCTGAAGGCCAACGGACTGAAGCCGGAGGAATTGAAGATTTCCGAGGGCGCTGTCCGCGATATCGTCCGTTATTACACGCGCGAATCCGGTGTACGAAACCTGGAGCGCGAGCTTGCCAAGATTTGCCGCAAGGTAGTAAGAGAGATCGCGTTGGCCGGTCCAAAGCCAGCCAAGAAGAAGGGCGCCAAAACTCCTCTGGTGCAGGTCACCTCCAAGAATCTCGACAAGTACTCCGGCGTCCGTCGATTCGACTATGGTCGCGCGGAGGAACAGAACGAGATTGGATTGGTCACCGGCTTGGCCTGGACCGAAGTAGGCGGCGATCTGCTGCAGATCGAAGTCGCGCTGGTGCCAGGCAAGGGCGGCGTCACCCTGACCGGTCAATTGGGCGATGTGATGAAGGAATCCGCATCGGCGGCGTTGTCGGTCGTGCGCGCACGCACGGAGCGCCTCGGCATCGAATTGGACTTCCTGCAGAAGCATGATGTGCACTTGCATGTCCCCGAGGGCGCGACGCCGAAAGATGGCCCCAGCGCGGGCATCGCGATGGCAACGGCACTTGTTTCCACGTTGACCAAGAATCCGGTGCACGCCAATGTGGCGATGACCGGTGAAATCACCTTGCGTGGACGCGTGTTGCCGATCGGCGGACTGAAGGAAAAGTTGCTCGCCGCACTGCGGGGAGGCATCACCACGGTGATCATCCCAGAGGAGAACCGCAAGGATCTGGCCGACATTCCCGCCAACGTCACCGAAGGTATGAAGATTGTGCCGGTGCGCTGGATCGACGAAGTGCTGGACTTGGCATTGGAGCGGCCGATCTCTCCAACGGTACCGGCGGCCGGCAGTGGGAAGGAACACTCTTTGCCAGAGCCGGGCAAAGCATCCCAGCAACTAGACGTCAAGCATTAACCGTTTGGCGGACGACACATAAGCAAAAGCCGCAAAACCCGCGCCGTTATTGGGTTTTCGGCTTGCGTGCCATTTTCGCCGCTGGTATAACGGCGTCACCCGAAGGCGCTTCGCACAGCGCGTGCGCCTACGGCAAAATCGACCGGATCCTCGTACGACCATAATGCTCGACAGGATCCGGTTATACATTCCGCGGTTATTCCGCAAAGGGAGTTTCTAAATGAATAAATCCGAATTGATCGATGCTGTCGCCGACGAAGCCGAAGTTTCCAAAGCCGAAGCTGGCCGTGCTGTCGACGCTGTCATCTCCAGCATCACGAAAGCTCTCAAGAAGGGTGACAGCGTGACGCTGGTGGGCTTCGGCACTTTCCAGGTCCGCGAGCGCGCCGCCCGCACCGGCCGTAACCCCAAGACGGGCGACACGATCAAGATCGATGCGTCGAAGAACCCCGCGTTCAAGGCTGGCAAAGCCCTGAAGGATGCCGTAAACTAACTGGCTCGCCGCCGATGCCTTGGCGTCGGCCAAGCACCCGGGTGCTTAGCTCAGCGGTAGAGCGTCTCCCTTACACGGAGAGGGTCGGGGGTTCGAAACCCTCAGCACCCACCATCTTGCTTAGGGTGGTGCACGGTTAAAAAAGTCCTCGGCAGCTATAGCCGAAACGACCTGGATAATCGTACAATGTTCGTCTTAGCGCGGAGTGGTAGTTCAGTCGGTTAGAATGCTGGCCTGTCACGCCGGAGGTCGCGGGTTCGAGTCCCGTCCACTCCGCCAGTTTCCTCAAAAAGCCCGCGAAAGCGGGCTTTTTGCTGTCCGTGGCTACCCCGTTAATCATCGCCACACCAGCGACACGGCCGCGCGGGCAAGGACGGAAGAAGCGCGGTAAACTGCACGGCTTAACGAAATCAGGCTGCGTGCACCGATGCTGCAAAAACTCCGCGATAAGACCACTGGCTGGATCGCCACCCTCATCCTGGGCTTGTTGATCGTTCCTTTCGCATTCGTTGGCGTGAACGAATACATGACCGGTGGCGCGGCCAATGACGTCGCTACGGTAAAAGCGCCACCGAAATGGTGGGAATCGGCGCCGCAATGGTGGCCGGTATCGCTGCTGTGGGAAAGCGAAGAAGTCACGGTGGATGAGTTCCGCGCTCAGTTCGAGCAGGCGCGCTCGCAGCAGCGCCAAGCTATGGGCGAGAATTTCGACCCGCGGGAATTCGAAAGCAAGGAGAACAAGCTCAAGGTGCTGGAGCAGTTGATAGACCAGAAGGTGTTGGCGCTGGCTTCCCAACGTGCGGGTATCTCGATCAGCGACGCAGCGGTGCAGCAGGCCATCAGCAGCGAGCCCGCGTTCCAGACCGATGGCAAGTTCGATCCTCAGCGCTATCAGATGCTGCTGTCGCAGCAGGCGCCCGCGGTTACGCCGCTGAAGTTCGAGGAAGAGCAGCGCGAGCGTTTGCGCATGCTGCTGATTCCGCAAGCCATCGGCAGTTCCGACTTCACGACCCAGGGTGAAACCGATCGGTTGTTCAAACTGCTGGGCCAAACGCGCGATGTCGCTATCGCCGCTCTTCCGTTGCCGGCAGAAGACACTGCGCCGATCACCGATGCCGAGATAAAAGCGTGGTACGACAGTCACACCGCCGACTTCAAACAACCCGAAAGCGTCGCGCTGGAATACATTGAGATCGATGGCAATACCTTGCCGGTAGAGACAACACCGGACGAAGGCGCTTTGCGTAAGCGCTACGAAGATGAGAAGGCCCGCTTCGCGTCGCCGGAGCAGCGCTTGGCGGCGCATATCCTGATTGCTGCACCGGCGGATGCTGATGCAGCCACCTTGAAGGCAGCCGAAGAGAAGGCCGCGGCACTAACCGCGCAGGCGAAAGCAGGTGCGGATTTCGCAGCGCTGGCGCGTGCCAACTCCGAAGATCCAGGTTCCAAGGACACCGGTGGTGAGTTGCCGTGGATCGCGCGCGACGGTTCGATGGTGAAACCGTTCGAAGACGCGGTGTTTTCGATGCAGGCAGGTGAAGTACGTGGGCCGGTGAAAACCGATTACGGCTATCACGTGCTGAAGTTGAATGGGATCAAGCCGGGTGCTGGCCGCTCGTATGAGGAAGTCCGCGAGGAGCTGGCGCGCGAACAGATGGATACCGCGCGTGAGCGCGCTTACAACGACTTGGCTGGCCGGGTCGTTACTGAGACGCTGAAGAACCCGACTTCACTGGAATCCGCGGCCACGGCGGTGGGTCTGCCAGTGCAGAAGGCCGGTCCTTTCCCGCGCAATAATCCGGTCGGAATCGCCGCAAATCCCGCCGTATTGCGTGCTGCGTTTTCCGACGCGATGGTGCAGGACGGTACGGTGAGCGATCCGATCGAACTAACGCCTACCCATAGCGTCGTGATACGGGTCACTCAGCATACGCCGGAGCAGACTCAGCCCCTGGCAAAAGTACGCGACGCGGTGATCGCCGCCATTCGCGCCGATCGCCGCAGCAAAGCGGCGGAAGCTGCAGCTGACGCATTGATGGCGCGCGTCAACAAGGGCGAGACGCTGCAAAGCATCGCTGCCGCGGAGAACCTTCAGTTCAACCAGATTCCCGGGATGCAGCGTGGAATGCCCGCGCCTACGCCGGAGGCCAACGAAGCGATCTTCGCAGCGCAGCGTCCGGCAGAAGGCAAGGTATCTGTGGGCAAAGCCAAGCTGCCCGACGGCGCCTACGCGGTGTTCGCGGTCGAGAAGGTCACCGAAGGCGACCTGAAAGAACTTCCGGCCGAGCAGCGCACGATGATGCAACAGCAATTAGCGCAGCTGGGTGGCAACAGCGCGGTCCAGGCCTATATCGATGCAATGCGCAAGCGCTTCAAGATCGATGTCATGGAAGATCGCCTGTAAACCAGCTTGATGTCGGTATCAAAGAAAGCTCGGCATTGCCGGGCTTTTTTTGTCTAAAGGCCGGATATCGCCGAAGCGTTCTGTGCGAGCGAAGCAGAGCCGTAGCAGACATGAATCGCGCTCTTGTAGAGCCGAGCTTGCTCGGCTGATCCTCTCCGGAGCCGAGACATAGCGGCAGCGGAGCAAGCTCCGCTCTACGAACGACGATAGAGCCTTCAAGCTCAATGCCAGGCGAGGCAGCAAGCTGGTTCACGTAGAGCCGAGCTTGCTCGGCTGATCGTCTCCGGAGGCGATATACAAACAGCAGCGGAGCAAGCTTCGCTCTACGAACGGCGGAACCTTCAAGCTCAACGCCAGCCGAGGCAGCACGTTGGTTCACGTAGAGCCGAGCTTGTTCGGCTAATCGTCTCCGGAGGCGATATACAAACCGCAGCGGAGCAAGCTCCGCTCTACGATGGCGGCGGAGCGCTCAAGGAGATACGAGCAAATTCTGCTTCAGATCGCGCGGGACCGGGTCCGGCATGGCCTCTAAGGCGCTTCTTCGTCCAGGCTCAACACCATGCCAGGACGCAACACACTGTTGGCGCTCAGTCCGTTGCGAGTGAGCAACTGTTTGGTGGGCAGGCCGTAGCGCTTCGCGATGATCCAGGCCGATTCGCCGCTGCGTACCGTGTGCGAACGATGGGTGGAGGTGCGCGCGGCTTTGGCGGTGCCGGCAGTGCCCAGCGCGGCTGGGGTGATGGCAGCCCCTTTGTTCGCCCTTTCTGTCGATGCGCTTGTTACCGACATACTTTCTGAGGCGCTGTCCTCGGGCAGGTCCGCTTGCATCAATGCGCTGGGCACCACACCTTCTGGTGCAAGCACGCGCAAAGTTTTTTCGCTGCGGCTGAACTTGCCGGCCAAGGCCGGGTTCAATCGCCTCAGCAGGCCGCTGTCGTGTCCTTGGCGCGCAGCCCAACTCTCGAGACTGGCGGCGTCTTTCGGCAGCGGGTGCACTGTCAACACAGGCACCGGGCGGTCAAGGCGCTGCAGCCATTCTTCGCGGTCATCGGCTTGCTGAAAGATGCAGGCCAGCGCATGCAGTTTTTCCACGTAGGCATAAGTGATGCCGGACAGGCGAGGCAGTTCGGCAGGCCGCGCATTTTGCGCATTCATGCCAGCGCGGCGCATCGACTGCAGTATCCGGTACTCACCAGCGTTGTAGGCCATCACTGCCAGCCGCCAATCGCCGCCGAACATTCCATGCAGCGTCTTCAGATAGCGCACGGCCGCCTGCGTGGAGTCGACCGGCGACAAACGTCCGTCATAGCCGGCGTGCATGGGGACGCCATGGTTTCGGGCGGTTGTGCCGATCAGCTGCCATAGCCCGGCTGGGCCGCTGGCACTGCGGGCGCCAGGTTTGTAGCCGCTTTCGACGAACGGGATCAGGGCATATTCGGTTGGCAGGTGTGCGTCGCGCAGCGCATCGACCACATAACCGAATAGCGGCAGCAAATCGTCGTTGGGTTTCGTCAGTTGACCTGGGGCGTGCCCGAATTGTTTTTCCCAGCGACCGCCGGTGGCCGCTGCGTCACAGTTGGGGTCGGCCAAACCTTCGCGAAAGCGCTCGTAGATATCCAGCCCGGTGCGTTGACGTGCAAACGGCGGAACTGTTGCGGGGTCAATAGGCGGAACGGGTGTTCCATCCGAATCGACGGCGATGTTCAACTCGTCAGGAGTTGCGGAAACTGGCGCTGGCGCATCAGCCGCGGCCGCCGTGACGCTGGCCAGCAACAGACAAACCAGAAGATGGCGCCGCCTCATACGCGGAATTCGTCTTTCCAGCGCCTCAGTTCGGCGAATGTCTCCACGCGATCCTGTGGTGGGCGACCCAGGCGGTGCGCTACGGCATCGCGGATGGCGGGGGTGTCGATTCGCAGGAAAGGATTGGTGGCCACTTCCTGAGCCAGCGTGGAAGGGAGGGTAGGGCGACCGGCGTTGAGCATGGCTTGGGCTTCCTCGGTACGGCGACGCCGGGCGTCGTTGGCGGGATCGGCGACGCGCGCGAAGGCCGCATTGGCCAGGGTGTATTCATGACCGCAGCACACTGCGGTCTGGCCGGGCAGGGCAGCCAAGCGGTCCAGCGACGCCAACATCTGTGAGGCGGTACCTTCGAACATCCGCCCACAGCCCAGGCTGAATAGCGTATCGCCGCAGAACAGGTGCGGCTGACCGTCTCCGCCACCACCAAGAAAGGCCACGTGGCTGCGGGTGTGGCCGGGCACGGCCAGTACCGAAAACCGCCAGTTCTTCAACGATATCTCTGCGCCGTCGCCAACCCGCTCGGTCGCCTGGGGAATGCGCGCATCTTCCGGCGCGAAGACCGGCAGCGTGGGCCAGCGCTGGCGCAGTGCCTCCACGCCCCCGCAATGATCGTGATGGTGATGGGTGAGCAGCACCGCCGCCGGCCAAAGGCCGTGTTCAGCAGCGGCCAATACGGGAGCAGCATCACCCGGGTCCACGATCAGCGCGTCGCCTTCGTCGTCCACCAGGGCCCAGATGTAGTTGTCTTCGAATGCAGGAAGGGCTAGCAGACGCATGCCGGGCGTGCTCGCAGGAGACGGGGAAGGACGCTCGGGGGCGGTGTCCTCTACAATCGCGAACATGCCTGCCTTTATGTTCAGCCGTCAACCCGATGCCCTGACGTGGTTCGGGAACGGCCCCGGTGGGCGGTTGCTCGCCGTGGAGCGGCCTTGGGTGGCGGCTGCGCTGAAGGCACGTGCGCCACAGCCTTGGCTGTGGCTTGGTCCTGCTGCCCAGGAACTGTCCCCCGGCCCTTCGCCAAGGGGCATCCAGCTACACCGGCAGGCACATGGCTTTACCGGCAGCGTGCGCTGCGATCTTCCTTTGCCGTTGCCGACCGAGGCCATCTGTGCGGTGGTACTACAGCACGCACTTGAGACCGGCCACGATGATCTGCTGGCGGAATGTGCACGTGTCCTGGAACCCGGAGGGCACCTGTGGCTGTTCACCCTGAATCCCTGGAGCCCATACCGTGCCCGCTGGCGGGGCCTGGATATGGTCATCCACGACGCCGTGGGCTGGCGCGAGCGACTCCGGGGCGCAGGCCTGCAGCCGGCGGGTCGCGAAATCCGCTATCTGGGCCCGGTCTGGCGAACCAAAAGCGACGGCATGGGGCCGGCCCCCAGCCGTCTGCGCGCCATTTGCCTGCTGGAAGCTGAAAAACGCGTCGCTGCCCTGATCCCCCCATCGCCGGCCCAACGTCCCTGGAGGACGGATGCCGCACCTGCATGAACAAGAAGAATCCCTGCATGAAGCATCCCTGCATGAAGCCGCACCGCATGAAGTACCCCGCATGAAGCAAGTGAGTATCCATACCGACGGCTCCTGCCTTGGCAATCCCGGGCCGGGTGGCTGGGCAGCGTTGCTGCGCTATCAGGAGCGCGAACGCGAGCTGGCCGGAGGCGAGGCACTGACCACCAACAATCGCATGGAGCTGATGGCGGCAATTGCCGCCCTGGAAGCTCTGACCGAGCCCTGCAGCATCGCGCTGTACATCGACTCGCAATACGTGCGCCAAGGCATTACCGAATGGATGCCCAACTGGGTCCGCCGGAACTGGAAAACCGCCGCCGGCGAGCCTGTGAAGAATCGTGACCTGTGGGAGCGCCTATATGCGGCTACGCTGCGCCACCAGATCGAGTGGCATTGGGTGCGGGGTCACTCCGGCGATCCGGACAACGAGCGGGTGGACGTGCTGGCCCGCAATGAAGCACTGAAGTTCCGTGCGGCCGCGGCCATAGGCTGAAGCATGCAGTCGCCTGTGCAATTGGAAACCGACCGCTTGCGGTTGCGGGAACTATCCGCATCTTCCGTCGAAGATGCCGCCTTCATATTGCGTTTGTTGAACGAGCCTTCGTTCATCCGCAACATCGGCGATCGCGGTGTCCGCAGTCTTGACGACGCGCATCACTACATGGCCAACGGCCCGGTCAGCAGCTATCGCGCCTATGGCTACGGCTTGTATCGGGTCGAAATAAAAACCAGCGGTGCGATTGCCGGTCTGTGCGGGCTGGTTCGACGCGAAGGCCTGAACGGACCGGACCTGGGTTACGCGTTTCTGCCGGAATTCTGGTCCCAGGGATACGCTTTGGAATCGGCGCGAGCCGTGTTGGCGCATGCCCGTCGTTCATTGGCGTTGGAGCGCATTATGGCCATCGTCAACCCGGACAACGAGGATTCCATTCGGTTGTTGCAGAAACTGGGATTCGGGTTTGAGAGAATGATGCAGCTGTCGGAAGACGACAGCCCTGTGAATTTGTTCGTTCTTGAGAAGTAGAGAGGTAACCCGCCCCACATGCGCCAGATCGTTCTCGATACCGAAACCACCGGATTGGAATGGAAGAAGGGCAACCGCGTCGTCGAGATCGGTTGCGTCGAATTGCTGGAACGTCGGCCGACCGGGCGTACGTACCACCAGTACCTCAATCCCAAGCGGGAGTTCGAACAGGGCGCCGCCGAAGTGACGGGCCTGAGCCTTGAGTTCCTGGCCGACAAGCCGCTGTTCGCCGAGGTGGCCGATGAATTCCTCGCGTTCATCGATGGCGCCGAACTCATCATTCACAACGCCGCGTTCGATATAGGTTTCTTGAATTACGAGCTATCGCTATTGGGCGATCACTACGGCCGCATGCAGGATCGGGTGCGCGTGGAGGATTCGCTGCTGCTGGCGCGGCAGCGCTTTCCAGGGCAAAGAAATTCATTGGATGCGCTGTGCAAGCGTTTGGGCGTGGACAACACCCACCGGCAGTTGCACGGCGCATTGCTCGATGCGCAACTGCTGTGCGATGTGTATCTGAACCTGACCGCGGGCCAGAGTGAGATAGGTTTTGGAGGATTGGACGAACCTGGACAGACGACCGTCGTGGTGACCCAAGCATTCGCCATTGCCGCGGCCGGCCCGCGCCCACGCGTGCAACCGTCTGCCGAAGAACTCGCCGCGCACGAAGCACGCCTGGCCAAGCTGCGCAAAAAAGCTGGCGGCACCTGCCTGTGGGATGAGCCGGAGTTTATCGCCGCCGCAGTAGGCATGTAGGACTGGCAACAGAATGCGGGCGCTGCAAGCCGCGGATCCGAATCCGTAGGGGCGCCGCCCCGGCGCGAGCTTTTTCAGTCAGATCACGGCAAGAGCGAAAAGCTCGCGCCGGGACGGCGCTCCTACAAAGGAAAGGACGAGAAATCAGTGGCAACGCACCAGGATCGCGGTGACGTTGTCGGAGCCGCCGCCGTCCAGGGCAGCGGCCACCAGCGTGTCCACGCATTCCTGTGCGCTGCAATCGTCGTGACGCAGCGTGTCGGCGATACCACTGTCATCGACTTCTTCCGTCAGTCCGTCGCTGCACAACAGCAATTGCATGCCGGGTTTCAACTCGCCCGTCATGGTTGCCACGTTCAGATGATTAGGGTCGGTGACACCCAGCGCCTGCGTAACCACATTGCGGTGAGGATGCGAACGCGCTTGTTCGCTGGTCAGCGCGCCTTGGGCGATCAGTTCCTGTACGTAGCTATGGTCCTGGCTGAGTTGGGCCAGCTGGCCGTCGCGCCATAAATAGGCGCGGCTGTCGCCCACCCAGGCCACTTCGAAGCGATTGCCCTGTACTCGCGCCGCCACCACGGTCGTACCCATTGGCAGGGTATCGTTGCGGCGACGGGAGGTGCGGATGATTTCTTCGTCCGCGATCCGAATGGCTTGTGTCAGGGGGGTGCCTTCGCGGATTTCACGCACGATGGTCTCGCGCGCCAGCGCGCTGGCGACCTCGCCGCAAGCATGCCCGCCCATTCCATCGGCCACCAGCCACAGCCCCAGTTCGCTGTCGCCGTAGTAGGTGTCCTCGTTTAATTCCCGTCTTAGGCCTACGTGGGTGATATGCCCGAACTCGATCATGGTGCCCTGTGGTGTTGGACGGGATTTTCCCTACCCATTCATACGGAATGATCCGGGGGAAGCGGACACCAGGCAAGGAAAAAGCGCGCCGCTGGGCAGGCGGTGTTCAGCAGATTCAGGTAGGAGCATGTCTGCTCCGCTTGTCCGGATGCGGGGCGCCCCGTATCATGCACGGCCCCGGTTCGCGCCGGGAAACCACCCGGAGAGGTGGCAGAGTGGTTGAATGTACCTGACTCGAAATCAGGCATGCGTTTATAGCGCATCGGGGGTTCGAATCCCCCCCTCTCCGCCAGATACGAAAAAAGCCCCGCGAGGGGCTTTTTTCATATCTGGCGGAGAGGGGGATTTTGGAAGAGAACCCGTGGGTTCGACAGAACGGCAGGATTGCCGTTCTGCACGGCGCAGCCGCCCGAAAGGCGAGGCACATGGATGTTGTAGGAGCGCCGTCCCGGCGCGAGCTTTTGCTTCTCGTATCTGACAGCAAGAGCTCGCGGCGAGGCGCCGCTCCCACAGGTTCGCCGGGGCCGTGGAACCAGAAAACGAGTACGCCACGTTCAGCCATCTCGACTAAACTGACCCGATTCACGCACCGGCGCAGTCCTATGTCAGAAATTCTGGTTCCTGTTTCCTTTGGCGAATTGCTCGACAAGATCGCCATTCTGCAAATCAAGTCCGAGCGAATGAGCGACCCAGCCAAGCTGGCGAATGTGCGCAACGAACTGTCGGCGTTGGAAAAGACCTGGATGGCGCACCCGGCCGCAGGCGGCAATATCGCGGAACTGCGTGCGCAACTGAAGGCGGTCAACGAACGCCTGTGGGTGATCGAGGACGACATTCGCATCAAGGAAAAGGCGCAGGTCTTCGACGACGAATTCATCCGCCTGGCCCGCAGCGTCTACTTCGAGAACGACGAACGTGCCCGCATCAAGAAAGATATCAACCTGGCGCTGGGTTCCAGCTATGTGGAAGAAAAGTCCTACCAGGACTATAAAACTGGCGCTGCGCCGTAACTCGGCCTAAACGATGCAAGGCGGCTCCTGTCGACCGAATCCCATCGCCAGTTCCCAGGTCAGTTGCGCGGCTGGGATGTCCTTGCATCCGGTGACGTTCTGGCCCGCCCATAGCGGCGAATAGTCGCCACGGCCTTTCGCTTCGGCAGCATGACGCAATGGCGCCACTGCGCTGGTCGCCAGCGGAAATGCCGGCACGTCGCTACTGATGGGACCCCATGAGCGGACCGCATGATTGACGATGCCACGCGCGGGACGGCCGGTGAAAACATTGGTCAGTGCCGTGTGGTGAGCGGTGAGGCTTTGCAGCGCATCCCGATGAACTTGACGGGTTTCGGTTTCCGGGCACAGCAGGTAGGCAGTACCGATCTGCACTCCTGCCGCGCCCAACGCCATGGCGGCGGCCACGCCCTGGGCGTCGGCAATGCCGCCCGCCGCAATCACGGGCAGATCAACGGCCGCGATGATCTGTGGCAGCAATGCGAACGTGCCCATCTGCAACGTCAGGTCATCCGACAGGAACATGCCGCGATGGCCGCCCGCTTCCAGGCCTTGTGCAATAACGGCATCCACGCCGTGCGCCTGAAGCCAGCGCGCTTCATCGACCGTTGTCGCGGAACCCAATATCCGGCAGCCCCAGTCGCGCAGTGGCGCCAACCAATCGGAAGGCGGCAGGCCGAAATGGAAACTGACCACGGGTGGCTGGAACTCACGCAGGAATTCCGCCATCGCCGCATCGAAAGGATTACGCCCAGGGCCTGCTGGCAGCGTGGTCGGATCGATGCCCCAGGCGCGATAGTCGTCCGCCAAACGCGAGCGCCATGCCGCGTCGCGTACCGGGTCGGCGGGCGGCGGTGCATGGCAGAAGAAATTGAGGTTGTAAGGATGTGCCGTCTGCGCGCGTATCGCGGCGATTTCCTCTCGCATGATCTCTTGCGACAGCATGGCGCAGGGCAATGCGCCCAGCCCCCCGGCAGTACTGACGGCAATCGCCAGCCGACTGCCTTGCACCCCGGCCATGGGTGCTTGCAGAAGAGGAAGTTCTGTTCCCAGCAGCGTTTGCAGCGACATCGAAATATCCTGCCGTGATGACGAAACGGATTATGCGCTTAGGGCCTGGGTACCTCGGTGACCCCGAACCGCTACCTTGACAATCCACCCTGCCGGGAGCGATTCCAGCGTCAGGTTTTGGCGGCGTCGGCGACGAACCGCTCGAAAGCATCCACGGCATCCTGCACGGAAATAAGCGCCATCACGTCCTCGAACTCGATCTTGGTGCCCCATTTGAGTTCGCTCGCAGGCCTACCCATGAACTTCCGCGCCGCGGCGTCGTACATGTCCACGCAGTAGCGCACATCCGAATAGGGCCCGCTGCGCAGCGGATTGCTGGCCGCATGCAGGCCCAGCACTTTGGTACCCATCGCGTTGGCGATATGCATGGGGCCCGAATCCGGCGTCACGACCAAGTCAGCGCGCTCAAGCAAGGCCGGCAGTTGCTTCAATGTGTCCTTTCCCACCAGATCCAGCGCCGGTGCGCGCATCGCGGCCAGGATGGCATCGGTGGTGCTGCGTTCCAGTTCGCTGCGCCCGCCGCACAGCACCACTCGCCAGCCGCGGTTGGCGGCATGGTCGGCGACCGCGGCGTAGCGATCGGGGTACCAGTTGCGGCGGACGTGGCTGGAGCAAGGCGAGATCATCAGCACCGGCACGCCATCGTTTTCCCACTGCGCCGCCGCCCACTCGCGCGCTTCCACGGGTATCGGCAGGTCCCAGACGACCTCGGTCTGTCGCAGGCCCAGGGGTTCGCAGAAGCTGCCCATCGCATCCAGCACATGGATGCCCGGCCGGTCGGGAATGCGCTCGTTGATGAAAAGCCCATGCAGGTCCTTGGAGCGGGAACGGTCGTAGCCAATACGGCGACGTGCGGGTACGAAACCCGACAGCACGTTGGCGCGGAATGCGACCTGCATCTGCAGCAGCGCGTCGAAACCCTCTGTCGGCAACTCGCGGCGTAACGCCCGCATGCCGGCCAGACCGGATTTCTTGTCGTAAACGTGGAATGTCACTCCCTCCAGCCCCTCGAGCAGCTTGTGACCAGCCTTGTCGATAATCCAATGCAATCGGTTTTCCGGCTGCGGCCAACGCTTTTGCAGCGTGCGGACCAACGGTACGACATGGGTAACGTCGCCCAGTGCGGACAGGCGAAGCAGGCAAAACGAGGAAGGAATCGTAGGCAAAGTAGGGATTGTCAGAGGGAAGGCGTCCACGCCGAAGCGCATGCGCGAGAGGAAAGGTGAGCAAGTGTATGTCGATAAACACTGGACCACGACAGCGTAACGGACTGTCTTGAATATGGCTTATCGCGTGCGATTCCCTCCAAGACCTGCCGCAGGGCGGGCATGCACCACCGCCCAAGCTATCCAAACGGCGCTGACACGCTCTAGACTCGCCGAATGGTCAGCTTCGACGCCTCGGAATCCTTGACGCCGTTCCGCGAAGGCGACGCGTACGGCGCGATTTTGTTCGATCGCAAGCATATGCGGCAGGCCGATCCGGATTGGTTCGTTCCGGAAAAATGGGGCGACCGCGCACAGCCTGTGGATAGCGGTGGACGCGGCGGCGCCTGGTTCATCGATGCGCCATCCAGCCGTTGCGTATTGCGGATATATCGGCGTGGCGGGCTGGCGGCGCGTCTGAGCCGTGATCGCTATGTTTGGCGAGGCCCCAACCGCACGCGCAGTTTCGCCGAATTCCGGCTGACCCGGGCGCTGCTGGAGCGCGGCCTGCCGGTGCCACGGCCGGTAGCGGCCAGTTACGTGCGAGAAGGCATGTTCTACCGCGCCGCGCTGCTGATGGAGCGTTTGTTGGATGTGCGCCCGTTGGCCGACCTGGCTCACTCGCAGGCGGGCGACGCGCCATGGGACGCCAGCGGCCGATTGATCGCGCGCTTCCATCGGGCGGGTCTGGACCATGCCGACCTCAACGCTCACAACATCCTGTTCGACGAAAAAGGCCATGGCTGGCTGATCGACTTCGACCGCGGCGCTCTCCGGATTCCCGCCACCGGCTGGCGGGAGGCGAATCTTTCCCGCCTCAAGCGTTCTCTCTTGAAGACGCGCGGCGAACGGTCGGTGGATGAAGTGAACTACGACTATGCGCGTTTGCGCAAAGCCTACGATATCGCCTGGTCTCGGGGGTTCTGATGCCCTGGCGGTTGCGCTTTCATGGTGTTGGCAATGCGTCGGCGGTCGACCTGGGTTCGGCCATGGCCACGGTGGAGCGCGATGGCGCTCCCTGGCTGACGATCGATTGCGGCGCGGAAGGACTGACGGCGTATTCAGCGCAATACGACCAGCTGCCGACGGCTTTGTTCGTCACGCACGTGCACTTGGATCATGTGGCGGGATTCGAGCGGCTGTTCGTCAGCAGCTATTTCGACCCCGCACGGCACGGCAAAACCAGGTTGTACGTACCGGCGCCGGTGGTGCCGCTGTTGCACCAGCGAGTGGGCGAATATCCGAACGTCCTGGCCGAAGGCGGCGCCAATTTCTGGGATGCCTTCCAGCTGATCCCCGTCGGCAGTGCGTTCTGGCACGACGGCATCCGGCTGGAAGTGTTTCCGGTGCGCCATCATTGGCCGGACACCGCTTTCGGCCTGCGTCTACCCGGCAGCATGGTATGGACCGGCGATACCCGGCCTATTCCGGAGATGCTGGCGCGCTATGCCGACGCGGACGAGCTGATCGCTCACGACTGCGCACTGCACGGCAATCCGTCGCATAGCGGCATCGACGACCTGGAACGGGAATACACCCCGGAACTGCTCCAGCGATGCGTGCTGTATCACTACGCCAGCGCGGCCGACGCTCGGCTACTGGAAGCGCGTGGCCATCGCGTCGCGGGGCCGGGAGAGACGCTGGCATTGAACGAACCCGTCATAATGCGGGTCCAAACCGCATGAACAGCACCGTGCCGACACCTGAATTGACTGCCACGCCGCGCGACGTCCGTGGGCGTCCGCTTCGCGACCTGCGGCTGTCGGTGATCGAAGCCTGCAACTATCGCTGCGGCTACTGCATGCCGGCCGATCAAGTGCCCGACGACTACGGCCTGGATGCCGCGTCGCGCCTGTCGTTTGATGAGATCGAAACGCTGGTCAGGGGCTTTGTGCGCGTTGGCGTACGCAAGTTGCGCCTGACCGGCGGAGAGCCGCTGCTGCGCAAGCGCTTGCCGGAGCTGGTCCGGCGACTGGCGGCCATCGACGGATTGGACGACCTGGCGCTGACCACCAACGGCTCACTGCTCGCCGCGCACGCACGTCCGCTCCACGATGCCGGTTTGCGCCGGATTACCGTCAGTCTCGATGCTTTGGAACCGCACGTATTCGGCGTCATGTCGGGTGGACGCGGGCGGGTGGAAGACGTGCTGGCCGGCATCGATGCAGCCGTGGACGCCGGTTTTCGCCGCCTGAAGATCAACAGCGTGGTCCAGCGCGGTGTCAATGAGGATCAGGTGCTGCCCTTGGTCGAACACTTCCGCGGCAGCGGACACGTCCTCCGATTCATCGAATACATGGACGTAGGCACCTGCAATGGCTGGAAGCGCGAACAAATGGTGCCTTCGGCCGAACTGCGCGACCGCATTGCCGCACGCTGGCCTCTGCGTCCGCTGGATGCCAATTATCGCGGCGAAGTAGCGACGCGCTACGGCTTCGAGGATGGCGGCGGCGAGATAGGTTTCGTCAGCTCGATCAGCGAACCGTTCTGCGGCGATTGCCATCGTTCGCGCGTATCTGCGGATGGCCATTTGTATACCTGCTTGTTCGCCGCTGCGGGCACGGACCTGCGCGCGGCGCTGGCGCAGGGCGAGGACGCGCTGGTCGCCCGTGTCTCTGCGCTGTGGGCGCGACGCGCCGACCGCTATAGCGAAATGCGCGGCTTGCCGTCGGCGCGCAATCGCAAGCACGTCGAAATGTTCCTCATCGGCGGGTAAGCTCTACCCGCTCCGCCATGATGGCGGCGAACCTCCTTTCGAACCGATCATGGCCACAGGCAAGAAATCACTGACGCACCTGGATGCCGCCGGAAGACCGGCCATGGTGGACGTATCCGCAAAGGCGGTCACCGCCCGTGAAGCCCGCGCGGAATGCCGCGTGCGTTTCCCCAAGGATGTGGCGCAGCAATTGCGGAAGAATGGTTTGCGCAGCGCCAAAGGCGGCATTGTCGATACCGCGGTCATCGCCGGAACGATGGCCGTCAAGCGTACGCACGAGCTGATCCCGTTCTGCCATCCATTGCCGATCGACAGTTGCCGGATCGCGATCGACTGGGACGGTGAACAATCGCTGCGGATCGAATGCCAGGTCAAGACCACACACCGCACCGGCGTGGAGATGGAGGCGCTGACTGGCGCCACCGTGGCGGCGTTGACGGTCTATGACATGTGCAAGGCGCTGTCGCACAGCATCGTGATTGGCCCTGCAAAACTAGCGGCCAAGCGCGGCGGCAAACGCGACTTCGGTGAGACCTCATGACGAAGGTGACGCTGCTCTATTTCGCCAGCTTGCGCGATGCCGCTGGCACGGGTTTGGAAACGGTGGAGACTTCGGCGCACGACTTGTCGATGCTTTATGCAGAAGTCAGTGCGCGACACGGGATCGGTTGGAAGACAGATGCACTGCGGGTCGCCGTGAATGGCGAGTTCGCGCGCTGGAGCGATCCGTTGCCCGACGGCGGCGAAGTGGCGTTCATCCCACCCGTGAGCGGAGGCTGAAATGAACCGCTTTCGATTGGCCGATATACCGTTCGAGATAGACGAGCTTCGTGCGCGATTGCTGGATGAGCGCGCGGGTGCCTACGCGTCCTTTGAAGGCTGGGTGCGCGACCATAACGATGGCCGCAAAGTCGATGGCTTGCGTTATGAGGCTTATGCCGCGCTGGCAGAAGCCGAGGGCGAACGCATCTTGAGTGAAGCCATGGAGCGTTTCGAAATCGTGGAAGCTTGCTGCGTGCACCGCATCGGTGACTTGGCCATCGGGGATCTGGCGGTATGGGTCGGTGTGAGTGCAGGGCACCGCGGCGCGGCCTTCGACGCCTGCCGCTTCATCATCGATGAGGTCAAAGCGAGAGTGCCGATCTGGAAACACGAACACTATCGGGATGGCGACGCGGGTTGGCTGCATCCGCAGAATGACGCGCGGCAAGACGGCTGAAAGGGGTTAGGGGATGAGGGGCGCTACATTAACGCTGGGCTGGCTGCTCTGGTTGTCGGCGGCGGTTTCGCACGCCTCCGAATTGCTGGTAGCCAATAAGTCGGCCGACACCGTGTGGCGGTTGTCGCTGAAGGACGGGCGCAGGATCGGTGAATTCCGCACCGGCGATGCGCCGCATGAAATATCGGTGTCGCCGGACGGGCGCACCGCCGTGGTCAGCAACTATGGCGGAGTCCGTTCCGGCAATACTTTGTCGGTGCTCGATCTAGCCACGGGCAAGCCGAGCCGCCAGATCGATCTCGGCCAGCATGGTGCCCCCCACGGACTGCGTTTCCTGGCGGACGGCCGGCGCGTGGTGGTCACTACCGAGGCCTCGGCGCGCCTGCTCGTGGTCGATATCGCAGCAGACCGGATCGACAAGGAGATCGATATTGGCGATGGCGTCGGTCACATGGTGGCGTTGTCGCCGGACGAGCGTTTCGCTTATGTCGCCAAGATTGGTAAGGGCGCGGTCAGTCGCGTCGACCTGAACGTGGGCGTGGAAACCCATGAGCGGCCAGCAGGCAAAGGCGCCGAAGGCATCGCGGTGCGCCCGGATGGCCGGGAAGTCTGGGTCACCAATCGCGAGGAAGGCACCATCACCGTGCACGACCCGAAAACGCTGGCAATTCGCCGACGCATGACCAGCCAGGGGTTTCCTATCCGCGTGACGTTTTCGCCCGATGGCCGGATGGCTTTCGTGACTAAGGCCCGGTCCGCCGCCTTGGAAGTCTTTGATGCGCGTACCAAGCTATCGTTGGCCACCGTGGCACTGTCCCGCGAGGACACCGAATACCAGGACACCATGCTAGGTAAAGCCGCCCTGCCGATCGGGGTAATCGTCGATCCAGACACCCCGCGCGCTTACGTGGCCATCAGCGGCGGCGATCGCATCGCGGTGATCGACACCGAACGCTGGCAGGTAATCGATTATTGGGTGACCGGGCGCGAGCCTGATGCCTTGGCTATCGTCGCGCGCCCGCGCGCCCCGCTCTTGCCGTAGTGAATAGCCGGCGTAGAGCGGAGCTTGCTCCGCTGCTTCTGCGGCTGGCACGCGGCACCACGGAGAGCAGCCGAGCAAGCTCGGCTCTACCAGGTAATCGACGCCCGAAAAGGTGGCGGCCCCGCCGGCTGACCTCGGCGCCCGCATCAGTCGATACCGTTGCTGCCTTCCGGCCCTGGCGGGATTTTCAACCTAGCGTCGCGAGGGGCCGACGGGGCCACCATAGGACTGAATGCGCGTTGCGACGCATCGAAACTACAAAACTGGCGGAGAGAGGGGGATTCGAACCCCCGAAGCGCGGTTTAGACGCTTACACACTTTCCAGGCGTGCTCCTTCAACCACTCGGACACCTCTCCGGACCTGCCCGCCGCCTTCCGGCTGCTTTCAGGGCCGCAAATTCTAGCTGTCGCGGGGATTTATTGCGAGTACCTGTTGAATCGCCTCGCTTTCACGACGGATCGCAGGGCCGGCGACCCGCCGTGGCACAATGTCGGCATGTCCTATCTCGTCCTTGCCCGTAAGTGGCGTCCGAAGCGTTTTGCCGAGCTGGTGGGCCAGGAACACGTGGTCCGGGCGCTGACCAATGCGCTGGATAGCGGCCGCGTTCACCATGCTTTCCTGTTCACCGGCACCCGTGGCGTGGGCAAGACCACCATCGCCCGCATCTTCGCCAAATCGCTGAATTGCGAACACGGCACCAGTGCAGATCCCTGCGGCCAGTGCGCGGCCTGCCTGGACATCGATGTTGGCCGTTATATCGATTTGCTGGAGATCGACGCCGCATCCAACACCGGCGTAGATGACGTTCGCGAAGTGATCGAGAACGCGCAGTACATGCCTTCGCGCGGCAAGTTCAAGGTCTATCTGATCGACGAAGTGCACATGCTGTCGAAGGCGGCGTTCAACGCGTTGCTGAAGACGCTGGAAGAACCGCCGGAACACGTCAAGTTCCTGCTGGCTACCACCGATCCGCAGAAACTCCCGGTCACCGTGCTGTCGCGTTGCCTGCAGTTCAACCTCAAGCGTCTGGATGAAGGCCAGATTTCCGGCCAGATCACCAAGATACTGAACGCTGAACAGATCGAAGCCGACGACAGCGCCATCCGCCAGATCGCCAAGGCCGCCGATGGCAGCCTGCGTGACGGTTTGTCGCTCCTGGACCAGGCCATCGCCTATGCCGGCGGCGCCCTGCGCGAGGAGGGCGTGCGGACCATGCTGGGTACGGTGGACCGCACCCAGGTGAACGCCATGCTGGAGGCGCTGGCAGATGGCGACGGCGAGACGCTGCTGAAAGTGGTTGCCGCTTTGGCGGAGTTCTCGCCCGATTGGGGTGGCGTGCTGGAAGCGTTGGCCGAAGCGCTGCACCGGATACAGGTACGCCAGTTGGTGCCCAACGCCGCAATTGACGCCGAAGGCGTCGATGCCGAGGGTCTTGCTGGCCGATTGCGCCCGGAAGTGGTGCAGCTCTGGTACCAGATGGCCCTGAACGGCCGCCGCGATCTCCATTTCGCTCCCAGCCAGCGTGCCGGTTTCGAAATGAGCGTGCTGCGCATGCTGGCATTCCGACCGGCGCAACCCGGCGAAATGAAAGCCGGAGAAACCAGCGCTGCGGCTTCGGCGGCCAGGACCGCCGCACCGACCGCGCCAATGGCGCGTCCGGCAGTCGAACCGATACCGCAACAGATGGCGCGGCATGAAACGCCACCGCCATTGGCGCCTGCTGCGTCCGCAGTGCGCGCGGTGCCTTCTGCGCCGGACCCGATCAAGCTTGAACCCGTCAAGTCTGAGCCCATCAAGTCTGAACCGACCCAGCAAGAGTCAACCAGACCTGAGCTTGCCGCGTCGTTTTCGCCGGGCGACATCGGCATCACCGATGTGGAGACCTGGCTGTATTTCGCTGACAACAGTGGGTTGAAAGGCGCCGCGCGCCAGTTGGTGGAGAACGCCGGGTTCGCCGGGTACGAAGCCGGCGTGCTGCGGCTTTCGCTGGATACCGGATTCGACTATCTGCGCTCCGAGCGCTCGGTGAAGGAACTGACCGATGCCATCGCTCAGCGGTATGGTGCCGCTCCGAAGCTCGTATTCGTCGCAGCGGCATCGGTAACCGAAACATTGAAGGAACGTGGCCATCGTCAGCGTAGCGAGCAACAGAACGCCGCCGAGGAAGCGTTCATGAGCCACCCGGACGTGCAGCGGCTGATTCAGCAGCATGGCGCCAAGGTGGTGCCGGATTCGATCCGTCCTTTCGAAGAATAAGTGCGGGCCGGGGCGCGGCTCGGTTGCGTAGTGGCATGCTCGCCCTCATCCTTTTCCGATCCGCGCGGCATCGCGACCGTCGCGGCCCTTCTGGACTCGACAACAGGCCTTGGAAATGCGTGGAAATATCGCCCAATTAATGCAGCAGGCGCAGAAAATGCAGGAAAACCTGCAGCGTGCGCAGGAAGAACTGGCCAAACTTGAAGTCACTGGCAATGCCGGTGGCGGCATGGTCAGCGTGACCCTGACCGGCACCAAGGAGTGCCGCAAGGTGCGGATCGACCCATCGGTGCTGTCCGACGCGGAAATGCTGGAAGATCTCATCGCCGCCGCCTTCAACGACGCCGCCAACAAGGTCGACGCGGAATCCAAGGCGAAGATGGGTTCGGCCACCGCCGGCATGCCGTTACCGCCAGGCATGAAGCTGCCGTTCTGACGGTCGCCCCTTTCTCCGGCATTGGAGAGATGCCTCGCGACGCCTAGTGCTCGAGTGCCAGATGCCGAGGCGGATGAGGTTGGAAGTGCTGCGCCTCAGAAATCCAGCGTGCCTGAAGGCCGTATGCCGCTTCATCAAAATACTTCCGCCAAGAATAATTCCGCGATGAGCGCTTCATTACTCGAACAACTGATCGAATCTCTGCGCGTTCTGCCTGGCGTCGGTCAGAAGACCGCGCAGCGGATGGCCTACCATTTGCTGGAGCGCGAGCGCGAAGGCGGCAAGCGGCTGGCCGCAGCGCTGGAGACGGCGATGGAGAAGATCGGCCATTGCGCGATGTGTCGTGACTTTGCGGAAACCGAGATCTGCGCCACCTGCGCCAGCGCCAGCCGAGACCGTCATCAGTTATGCGCCGTGGAATCGCCCGCGGACCGATTGGCCATCGAACAGGCTACCGGCTACCGCGGTCTGTATTTCGTATTGCAAGGGCGCCTTTCGCCGCTGGATGGCATCGGGCCGCGCGAGCTGGGGCTGGACCTGCTCGCCAATCGCCTGGCGGAAGGCGAGATCGCCGAGCTGATCATTGCGACCAATCCCACGGTGGAGGGCGAGGCTACCGCGCACTACCTGGCGCAGCTGGCTCGCCAGCATGGCGTGCGTCCCAGCCGGCTGACGCATGGCGTGCCGCTGGGTGGAGAACTGGAATACGTTGACCGCGGTACGCTGTCGCACGCATTCGGTTCGCGCAGCGAGATGCCCCAATAAACCATCGCAGGATCATCATCATGTCCGACAACGACACACTCTTCGGCAAGATCATCCGCCGAGAAATCCCGGCCACCATCGTCTATGAGGACGAACATGTGCTGGGGTTCAAGGACATTGCCCCACAGGCGCCGGTGCATGTTCTGTTCGTCCCGAAGAATGAAGCTATTCCCACCCTGGACGATCTGAAACCGAATCAAGCGGAGCTGGTGGGCCGGTTGGTATTGGTGGCGGCCGAGTACGCTCGCAGCGAAGGCCTGGCCGAAGATGGATACCGAGTCGTGATGAATTGCCGCGAGCACGGTGGCCAGACGGTCTACCACATCCATCTGCACTTGTTGGCCGGCGCGCATCTGGGGCGGTTTGGTACGTCGCGGTAGGGTGGTGAGCGGTGACGTAGAGCGGCGTCACCGCCGCGAGTTTTTTGATGTCTGTCGTAGCCTGCGCTATGCGAACGATCCGTTGCACTCAGGTCGCGCACAGTCGCAGCTTGCGTGTGTGGCATGCGTCCCGCCGCATGGGGCCGACCTACGCCATTTCCATGACTAGCTTCCTGGAAAGAAATAAAAACGCCGCTCGTTGAGCGGCGTTTTCGTAGCGGGGAAGCGGACTGCCTTCTTACCAGCCCCACCAACCCCAGCGCGGTCCCCAATAAGGGCCCCGGCCCCAATAAGGATCGTAGAGAGGATAGGGGCGTACTTCCACCTCACGCACTTCCGGCCATAGATAAACCACGTCGGCGGCGACACGTGGCAACCGATAGTCGTACTCGCCGATACGGGCGGTTTCGTAACCATCAATGCGTCCGACGAAAGTGATCTCGCGGCCCTCGGTGAACACGGCGGGATCATAGAAGCCAGCGCGGCAGGCGATGAAGCGGCCGTCGGTGGCGTCGGGCGCGGAACTCAACGGCCGACCGGTGCCGGACAGTGGACGCGACACCAATTGGAAGCAGGTGTTGTTCTGGCCTGGCTTGGTTTCGATGATGCGGCCGCCCCAGCGAACCGTGGCGCCGACCTGAGGGCTGGCCACCGAATCGCGCGGATTGACGGGAGTAAAAGCGCCCTGAAGCGGCTTGGGAGCAGTGGCACAGGCGGCCAGTAGTGCGGTGGCTGCGGCAAAGATGAGAATGCGAAGCTTCATGACCGATCTCCAGAGGTTCATGGGCGATGCCGGCGCAGTTCTTCGATCAGCGCGCCATGGTCCCCACTGGCATCAGCGTAGCGCGCGGCGACGAAACGGCGGCTGAGCGAAAACAGCATGTTGGCACCCTGTGGCCGGGTGGCGGCGACTCGGCGGGCCCAGACCAAGGCGGGCTCGTGTGGCTCGCGTGCAAGTCCCAGTCGCGCATAGCGCGCATCCAGTCGGTGCCAGGCGCGCAATAGCGGGTCGCGCTCGCGCTCGCCACGCGCCAGCAGCCAGGCCATCCAACCTAGTGCCGATAGAGCGAACAGTCCGAACAGGACACCCAAACCCGCCGTGCCCAAGCCGTTCGCGCCCAGCCGTTGCAGCATCTGCAACTGCCGGGCGGCGTCGAAGCCAAGTACGAAATCGTTCCAGCCCCGGCGCAGCCAGTCGCTGAAATCTCCCATGCGAACCAGCCCATTCAATCCGCCTGCCGATGCGACGCGATCCTCCAAGGTGTCGTAGATGCGTTCGGGCGCCACCGCCGCCGTGGGATCCACACGTACCCAACCACGCTGTGGTAGCCAGACTTCCGCCCAGGCATGTGCATCCATTCGCCTGACGACCCAGTAGTTGCCGAAGCCGTTGCGATAACCACCGGCGTAGCCAGTGACTACACGCGCCGGAATGCCGGCGCCACGCATCAGCACTACGAATGCAGAGCTGAAATGTTCGCAGTAGCCCTGTTTCTGATCGAACAGGAATTCATCAACGGCGTGCCGGCCTGGCAGTGGGGTATCCAGTGTGTAGGCGAATTCGGCGCGGATCCATCCCAGCGCGCGACGAACGACGGCATCGTCGTTGTCGCCGGCCTCCCGGCGCCATTGCGCAGCCAAGGCCAGCGTGCGCGGGTTATATCCCGTCGGCAGTGCCAGAGCGCGTTGGCGCATCACCCGTTTGAGTCGCGGCCCGAAGCTTGCGGGCGGTGCCGATTGCATCCTCCAGCGGGTGAGCGAACTCAAGGGGGCGGCGACATACAAACCATAGTCGAAAGAAACCTGGACGCCAGCGGGAGTTTCAATCGGCAGATCCAGCGCAACCAACTGCCGACGATCGGTGGGCTCGAGTTCAATCTGGTAATCCCACTGAAGATCGCCGGTGGTTACCGGTTCGGCGGGAAGATTGCGCATCCAAGCCGGCTGGGTCCAGGTGCGTCCGTCGAAATCCCACAACACCGGTCCGCGCCAGTACATCTCCTCGCTCTTCGGTGTGGCGCCGAAGAATTGCGCCCGCAGGGCAGGCGAATCGTCCGCCATCAAGTCCAGCCATCCCCCTGGGCTCATGCTGTCGCCCAGGCCGGGCCGGCTCAATGCGCGCTCGGGAACTCCCCAAAGCGGCGAGGAGAAGCGCGGGAACAACCAGAATGCGGCCAACATCAGCGGCAGACCAATCGCCACCAGTTTTCCGACCTGCGTCAACCGGTGCAGTGGAGAGGTGAATGTCGTCAACGCGAACGCTTCGACGTCGGCTAGTCGCTGCAGGGTTACCAGGCCAGCCAAAGCCCCCAGCAACGCCAGCACCATCATCATCGGTCCCTGGTCGAGCAGGAACGCGGCGAATGGCGCGAACATGGCGAAACCCAGCAGGCTGCGTGAGTCGCGCAAGCTGAAGGTTTCAGCCGGCTTGATCGCCAGCATCGCCGCCAGCATCGCGCAACCCGTGTCGCGACCGAAGCGCAGACCCATCACCGACAGCACCGCGGCCAGCATGGCCAATGCCATCAGCACGCGCAGCACTGCGGGTATCGGTCTGCGCCACGATGCGGCGGCTACGGCCAGCGCGGCTGCTCCGATTCCCGCAGCCAACGAAGCCGGCAACTGCAGTAACAATGCCAGCAGGCACAGCCCGGTGGTCGCCAGCGTCCACAATCGGCTGCCGGTGTCTATCGCCGGTAGAGAAAGATCAGCGGCTTTCGACATGGGGCAGCAACGCGAGTGCGCGCAGACAGAGGTGGCGATGGGCGACGCCTTGCGCCGGGCCCAATGCGGGCTGACCGGGTAGCACCAGCCGATAGCGACGACCTTCGCGCTCAGCCAGATCGACCCAGCGCGCCAGGCGGCGAATGCGCTGTTCATACGGCACGGCCGACAGGCTGTTCCATTCCAGCGCGACTTCTATCCCGAGGGGCTGTTCGTATTCGCGCACCAGCAAGGTATTGCGGCGTGCAGAGGGTTTCCAAGCGATAGCGCGTCGTGGGTCGCCGGCGCGATAGGCGCGTAGATGGTGCACGTCATCGCCGGCGGGATGCAGGCGGGTTTGCAAACCTTCACCCTTGCCACTGGGAAGCGGCGGTCCGTGCGTTTCCGGTGCCGGATAGACCAGCATCGGCGTGGCCGGCCATACCCATGACCAAGCGTGTGCCAATCCCAGCGGTTGCGTGGTGGAAATGCGGATGCGGTGCAGATCCAGCCAGCCGCGTTGCTGAGTCGGCAAGGTCACGGCAACGATGACGGGCTCATTGGCGAACGGCGGCGCGAAGGCCGTTGTCTTCAGTACATCCAGCCGCAGCCCGCGACGTGGCCGGCCATCCTTCGCCGACAAAGCGATGTGCAGCGACAGCGGGGTGCCTGCGGCAACTGGTTCGGCGGATACCGCCTCGAAGCGCAGCCCCGACAATTGCAGATGCGCGGCAATAAGGCTGGCCATGCCGGTGGCGCAGAGCAGCAACGCCAGCAGCAGCGCGGGATTGTTGTTGTAGTTCAGCGCACCCAGCACCATGGTGAACAGCAACGCGGCGAAGAACAAACCGAATTTTGTCGGTAGTACATAGACCCTCCGCCGGTTCAGTTGCACAGGCAGTGCTTCGGCATGACGCGGACGCGCCAACAAGACGAAGTGACTGGCCAATCGTTCGCGCAAGCTGGCGAGCATCGTCGAGGCTATTCCCTTTCCCGAATGGAGTTACCCGGATGAAGCAACGCGGCCTCAGTCCACCGGGACCGCATGCAGGATCGCTTTGGCCAGTGCCGGTGCCGAAGAGGCTTCCGCTTCGGCTACCAGCCGGTGCGCGGCCACGGCGGAGAACAGCGCCTGCACGTCTTCGGGCAACACGTGGTTGCGACCCAGCAGCAGCGCATACGCGCGCGCCGCCCGCAACAGCGCGATGCCGGCGCGCGGCGATAGCCCTACGCGTGTACCCGGATGCTGGCGGCTGCGTACCAGCAAGGCCTGTACGTAGCCGATCAGTGCATCGCTGGCGCGCACTTCACCGACGGCTTGCCGTAACGCCAGCACATCGTCGGACGACAGTATCGGCATGGTCTGCGCTATGAGCGTGCGCCGATCACTGCCGGCGAGCAGCGCGCGTTCGGATTCGGCATTCGGATAACCCAATGCCAACCGCAACAGGAAGCGATCCAGCTGCGAGTCGGGCAGCGGATAGGTGCCGGAAAGATCGACTGGGTTCTGCGTGGCGATGACGAAGAACGGATCCGGCAATGCGTGAGTGGTGCCGTCCAGCGTGACCTGATGTTCCGCCATGGCTTCCAGCAACGCACTTTGCGTGCGCGGCGGGGCACGATTGATTTCGTCGGCCAGTAGAACGTTGGTGAATACCGGGCCGGGATGGAACTGAAACTCACGCGATTGCGCGTCGTATATGGAGACGCCAAGCACATCGGCCGGTAGCAGGTCGGAGGTGAACTGCACGCGCTGGAATCCCAGTCCCAGTGTGGCCGCCATGGCATGGGCGAGGGTAGTCTTGCCCAAGCCAGGCAGATCTTCGATCAGCAGATGCCCATCGGACAGCAGCGCGACAAAGGCGAGCCTGACTTCGTGCGCCTTGCCCAGCACCAATGAATTGACCTGTTGTTGCGCGCGCTTCAGTGCGTCCGCCAAGGCTTCGGATAGCATAGGACGAGGGCTTGGAATAGCAGACATCGCGCGTTCGGTCCTTATGTGATTTTCCAGGGAAGTGTAGCGGGATGCGAGACGAACGACGCGCAAAACAAATCTTCCTGGGCCTGTGGGCCCTGGTGACTGTGATCAAGGTCGTGATTGCCGCGCGCCTGCCGTTGTTCGTGGATGAGGCGTTCTACTGGCAGGAAGGCCGGCACCTGGCCGCAGCTTATTCCGATCTGCCGGGGCTGACGGCATGGATGACCCGGGTGGGTACGGAGATGGGCGGCCAGCATGTGTTGGCCCTGCGGGCTCCCTTTCTTGTGCTTGCCGCGTTGACGCCGTGGCTGGTTGTGCATATCGCCACACGCTGGTTCGGCGTTACTGCGGGTTGGCGCGCCGGCAGCATCATGGTGCTGATGCCGTTGTCGGGCACCCTGGGGCTGCTGGCGTTGCCGGACGTACCGATGGCCTTCGCCACCGTTCTGTGCCTGGATGCGGGCGCGAGATTGCTGCGTGAGGTGGATGCGACCTCCGCGGCGGAGCTGGCGCTGGGTTTGGCGGTGGGTGCGTTGAGCCACTACCGTTTCCTCGGCGTGATCGGCGTGGGTCTCATCGCATTGTTGATGTTGCCGGAAGGGCGGCGCCTGTTGCGCGATGCGCGCGTGTGGGTGGCGCTGGCGGTGGGCGTCGCCGCGTGGGTTCCACTGATCGCATGGAATCTGGAATACGCCGACGCGGGCTTGCGGTTCCAGTTGCTCGACCGTCACCCCTGGTCGTTCCAACCGGTCGGTGGCTGGTTCGTGCTGATTCAAGCGGCCATGGTGACGCCGCTGCTGTTCTTCGCCCTGTTGCAGGTTAGCTTGCGCGCGTTCCGCAAAAATACCGGTATGCCGGCGCAGTGGCGCTACTTCGGCATGCTGGGCGGCGTATCCACGTTCGGCTTCTTCCTGCTGGGCTTTTTCGCCGACGTGGAACGGGTGAGCTTCCATTGGACGCTGCCGGGATACCTGGCGCTTATCGTGGCGGCGCCCATTGTGCTCGGCGAGTGGCCGCGAGTGCTGCGTTGGCTCGCCTGGGGATTGGCGGCGATCGGCACGATGCTGATGCTGGGCTATTACCTGGTGGTGTCGGTGCCCGCGTGGCGGGAAGATTTCGCCGCGGAGAAATTCTATCCCTCCAATTTTGCAGGTTGGGGCGCATTGGCGCAGGCGGTACGCGAGGAACGCGCCAAGCTTCCATCAGACACCGGGCTGCTGGCGGACAACTTCAAAGTTGGCGCGGAACTGGGTTTCGCGCTGGGCGACCCCGACATTCCGGTCCTGGACCATCCACTCAACCGCAAACACGGGCGCGCGCCGCAGTTGCGCTTGTGGGAGTTGGAAAGCGATGGCAACCGCAGTAGACCAGTACTACTGGTGGTGGCAGCCAGCGAGGTTCCGTACAAAAATTTGTTGAAGCACTATCACTCATTGTGTGAGCGGGTCGGTCCTCTGCCTGCACCTCGAGTGGTCAGCGTAGATCACGGTCGCCAGCGTTTTTTACTGTTCGCCTTGGGTAAGGAAAAGAACAAAGGTCCGTGCACGGCGCCAGCGATGGCGTGGTTCGACGTACCTGCAAGCGGCGCAAGGATAGGAAAAACTTTCACCGCATCCGGATGGGCATTCAAGGATGGAGTAGGCCTGAAGCGTGTTGAGGTGCTGCTCGACGGCAAGACCGTCGCCGAGGCCGCGTACGGGCTGTCCAGTCCAGGGACAGCGAGCTTTTGGCGCATTTCAACGGATCCCAGCCATCCCAACGTGGGATTCTCCGCGCGAATCAATGCTGCTACCACGAAGCCGGGCCGTCACTGGCTGGGTTTGCGTCTCCACGGCCGTGACGGCAGCGTGGAAACGTGGGAGGAGCAGCCCGTCGAGATAGGCGTCGACTGAAAGCCTGTCTCGGCGCTTTTCAATTCATCGGCAGCTCAGAAAAAAAGAGGTCATTGCTCTTTCGTAGAGCCGAGCTTGCTCGGCTGAGTGTTTCCGAGGCAGGAAAAGCAGCGGAGCAAGCTCCGCTCTACGAAAAGCGCTTTCAAGCGGCCATTCGCTATCGCCTACCGTTGCTACGGCCTTGTTGCTACGGTAATTCGAATCCCGCCTCGCGGAGCATGCCGGCGAGGGCGATCAGCGGCAGGCCGACCAAGGCCGTGGGATCACGAGACTCGATGGCCTCGAACAATACGATGCCCAGCCCTTCCGCCTTGAAGCTGCCCGCGCAGTCGAAGGGCTGTTCGGTATCCACGTAGCGTTCGATCTCCGCCGGCGTCAATGCACGGAACCGCACCGTGGTGGTGTCCAGCGCTTCGAACGCCTGGTCGTCACGGAGTAGGCAAACCGCGGTGCGGAACTGCACCTGGCGACCGGACATGGCGGTCAGCTGGGCGATGGCGCCGGCGCGGTGGCCGGGTTTGCCTAGCGGCTGACCATCGAGCTCGGCGACCTGATCCGCGCCGATCACCCAGGTCGCGGGATGCTGCGAGGCGATCGCCTCGGCCTTGGCGCGTGCCAGGCGTTGCGTCAGAATGGCGGTCGCTTCGCCAGGCAGTGCGGTTTCATTCACATCCGGGCGGGCGATATGGAAAGGCAGGCGCAGGCGCTCCAACAGTTCGCGGCGGTAGCGGGAGGTGGAGGCGAGCAGTAGGGGCATGGAGAGAGCCTGACAGGGCGGGGAAGTCTGCCGGTATTGGGGTCCGACAGGCAATCACATATTCCGAGAGCCTCCGGGTTTGACAGCTCGGCGCGCAGTCCTTAACATTCTGCGGCTTATGTCCGCGAATACGCCCGAGATGTTGGATGCTTGGCGCATGGTCGCGGCACGGCGCAGTTTTGAAGGTCGCCTGCCGTTGTCTACCATGACGCGCCTGCGAGATCTTCTGGTCGATACCGAGGGCGAAGCGCGTTTCCAGATCGAATTCGATCACGATTCGCTGCAGGTGCCTTACGTGGAGCTGCGGATCGATGCCGAGTTGCCGCTGACCTGTCAGCGCAGCCTGCAGCGTTTCCTGCTTCCCGTCAGTATCGTGCAGCGACTGGGCCTGGTGCGCGACGAAGCCGATGAGGCCGCGTTGCCGCCGGAATACGAGGCGTTGCTGGTGCCGGAAGACGGCATGCTGCGCCTGGCGGAGCTGGTGGAGGACGAATTGGTCCTTTCCGTACCCGTGGTACCGATGTCGCCCGGTTCTGAAGCGGTAGAACGCGAATGGCCGGCGCAGGAAGAAGAATTGGCCAAGGCCAGCCCGTTCGCGGCGCTGTCCTCGCTGAAGAAGAACTAGCCGCCCAGGCGGTCTGGCAAGACGAATCGCAAGGTTCATTACAAGTTTAGAGCTGGAGCAATCCCATGGCTGTGCAGAAATCCCGTGTCACCCCGTCCCGCCGTGGTCAGCGTCGTTCGCACGATGCACTGACCGCCAAGCAGCTGTCCACCGATCCCACCAGCGGTGAGATCCACCTGCGTCACCACGTCACTGCCGACGGTTACTACCGCGGCAAGAAGGTGATCGCCACCAAGACCTCGACGGTTGAAGAAGATTGATTCGCGCGGCGCGCCGTCAGGCGTGCCAGCAACGATCAACCATGATGTTCAGGGCCCCGTAGCGGGCCCACAACGGGGGCGTGCATGAGCGAGCCGGGTTCAAAGGGGCGCATTTTTGCGCGTATCGCTGGCACTGGCAGCTATCTGCCGGAAAAAGTGCTGACCAACGAGGATCTCGCCAAGCTGGTAGATACCAGCGACGAGTGGATCCAGTCCCGTACCGGCATCCGTGAACGCCACATAGCCGCTGCCGGCGAAACCGCCGGCGACCTGGGCTTCCACGCGGCTGTGCGCGCTTTGGAAGCCGCCGGCGTGGACGCTTCCGAAATCGACATGATCGTGGTCGGCACCACTACGCCCGACCTGATCTTTCCGTCCACCGCTTGCCTGATCCAGGCGCGCCTAGGCGCCAACGGCTGCGCGGCCATGGACGTCAACGCGGCGTGTTCCGGATTCCTCTACGCGCTCAGCGTGGCGGATAAATTCATTCGCTGCGGCGACGTCAAAACCGCACTGGTCATCGGCACCGAAACGCTCAGCCGTATCGTCGACTGGACCGAGCGCACCACTTGCGTGCTGTTCGGCGATGGCGCGGGCGCCGTCGTACTGAAAGCCGATACCGAGACGGGCGTCCTCAGCACTCATCTGCATGCCGATGGCAGCAAGAAGGAATTGCTGTGGAATCCGGTCGGTGTTTCGGCCGGCTTCAAGCCGGAAGAACCCAACAGCGGTGCGCGCATCAACATGAAGGGCAACGACGTGTTCAAGTACGCCGTGAAGGCGCTGGACTCGGTTGTTGACGAAACCCTGGAAGCCAACGGTCTGGACAAGCACGACCTGGATTGGCTGATTCCACACCAGGCAAATCTGCGCATCATCGAAGCCACGGCCAAGCGCCTGGACATGTCGATGGATAACGTCATCGTCACGGTGGATCGTCACGGCAATACGTCATCTGGCTCGGTGCCGCTGGCGCTGGACGAAGCTGTACGTTCCGGCCGTGTGCAACGTGGACAATTGTTGTTGCTGGAAGCCTTCGGCGGCGGCTTCACCTGGGGCTCCGCGCTCGTCCGCTACTGATCCAGGCCAGTGCCAGGATCGCTCCTACACCCTGTCGTTGCTGGGCATAGTCGCCATGATTCGATCAAGCTAAACGGAACGTGTTTTGTTCCAATGCAGTGAGCCGCCTTTAGTGCCGGAACTGGCTATCGAAACATTGCATATCTTACGTCGCATGCGAAGCTCCTCACGCGCTCTCCACATCCGATCTGCATACGCCGCAGTACAGACAATCTCACTCATTCGCCCGTATCATCCACGCTCGTTTTTTCGCCGGACAACCGAGTGACCGAACTGTCCTCAACTTCGTCGCAACTGGCCTTCGTCTTCCCGGGGCAGGGTTCCCAGTCGTTGGGAATGCTGGCCGAATTGGCCGAGCTTCACCCGGGCATTCGCGAGACGTTCGCCGAAGCTTCCGATGGCGCTGGTGCCGACTTGTGGGCACTGTCGCAAGGTGGCCCGGAGGAGATGCTCAATCGCACCGAATATACGCAGCCGGCGTTATTGGCCGCGGGCGTCGCGGTGTGGCGTTTGTGGACATCGCAGCACGGTCTGCGCCCCGCCATGCTGGCGGGACATAGCCTGGGCGAGTACACCGCTCTGGTAGCTGCCGGAGCGCTGTCGCTGCGTGAAGGCGCGCATCTGGTTCGCCTGCGCGGCCAGCTGATGCAGGAGGCCGCGCCGGAAGGCGTGGGTGCCATGGCCGCTGTACTGGGCGCAGAAGATGCGCTGGTGGCTGAGGTCTGCGTGGAAGCATCAGGCGATCGAGTAGTGGTGCCCGCGAACTACAACTCGCCCGGACAGATCGTGATCGGCGGTGATACAGAAGCCGTCGACCGTGCGATTGCGCTGTTGAATGCGCGCGGTGTGCGCAAAGTGGTGAAGCTGGCGGTGAGCGTGCCATCGCACACGCCGCTGATGCGCGAAGCCGCCAACCGCCTTACTGAAGTCATGGCGGGCCTGGACTGGCGTGCGCCGACGTTGCCCGTAGTGCAGAACGTCGATGCGCAGGTGCATGACGGCGTGGACGCCATCCGCGATGCGCTGGTGCGTCAGCTCTACCTGCCAGTGCGCTGGACCGAATGCGTACAGGCATTGGTGGCGAACGGGGCGACCCGTGTGGCCGAATGCGGCCCGGGCAAAGTGTTGACCGGCCTGATCAAGCGCATAGACAAATCCCTGGATGCGCGTTCGTTGGCCACCCCAAACGATTACGAAGTCGCCGCCGCTGATTGGATACACTGAGCGTCACATTCGACTGCGACAGCAACTGAAAAGGAAAACCGAATGACCCAGCCTTTGAAGGGTGAGATTGCGCTCGTCACCGGCGCCAGCCGCGGTATCGGCGCCGCCATCGCCGACGTACTCGCCGCGCAAGGCGCCACCGTGATCGGCACAGCGACGAGCGACAGCGGCGCACAGGCCATCGGCGAAAGAATGTCAGCCGCCGGTGGTCACGGCCGCATGTTGAACGTCACCGACGCTGCGGCAGTCGAAGCGCTGATCGATTCCATCGGCAAGGAATTCGGGCCGATCTCGATCCTGGTCAACAATGCCGGCATCACCCGCGACAATCTGCTGATGCGGATGAAGGACGAAGACTGGCAGGCCATCCTGGATACCAATCTGACCAGCGTCTACCGCACATCCAAGGCGGTAATGCGCGGCATGATGAAGGCTCGCAAGGGCCGCATCATCAACATTGCTTCGGTGGTCGGCGTCACCGGCAACGCCGGTCAGGCCAACTATGCCGCGGCGAAGGCGGGCATCATCGCCTTCTCCAAATCGCTGGCCAAGGAAATCGGTAGCCGCGGCGTGACGGTGAATGTCGTAGCGCCCGGCTTCATCGCCACCGACATGACCAAGGACCTGCCGGAAGACTCGAAGAAGGCGCTGGTCGAGCAAATCGCACTGGGCCGCCTGGGCGAACCGGCGGACATCGCACACGCCGTGGCGTTCCTTGCCAGTCCCGCTGCCAGCTACATCACTGGCGAGACCCTGCATGTGAACGGCGGCATGTACATGCCATGATCACGGATGATGGCGTAAGTAATTGATTCATCGGTGGTTGCGGGCATCTGCCCGTCGCCCCATCTTTCCACTAAACTATTCCCCGTTTACCCAATCTCCGTCTGGAGCGATATCCAATGAGCAGCATCGAAGAACGCGTCAAGAAAATCGTCGTCGAACAACTTGGCGTCAAAGAAGAAGAAGTCACCACCAGCGCATCGTTCGTCGATGACCTCGGCGCGGATTCGCTCGACACCGTCGAACTGGTGATGGCCCTGGAAGAAGAGTTCGAATGCGAAATTCCGGACGAAGAAGCCGAAAAGATCACTTCGGTGCAGCAGGCCATCGACTACGTCAAGGCTCACGTCAAGGCGTAAGTTTGTAGTTCTGCAGAATCGTGTCGGGGCCGCGTATGCGGCCCCGCGCGTATTTGACGCACATCCGCCCGCGTAGGGCGCAAGAGAGTCTGAGGAGTTTGTTATGAGCCAGCGTCGCGTCGTCGTTACCGGTATGGGTCTGGTGTCGCCCCTGGGCAACGACCTGGCCACCAGTTGGGATGGCATCGTCAATGGACGGTCGGGCATCGGCCCGGTCACCTCCTTCGATGCGTCCGCCTTTACCACGCAGATCGCCGGCGAGATCCGCGATTTCGATCCCGCCACTTTCGTATCGCCCAAAGATGCGAAAAAGATGGATCCGTTCATTCACTATGGCATCGCCGCGTCCTTCATGGCGCTGGACGATTCCGGGCTGGAAATTACCGAAGCCAATGCCGAGCGTATCGGCGCCATCATCGGCTCGGGTATCGGTGGCATCCACGGCATCGAAGAACAAACCATCAAGTTGCACGAAGGCGGCCCGCGCAAGGTATCGCCGTTCTACGTGCCCAGCACCATCATCAACATGCTCCCGGGGCAGCTGTCGATCCTGAAAGGCATCAAAGGGCCCAGCTTCTCGGTAGTGTCGGCCTGCGCCACGTCCAACCATTCCATCGGCGTGGCCATGCGCGCCATCCAGTACGGCGATGCCGATGTAATGATCGCCGGTGGCGCGGAACTGGGCTCTTCTCCGACTTCGATGGCCGGCTTCTGTTCGATGAAGGCCATGTCCACTCGCAACGATGCGCCGACCAAGGCCTCGCGTCCGTGGGACAAAGACCGCGACGGCTTCGTGCTGGGCGACGGTGCCGGCATCCTGGTGCTGGAAGAATACGAACATGCCAAAGCCCGCGGAGCCCGCATCTATGCGGAACTTGCCGGCTTCGGCTCCAGCTCGGACGCGCACCACATGACCGCGCCCAGCGAAAATGGCGAAGGTCCCGCGCGCTGCCTGACTTCCGCGTTGAAGGACGCCGGGCTGAATCCGGAGCAGGTGGAGTACCTCAACGCGCACGGCACTTCCACGCCGTTGGGCGATCTGGCGGAAACGTTGGCGATGAAGCGGGCGCTGGGCGACCACGCGTACAAGATCATGGTCAGTTCCACCAAGTCGATGACCGGACACCTGCTGGGTGCCGCAGGCGGCGCGGAAGCCATCTTTTCCGTGCTGGCGATCCATCACGGCATCATCCCGCCGACGATCAACCTGGACGAGCCGGGCGAAGGCTGCGATCTGGATTACGTGCCGAATGTGGCACGCCAGAAGAAGATCGATGTCGCCGTCTCGAATGGCTTCGGCTTCGGCGGCACCAACGGCACGCTGGTGTTCAAGCGGATTTGATTGGGCATTAGGAATACGCCCCGTCATCCCGGCGCAAGCCGGGACCCAGCGCCTTTCGCGCCTCAAGCATTCAAGTCACTGGGTCCCGGCCTGCGCCGGGATGACGAGCCTCGATGATCCAAACCCGCGCCCTGCCGTCCAACACCGATCTCCTGGCCCTGCATCGGCTGGCGCCAGAACGCTATCCCGTACTGCTGGAGTCGGTGGCCTCCGGCACCGCGCAAGGGCGCTGGGATCTGTTGCTGGCTACCGATGGCAGCGGGCTGCGGTTGCATGCCGATGGCATCACTCGTGATCTGCAGGGTCGGATACAGGACGGCGATTTCCTGACCGTGCTCGACAGGTATTGGCAGGCGCAGCGCATACCGCGCGAAGAGCCTCGCTGGCCCTTCCGCGGTGGCTGGGCGCTGTTGCTGGATTATGAGTTGGCGCAGCAAGTCGAACCGGTGCTGAAACTTCCGCTTACCGATCGACCGCAACCCGTCGCGCTGGCGCTCCGTTGCCCCGCAGCGATTCTGTGCGACCGCAGTACCGGCGATTGCGTGGCCATCGCCGAGACAGGCCACCACGAACTGCTGGAACGCATTGCCGCGGACTTGGTTGCGACCGCGCAGCTGCCACCGTTATCGGACTGGCGCGTGCCAGGATCGGTGGAAGAAGACGAGCCGCAACGCTTCACCGAAGGCGTCGCCCGAATCCTGGAATATCTAGCGGCCGGCGATATCTTCCAAGTCAATCTTTCACGTGCCTGGCGCGCGCACTTCGACGACATGCTGGACCCTGCAGCGCTGTACGCACGATTACGGAATGCCAATCCAGCGCCCTTCGCGGGCCTGTTCGCTGGAACGGGCTGGGCGGTGGTCAGTTCGTCGCCGGAGCGTTTGGTCTCCATCCGCGGCGATGTCGTCGAGACCCGTCCGATCGCCGGCACCCGGCCTCGCTTTCCCGGAGACGATGATGCCGCGCGCATTCGCGAACTGGTCGGCCATCCCAAGGAACGCGCCGAACACGTCATGCTGATCGACCTGGAGCGCAACGATCTAGGTCGTGTCTGTGTACCTGGCAGCGTGGAAGTGGACGAGTTGATGACGGTGGAAAGCTACGCTCACGTCCATCACATCGTCAGCAACGTGCGTGGCCACTTGAGGCCGGATGCGACACCGGGCGAGGTAATCCGCGCGACATTCCCCGGCGGCACCATCACCGGCTGCCCCAAGGTGCGCTGCATGCAGATCATCGCCGAGCTGGAGAACGAACCGCGTGGCGCCTATACCGGTGCATTTGGTTGGCTTAATCGCGATGGCGACCTGGACTTGAACATCCTGATACGCAGTGCCGAAGTTGCCGCCAGCCCAGCCGGGCAGGGTAGCCAGGTGATATTCCGCACCGGCGCCGGCATCGTGGCCGATTCGGTCCCCGAAAAAGAACTCGAAGAAACCCGCGCCAAGGCGCGCGGCCTGCTGCGGGCACTGGCCCCGTAGGAACACCCCACGGGCGCGAACTCCGCGCCTGCCGGCCAACGCGCAGCAGCCCCGCCTACAGCCTGAGACAGCGAGCAGGTATCCTGCACGGCCAGTACCGTCCCTGCGAGGAAATCGTGGCTTCAGGTTGCAAGAGCGGTTGCCGCATCATTGTCATCGCCGTCGCTTTGCTGCTGGCCGTTGCCATTGGCGCCGGCGTGTGGCTATGGCGCGACTACCACGGCTTCGCCGACCAACCGCTGGAAGGCTTGCAGAGCGGCGAGTCGGTCGAGATCGTCAGCGGCGATTCGTTTCCCGCGGTGCTGCGCAAGCTGCGCGAAAAAGGGATTGCCCAGGGCGGCAATCTGGAATGGCAGATACTCGCGCGCGAACTGGACGCCGCCGGCAAATTGAAGGTGGGCGAGTACGCGCTGGAACCGGGCACCACGCCACGTGATCTGCTGATCCGCATGCGCGATGGCAGGATCATCCAGTACCGCTTCACGATCGTGGAAGGCTGGAACATCCGCCAGCTACGCGCCGCGCTCAGGGCCGCCACACCCTTGCAGCACAAGACCACCGATCTGGACGACGCGGCCCTGATGAAAGCCCTGGGCCATGAGGGACAGCATCCGGAAGGCCGCTTCCTGCCGGAAACCTACGTGTATTCGCGCCGCGACAGCGACCTGGACCTGCTCCAGCGCGCCTATGCCGCCATGGACAAAGCGCTGGCGGCGGCCTGGGCCGCGCGCGATCCTGCCGTGCCGCTGGCGTCGGCGGAAGAAGCCCTGGTGCTGGCATCGGTCATCGAGAAGGAAACCGGCATCGCTTCGGAACGTCCGCAGATCGCCGGCGTGTTCGCGCGTCGCCTGAAGATCGGCATGCCATTGCAGACCGACCCGACCGTGATCTACGGCATCGGCAGCAGTTACGACGGCAATATCCGCCGGCACCATCTGACCACCGATACGCCCTACAACACATACACGCGCAAGGGCCTGCCGCCCACGCCGATCGCCATGCCGGGCGTGGCGGCGTTGAACGCGGCGGTGAATCCGGAGGACGGCAATGCGCTGTTCTTCGTGGCGGTGGGCGATGGCAGCGGGCGGCACATCTTTTCGGCCACCCTGGCCGAGCACAACGCCGCGGTCGCGCGCTACCTGGTGACACGCCGGCAGACGCTGGACAAGGCGGCTGCGCAATGACCGAAGCACTGTTGAGCCATCCCCGTTTCATCACTCTGGAAGGTGGCGAAGGCGCCGGCAAGACCAGCGCCATCGCCGCGATCCGCGAGTTGCTCTCCACGCGCGCGCAGGAGGTTGTGCTGACCCGCGAGCCGGGCGGCACGCCGCTGGCCGAACGCATCCGCGAATTGCTGCTGAATCCGCAGGACGAGACGTTGGTGCCGGAAGCCGAGCTGCTGCTGGTGTTTGCCGCCCGCGCGCAGCATGTCCGGCAAGTAGTGCGTCCGGCGCTGCAGCGGGGTGCCTTCGTGGTCAGCGATCGCTTCACCGATTCCAGTTACGCCTATCAGGGCGAGGGACGTGGGTTGGATGCCGACTGGATCGCTGCGCTGGAACGGCGCGCGGTTGGGCTGAAGCCCGGCCTGACGCTGCTGCTGGACCTGGACGTGCGCGAAGGCCGCGCCCGCACCGCCGGCCGAGATCTATGGCCGGATCGGATCGAGAGCGAGCAGGATGATTTCTTTGAGCGTGTGCGGGCCGGTTTCCGTAAGCGCGCCGCTGCCGAACCGCAGCGCTTCCGGGTCATAGATGCCGGCCGATCGCCGACGCAGGTCGCAGCGGCGGTCACCACCGCATTGTCGGACTGGTTGGAGGACAACCCGTGAGTGGTCCGCTCAGCCCTTGGCAGCAACGCCTCTACACGCATGCCGCCGCCTCATTGGACGGCGGCCGGATGGGCCATGGCCTGCTGATCTGCGGTCCCGCCGGTTTGGGTAAACGGGCGGTGGCGGAACGACTGGCACGGCGCATCCTCAGCCAGCAGCGAGGCGCTGACGGCGAGCCCATACCCAACGACCGCAGCGGCCAGTTGATTGATGCAGGTACACACCCCGATCTGCACGTGGTGTCGTTCGGCCCCACCAAGGACGGCAGCAAGCTGCGCACCGAGATCGTCATCGATCAGATCCGCGAGCTATCGCAGAAGCTGTCGCTGACGCCGCAGTACGGCACCGCGCAAGTCGCCATCATCGACCCCGCGGACGCCATCAATCGCTCGGCCTGCAACGCCTTGCTGAAGACCTTGGAAGAGCCTGCTCCGGGCCGTTACCTGTGGCTGATCAGCGCACAGCCGGCGCGGCTGCCGGCGACAATCCGCAGTCGCTGCCAAAGGCTGGAGTTCCGCCTGCCGCCGCGCGAGGAGTCGCTGGCCTGGCTACAAGGGCAGGGCTATTCAGAAAAATCAGCTATCGAGGCACTGGACGCAGCACGCGGCCATCCTGGGCTGGCCGACGAATGGCTGCGCGAAGACGGGCTGGCCTTGCGCAAGGCGGTGGCCGACGATCTGATCAAGCTGGAAAAAGGCCAGATCGCTGTGGTGGAAACCGCGCAGCGGTGGGCCAACGATGAATTGGCCGATGCCCGGCTGCGCCACGCCGCCGATCTGGTACTGGCGCAAGCCGCCACGGCAGGCTTGACCGATGCCGCGCGATTGAACAAGCTGGCCTCCTGGTTCGATGCCGCCAACCGTACCCGCGATCTGCTGCGGACCACGGTACGCGGCGATCTGGCCATGGTGGACTTGTTGTTGGCCTGGGCCGGTGGGGACCGCGCACGTGCCGCCAATACGGCGCGTAACTGACACGGCGCGACTAATTAGGAGAACGGGGCCATGAACGCAACAGCCGGAGCAAGCGGTCGCCAGGGCATCTTGTCGCTGGCAGTCAAAGACAAGACCGCGCTCTACAACGCCTATATGCCGTATATGAAGAACGGCGGCATCTTCGTGCCGACGCCCAAGCGTTATTTCCTGGGCGATGAAGTCTTCTTGCTATTGACGTTGCCGGATTCCAGTGAGCGCCTGCCCGTCGCAGGCAAGGTGGTATGGGTGACGCCGGTCGGCGCGCAGGGCAATCGCGTGGCGGGTATCGGTGTGCAATTTGCCGATACCAGCGAAGGCGAAGCCGTGAAGAACAAGATCGAGACGCTGCTGGCTGGCACGCTGAACGCCGACAAGCCCACGCACACGATGTAACGCTCGGCAGCTTAGCTCTTGCAGGTGTAGAAGCGACGCAAGTCGCGACCTGGACGTTTCCAAATCCCGATTCACCTGCGCCGGTTTGCCGACACGCATCACGCAGGAGTGCTCCTCACCTAGGGGGCCGGGTCTCGGCTTCTTTCCAGATATCCGCCAAAGCGGCGGAGCGAGCTCCGCTCTACCTGAGTTCGCAGCCAATAGCCATCGGCTTCTCAAGCCCGTTCGAGTGTAAAATATAGCGTTTTAACCCAGAAGAATGGCGAAAGCTCCTCCACGGACGCCCGTCTCGAGCCCGGTGTTCATTCGCCTACTTGCTCGCCTCACAGACGTTGACGTACCGCAATCTCATCATGTGCTGTCGGACCGACTGGGCCAGTGGATCGACTGGACTCGCGCCGTCGCCCTGTCCAGGGCGCTCGATGGCGCGATGCCTGCGGCTGCCGACGCGCCCAGTTTCGACAGCGCAGTAGAGGATGAAGTTGCCCGTGCTCGCGTCTTGTTGTCGGACGCCATCGCCAGCGATCTTGCGTTGCCTTCCGAAAGGCGCCGAGGCAGTGAACTTGGCAACGTCGCGGAAGATTGCGCGGATGTTGTCGTCGATTACGCGTTCTTCCATCAGCGATATCTCGCCATGCAACGAGCGATGCTGGCAGCCACCGGCCGATTGCGGGGCCGGCTCCGAGACATGCTCGCGCAGAAGTCAGCCGACATGGCGCGGCTCGCGGAAGTGGATGCCGCCATGGAACTGACGCTGAGCCCGCGCGAGCAGTCGCTGTTGGCCGCCGTGCCCAAGCTGCTCGGGGAACACTTCGACCGTTTGCAACAAGCCGGGCAAGCGCCGATGGCCGAAACACCACCCTCCGAACGCGCCCAGGCGGCGATAAGGCCTGGCGAATGGCTACGCGTGTTCCGCAAGGATATGCAGAGCGTGCTGCTCGCCGAACTGGATGTTCGTTTTCAACCGATCGAAGGCCTGCTTGCAGCGCTTCGCACCCGATAACCGGAAGTCATGTTCAAAAATATTCTTAGTTTCGTTGTATTTCTCGTGGGTCTGATCGCGGTGTGCTGGATCGGTGCGGGCTACATTGGTTCGAATCCACTGGCGACAATCGTCACGGTGATGATCGGCATCTGCTACTTGGCCGGCGTGCTTGAACTGCATCGTTATCGGCAGGCTACCTTTACATTGACGAATGCTGCTGCGGAGGCGGCCTCGGCACAGCCCAATTTGCGCGACTGGCTTGCCCGTTTGCATCCCAGCCTGCGCAATGCCGTGCGGCTGCGCATCGAAGGCGAACGCGTCGCTTTGCCCGCTCCGGGCTTGACGCCCTATCTGGTCGGCTTGTTGGTGTTGCTGGGTATGCTGGGCACGCTCCTGGGCATGATGGCAACCCTCAATGGCACTGGACTGGCACTGGAAAGCGCGACCGATCTGGAAGCCATTCGCGGGTCTCTTGCCTCACCGGTCAAAGGGCTGGCATTCGCGTTCGGCACATCGATCGCAGGCGTCGCCACCTCGGCGATGCTCGGCTTGCTTTCCGCGCTATGCAGGCGCGAAAGGCTTGAGGCCGTGCAGGTACTGGACCTGGAAATCGCCACCACGTTGCATGCCTACTCGCGAGCGTACCAGCGCGAAGAGGCATTCAAACTTCAACAGCGACAGTCGGAGTTAATGCCGGCATTGATCGATCGGCTGCAATCCATGATGGCAGCCATCGAACGACAGACCGACGCCACAAGCGAGCGGCTATTGACCAGTCAAGCGGATTTTCACGCCCAAACCGAGGCCACCTACGTGCGACTCGCCTCTTCGGTGGAGCAGTCGCTGAAGGCGGGAGTCGCGGAAAATGCGCAGGCTTTCGGTGCGGCGCTGCAGCCGGTTATCGAAGCTACGATGACCAGCGTTGCACGTGGCACGGTCTCGATGCATGACACCGTCACACAAGCTGTACAGCGGCAGCTGGATGGACTATCGGCTGGCTTCCAGAAGGCCACTACCACTGCGGCCGAGACCTGGGATGTGGCATTGGCAGAGCAACGGCGATTGAACGAAGCACTGACCCAGGATATGCGTCAATCATTGGAACACTTCGCCGATACCTTCGAACAACGTTCGACTGGCCTGCTGGAAGCCATTTCGGCACGTTTGGACGTTGCGGCGAGTAACGCAGCGGGTGCTTGGAACAATGCGCTGTCGCGACAGGAAGCTGCCAACGAGAATCTGACGACCCGCAACCAGCAAACGCTGACTGCGGCCGTGGCGACCTTCGAAGAACGCGCGACCTCTCTGGTCGGCATCATGCAGAAATCGCATGCGGACTTGCAGTCGCTGCTGGAATCTCGGGATCAGACCCGCCTGGCTGCGTGGACCGATACGTTCGGTTCGATGACCGCGGAACTGAACAGGAATTGGCAACGAGTTGGCGAACTCGTCGCGAACCGGCAGCAGGAAATCTGCGACACGCTCGCCCGGACCGCGCATGACATCTCGGCGCAGGCCCAGGCGCATGCCAGCGAAACAATCGGCGAGATATCCCGCCTCGCGCAAGTCGCTTCGGAAGCCCCCAAGGCGGCGGCCGAAGTCGTCGCTGAGATACGTCAGAAACTCTCCGACAGCATGTCGCGCGATACCACCATGCTGGAGGAACGCAGCCGCTTGCTGGAAACGCTGGAAACCCTCCTGGTTACCGTGAATCAAGCGTCCGCCGAACAGCGCGCCGCCATCGACGCGCTTGTCACTACATCAGCGGATCTGATGGATCGTGTCGGTTCCCGGTTCGCGAACCACATCGAAGGTGAAACCGGAAAGCTCGAGACCGTCGCCGCGCAAGTCACGGGCAGTGCGGTCGAAGTCGCAAGCCTGGGCGAAGCATTCGGCATGTCCGTACAGCTGTTCGGCCAATCGACCGATGCACTGACAGAACGCCTGCAGTACATCTCAACCGCACTCGACGCATCGCTCGCACGCAGTGACGAACAGCTTGCGTATTACGTGGCCCAGGCCAAGGAAGTTATCGACCTGAGCATGTTGTCGCAGAAGCAGATCATCGAGGAATTACAGCAGCTCGCCGGCCGGCGGGTGCCTGCCGAAGTCGAAACGGCATGAGCGACGAAATCGAGGTCGAAGCAGATTCGGCGGCGCCGGTCTGGACTGCCTTCGGCGACCTGATGTCGGTACTGCTGGGCGTGTTCGTGCTGATCCTGGTAGGTGTCATCGGTGTCCAACTGCAACTCTCGAACAGGCTGGACGAAGAGGTCAAGCAGCGTCAGATGGAAGCACAGCGCCGTAAGACACTGGAGCAGGCGCTGGCGGTGCCGCTGGCGGCAGGCCGGGTGACACTTGTCAATGGCCGTATCGGTATTCGTGGCAGCGTGCTGTTTGCTTTGAACTCGGATCAGCTGCAGCCTGAAGGACGGGACGTGTTGAAGAGCCTGGCCGGTCCGCTTTCCGAATACCTGAAGTCGCGCAACGAAGTCCTGATGGTGAGCGGCTTTACCGATGACCGGCCGGTACTGGATGGCAACCAGCAATTCGCCGACAACTGGGAGCTGTCGGCCGAGCGCGCGTTGACCGTAACCCGCACGTTGATAGCCGAAGGCGTTCCGTCCTCGTCTATATTCGCGGCGGCGTTCGGCTCCGAGCAGCCGGTGAGCTCGAACGCCAACGACGAAGGGCGGGCCAGGAATCGACGGGTCGAGATCGCGCCCATTCCAAAGCCGCAGAAGGCGCTGACGGGCCCATGAGCGGTGACGGTGATAGCCGCTGTAAAAGCGCCCGAGAGGTGCTCGACGCCTGGCGCGAGCAACGAGCCGATCGCATGGACCCAGTACGCTTTCGTTTCATCGAAGCATTGGAATCGCGCACGAGTCGCCATGGCGGTGAAGTGCGACGCATCCTGGACCAACGGTTGTCCAAGCTGGTCGAAATCTACGCCGACGACCTTGCGGGAGAGCCGTTCCGGGAGGAAAACCTGGACAGCGCGAAACCGGCACGCGAGACCATTCGTGGTGTGCTTGGCGGGCTCCTGCAACACATCGATGACCATAAAGTCGCGACGACGGGCGGTGTTATCGCGGCGAATGGCCCTGATGTCGGCGCGGATGACCCGCTGCGACCCTCGTCTGCAGAGTTGCCCGCGCTCCATGAGTTTCGAAAGATATGGTCCAAGGTCCGCAATGACGGTCAGTTGAGGCATTCGCTGGAGCAAGTTCCCGCGAATGCAGGCCCGCTCAATTCGGGCACTCTCGTGCATCGGTCAATTACCCTGATGCAGGAATTGTCGCCTGGGTATCTCCAGCACTTCTTGTCGTACGTCGATACCCTGGCAGGTATGGAGCAGATGCACGGGGATGGCGTGTTGGTGATGGAGACTTCTCGAGCGGTGGGTAGCAACAAGCATCCTCGTAGCAAACCGCGCAAGCGCCGTGATTGAATGCGCGCCCAGCGCTCGATACGATCCCTCAACGAAATAACCGATTCAAGGTGTTGATGAACCGATGGGCCCAAGGCGGGGTGCGGTTCCACAGATCGAACTTCACCACCGCTTCACCGGACGCCCACCTATAAATGCGGCGAACGAATCGCCCACTCGTTACCGCCTCGGGTTTCAGAGGTTGGCGCCATGATCATCCCGACACTCCAATTTGTTTCGATACTGATTACTGCTATTGGTATGGCGGGAAGCTGGGCACATCTATTAGCGCTCGCCAACAAGATGAAGCTGCCACGAGAGGAATACCTCATCGCGCAGAAGATCTATCGCGGATGGTCGTTGCTTGGCGTTGCCGCTGTGATCGCGCTCGTCTCCACGGCAGCGCTCGCCGTTCTTCAACGCGAAGAAGGTGCCGCCTTCTATTTTGCGGTTGCTGCTTCCGTCTGTATTGCCCTCGGCCTGGTGACCTTCTTCGCTGTGACCTTCCCAGCCAACAAGGCCACGAAGAACTGGACGGTCCTGCCCACTCATTGGGAATCGCTGCGGCAACGCTGGGAGTACTCACATGCGGCGGGTGCCATCTTGTACTTCCTTGCACTCGCGTCGCTCTGCGTTTCGGTGTTTTCTTCAGAGTGCGCCATGTGCTGATCAACATTCTGTGGGAGCGATGCAAGTCGCGACACGACGCATCACCGCCGCGACTTGCATCGCTCCCACAGCGACGTTTACCGAGGAGAGCCGCCAGAGGTTGTCAGCAACCAGGCGCTACCCACGGGGACATCCTCGTGGCTGGACTGTAATCTAGGTCCACGTCTCTCCCTGGAAGCACACCATGCCGAAAATCGGCCGAAGAAACCTCTTCAAGGCGCTCGCTGCTGGCGTCGTCGCGTCGCCGCTGCCGATGCTGTCTTCGGCGGCGAACCAGACTTGCGTTTCAGCCAGCCTACGATGGGGTAAGGGAATAGAGGGGCAGCGCACCGCGGATCTGGGCGATGGAACTTTCCTCAATCCGATCATTGCCGGGGATCATCCCGACCCGACGATCCTCAAGGATGGCGACGACTACTACATGACGTTCTCGTCTTTCTATTCCTACCCGGGTCTGGTGATCTGGCATTCCACCGATCTGGTCAACTGGGCGCCTGTCGGTGCCGCACTGCGTAAAGAGCTGGGCGTGATCTGGGCAGTTGACCTTTGCAAACATGGTGACCGCTACTTCATCTATCTTCCCGCCAATCCCGACGACAAAGGATGGTCTATCTACGCTATCTGGGCGGAGAACATCCGGGGACCGTGGAGCGATCCCATTGACCTCAAGATTTCAGGCTGCATAGATCCCGGCCATGTGGTCGGAGAAGATGGAAAGCGATATCTCTTCGTCAATGGCATCCGGAAGATCCGGCTCACCGATGATGGCCTCGCGAAAGATGGAGTGCTTGAGCAAGCCTACAGTCCCTGGCGCTATCCCGATGACTGGATCGTCGAGAACTTCGCGCCCGAAGGTCCGAAACTGCTACGGCGCGGTGACTGGTTTTATCTGATCACCGCGGTTGGTGGTACCGCGGGTCCGGTCACCGGTCATATGGTGATCGCCGCCCGCTCGAAGTCGGTGCATGGCCCTTGGGAACACTGCCCGCACAATCCGCTGGTGCGCACGGTGTCGGAGTCCGAGCCGTGGTGGTCGAGGGGGCATGCGTCCGTCGTGGAGGGGCCTGCCGGCGACTGGTGGATGGTCTATCACGCTTATGAGAATGGATTCAGGACATTGGGGCGCCAGGCCGTGATGGAACCCATCGAGTGGACGGCGGACGGCTGGTTCCGCGCCTTGGGAGGCGATCTGTCCAAGCCCATCCGCAAGCCAGCCGGCGGCAAGCCGAGTCCCGCTGGATTCGCGCTATCAGATGATTTTTCCACCGACAAATTCGGAATCCAATGGTGTTTCCACGATCCGAAACCAGACGAGATGACGCGTGTGGAGCGGAGCACCCGGGGATTGATGCTAAAAGCCGCCGGAACCTCCCCAGCGGATAGCGCGCCATTGGCCTGCATCGTGCCCGATCGCGCTTACCAGGCAGAGGTCACGCTGCAGCTTGCCGGCGAGTCCGAAGCTGGCCTGCTGCTGTTCTATAACCACAAGGCTTTCGTGGGGGTTGGTTTCACTTCAAGCACCATCAAGACATATCAATATGCGGAAGAACAGGTCTGGGCACGACTGCCACATGCCAGCCGGCGGGTACGTGTAAGACTGACCAATGATCGGAACGTCATCACCTACGAGTATTCGTACGACGATGGCCGCTCATGGAAACTGCATCCCACCCGCATGGAAGTGTCCGGCATGCATCACAACGTCTTCGGCGGATTTCTCAGCCTCAAGATAGGAATCTATAGCGCCGCGAAAGGAGAGGTCCTGCTTAGTGATTTCCGGTACCGCGGATTGGATCCATCTGCAAATTCGTAACGGCGCAATGATCGATTTTATTTGCGCCCTGAACTTGATCTGGGAGCGCCGTTCTGCGCCCCGACAGCCGCGCAGTGAGCACGTCAAGAACGCGCCGCGGCGCGTTCAGATGACGAACAACCGCTTCGGCTTCGATCACGATATGGCGGGAGAGCTCGCGGCGGGACGCCGCTCCTACAGCAGCAATGCTATGCAAGCGTCCCCGGCGAGCATTCAATGGATCGCATGTAGGCGCGCCGTCCCCGGCGCGGGCTTTTCGCTTTTATTCCCCTGCCGGCGCGTAACTGACATCAGTGCGTCGATTCGCGCAACAAGGGCAAGTCCCAGCCCGGCCGGGGCGCAAAGCGATCGCCATAGCGACCTTGCAGCGCTTTCAATTTACTTAGCAGCGTGTCGGCGCCGGCGCTCTTGATGTATTCGATGGGGCCGCCGCGAAATGGGGCGAAGCCGGTGCCGAAGATCACGCCTGCATCCAGCAGGTCGGCATCGCTGACCACACCATCGTGCAGGCAGGCGACCGCTTCGTTGAGCAGCGGCAGGATGAGGCGGTCTTCCAGATCGCTGGGCGCCTGATAGTCCTTCGGCACCTCGGGTTTCACCGGCTTGCCGTTGTCCCACTTGTACAAGCCGTGGCCGTCCTTCTTGCCGCGCTTGCCCGGCTCAACGTTGCCGAGGGCGGCGGGTACGGCGAGGCCCAGGAATGGCGCGAGTTCCTGACCAACGCCGGCGGCAACGTCCAGGCCCACGGTATCGATCAGTTCGATCGGTCCCATCGGCATGCCGAACTTCATCGCGGCTTTGTCGATGACCGCACCAGGCACGCCTTCGGCGTACACGGTTGCCGCTTCCAGCATGTACGGGAACAGCACGCGATTGACCAGGAAGCCGGGCGTTCCTGCCACCGGTACCGGCAGTTTGTCGATGGCTTTGCAGAACGCGGCCAGCCGCTTTTCGGTTCCCTCGGCCATGGCATCGTGGCGAATGATCTCCACCAACGGCATCAGCGCCACTGGATTGAAATAATGCAGGCCGGCGAACTGCGCCGGGCGCTGGATGTGTTCGCGCAATTCGCTCAACGAAATCGACGAGGTATTGGTGGTCAGCAAGGCGTCGGGTTTTAGACGCGGCTCGATGGTTTGGTAGAGCTCGCGCTTGGCGTCGGGATTCTCGATGATCGCTTCGATCACCAGATCGGCATCCGGCACGCCTTCGCCATTCAAATCGCTTTTCAGGCGCGCGGCGACGGCTGGGCGCTTGGCATCGTCCTTCACGCGTTTGGCGAACAACTCGCCCGCGCGCGACAACGCGCCATCGATGAAACGCTGTTCGCGGTCCTGCAGCGTGACGTTGAATCCCTTGTACGCGGACCACGCTGCGATGTCGCCACCCATCACGCCAGCGCCGACCACATGCACGTGCTGGATGCCATGCTCCTTGCCGCCCAAACCCTTCAGGCGCTCGGTCAGGAAGAAGATGCGAATCAGGTTGCGTGCGGTGGGCGAGCCGGCCAATTTGACCACCGCCTTGCGCTCGGCGTCCAAGCGCGCCTGGATGCCCTTGCCGCCGGTTCGCTGCCAAGTACCGATCAGTGCGTACGGCGCGGGGTAGTGTTCCTTGCGTGCTTTGCGCGCGACCTGCTTGGTCATCTGCGGCGCCAGGACCTGGCGAGCGATCCAGGTGTTGCTGATCCAGCCCAGGAAACGCTGGTTGAAGGCACGCGTGGTGCCGGATTGCGCCAGCGACACGGCGGTATCGATCAGAACGGCCGGTTCGGCCACTTTGTCCACCAGGCCCATCGCCTTGGCTGCGGAAGCGGATACCGTGCGTCCGGTCAGCATCAGATCCATCGCCGCGGGCGCGCCGATCAGCTTCGGCAGCCGGGCGCTCCCGCCCCAACCGGGAAAGATGCCCAGCTTCACTTCCGGCAGGCCGATACGGGTGGATGGATCATTGGAGGCCACGCGATAGCGGCAGGCCAGCGAGATTTCGGTGCCGCCGCCCATGCAGAAACCATGAATCGCCGCGACGGTAGGGCAAGGCAATTCGGCCAGTTTCTGGAACACCGTCTGGCCACGCCGTATCGCATCGTTGACGGTACCGCGGCGGTCGAACTCCTGGAACTCTTTCAGGTCGGCGCCCGCGATGAAGCCGCTCGACTTGGCCGAACAGATCACCAAACCCTTGGGCGGATCGATCGCCAGGCGTTCGACCACATCGCCCAGTTCGATCAGTACATCCTGCGAGAACGCGTTGACGCTGGCGCCTTGGCGGTCGAAGCTCAGAACGACGATGCCGTCGCTGCGCAGTTCGGTCTGCCAGTGACTGAATCGTAGCCCATCGAAGTTTGCGGCCATGTAGGCACCATCCGTTCACGTATGGATAAGGCCGCTATCATCCCGAGGTTGTTTAACCCGCGTCAAATCCACATATCGCTGACAGGGTATGACCGGCGGCAGGGGTGATGTTCCTGTTTGGCGGGTTAAATTCTTGATATCACGGCGGTTTCGGATTGCCGCTGAACTTTTTTCCGCATACGCGGTCACAGTGCCCGGCTAATGGCCGAGCTGACAGGAGTGCGGCCCGGCATGGCCGAAGTAGATTCAACCCAGGAGCTGGACCTCGAGCTGGTCAAGCGCGTGCAGCGCGGCGACAGCACCGCATTCGATCTATTGGTACGGAAGTACCAGCATCGGGTGGTGGCGCTGATCGGGCGTTACATCCATGACTGGAGCGAGTGCCAGGACGTAGCCCAGGAAACCTTCCTGCGTGCATATCGCGCGTTGGGAAATTTCCGCGGCGACGCCCAGTTCTATACGTGGCTACATCGGATAGCAGTGAATACCGCCAAGAACCATCTCGTTGCCAACAACCGCCGACCGCCGACCGATGACGTCGACGCTTCCGATGCCGAGCAATACGATTCCGGCAGCCGGCTGCGCGACACCGACACGCCGGAACGCGAACTGATGCGCCAGGAATTGGAGCGCACGGTGATGAAGGCGGTGGAAGCACTGCCCGAGGAATTGCGTACCGCCATCACCCTGCGCGAGGTGGACGGGATGAGCTATGAAGAGATCGCGCAGAAGATGGATTGCCCGATCGGGACGGTGCGTTCGCGCATCTTCCGAGCGCGCGAAGCCATCGATGCCGAACTGCGACCCCTGCTTGATACCGATAGCGCGACCCGTGAGCGTACCCGCCAATGACTGCCAGTTTTGATCTTTCGTCCCAGAATTCCGAGCCTGACAAGTTCGACACTCATTACCGCTTGCAGTTGTCGTCGATGATGGATAGCGAGTTGTCCCTGGATGAGGCGCGTTTCCTGCTGCGCCGCTTGCGACACGACGAAGAATTGAACGGCTGCTGGGAACGCTGGCAACTGTGCGGCGATATCTTGCGCGGGCAGGCGCAGGCACCGGCCCCCGCCGGTTTCGCCCAGCGCGTCGCCCTGGCCATTGCCGCCGAACCGCAGCAGTCCGCCGCCAACCGCGATCCGGCTTCGCGCCGTTCGCGGAGTTCCCTGGCTCGCTGGGGCGGCGGTGCACTGGCAGCTTCGGTGGCGCTGGTGGCCTTGTTCATGGCTCGCCAGCAAGCCCCGCAGGACAACACTCAAACTGGAGCGCCCGCGATCGCGACGCAGACACCAACGGATACCGACCGCGGCAGCGCTGTGGATAGTGCGAATCCCAGTATTGATTCCACTCCGGCCACCGACGCCATGGCGTCCGCGGCGACCGCGGCGGTGGCGGTTGCCAGTGTTCCGCGCCGGCAGGACAACGCGGCTCGCCGCAGCGCCACCCGCACCCAGCAGGCTGGTCGCAATGCAGCGCGTTCCACTCGTGAACCTCAACGTGCGGTTGCCTCGGCCATGCCGTCCAGCCTGCCCGTCATCGCCACTTCGCCAGCGCTGGCGGTGCCGCCCCTTGATCCATTCTCCAAGGCGCCTGTCGCCAGCCAGCCTGTTGCCGGTGTGTCGTCGCCACAAGCGCGGCCATGGCCGCGAGCGGCGTTGCAGCCGTATCCGTCCGCTTCCGGCGCACTGACGGTCGGCCTGCCCAGCGACTCGGCACGGCAAACTTTCTATCCGTTCGAGCCGCGCCTGCCGGCCGTTCCCCCGGTGACGCCGCCGGACACTGCGCCGCAGAACTGATCCGACTGCGTCGGATAGTGGCGGCCGTCCGTGGTCGCCGCTATCCGCATCTCTCCCACACCACGTCTTCGAGGTTCGTATTTCGATGATTTCCAGCGCCCGTTTTCCTCTATTGGCCTTGCTGATGTTGACCACGCCGTTGACGGCGTGCGCACAGCAAAACGAAACCGCCGCTACTGCGGCCAGTACCGCCCCGGCCGCGGTGCCCGCCGCTGCCCAGTCCAGTGCGCCGCAACTGGTTACCGGATTGCCGGATTTCACCGGCCTGGTGGAGCAGGTCGGCCCAGGTGTGGTGAACGTGGAAGCCTCGGCGGGCCGACGCCAGGCGGCATCGCAAGCCACTGACGAAGAAGAAGCCATTCCCGAAATTTTCCGGCGCATGCTGCCGCCAGGCTTCCAAATTCCGCGTGGGCCAGGACCTGGTCCGGACCGGCGCGGTATTTCGATGGGCTCGGGCTTCGTGATCTCGGCTGATGGCTATGTGCTGACCAATCACCACGTGATCGACGGCGCGGACGAAGTAAAGGTCAAGCTGCCGGACCGCCGCGAATACAGCGCCAAGGTGGTGGGCAGCGACCAGCAGTACGACGTCGCCTTGTTGAAGATCGAAGCCAAGAATCTGCCGGTGTTGCGTCTCGGCAATTCGGCGACATTGAAGCCCGGCCAATGGGTAGTAGCGATCGGTTCGCCACTGGGTCTGGATCACTCGGTGACCGCGGGCATCGTGAGCGCGACCGGCCGTAGCGCTTCGGCCGAACAGCGCTACGTTCCTTTCATCCAGACGGATGTCGCGATCAATCAGGGCAATTCCGGTGGCCCCTTGCTCAACACGCGCGGAGAAGTGGTGGGTATCAATTCGCAGATATTCTCGATGTCCGGTGGCTACATGGGCATCAGCTTCGCGATCCCCATCGATCTTGCAATGAACGCGGTGGAACAATTGAAGAAGACCGGCCGCGTCAGCCGCGGCCAATTGGGCGTGATCGTGCAACCGATCACCAGCACCGAAGCCAAAGGATTGGGCCTGCCCGATTCGCGCGGTGCGCTGATCACCCAGGTCCTGGAAGGCAGTCCTGCGGATAAAGCGGGTATCGAGGTGGGCGACGTGATTACCGCCTTCAACGGTTCGCCGATCAACCAATCCAGCGATTTGCCGCCATTGGTCGGTTCCCTGACGCCAGGTACCAAGGCCAAGGTCAAACTGATTCGCGAAGGCAAGCCACGCGAGGAAACCGTGGTGCTGACGGAGCTGGAAGAGGACCAGACCGCCGCGTCGCCGGTTCCAACGATTCCTGGCGCCGCTCCGTCGCCTTCGGGCACCAATCCACTGGGCGTCGTGGGCCAGGAGCTGGACGCCGCCACCCGCAAGCAGCTCGGTTTGAGGGCAGGCGAGGGTGTTCTGATCGCCCGCGTGAATGGCGTTGCTGCGCGCGAGGCGGGCCTGGAGCCTGGCACGGTCGTGCTGCAGGTTGGCCGTACGCCCGTCGGTAGTCCGGCGGAATTGAATCGCGAACTGGCGGGCCTCAAGCCCGGCGACACGGTGATGCTGCTGGTCCGCGACCGCCGCGAAGGCACACGCTTCCGTGCGGTCACCGTGGACGAAGGACAGAAATAGCGCCATTCGGCGGTTCGTCTCATCCTCCTGTCTCACATCGACGCCCCGCGCCTAAACCCCGCGGGGCGTTTGGTTTTTACCGGAACCATCAAGGAGGGCCCCGCGCCGTGCGATAATGCCGTGTTTTCCTGACGACGGCCGTGGCCGCCGCCCCACATGTCCTCTGATTCCATGCGGTTCATCCGCAACTTTTCCATCATCGCCCATGTCGATCACGGCAAGTCCACCTTGGCCGATCGCATCATCCAGCTTTGCGGCGGCCTTGAGGCCCGCGAGATGGAGGCGCAGGTGCTCGACTCGAATCCGATCGAGCGCGAGCGCGGCATCACCATCAAGGCTCAGTCCGTATCGCTGCCCTACAAGGCAAAAGACGGCCATACCTATCAGCTGAACTTCATCGATACTCCGGGCCACGTGGACTTCAGTTACGAAGTCTCGCGCTCGCTGGCCGCGTGCGAAGGCGCGCTGCTGGTGGTGGACGCGGCGCAAGGTGTGGAAGCGCAATCGGTGGCCAACTGCTACACCGCGGTGGAGCAGGGTCTGGAAGTGGTGCCGGTGCTGAACAAGATCGACCTGCCCACAGCCGACATCGCACGCGCCAAAGCCGAGATCGAAGCCGTCATCGGCATCGATGCCGAGGACGCGGTGGCGGTCAGCGCCAAGACCGGCCTCAACGTGCCAGACGTGCTGGAGGCCATCGTCCACCGCATTCCGCCGCCGGTGCCGCGCGATACCGACAAACTGCAGGCGCTGATCATCGACTCCTGGTTCGACAACTATCTGGGCGTGGTGTCGCTGGTGCGCGTGATGCAGGGCGAGATTGGTCCCGGCAGCAAGATCCTGGTGATGTCCACCGGCCGTACCCATCAGGTCGACAAGGTGGGTGTGTTCACCCCCAAGCGCAAAGAGCTGAAGAAGCTGGGCGCGGGCGAGGTGGGCTGGATCAACGCCAGCATCAAGGATGTGCACGGCGCCCCGGTCGGCGACACGCTGACCCTTGCGAACGACCCTGCGTCCAAGCCGCTGCCGGGCTTCCAGGAGATGCAGCCGCGCGTGTTCGCCGGTCTGTTCCCGGTCGATGCCGATGACTATCCGGACCTGCGCGAGGCGCTGGAGAAGCTGCGCCTGAACGATGCCGCATTGCGCTTCGAGCCGGAAAGCTCCGAGGCAATGGGCTTTGGCTTCCGTTGCGGCTTCCTGGGCATGCTGCACATGGAAATCGTGCAGGAGCGCCTGGAGCGCGAATACGACCTCAATCTGATCTCCACCGCGCCGACGGTGGTGTATGAAGTCCTGAAGACCGATGGCACTGTGATGCCCTTGGACAATCCGGCCAAATTGCCGCAAAGCAATCTGATCGAGGAAGTCCGTGAGCCGATCATCCGAGCCAATATCCTCACGCCGCCGGATTACGTGGGCAACGTGATCACCCTGTGCGAGGAAAAACGCGGCAGCCAGATCGGCATCAACTACATGGGCAGCCAGGTGCAAATCAGCTACGAGCTGCCGATGGCCGAGGTGGTGCTGGATTTCTTCGACAAGCTGAAGTCGGTGAGCCGCGGCTACGCGTCGCTGGACTATCACTTCCTGCGTTTCCAGGCGGGTCCATTCGTCCGTGTCGACACATTGATCAACGGCGACAAGGTCGATGCGCTGTCGCTCATCGTGCACCGCGCCCAGGCCGACCGCCGCGGCCGTGACCTATGCGAAAAGATGCGCGAACTGATCCCGCGGCAGATGTTCGACGTGGCCATCCAGGCCGCCGTCGGCTCGCAGGTCATCGCCCGCAGCACGGTCAAGGCCATGCGCAAGAACGTGCTGGCCAAATGCTATGGTGGCGACATCAGCCGCAAAAAGAAGCTCCTCGAGAAGCAGAAAGAGGGCAAGAAGCGGATGAAGCAGGTGGGGCGCGTAGAAATTCCGCAGGAAGCCTTCCTGGCGGTGTTGCAGATGGATAACAAGTGATTTTCTTTCCTTCTCCCATGGGGAGAAGGTGCCCAAAGGGCGGATGAGGGTTCGGCGAAATCCAGGCGGTTCCACCACCGCGATTTCGCCATACCCTCACCCCAACCCCTCTCCCGGTGGGAGAGGGGCTCTTGAGACGGAGTGAGTATGGTTTGGTTCGAAACAATCCTCGTCGTGTTGACCCTGCTGACCGGCATCATTTGGCTGTTGGACAAGCTGTTCTTCGCCAAGCGTCGCGCCGCGCGCAGCGATCTGCTGGACGAAGAGCCGGTGTTGGTCGATTACTCGCGCGCCTTTTTCCCGGTGCTAGCGGTGGTGCTGATACTGCGCAGCTTCATCGCAGAGCCGTACAAGATTCCCTCCAGCTCGATGATGCCCAACCTGCTGATCGGTGACTTCATCCTGGTCAACAAGTTCGCCTACGGCCTGCGCCTGCCGATCAACAACCAGAAGTTCCTTGCGATTGGTGAGCCCGCACGCGGCGATGTAGTGGTATTCAAGCCGCCCCACGATCCGGAGAACAATTGGATCAAGCGGGTGATTGGATTACCAGGCGACAAGGTGGGATTCCATGGCGACATGGTTTACCTGAACGGCCAGCCGCTGAAATATGAAAAAGTTGGGGATTACGTCGGTGCAGGCCGTGGCAGCGATATGACCGGCTCCACCTTGCTGCGCGAAGAACTGCCCGGCCGCACCCATACGGTGCTGGAATGGCTGGGTAACCCGCCTCCCGGCGGCGGCGAGGGCGATTGGGTGGTGCCACCGGGTCACTATTTTGTGATGGGCGACAATCGCGACAACAGCCTGGACGGCCGCTTCTGGGAATACCATTTCCTTCCGGAAGAGAACCTGCGGGGCAAGGCCTTCCTGATCTGGCTGAACTGCGAAGGCTGGGTCTGCAAGAATGGTTTCGATCCGGCGCGGATCGGCAACGGTATTCAATGATCACTGCACAGCACGGGGGAATGGCAATGAATCGCAAGCAAAGCGGCATTACGTTGATCGGCTTTCTGGTGGTGTTGGCAGTAGTGGGCTTCGCCGCCTTCATCGGTATGAAATTGTTCCCGATGTACCAAGAATATTATTCGGTCCGGACGGCGATGAAGGGCTTGGCTGGCGAGCCGGGTGTGGCCGACATGGACCCTTCGAAGATCCAGGACCTGTTCTTCCGTCGTCTGTATATCAACTACTCCGAAAGCGTGAAGCCCGCGAACGTCAAGTTCGAACGCACCGATGGCGGCTGGAAAATGCGCGTCAACTATGAAGTGCGCCGAGAACTGGTCGGTAATCTGGACGTGGTGGGCAGGTTCGACACCACCGAGAATCTGGTCCGTTCTGGTTCGGTGGACTAAGGTTGGTTGATCGCATCGGTCATGGTTTTGCCGATCAGGGTCTGTTGGCGCAGGCCCTGACTCACCGCAGTGCCGGCGCTCCGCACAACGAGCGCCTGGAGTTCCTGGGCGACAGCATCGTCAATCTATTGGTGGCCGAGGTGCTGTTCCAGCGCTGGCCGAAGGCCGACGAGGGCGCGTTGACCCGCGCTCGGGCCGAGCTGGTCCGTGAGGCGTCGCTGGCCACCATCGCCCGCCAACTCGATCTGGGTGCGCGGCTGACCATGGGCCCCGGAGAAATGAAGTCGGGCGGCCACCGCCGGGATTCCATCCTGGCAGATGCGTTGGAAGCGGTCGTGGCAGCCATTTATCTGGATGCGGGCTTTGAACGCTGCCGCGATGTGGTGCTGCCATGGTTCGAGGAAGCACTGGCGGCATTACCCGTTGGCAAACCCGAAAAAGATGCCAAGACACGTTTGCAGGAATGGTTGCAAGCGCGGCAAAAGCCGCTGCCCACGTACGAACTGGTAGGCGAATCGGGCGACGACCACGCCAAATCATTCCTGGTTCGATGCAGCACGCAGGAACCGCCCTTGATCGCAGAGGGCGAGGGCACGTCGCGGCGCAACGCCGAACAGGCCGCCGCCGCCGCATTGATCGAACAGCTGGACGTACTGAAAGCGAGTGAAACCAAGTGAGCGCAATCCCACATCGCAGCGGCAGCGTCGCGGTCATCGGCCGCCCCAACGTGGGCAAGTCCACGCTGACCAATGCACTGGTCGGCGCCAAGGTCAGTATTGTGTCCAGCCGGCCGCAGACCACGCGCCACCGTTTATTGGGCATCGCCACGTTCGCCGCCACGGATAAAACCCCGGCGGGGCAAATCGCGCTTGTGGATACGCCCGGCCTGCACAAGCAACAAGGCAAGTTTTCCGCTTCGGCCATGAGCCGGGTGATGAACCGCGCGGCGCGCGGCGCGCTGGAGGGTGTGGATGTCGGACTACTGGTGATCGAAGCCGGTCGCTGGGACGAAGAGGACACACTGGCGTTCAACGTGCTGAGCGATGCCGGCATTCCGGTGGTGCTGGTGGTCAACAAGATCGATCGGATGAAGGACAAGACGGCGCTGCTGCCGTTTTTGGCGCAGGTCGGCGAGGGGCGCAATTTCGCTGCCGTGCATCTGGTATCGGCACTGAAGCGCAATGGCCTGGATACGCTGGTCAAGGATCTGCTGGCGCTGCTGCCGGAAGCGCCGCCGATGTTCGGCGAAGATGAAATCACAGACCGTAGCGAGCGTTTCCTTGCCGGTGAACTGGTGCGCGAGCAACTGATGCGCCAGCTTGGTGCCGAACTTCCCTATGCGACGACGGTGGAGATCGAACGTTTCGCGGAAGACGGCGAAATGCTGCGCATCGGCGCGGTGATCTGGGTGGAACGCGAAAGCCAGAAGGCCATTGTCATCGGCAAAGGTGGCGCGCGTTTGAAGGAAATCGGCAGCAAGTCGCGGCTGCAGATGGAGCGGCTGTTCGGCCGCAAGGTCTTCCTGGAAACCTGGGTACGCGTGCGCGAGGGCTGGTCGGATGACGAGACCGCGTTGAAGGCGTTTGGGTACGAATAAAGCCGGGAATGGGGAGTGGAGAATGGGGAATGGGTTCCTCCTGGCCTGATGAGTCTTCGTTCTGCGGAGAGTGATCCTCTCAATTCCACTTCCCATTCCCGCTCTTGATTTCCCATAAAGGGCCGGTCTCGGCTCGTCGCTCACGAAGCGACAGGATATGCCGCTCCTGTTGCCTGGTTGCTCCCACCCTGCGGACAACGGTTAACCTCCATTCTTCGTTCCCGCTGTCGCTTTCCCCCATGCGCATCCTCAACGAACCCGCCTTTGTCCTGCATACCCGCCCTTGGCGGGAGACCAGCTTGCAGGTGGAAGTGCTGGCCGAGCAGCATGGGCGAATCGGATTGATTGCACGCGGCGTGCATGGTCCCAAGAGACATGTCTTGCGCGCGGCCTTGCAGCCGTTGCAATACATTCGTTTGGACGCCGAACCACGTGGCGAATTGGCGCGGCTGATTTCCGCCGAGGCGTTGGACTCCGCTCCCCGTTTGACCGGCGACGCGATGCTGGCCGCTTTCTATATCAATGAATTGGTGCTGCGGTTGGCGCCGCGCAACGATCCGCTTCCCGAGCTTTATCAGGCGTATGCCGATACGCGCGCTCACTTGGGTGGCGAGGTTTCACTAGCGTGGACATTGCGCCGTTTCGAGCGCGATTTACTGGACGCTTTGGGCTCTGGTTTTTCCTACGGTGTGGACGGCGATGGAGTCGAAATCGATCCGGCGGCGCGCTATCGGCTGGATCCGGAGCACGGGCCGCGCCGGCTTTTCAGTGATCGCGGCCATGACGAACGCAGCTCCGCCGCCACCGGCCGCGCCTTGTTGGCAATGGCCAGCGATCAGATGCCCAACGCTGAAGACCTGGCCAGCCTGCGTTTGGCGTTTCGCAGTGTGCTGTCCCACCACCTGGGTGCGCGCGGCCTAAAGTCCTGGGAAATGCTGGGCGACCTCAGCCGTCTGAAGCCGCGGTAGTTTTAGCTTTTTGCTGTAAACGGGCCCGGCGGCTGGAACGCCAAAGCGCATTCAGATACGGATTAACGCGGGTGCACACGGATGAAAAGCATCAGTGCTCTATCCCGTTTTTTCGAGCCCATTCGTTTCCAAAGCGTGGCGTCTGATCGCGAGTGACCCGTGCGGCATGCCGACACCATGGCTACAGAGTGGAATCACGGTTGCAACGCATCCACCGCTTGGGTAAATCGCTCTAACGCGGCAACCGAGGATGGGTCCTGCTGCAGACTTGCAACGGCCTTCGCCAGTTGTGCCGCACCAACGAAGCCGCAACTGGCACGAAGCTTGTGCAAGGTGGCCCGCAGGCGATCATCGTCGGCGGTGTGGAAACTCGACAACACCGCTTGTTTCGCTGCGGGCAGTTCATCCAGGAACAGCTTGCGCAACGTCACCACGTGTTCTTGTTTGCCGTTGAGTGCGATGAGTGCTGCGTCGTTATCCCAATCGGGAACGATCGTTTCGGTGGCGTAAGAGGCACGCGTTTCCGCAAGTGTGGATGGTTTTATCCAGCGCTGGACTGAAGCCTGTAGCTGCGCGGCGGTCACCGGTTTGATCAGCACTTCGGCAAAACCAGCGTGCAGCAGCCGGGAGCGCAGCTCCGCGGAGTGGTCGGCAGTATGGGCAATCGCGGGCACATCCGGGGCGATTGCCCGCAGCCGCCGTAGCAGTTCGGTGCCATCGCCATCGGGCAGATTGGCGTCGATCAGCCACAGGTCGAAGCGCGAGCCGTCGCGGAGTGCCTCTGCACAAGAAGCTGCTGTGGCGACGTCCGCAGGCAAGGTTTCCAGGGCCGCGCCCAGGAAGCTGCGACTGACGGCATCGTCCTCCACCAACAACAAGCGGGGTTTCATTCCATTGCGCTCTGACATCGTTATGCTGCCTTGCATGTCCCGCTGCATCTTACCGTTGCTGCTTCTGGTTTGCTCGGCGGTTGCCGGGCCGGCAGGCGCACGGACGCTGACCGCCAAGATCGCCGCGATCGATACCGCCGTGGCGGCGTTGGAAGGCGTGGAAGTGCGGCTGGAATGGCCTGCCGATGCCGATACCGGCCAGCTGAGTGTCCGCGCACGGCGCATGGCCGCCGTGGACTTGGGCTATCGATTCGAGCATGTGAGCTGGCGGTGTCCGCTGCGACGCAACGGAACTGACGGCTGGCGCTGCGATGGAGAAGTCCGGTCCGGGCGTAACGAGCCAATGCGTCTGTCGCTGGATCTGGCGGTCGCGACGACTGACGCAGTGCTATCCAACAGGGATGGATCCAAATTCGCCCTGCATCGCAACGCGGCGGCGCCGGATATCACTCGCTTGGATCTGACCCGCATTCCGGCGGCGTGGGCGCAGGCGTTGGTGAGCCAGATGTGGGATGCAGCGAACCTCACGTCCGGATCCTTGGATGGACGCTTGGCGATACACGCGCCGGAAACGGGGCCTCTGCGCGTCGAAGGACCGCTGATGGTCTCGCGCCTGGGTTTGGACACTCCCGACGGCAGCATCGCCGCGGAAGGCCTGACGGGCCGCTTTGCCATCGACTACCGGCGTTTTCCCCAAGCCTCGCTGATCGCGGTCGACGGCGAGCTGCAGGGTGGTGAAATCCTGGTAGGCAACGGTTATTTGGCATTGCCCGCTACGCCGATCGCACTTTCCGTGGCCGCGAGTCAGCAGGGCAGCGGGGGATGGCGGCTGCCACAGATACTTTGGGACGATGTCGATGCCCTGCGGATCGAGGGTAGCTTGGCGTTTTCGCCGGAACTATCTTTGACCGATGCCGACCTGCGGCTGCGTAGTCCGGATATCGCACCGTTGCGCTCGCGTTATCTCTCCGGCTGGCTAGGTTTGTTCGGATTGACCGAGCTGCAAATGAGCGGTGCATTGTCTGCGCAGGCGCGAATGGAAGGCGGGCGGTTACTGACGGCCGAAGCCGAACTTGCCGATGTGTCGCTGCGTGATGCGCAGGATCGTTTTCGTTTCGAAGGTCTGAACGGCGCCCCGAGATATTCGGCGGGTGCGCCGGTGGACAGCGAATTGAGCTGGCGCGGCGGCGATCTGCTTGGGCTGCCGTTCGGCGCCGCCAGGTTCCCGTTGCGCAGTAGCGATGGCGCAATCGGCTTCAGCCGCGATGTCGCCGTGCCCATGCTAGGTGGCGAGCTGCGCTTCGACGACCTCACCTTGCATCCATCCGCCGGCGAGCGCGGCATGGCGTTCGATTTTGGCCTGAGCTTGAACAAGCTCGACATCGGACGTTTGGCGCAGGCCTTGGATTGGCCGCCATTCAAAGGCGAATTGAGTGGGCGTATTCCGCGAGTGCGCTATGCCGATGATCGGCTGGATTTCGACGGTGTGCTGACTGCGCATATTTTTGACGGCACGGTGCAAGTGTCAGGATTGGCGATGGAACGTCCATTCGGCACCGCGCCTACGCTGTCCGCCGACATCGCGATCGACGACCTGAATCTGGAATCGCTGACCGGTGTATTCGGCTTCGGTGAAATCACGGGTGCGCTGGATGGCCATATCAAGGATCTGCGGCTGGTCGACTGGCATCCGGAGACGTTTGATGCGGATCTGCGCAGCGATCCGTCATGGAAGGGCAGGCAACGCATCAGCCAGCGCGCAGTGCAGGATCTGTCCAGTGTCGGCGGCGGGGAAGGCCTGGGCAGCAGCCTACAAGCCCAGGCGCTGAAGCTTTTCGACGACTTTGGCTACCGCCGTATCGGTATCCGCTGCCGACTGGCGCAGGAGGTATGCGAGATGGACGGTCTTCGTTCAGCCGGCGCGGGCTTTATTATCGTGGAGGGCGCAGGGATACCGCGCCTGAGCGTGGTAGGTTTCAATCACCGGGTCGACTGGCCAACGCTGGTGGAGCGGTTGATCGCAGTAACCCAGGGCGAAAGCAAACCCGTTTTCGAGTAACCATCAGGAGAATGTCATGCAACGTTGGCTGGGTACCACTGTGGCGACGGCGTTGCTGTTGACCGCCTGCGTCACCATTAATGTGTATTTTCCGGCGGCAGAGGCCAAGGAAGCGGCGAAGGAATTCGTAGAAAAGGTCATTGGCGATGAAGTACCCGCGCCCCGACCGGCACCCGAGCCTTCCCGGCCCGGTGGCGGGAGCGCGTCGCTCATGCCCCAGCGCGACGTCGGTTTCGATTGGCTGGCATTGGTAGGCATCGGTAGCGCATATGCCCAAGAGCGAGCCGATATCAACATCAAGACACCGGCCATACAGGCCATCCAGAACCGCATGGCCGAGCGCTTCCGCAGTCAGTTGCAGGCGGGGTTCGATGCGGGCGCACTGGGCCTGACCCGGGACGGCATGATCGAAGTTCGCGACGCCGCCAAGCTGGCGCTGAAAGACCGGGTCGCCATCACCCAGGCGGTCGCCGACGACAACCGCGACCGGCGCGCGGTCTACAAGGAAATCGCGGTAGCCAACGGACATCCAGAGTGGGAGGACCAGATCCGCTCCACCTTCGCCCAGCAATGGATCGCCAGCGCCCGTGGTGGTTGGTGGTATCAGGATGCGGGTGGGGGTTGGAAGCAGAAGTGATTGGTAAAAAAGGGAGGCTCTCGCCTCCCTTTTTTTGGTCGAAACAGCCGTAAGGGCGGGTGGCTACACAGCAGCCAGCGGAGTATTCGCTTTTTGCTTTGAAGAGCAACAGCAAATCCCCCTCAGTCCCTGAGGTATCCCCACGTTTTCACGAAGGCGCTCGCATTTGATTGAAGACATCCGGCGGCAGAGTTCGTAAACGCTGC
>NZ_JBDKXI010000020.1:0-608 GCF_039710385.1 Pseudoxanthomonas sp. CCNWLY206-1 | reverse complement strand
GGAATGGAGTAGCCGGCCATCGGCTCGTGGTAATAGGCCTTGGCCAGCTGCAGGCCAGACACCGTATCGGTGCCCAGGAAGTTGACCAGGTGCGCGGCGCCGCCGATGGCGGCTGACTCCACGCTCGAAACGCCGCGGCTGCCGAAGTCATGCAGCTTGAACGGCAACTGCCCTTCCGGGTCGTCGCTGGTGCGTTCAAGGAATTGGCGAATGGTTTGTTTGGCGTGCCAACTGATCGTGGCGACGGTGACCGGATACCAGATGCGCAGCAGCATGGTTTCCAGATACGACGGCACCCAGTAGGCCAGCGGATCGGTCGACTCGATGGTCATCAGTGCGTTGTGGGTTGGCACCACCGTGCCTTCGGGCACAGCCCGGATGCGGATCGGCAACAAACCGCCGTGATGATCGACGATGTAGCGCCAGCCGGACTCGTTGAAGGGTTCGCCATGGGCAGCGAACAGATCGCGCGCTTCATCGACGTCGGCATGGGTGATCGGCTTGGCCAGGTATTCCTTCAGGATCGCCTGCAAGCCAAAAAACAACGTGCGGTCGTAGGTGCCGCCGCGCGATTCCACATAGAAGAAGGTGGCATCGGTGCCGGGCGG
>NZ_JBDKXI010000002.1:699687-737664 GCF_039710385.1 Pseudoxanthomonas sp. CCNWLY206-1 | reverse complement strand
GCACATGGATGTGCCTTCCGAAAATTCCCACCGGCGACACGCACCCGAAGGGCGCGCCGCCAGGGGCGTGTTTCTTTGCCTACTTTCTTTGCACGAGCAAAGCAAAGTAGGGCCCGCTGCAAGCGCGTAGATCATCTGTTCCGACGAATTACCCGCGTCAGCGCCAAACGATGATCTCCAACTCCCCAAAACCTACAGAGAAACCTCCCTGCGCTCAGCCGAACTCCGAATCCCCAACTCAATCACCCGCATCACATCCAACGCCTCCCCCGTCGACACCGGCACCGGACCACCGTGCAAGATCGCGTCGCGCATCGCCGCGTAGTACTGCCGATAATCCCCCGGCACACTTTCCACCGATTCCAATCGCATCGTTCCCTGATCATTCACCGTCAATTGCCCGGGTGAAATATCCACACCCCAGCCCGGTTCTCCGGGCTTGCCCCCGGCACGCAGGCTGTCTTCCTGCGGATCCAGTCCGTGCTTGATGAAACTGCCGCGCCTGCCATGTATCGCGAAGCGTACGCCGGCAGCCGGCACCAGTGAGCCGGCGTGCAGGTGAACGCGGTGCTGCGGATAGCGCAGCTGCGCATGGAAATAGTCGGTGGTGCGCGCGCCTGTTCGCTGCTGCGCCAGATCCGCGGATATCGCGTCCGGCTGACCGAATAGTTGCAGCGCCTGATCGACCAAGTGCGGTCCCAGGTCGTACCACAGGCCGCCACCCGGTGCCGGACTTTCACGCCAACGGTCCACGACCGTGGGACGGAAGCGATCGAAATGGGAATGGTATTCCGCAATTTCCCCTAGCAAGCCTTCGCTTATGAGTCGCCGCACCGTCAGGAAATCCGTATCCCAACGGCGGTTCTGGAACACGCTGACGTAACGGCCGCGGGCGTGCGCTTCCGCGACGACTTGTTCGGCTTCCGCCACCGTTATCGTGAATGGCTTGTCTACGACCACATGCTTGCCTTGCGCCAAGGCCGCTTTGGCGAGAGGCGCGTGCGTTTCGTTGGGCGTGGCGATCACCACCAGATCGATGGCGGAATCGGCAAACGCTTCCTGCGGGTCGGCGAGCACCCGTATTTGCGGATGGTCCAGATGCACCTTGCCCGCGTCACGCGAGACCACCGTATGCAAGTGCATTCCAGGCGTGTGGGCGATCAGCGGCGCGTGGAATACCTTGCCGACGAAACCGTAGCCCACCAGGGCGACATTGAGAATGTGGTCCATGCCGCTTTCCAAAAAGGAGAAGCCACGATGATAGAGGGTGGGCGTGGTGTTTTCATGCGGGATTTTCCATGCTGAACGCGCCACCAATCTCCACATGCGCTTAAAGCGTTTTTCACGTGCGCTGTACGCCGTCGCGCCGAGACTCGCCGTCGCAGCACCAAGACAGGAGAAAGCCATGCGCAACATTCGTGCGATTCCACATTCGATGCTCGCCAGCGCATTGTCGATAGGTTTGTTGTTCGCCGCCGGCACGGTGGCAGCCGCCGGCCAATCGACCCAAGCACCTGAGAAGGAGGAAAAAGCAAAGACCGAATCTTCTCAGCCAGTCAATGACACCTGGATCACCACCAAGGTGAAAAGCGAATTGGCGGTGGCTGAAAATGCCGATGCAACCGATATCAAAGTCGAAACCACCAACGGCGTGGTCAAACTGTCCGGAAAGGTCGACAGTCAGGCTGAGATCGATAAAGCCGTATCGGTCGCCGAGGGCATTGATGGCGTGAAGAAGGTCGACAAATCCGGTTTGGTTGTCGGCAAAGATTGATCCCACTGCTGTGGCACGGAGCGGGTGCATCCCAATGCAGGATGCACCCGCTCTTTTGTGTATCCATCGATGTGGCAGTGGTTGCCGGGCTTGGCCCGGAGAAGATCCTTTCCCGTCCTCCTTCCGCCAGCCATTCGGCTATTGAGAGCGCCACAGGAAAGAGGAGTCAGGGTAGTGACCTATGCTTCTCAGGGAGGAAGACGCGATGAACCGATTGCCTACTCGATGGCTGTCCACATGCGGGTTGTTGCTGCTCATCATGGCGATGCCGGCACGAGCCGCGGAGCCGGTAACGTCGGTGCCGGAGCTGGATATTTCGCGCTACGCCGGCCAGTGGTACGAGATCGCCCGTATGCCCACGTCGTTTCAAAAGGACTGCGCAAGCGATGTGATTGCCCACTACACGCTGGATAAACCGAGCGAGTTGGGAGTGCGCAATCATTGCCGCAGGACCGATGGCGGTATCAAGTCGGCACGGGGTGTGGCACGGCCCGTTGAAGGCCACGCCGGCCGCTGGAAGGTGAGGTTCTCGCCGGATTGGCTAGCGTTTCTGCCGTTCGTCTGGGCCGATTACTGGGTGATCGATCTGGATCCTGGTTATCAATGGGCGGTGGTGGGCGATCCGGACCGTGAACATCTCTGGGTTCTGTCGCGAATGCCGGCCATGGATTCGGCATTGTTTGAGCGGCTCAAGAAGCGCGCGGAAGCGATGGGCTACAACGTGGAACAGCTGATCATGAGCGCGCCGCTTCATTAGCGCGCGCTCCACGTAGAGCGGAGCTTGCTCCGCTGCTCTTCGCCGGGGTGACAAAAAAGCAGCGGAGCAAGCTCCGCTCTACATGAGCATGCCGGAAAGCAGCGGAGCAAGCTCCGCTCTACATGAGCATGCCGGAAAGCAGCGGAGCAAGCTCCGCTCTACAACTGGCGCGAATAGCGCAGTTGCAGGAAATCTTCGCCCGGGTTGGGTTCTTCGATGCCGCCGTTCGAGAAATGCTGGAAGCGAAGCGCAAGTTCATGCTGCTGCTTGTCACCGAAGCGCTTGCCGACCGCGATGTGATCGCCAAAATTGAACACGGTGCTGAAGCGCTTTCTTTCGCTGTGATAAACGGGGAACAGCAGGTTGGCGCCAATGCCGCCTTCGATGAACCAACCCTCGTTCCAGCGGTGCGGATAGACCCGCAGCACCGGCGTTACGCCTACTTGAGCGACCCATTGCGAACCTTTTCCTTCGCTGTGCCAGCGGCCCAGCGCCACTTCCCAGTAGCCTGTGGCACGTCCCCAGGAGAGCTCTTTCTCCCACGCCCAGTCGCGGGTGGCGCCGATGACCAGCATCTGGGTCTCCTTCGCCGCCACGCCGGCTTGTACGAAGGTGGTGGTAGGCATGGCCGGATGGCGCTCCTGGGCGGCCACAGGTAGCGTGGATAGCAGCGTTGCAAGTGCGAGGACAAAGCGCGCACCCCACGAGAACCGGCTTTTTCTTTCAGTGAAGGATGTGTGTAAATGCGAGGCGACGGAGGCCTCGTTTACGCGTACATGAGAGCGGATACGTTGGAACGACGGCACGATACTTACTCATAAAAAATGGCGAGAGCCGTCCTGGGGGAGGGCGGCCGGCTCTCGCGGTGGCATACATGATTTGCTGTTCTTTCCGGGCGTCTACGGCTGTGCGGCCAACGCAGGTGCGACATCCTGTTCGCCCCAGCCGCCCAACGATTTGTAGATCGTCACCACACCGACATTGACGCCGGCTTCGGCCTGGGCCAGTGCATCGTCGGCGGCCAGCTGTGAACGTTGTGCATCCAGCAGCGTCAGGAAGTCCGACGAGCCTTCACGATAGCGAACCTCCGCCAATTCCGCTGCCCGTCTTGCAGCAACGGATTGTTCCAGTACCAATTTGAGTTGGGTCTGCCTTTTGGCATAGGACAGCAGTGCGTTTTCGGTATCTTCCAGTGCGGACAACACGGTTTTTTCGTACTGCGCCGCTACGCCATCGGCTTGCGCTTCGCTTGCACGCAGTCGCGCCCGCACGCTGCCCATGTCGAAGGCCGCCCAACTGACCGAAGGTGTCAGCGACCATGCTTTGTTGTCGCCATCGATCAGCCCGCGGAAATCACCGGACAGGAAACCGACGAAGCCGCGCAGGCTGACCCGCGGGAACAGATCGGCGGTGGCGACGCCCACGCGAGCAGTGGCAGCCGCCAACCGGCGTTCCGCCGCGCGTACATCCGGCCGTTGACGGAGCAACTGGGTGGTATCTCCGATCGGCAGCGCCTTGGCGAATGCCGGCATTTCACGCGGCGTCAGTAGCGCATCCAGCGCACCCGGGCGTTGGCCCAGCAATACCGCCAGGCGGTAGCGCGACTGCGCTTCGGATGCTTCCAGCAACGGCACGCCGGCTTCCACCGCACGTACCCGCGCCAGACTGCTCTGCACTTCCAACTGGCTGCCGGCGCCCAGGTCGTAACGCGATTCGGTCAAGCGCTGCGTTTCGCCCAGGTTCTCCAGTGTTTGCCGCGCCACTTCCAGACGCCGCTGCGTGCCACGTAGTTCGAAATAATTGCGCGCCACTTCGGCGGCCACCGTGACCTGCGCGGCGGCCAGTTCGTTGCGCTCGGCTTGCAGGTCCGCATGCGCGGCTTCGGCGCCGCGGCGGATGCGGCCGAACAGATCCAGCTCCCACGCCGCGTCGAAACCGGCGCTATAGGTTTCCGTCAGTTCGCGCCCGCCGCCTTCGACAGGCTGCTTGCTGCGGGTCTGCTCCACGCCGACCGGTACGTGGGGCGCCAGGTCCAGCCGCCGCTCGCTGAATACCGCGCGCGCTTCCTGCACGCGGGCGATGGCGATGCGCAGGTCCGGATTGGCCAGCAGTGATTCGCGCACCAACTGGTCCAGCACTGGATCGTCGAACTGGCCCCACCACGTCGCGATGGGGTGTTCGCCACTAACGAAAGCCGCGTCGGGCGCGCGCTCTAAAGAGGCATTCTCGAGCGTGGTGGGCGTTTCGGCCGGCGCCACGTAATCCGGTCCCACCGTCACGCAGCCGGCCAACAGCGCGGCGGCGATGCCTACGACAAGTGTGCGCATCACCATGGCAGCACCTGTCCGGCGTGAGTGAAGGTGGCGTTGGGGCCATCGTCGGCGATCAACGCCATCGCCACGCTGGTGCGTGCACCGTCGGCCACTTCCAGCTCGCCTTCGCCGGCATTCATGTCGGTCTTCACGTAGCCGGGGTGGATGGTGTTGACCTTGATGGCACTGTCGCGCAATTCGTAGGCCAACTGTATGGTCCAGGCGTTCAAGGCGGTCTTGGAGACGTTGTACGCAGGAATCTTGAAGTCGTAGATCGGCGATGTCGGATCGTTGTGCAGCGCTATCGAACCCAGCAAGCTCGATACGTTGACGATACGGCCCGACGGGGAACGATGAAGCAGCGGCAAGAACGCCTGCGTTACTGAGATCACGCCAAACAAGTTGGTCTCGAACGTGGTGCGCCAGGCATCCAATGTTTGCTCGGATACTTTCTTGCCAAACTCATCCACCACGATCCCAGCGTTGTTGACCAGGATATCCAGCCGGCCATGGCGCTTTTCCACTTCCTGTGCGGCGGCGGCAATACTGGCCGCATCGGTGACGTCCAGCTCGATGGCTTCGACGGGAAGCCCTTCGCCTTGCAGTTGCAGTGCGGCTTCCACGGCTTTGGCGCGGTTGCGGCCGGCCAGCAGCGTGTGCACGCCGGCTTCGGCCAGCTGGCGCACCGTGTGCAGGCCGATGCCGCGGGTGGCGCCGGTGACCAGTGCGATCTTTGAAGTAGTGTTCATTGAAATACCTGCGGAAGAAGGATTAGTGGTGTGCCGTAGCGGATGCGGGCACGACGTTGTGCGACACCAGCGGCCGGTTGGCCAGCTTGCGCAGCGCCACATAGAAGACCGGGGTCAGGAACAGGCCGAACAGGGTCACGCCCAACATGCCGGAGAACACCGTGATGCCGGTGATCGAGCGCACTTCCGCGCCGGCGCCGTGCGACAACACCAGCGGCACGGTGCCGGCGATGAAGGCGATGGACGTCATCACGATGGGGCGCAGGCGCAGGCGGCAGGCCTCCAGCGCGGACTCGACGATACCCTTGCCCTGCATTTCCAGTTCGCGGGCGAACTCGACGATCAGAATCGCGTTCTTGCATGCCAGGCCCATCAGCACCACCAGGCCAACCTGCACGAACACGTTGTTGTCGCCGGTGAGCCATACGCCCAGCAGTGCGGAAAGCATCGTCATCGGCACGATCAGGATGACCGCGAGCGGCAGCGTCCAGCTCTCGTACAACGCGGCCAGCACCAGGAAGGCAAGCAGCACGGCCAGCGGGAAGATGATGAACGCCGCGTTGCCCTGCGTGGCCTGCTGATAGCTCAGGTCGGTCCACTCGATCTCCATGCCGTTGGGAAGGACCTGCGCGGCCATTTCCTCGAGCTTTTCCATGGCCTCCACCGACGACAGGATGCGCGGGTCGGATTCGCCGAGGATATCGGCGGCGGTATAGCCGTTGTAGCGGATCACCGGGTCGGGACCGAAGGTTTCGGTCACCTTCACCATGCTGCCGATCGGCACCATCTCGCCGTTGGCGTTGCGAGTGCGCAGATTGGCGATGTCCTCGACGCTGTCGCGGAACGGACCGTCGGCCTGCGCGATCACCTGCCAGGTACGGCCGAACATGTTGAAGTCGTTGACATAGGCCGAGCCCAGATAGGTCTGCAGAGTGTCGAACAACTCCGTCAGCGGCACGCCCTGCGCCTTGGCTTTCACACGGTCGACTTCCGCATCCAGCTGCGGCACGTTGGCTTGATAGCTGCTGTTGAGAAAGCCCAGGCCAGGCACTTGCGCGCCCGCGCCCTGCATGCCTTGCACTGCGCTCTGCAGCGCGCCGTAACCCAGGTTGCCGCGATCTTCGATGAACAGCGAGAAGCCCGAACCAGTACCCAGGCCATCGATAGGCGGCGGCATCAACGCGAACGCGAAGCCTTCCTGGACGTTGGCGATCTTCATGTTCAACTCATCGGTGATCTCCTTGGCCGAGCGATTGCGCTCGCTGAAGGGCTTGAGGTTGATGAAGGTGACGCCGTAGTTGGGCGTATTGATGAACTGCAGCGGATTGAAACCCGGGAAGGCGACGTCGTTCTGCGTGCCTTCGATGCTCATCGCGATCTGGCCGATCTTCTTCAGCGCCGCGTCGGTGCGTTCGATCGACGAACCTTCCGGCATCTTCACACCGGCGATGATGTAGGACTTGTCCTGCACCGGGATGAAGCCCCGCGGCACGACCTGGAACATCAGGCCGGTGACCAGCAGCAGGCCGGCGTAGATGGCGAACACCATGCCGCGACGGCCCAGTGCCTTCCCAACACCGCGCTCATAACGCTGCGCATTGGTGTTGAAGAAACGGTTGAAAGGACGGAATACCCAGCCGAACAGGCGGTCGATCAGACGCGTGGGCGCGTCCTTGGGGGCGCCGTGCGGCTTCAGCAAGCGGGCCGCCAACGCCGGCGACAGCGTCAGCGAGTTGATCGCGGAAATCACCGTCGAGATCGCGATGGTGACCGCGAACTGCTTGTAGAACTGGCCGGTGACGCCGGTCAGGAACGCCATCGGTACGAATACCGCGCACAGCACCAGCGCGATCGCGATGATCGGGCCGGAGACTTCCTTCATCGCCAGGTGCGCGGCTTCCAGCGGCGTGGCGCCTTCCTCGATATGGCGCTCCACGTTCTCCACCACCACGATGGCGTCGTCGACCACGATGCCGATGGCCAGCACCAGGCCGAACAGCGTTAGCGTATTGATCGAGAAGCCCAGCAGGTACAACGCGGCGAAGGTGCCGATGACCGATACCGGCACGGCGATCAGCGGGATGATGGAAGCGCGCCAGGTCTGCAGGAACAGGATCACCACCAGCACCACCAGCAGCGTGGCTTCCAGCAGCGTGGTCACGACGGACTTGATCGAGTCGCGCACGAAGATGGTGGTGTCGTAGATCGACTTGTATTCCATGCCCGGCGGGAAGCGCTTGGCCGCCTCGTCCATGCGGCGGATCACTTCGTCGCGGATTTCCAGCGCATTGGCGCCCGGTGCCTGGAATATGCCGATGGCGGCGGCGTTCTCGCCATCCAGGCGAGCGCGCATGCTGTAGTCGCCCGCGGCCAGCTCGATCCGGGCCACGTCGGACAGGCGTACGACTTCGCCGTCGGCACCGGTCTTGATCACGACGTTGCTGAATTCCTCGGTGCTGCCCAGGCGGCCCTTGGCATTGATCAGCGTCAGGAAATCGCTGCCGGTGGGCATCGGTTCGGCACCCAGCTGGCCGGCTGAAACCTGGATGTTCTGCTCGCGCACGGCGGCCAGCACATCGCTGGCGGTCAGGCCGCGCGCGGCCACCTTGTCAGGATCCAGCCACAGGCGCATTGCATAGTCGCCGCCGCCGAATGCTTGCGCGTCGCCGACGCCGGGAATACCGGCCAGTTGGTCTTTCACATGCAAACGCAGGTAGTTGCGCAGGTACAGGGTGTCGTAGCGGCCGTCGGGCGAGGTCAGGTGCACCACCATCAGGAACACCGGTGACTGCTTCTGGGTTGTCACGCCTTGCCGGCGTACGTCCTCCGGCAGGCGCGCGAGCGCCTGGCTGACGCGGTTCTGCACGCGCACCGTCGCCTCATCGGCATCGACGTCGGAATTGAACGTCACGATGGTCTGCAGCACGCCATCGGAGCTGGCGACCGACTTCATGTACATCAAGCCTTCGACGCCGCGGATGGATTCCTCCAATGGCGTGGCCACGGTCTCGGCAATGACCTTGGGATTGGCGCCCGGGTACACGGTACGCACCATCACCGAGGGCGGTACCACTTCAGGGTATTCGCCGATCGGCAGCAGTGGGATCGAGATCAAGCCTGCGGCGAAGATCACGATCGACAGCACGGCGGCGAAGATCGGCCTGTCGATAAAGAATTTTGAGAAGTCCATGGGTGGATTTCCTGAGTAAAAGAAGAACTGCCTACTCCTCCCGCTGCGAAGCAGAGGAGGGCTGTGAGAACTGCTTAAGCGCGGGATAGACGATCGAATGCCGCCTATTTCCGATCTCCCTTGCTCGCGCAAGGGAGAGCTTGGTTATTTCATTGCGACCGCGGGCGCGCTGGGTGCGCCCATCTTCACTGCCTTGGCGTCAACCGGCATGCCCGGGAAGAACACCTTCTGCACGCCATCGACGATCACACGGTCGCCAGGCTTCAATCCCTTCTGCACGATGCGAAGGCCCTCGGCGGAGCGGCCCAGCTGCACGTCGCGCCGCTGTGCCATTCCCTTCTCATCCACCACATACACGTACTTGCGGTCCTGATCGGTCAGCACGGCCTTGTCGTCGACCAGCATGGCCTTGAACTGGCCACTGCCCAGCAACCGCACGCGCGCGAACAAGCCCGGCGTGAAGCGGCGGTCGGCGTTGTCCAGCAGCGCGCGGGCGCGGATGGTGCCGGTGCCGCGGTCTACCTGATTGTCCAGGAAATCGACCACGCCTTCGTGCGGGAAACCATCTTCGCTGACCAGCCCGACCTGCACCGGCACCTTGCCGTCGCGTTCGCTGGGACGTTCGCCGTTACGTGCCATTTCCGCGTAGCGCAGGAAGCTGCGTTCGTCGGCGTCGAAGTGCACGTGCACCTTGTCCAGCGATACCAGCGAGGTCAGTACGCTGGCGGCATCGCCGGCGCTGACCAGGTTGCCGGCGGTCACCAGGGCACGGCCGGCGCGGCCGCTGATCGGTGCGCGTACCTTGGTCCATTCCAGGTTCAAGCGTGCAGCATCCACCGCGGCCTGCGCCGCCGCCACGTTGGCACCGGCCTGGTCGGAAGCGGCGCGGCGCTGTTCGTATTCTTCCGTGGAAATCGCCTGTAGTTCGGACAGTTTCTTGGCGCGGGCAGCCTCGCTGCGGCCCAACTCGGCCAGCGTGCGTGCGCGTGCCAATTCGGCCTGCGCGCGCGCCAGTTCGGTGCGGTAGCTGCTGTCGTCGATGGTGAACAGCACGTCGCCTTTCTTCACTTCCTGGCCTTCGACATAGTTGACGCGGTCGATGTAGCCGGAGACACGCGGGCGCAGTGCGACGGTTTCGACCGCTTCGACACGGCCGTTGTATTCGTCCCAGTGACTGACCTCCTTGATCAGCACCGGTGCGGCGCTGACGGCGGGCGGCGGTGGTGCTCCCGCATTGTCGCTGGCCTGGCTGCTGCAGCCGACCAACACGGCAATCGCCAGCGCACTGAAGGCGCCGAGAGCGAGGATGCGTCGCGTACGAGGTGCAAAAGAAGTGGAGATGTTCATGGGGGAAGTCTCTTGGGTGGTGAGAGGAAAATCTTTTTTAAGCAGGCGAGGCTAGGACCTGAAGTTAGGTTCAGGTCAAGCCAGTGGCGCACGATCGTCGAGAGTAAAGACGTTTTGGGTGTTCACGGCGTGACAACTTCAATAAACAAAATCGGGAATGCATCAGCGGTCGCGCCGATGGTCGGCGGCGGTCCAGGGCGATGCGGGAAAATCGGAGAACAAGGTTTTTTCCGGCGGTCGCGCGCGTTCGGACGTATAGGTCACGATAGGCGCCGCGGCGACGCCGGTGCGGCTCAACAGCGACACCGCGCAGCGGCCTACCGCCAAGGCGCTGGGCCATTCCGCGCACGCATTGCATTCATTGGCCGGCGTGGAGATCGGTTGGTCCACCGACAGCATCTGCACGCGCACGCCCATGGCATTGGCTTCCTCGTGCAGTACCTGGGCCAGCATGCGCATGGCGGCTGCGGTAATGGACGCATGACCATAGCCGGCCCAGCCGCGCTCGGCATGCGGACCGCCAATCAAGATGTAGTGAGCGGTTTCATTCGATTCGGCGAGCAATGGGAGCAGATGACGCGCCGCAGCCAGGTGCGGGATCAGGTCCAGTTCCAGCTTGCGGCGCAGGAAATCCGCCGGCCGGTCCAGCAATCGTCCGCTTTCCCAGGGACTGGCCAGGCTGGCGAACACCGCGCGCAGTGGACGCTTGCGCTTGCGCACGGTCTTCGCCAGGCGCGCCGCGTCCTGGTCGTTGGTGATGCAGCCGGTCGGCAGCAGCGTGAGCCCAGGCTCGTCGGCGAAGTGTTGCGCCAGCGCGCTCATGCGCGCGCCTTCGCGACCGACCGCCAGCACCGGACTGCCGACTTCCAGCAAGGCACCAACCACGCCGAAGCCGACCGTGCCACCCGCGCCCAGCACCAATGCTTCCGGGTTGCGAATACCGGTCATGGCCGCAGTACTCGTGGTGGAAGTGCAGAGCGAGCCCGGCCGCCGGATTGCCGACGGCGCGATACCGCGAACTCGCGTGCGTGAGGGACGAACGACCATTGCACTGAACGCGCACCGGTTATCTCGAGAACGCTGTCGGTGGCAGGCGCCGACGGTGCATGCAGCGCGCGCCGCAACCGCGAGAGCAGTTGGGGGAGGGATTGCCGCCATGTCGCGCGCGCGCCCACGTCGCCATGCTGCTTGGTAGCAGTGACGGCTTGAGTGGGGGATTGAGCGACGACGAGGGACATGGCGGCTTTCTCGCGGACGGCGGCGCGCGCTGCACCGGGTACAGGAGAGATTCTGGCGATGAAGGCATTGGCAGCGATATCCGAATCCTGTTCGGCTATTGCACGATCCTGCGCAGACGAGTGAGCATCGTGCCTCGACACGTCAGCGCGCAGGGCCTTCGCGAGATGACGGAAAAAGCCCGCAGCCTTTGAAAACATCCGTTGTCCGAAGCTTCTTTCGGCCTCGCGGCGAGCTGGGCGCGAGTGTCCAACAGCCATGGCGATTGAACGATTCTTCGCGGCCCGGAGCCGGCGCGGCGAATCCGTGGGAATGCCGGCAGGTGCGATTTCCAATATCCCGCTCATGGGACATTTACTCCCGCAATTGGGATAATTTTCATTACTTTGGTCATGCCCATCACCTGCGAACCGGCTTGCAACCGGACGTCAGCCCGCCGAAAGCGGACCTGTGCGGATTCGCCGGAACCGAGCTGCGGCAGCCCATTCGCCAGCAACAAGCCCGATTTACCGGATTCCCTGGGAACCGGCGTAGGCGTGAATGGCGGGGCGGGCAAGCGGACGGCGAACATGGCGTTAACGGCGCTGTGAGAACAAGGCGCTACGTTATGCCCATAATCGGGACTTGATTAGTCCTGATTTAGGGGAATAATCATCCCGTTGGCGGTCCAATCCGGGATTCGCCACTCGGAGCCTCCCCTATGAGTCACGATCTCAACGACACTTTGATCTTCGTCAAGGTGGTCGAGCAGGGCAGTTTCATCGCCGCCGCCAACGCGCTCGGCCTTCCCAAGACCACTGTCAGCCGCAAGGTGCAGGAACTGGAAACGCGCCTGGGCGCGCAGCTCCTGCATCGCACGACACGCCGGCTCGGCCTGACCGAAGCGGGTGCGGTCTACCACGAGCACTGCCAACGCATTGCGCGCGAACTGGAAGAAGCGGAAAGCGCCGTCGGTCAGTTGCAAGGCGGTCCACGGGGCTGGCTGCGTTTCACCGTGCCGTATTCGGCTGGCATTTCGTGGGTGGCGCCGCTGCTGAGCGAGTTCAACCAGCAGCATCCTGAAGTGCGATTGGAAATGGTGCTGACCAGCGACAAAGTGGACTTGATTGCCGACGGCGTCGACCTGGCGCTGCACTTGGGTTCGTTGCCGGACTCCACTTTGGTGGCGCGCAAACTCGCTACTTTCCGCACGCAGATCTATGCCAGCCCCGAATACATCGAACGCCACGGCGAGCCGTTGCATCCCAACGACCTGCAGCACCATCGCACGCTGGTGATCAGCAATGCGCGCCACAACGGCCGTGCCAACTGGTCGCTGTGCAACAGCAAGGAGCACGGCGAGTACCCGGTGCATCCCATCATGGTGGCCAACGACGCGTCGGTGCTGATCGGCGGATTGCTGTGCGGCGAAGGGCTGATGCTTGCGAGCGATGTGACCATCAAACCGTTCATCGAGAGCGGCGTGGTGCGCCGCGTGCTGGGTGGATGGGTCGGCCCGGACCTGGAGTTCAATGCGGTCTTCCCCGGTGGCCGCATGTTGTCGCCGAAGGTGCGCGCCTTCGTCGATTTCCTGGTGCAGCGATTGAGCTTCGACGTCAACTTCATGATGTCGCGCTGCCCGGCCATGTTGGCCCAGGAAGCGCAACGCAGAATCGAAGCGGAAACAACGGAAACTGCGGAAGCGGCCGAAACCGCGGAAGCGGCCGCTGGCCGGAAGGTGCTGGAGCAGGTGCTGTCCTGATCCCTTAGGTCAGGGCCACGCCCCCCGGCGCCTTTGGTCGGCAACGGCAGGCGTCGGTCATATAGCGCCGACCTACGTCGTTGAACTGTCGTGGCTTTAGAGGGATTCCGATAGCGACAGATACCGCAACGCCTTTACCATCGGTGCGCAATGCGGAGTAAGTTCATGGAACTTACCTCTGCATATCCCACACCTCATCAAGGATGCGCACGTGAAGAAGCTGATCGGAACGGCGATGTTGTTGGCCCTGGCCGCCTGCCGCGACCCCGCACCTGATCCAACGGTCCCGGCGGTCGACTCCGCGAAGGAGCCGGCTACGTCGGCCGTTCGCCCTGCGGATCCTGCTCCTTCTCCTACACCGACCCCCGCACCGACACCGACACCGACACCGACACCGACCGCCGACGACGATCCGACCGCCGTCAATCAATCGATCGACGACCTGCTGGGTGACCATGAGCACTACCAGACGGTAATCCATCAGTTCCAGCAAGCCGTGGCGGACAAGGACGCGGCCACCGTCGCATCGCTGGTGAACTATCCATTCACCGCCACCATCGATGGCAAGCGGGTCAAGATCGCGAACGGCGACGCCTTCGTGCAGCAATACGAAAAGATCGTCACGCCGGCGATCGCCAAGGCGATAACGCAGCAGAAGTACTCGGAGCTGATGGTCAACTACAAGGGCGTGATGTTCGGCAGTGGCGAAGCGTGGATCAACGGTATCTGCAAGGACAAGGCCTGCCAGAAGTTCGATGTGCGCGTGGTGGCGATCCAGCCGACGAGTTGACAGTTGCTTGGAGCGGATCACTCAACGTGTGGGAGCGACGTGAGTCGCGACCGGAAACATCAACGTCGCGACTCACCGGTGCCGGGCGTCCCGGCACCACTCCCACAAGGACGCTTCACCTCCGCCGAAGGAAAAAGGCGGCCAAAGCCGCCTTTTTCTTTCAAACAAATCACCGGCGCATCAGCGCCAAGATCATTCCACCTTCACTTCCACCCGACGCGCCTCGTCAGCGCTGCCAGCACCGGTGGTCTCTACCGGTTTGCTCAGCACGATTCGCTCCATCGCGATCCCATTGACCACCAACCATTGCTGGATGGCTTGCGCGCGCTGCTTGGCCAGCTCCTGGTTGACCGCCACATCGCCGCTGGTGTCGTGGTAGCCGGACACCAACGCCTGTCGATTCGCCTCCGAATGCAATGTGCCCAGCACGCTGGACAGGCGCGCGCTGGCGTCGGCGGGCACCACGGCTGAGCCGACATCGAAATAGACCTTGGCCAGTCGCCCATCGATCAGCTCGCCCGCAACCATCGGCGCGGACGACACGTGCGCCGAACTCGTGGAGGCGCCCCCGATCCAGCCATTCACCGGCAGCACCGGCACCAGCAGCAGCGCCACGATGTTGATGATCTTGATCAGCGGATTGATGGCGGGGCCGGCGGTGTCCTTGTAGGGATCGCCGACCGTGTCGCCGGTAACCGCGGCCTTGTGCGCTTCGGAGCCCTTGCCGCCGTGGTGACCGTCTTCGATGTACTTCTTGGCGTTATCCCAGGCGCCGCCGCCGGTGGTCATCGAAATGGCCACGAACAAGCCGGTGACAATCGTACCGATCAACAGGCCGCCCAGCGCTTGCGGTCCCAACAGCAGACCGACCACGATGGGCACCGCCACGGGCAGCAGCGACGGCACGATCATTTCCTTGATCGCCGATTTGGTCAGCAAGTCGACTGCCTTGCTGTAGTCCGGCTTGCCGGTGCCTTCCATGATGCCGGGGATTTCGCGGAACTGGCGGCGCACTTCTTCGACGACTGATCCAGCCGCGCGGCCCACCGCTTCCATCGCCATCGCACCGAACAGATAAGGAATCAGGCCGCCGATCAGCAGGCCGACGATCACCAGGTGGTTGGACAAATCGAAGGTGAAAGAGACACCCGGATTTGCTGCCTGCAGGTTGTGCGTGTAGTCGGCGAACAGCACCAGTGCGGCCAACGCGGCCGATCCGATCGCATAGCCCTTGGTGACCGCCTTCGTCGTATTACCGACGGCATCCAGTGGATCGGTAATGGCACGGATTTCCGGCGGCAGTTCCGCCATTTCCGCGATGCCGCCCGCGTTATCGGTGATGGGACCGTAAGCATCCAGCGCCACGATCATGCCTGCCATCGACAGCATGGCGGTGGCGGCAATGGCGATGCCGTAAAGACCGCCCAGTGAGTACGCCACCAGAATCGCTGCGCAAACCGCGATGACCGGCCACGCAGTCGACTTCATCGATACGCCGAGGCCGGCGATGATGTTGGTGCCATGCCCGGTGGTGGATGCCGCGGCGACGTGCTGTACCGGCTTGAACTGAGTGCCGGTGTAGTACTCGGTGATCCACACGATCGCGCCGGTCAACACCAGCCCGACCAACGCGCAGCCGTACAGGTTCAACGCGCCGCTGGGCGAGTCGGCCATCAGTTGGGTGGTGATGGGGTAGAAGGCGATCGCCGCCAGCACAGCCGACACGATCACGCCCTTGTACAGGGCGCCCATGATCGAACCACCGGCCTTAACTTTGACGAAGAACGCGCCAATGATCGAAGCGATGATCGACACGCCGCCCAGCACCAACGGATACAGTACTGCGTTGCTGCCGACTTCGGCCGCCATCAGGCTGCCCAGCAGCATGGTGGCGATCACGGTGACCGCATAGGTTTCGAACAGGTCCGCCGCCATGCCGGCGCAGTCGCCGACGTTATCGCCCACGTTGTCCGCGATGACGGCCGGGTTGCGCGGGTCGTCCTCGGGAATGCCGGCTTCCACCTTGCCCACCAGGTCAGCACCGACATCCGCGCCCTTGGTGAAGATGCCGCCGCCCAGGCGGGCGAAGATCGAGATCAGCGAACTACCGAACGCCAGACCCACCAGCGCGTGCAGCGCGGATTCGCCGGTGATGCCCATGCGCGCCAGCACCATGTAGTAACCGGCTACGCCCAGCAGGCCCAACCCGACTACAAGCATGCCGGTAATCGCACCACCACGGAACGCAACATCCATCGCCGCGCTAAGGCCTTTGTGCGCCGCTTCCGCGGTACGCACGTTGGCACGGACGGAAACATTCATGCCGATGTAGCCGGCAGCACCCGACAGCACGGCACCTATGAGGAAGCCGATGGCAGTGGGCCAACTGAGAAAGAAACCGATAAGCAGGAACAGCACGACCCCGGCGATGGCGATGGTGGTGTATTGCCGGTTGAGATAAGCGCTTGCGCCTTCCTGCACGGCCGCCGCGATTTCCTGCATGCGGGGATTGCCGGATGGCTGCCTGAGTATCCAGCGCGCCGAGAAAATACCGTAGAGAATCGCCACCGCGGCGCAAATCAGCGCCAACGTCAAACCGTATTGTTCCAGCATGTCCCCTCCCAAGGTTGATGGATGTTGTCCAGCAGACGCATGAACACGAAACCCAATCCCGATGGAGCTGTTGAACGATTGGGCGCAATGACGGCTGCGTTGCACTGCAGCGGGCATTGCGATGTTCAGACATCCCTGGAGCCGACCCGAGTATGAACCGATGGTTGCCGCGCCGCTAGCCGCTGCGGCCACGGTTCAGTGATTCCGTGCCAGCCTGCCGGCTTTCGACAGTGACGGAATGCCCGATGCGATACCTGATGCGCTCCATCGCCATGCCACCCGCCTTTTCGGCCGGCTTGCTGGCGGCGACGATCCTGTTGACCGGCACCCTTCACGCCGCGACGACGGAGCCCAAGCCCGAGATACAGCGCCCTAGTGCCGTGACGCCGCCGCAGGCGGTTGGCGTCGTGCACACCGTGCGACAGATTCCCGAAGCCTGCGCTCGCATCGAAGGCGCTTTTACCGGCCAGGCCGCGGAGCCCTATCGCTTTGCCCTGGTACGGACCAGCCCGCAATGCCAGCCGCGTGCGCGCGTCGTTGATTTCGCCAAGGCCCAGCCTTCCGAAACGACGGGCTGGAAGTTCAACGACCTGCTCCGCATTCCCAACGCCGCGTGTCCCTCGCAGCAGGCAGTCGTGCGTGTGTGGCGCATGCCCGTTGACAACACGCTGGCAAAGGACGGCCAAGGTCAGGCCAGGGTTTATCTGGAAGATGCCAAGCAGCAAGCTGCCGCCGGAAAACTCGCGCAAGCCAAGATTCCGCTATACGCCGCGGAGACGAAGGTGGAAGGGAAGGCGTGTCCGTAGCGCGAGCGGTGTAATTTGTAACGTGCGCTATGCGCACGAACACAGTTGCCGGTGTTGCCGTTGCCGTTGAAAAGCAGAGGGCCGCGAAATGCGGCCCTTCTGTCATCCAGGGAAGAGGCACGTCGGACTACTTTGCTAATTCCTTGGTCATGAAAATACTGTAGGGATCTTCCACATAGTCGGAGAACGGCGCGCATTCCTGGAAGCCGAAACTGGCGTAAAGCCGATGCGCCGGTGCGAAAGCCTCCATGGACCCGGTTTCCAGGCTCAGCCGCCTATAGGAGCGGCGATGGGCTTCATCCAGGATATGGCGCAGCAGCGCGGCGGCCACGCCCTTCCTCAGGTGTGCGGACGCCGTGCGCATGGATTTGATCTCGCCATGTTGGGGATCCAGTTCCTTGATTGCCCCACAGCCCATCAGCTCAGTGCCGTCCCACGCGCTCCAGAAAGTAATTTCTGGCTTGCGCAGTGCTTCGATATCCAGGGCGTGGATGCTTTCGGGAGGGGAGTGCAGCGTCATGCTGTGCAGGTGTTCACGTAGCAGCCCGGCGATCTCGGGGCCGCGCAAGTCGTCTATGCGGATTTTCATGGGGTATTTTTTGGGGGCAGGGTTGTTGGGAAAAAAGAAAAGCCCGTGGCGGCGGCCTCAGGCATTGCGGTAAAACTCGGTTCGACGGGAGTCCGAATCAACGCGCATCCGGCTCTCCGGGAAACTGCACAGCACCCTTCGGAAGAACGACGCCCGGAAGCATGCGAGACGTCCAGATGTGCATGGCCTGGCGCAGGTCGACGGGCTTATCCAATGAGCCGCCCTTGACGCTCACGACATCGGTGGAACCACGCCGCCGATGCCAAAGCCTCGATCCGCAGGCGGGGCAAAATGCGCAGTCGAGCGTGTTTCCTGTATCGGTAGGACGCGACCAGAAGTTTGGCTCACCTTGCAGAACATGGAGCGCGGCTTGCGGCACGATGAAAGAAATTCCGAATGCCGATGCGGACTGCTTCTGGCACTCCCGGCAGTGGCAAACATAGATTTCAATCGGCGCATGCGACAGCTGGTATCGGACCGCACCGCACTGGCATCCACCGAAGAGAACATCGCTTTCGTCCGACATGATCGCAAGCCCTTCCGGGGTCAGCCCCGCGTCTAAATTATTCTAGCCGCAGATGGATTTCGCTTTACCTAAACCCACAATTAAACGTTATCTGCAGATGCGATAGCGTATGGTGTCGCCCCGGATTCTCGCGAGGTCGGCACAGGAATGAAAGGTTTTCCACGCGCCATTGCGGCCGGGCTGGACGGACTCTCGGCGGCGCGCTTCTTCGATGCATATGGAACGGCCAAGCCAACCATCCCTGTCGGCAAGCGGGAAGCGGCCGCATGAAGTCCGGCCGCCTGCTGCCCCTGATCGTCGCCTGTGCCTTGTTTATCGAGAACATGGACTCGACCGTCATCTCGACATCGTTGCCGGCCATCGCCAAGGATCTGGCGACCGATCCGATCGCATTGAAGCTCGCCCTGACCACGTATCTGCTTGCGTTGGCGGTCTTCATTCCCATAAGCGGCTGGGTCGCCGACCGCTTCGGCGCGCGGCCGACCTTCATGACCGCGATCAGCGTGTTCCTGCTGGGGTCGATCGGCTGCGCCGCCAGCAATTCGCTGGAAACCATGGTCGCCGCACGCTTCCTGCAAGGCATGGGCGGCGCGATGATGGTGCCGGTGGGGCGTTTGGTGTTGTTACGCACGGTACCGAAGAACGAGTTGGTGCAGGCGCTGAGCTGGCTGACCATTCCGGCGCTGGTCGGTCCGGTGGTCGGACCGCCGCTGGGTGGCTTCATCACCACGTACTTTGACTGGCGCTGGATCTTCCTGATCAATATTCCGATGGGCCTGCTCGGTATCGTGCTGGCCAAGCGATTCATTCCGGACTTGCGCGAACCAACGCCGCCGCTGGATTGGAGGGGCTTCGCATTGGCGGGTTTCGGCCTGGCATTGGCCATGTTCGGCTTCTCCACCATGGGCAGGCACCTGGTGTCGACACCATTGGCAGTTGGTTCCTTGCTGGTCGGGGTGGGGGCGCTGCTCGGTTATGTGTGGCATGCGCGCCGGCATCCGCATCCTTTGCTCGACCTGGGTTTGTTCCGGCTGCCGACCTACCGTGCCGGTGTGCTTGGTGGCTCGCTGTTCCGCATCGGTATCGGTGCCATCCCTTTTCTGCTGCCGTTGATGCTGCAACTGGGCTTCGGCCTGAGTCCCGTGCAATCGGGCTTGTTGACCTTCGTATCCGCGCTCGGCGCGATGTTCATGAAGACGATCGCCGCCAACGTGCTGCGTCGCTTCGGTTTCCGCAACGTACTGGTGTTCAACGCACTGATCGCGTCGGTGCTGCTGTGCTGTTTCGGCCTGTTTCGCCCGCAGACACCGCACGTCTTCATCATCGCTACCCTGCTGGTCAGCGGTTGCTTCCGCTCGCTGCAGTTCACCAGCTTGAACGCCATCAGCTATGCCGAGGTGGATTCGCCGAAGATGGGGCAGGCCAGCAGCCTGGCCGGCATGATGCAGCAGCTGTCGTTGAGCATGGGCGTGGCGGTAGGTGGGTACGTCCTGGAAATCGCCGGCATCCTCGGTGGCCGGCCGTCGACCGATGTACACAATTTCTATATCGCGTTCGTGGTGGTCGGCGTGATATCAGCCAGTTCCGCCTGGATGATGTCGCGATTGCCGCGCGACGCGGGAGCGGAGATGTCCGGCCGTGCCGAGACCGGCAAGGAAATCGCCGAGCCGAAGGTGGAGCAGCGGCCGGCGACGTGAGTTGGAGCCATTTTCTTGCCGAAGCGTCTTTAAGCGGCTGCTCCCTATCGCCTGCCGTTGCGACGGCCTCATTGCCATTAACTGAGCGCTATCGCGAGGCGCAGCTCCGCTCTACGAGTACGGCTAAATACCTCTCGCATCGGCATAGACAATCCAAGCCCCGCAAACCAGCACGAAATAAGCCAATCCACCCAGCGAAATAATCTGCGAGCGGCGCAGCTCCGGGCGCCGCTGTCCCACGGTCACGGCGTAGGACAGTAGCCCGAATTTACTGATACTGCGTCCTTCAGCCACCGCGTGCTCCACGAGCAACATGAAGTGGTGCATGGCGTAGGCGAACGGGAGAAAGAGAACGGCAACCGCGGTCGCTACGACGACTGTGATGGGAAGACCCGATGGAACAGTACCGAACGCCTTCGTAAGCACGGGCTGCACATCGGGCGAGAATGTGGAACCAACGATAAGTGCGTAGATCAGTGCTGGCACGGCGTAGCTTGCTTTGCTTTTCTGGGTCATGGATGAGGTTCATCTCGTGCTGGTTGAGGGAGCCGCGTGTAGCGCGGCTCCGAATTAAGTCGATCCACAACGGCGTCAGATAACCGGCTAGACCGCATTCGGGCCAACGGGAGAAAACCTGCGGATCGCATGGCCATCAACCAGGACGTCCTCGCAAAACATCGCGTACGGCCGAACCCAAAGCTCGCTATCGCCGTAGAGCGCCTTGTAGACGACCACAGCCTCGAGTGTTTCGCTGTGGCGCGCGATGACAAGCACCTCGTAGTCATTGCCCTTGTAGTGCCTGTAGCGGCCGGGAGCAAGGTCAGGAAGGGGAGGAAGTTGGGACATCGGACCATCCTACTTTGGGACGTTAGGCTTGAATCAGGCGGATAGTGCAGGTTCGACCTGGATCAAAGGCTGAGCGAGCTAGTCGACGACATTGAGCGTGATCTTCGCGCCGTCTGGAAGATCCTTGATCTGCAGGGCGATATGGCCTGAGGCGGAGATCAACTCGCGAAGCGGGATGGAGGCAAGATTATCACCGCCGTACTCGCCACCCAGTGTGCCCGGAATCTTGAAACAGTATTTGAATCCGGGCGGTAGCGCACCCAGGCGCTCCCGCGCTTGTTGCACCAGCTCCTCCATATACCAGTCCTGCAAGAACGCTTGATCATGCGAGAGCTGGTCCAGTTCGGCTCTGGAGCTGGCGATGATCTTGCAGTACAGATCTTCAGGGCACAGGCGCCAATAGTTGCCCGCCTTGTCCTTGATCATCAGATTGCCGAATTCATTGTCTCCGACGATCTGGTCCGGTTTAAGTCCGGTCCAACCCCAGGCGTCTTCAACGATTGCGATCAGTTCCACCGGAGAAGCTTGCGCAGCTCATCGTCGGAGTAGATGCGCACGTCGCTGATCTGCTTCGTATTGCCGGGTGCGAACGTGTCGTCAAAATGGATCATAGGCCCATAGGCAGTGCCCTTGAACTCGCCGAAGCTGGACAGGCTTACCAAGATCGTCAGGCGGTAGCCGTTGCCCTTGTAGAACGTAGTGCCCCCGTCGCTTGGCAGCGGTTCGTTGTTATCGATCCTGGCGTGGATCGGCTTCTTGCCCTCAACCACGGCCCGGAAATCTTCAGAGGCCTCTTGAATGGTTTGCCGGTGCTCCGGCGGAAGCGCCGAAAGATCGACCCCGATAAAAGGTCCGGACGCAAGGTCCGAAGAGGGCGAACGCTGGGAGCAGGCAGTAAGTGGGGATGTCACGATGAGCACCTAGAATACAGACAGCGAAGCAATAGCCTCGAATAAGCCGCGCCAGGAGTGGCGTCGGCTTGAAAGGATACTAGGCTGCTTCAACACAGCCACCCGGCTTGAGCACTCGTTCCGACGAGGGCGGGTACTTGACCAACAGGCGCGCAGGCCGAATGGGACGGGGGCTGAAGTTGCCGCCACAGTTTGGGCAGGCACCGTGAAGAACCGATTGCGCGCAGGATAGGCAGAACGTGCACTCAAACGTGCAAATCATTGCCTCGGTGGAATCAGGAGGGAGATCCTTGTCGCAGCATTCGCAGTTGGGACGAAGTTGCAGCATATGTTTTCACCATTTTCGGGAAGGCCGGAGGCCCGCCAGGACTTCAGCAAGTAGCTTCTCGGAACCGGTGCCAGCTTGATCGGACGTCAGACACTAACTGATCGTCGGAGGAAAACCGGTAGATCCGTGGCGGGTGGAAAGACATCGAGGTGATAAAGCATGTCCGCCACGTGACCGCGATGATACGTCGTGTGATTGACGACATGCAGAATAATATCCTCGCGTGACATGGTGCCGGTACCGCCGCCAATGAACTCGAATTCCACTACTTCACCGAGTTGGTCGCGGGACAAGGAATCAGCATAGTCGACGTACCAACTATCTAGCCGATACTGGGAAGCCATCAAGTCCTGAATGCCTGGATGGTCGATAGGATTGCGAGTGGTCAGGCCATGCGGTCTACCCAGCAGATGGGACTGCCACACGAAATCCATTGAGTAGGAATGATTGAGCGTGCGGATGAGGCTGCCGAAGTAAATGGGGCGTGGAGCAATCAGTTCTGACTCGGGGAGGCCGGCAACGACAGGCAGGAAAACTTCGTCTGCCCAAGCCTTGTAGCGAGTAAGGGTTTGTACCGAGTTCACTTGACGCTCCATTGCCTCGAAATGATCGAGCAGTCTGAGCTGAAAACCAGCTTTCGCCCGAATGATGGTCAGACCGATGATGCGCTGATCCGCGTGGCACTAAAGCTGCCACAGGCCGTGATCATTGCCGCCCTGAAGATAGATGGCGAATATTCCATGGCCGGGTATTTCCATGGGTGGATGAGCGATCTTGCCGCCAGCCTGAATCACAGCGGCAGCAGCCGCTTCGATATCTTTCACCAACCAATAGGGCCTCACCACCGGCTCTTCGGTTTCGCGCAAGGGTGCACGTACTCCCACCAGCCCGCCGCCCGCCAGCGGGGCAGTTCTTGCGTTGCCGAGTCCAGCGTCGGGCTCGCCGAACTTCACTCCGTTCGCCGATGCATACGCGGCGCATACCGCGTCCACTTCCTTCGTCACTATTTCAAGATATTGAATTTTCATGGCGTCCTCTCTGTGTCGGTTTCGAGTACTGCATGATGCGGATCTAGGGGTTTGAATGAGACATCGGTTGATGTATCACCCAACGGGAATGCATGGCATCAACTACCCAGTGGCTTGCTCATCGAAGTGCATCTTCGGTGATCCGAACGTGCGCGTCGGTGACGTGAATGCCGTACTTCTCCAGATCTTCCAGGCAGTCGTTAACGTCAACACCTGGCGTCGGCACATCTTTCTGCAATTCGATCGCCTTGAACGCTGTCCACGGAGCGTACTTGGGGGGAAGGTTGGTTCCTTCCGGATCGGCCGTGAAGGCGAATACACGGCCTGGGCCTTTGAACATGTTTACCCGCATATTGCGCATCCTTTGAGATCGATCGGGCCGGAGCGAGTCTTCTCGCCAAGCAGCTTCGGTGGGAACAAACTATTAGGCGGCACCTAGCAGGCTCTGACCACAGCCGCCGGATCGCCGAGTTCCAGGTTGAGATCCACTGCTGCCTTGACCAAGTTTCTAGCCTTTGCCACGGAGATCTTGTCATTCTCGACGAAGACATTCGCCAGCTCGTACTTGCCGCTGGGCTTCAGCCGCTCATCAATATCCCGCAGTCGCTTGCCACGCCAGAAGCCAAACAGTACGCGTGTTTCCTCGGCACGGATAAGTAGTACAGGACCGTTGCAGAAATAGACTAGATGTCCCCACTTGATCCGCTCCTCAAGACTCCCCGCGGAAAGCGTGGCGCGCCGCAGATCCTCAACAAGAGGTTTGCGCCAGCTGGTGAGAGTAGCAACGTACGCGTCGGGTGAGTCTGCGGGAATCGACTTCTTCATGAGTGCAGCTTGATACCTGAACTAAGTCGAGTAGAAAAGTGGGGCCGGCTTGAATGGATTGCGAAGCTGTATGCCGGATAATTCAACGCTTGCATGGAGCTTGCTCGAGGGATCGGCAGGCGAGGGGTGGAGAACGAGGTTACTAGGTTTTCAGAGCGCAAGGATTGACCCTGCTTGCCTTTTGACCTGAGGTTCTATTTACAGCACCTATGTGCTACCGGGAGAACTGCGAGCCTTCAAGGAGCCCATCGCCTTCTGCAACGTAGGTTCGCGGATGGCAATTGTCTTGCGGCACGGTGATCTAGCGCCACCGTTCTGTCCTCCGGATGAAGGCAACGGAATCTCCTCATGGACAGCAAGTCGGCCCGTAGAGTTTGGTGCGGATGAGATACCAAGCCGCTGGCGCCTACTTATTGAAATCCGCTCGGATTTGCCATCGGAAGCTTAGAACAAGTCCAGTGATGCCGAGCGGCACGCACACGATCCAAGCAATGGTTTCATCAGGTATGAGCGTAAAAACAAGCCAACAAAGCGCGGCAGTGACCGCGACGCCGACATAGAGGCGCCAGGATAGGAGGAGATCGCCAAGTTCGAGCAAGTCCAGGAGTGCCATTGGATTTCCCCTGTGGAGTGTCTGCACTAAGCCGATCCACGAAGCGGATTCGGCCGGGATGAACTACTAGGTTGCGACCCGCCAGACCCAGCGCATGACGATCTCCCCATCTGTATCGGACATCACGCCTTCTGGCAGGAAGCCCAGGCGGGTGACCACCTGGGACGAAGCGGCATTGCTCGGAAGTATATGAGCGACGACTTCCTGGACCAGGCCACTTGATGCCGCCAGTTGAAGCAGCTGGCCAATAGCCTGCGTTGCGACCCCTCGACCTCGCTCCGCGCGGGCGACACCATAGCTGATTTCCACGCTGCCGTTGACCGGTGCCGTTTTGAACCCGCATGCGCCCAGTACGGTTGAGCGCGAGGCGGAAATAATCAGGAACGGAACGCACCAGAAAATGGGAGTGCCGAGGTCGAGCTGCGCCAATGCACGAGCGACCGTCTTGGAAGGCGGTAGCGCGCCCTCGGAAACTTGCAGTGTCTCGGATTCCACCGGCTCGGAAGCAGCCAGGCGGCGAAGGTCGGACACGCTTATGTGGATGAGTTGAACGGCGTCCGGTTCTACTAATCGCGACATAGTGATTTTCAACCTGATGCCGATTGAATGATCTGTCAGCTTCCGACCGGCATGGTGCGGCTGCTGAGCTCGTAAATGTATGCATCCACCTGCGTGCCGTCCGCGAGTTTGGCCGAGGTAAGCGTCCGCTCGTATTCGTCGCCCTCCAACTGGTCCAGGCGGGGCCAATGCGCGGCCAGCTCGTTTGAGCTGAAGACCAGTCCGTGAATCTCATCGCCGCGCTCGTCCAAGGTGATGCCGGGAAAGCCAATGGCCGCTCCCCAGCCTGCTTGTCGGAGCGTGCCTCTCACGGAGGCCGGCTCCCAGTTGCCGGGCACATTGGCGAGCACGTGCTCGTTGGGCTTGCCGGGAGCGAGCGATCCATAGACAAAAAGCCGATCGATCACGGTCTTCGCCCGGACGGCTGGGTTCGATCTGGATGGGCTATGGCTCTCGGCTGCGCTCATGCTCAGCCGCGGCCGACGATCTTGGTGATCTGGCCATCGCCAAACCAGAATTCCGACTCGCCTTGCAGATCAAGGACAGTCCCGGCCGATGGCCCGTTGGGAATGTCCGCGGCGAGCCGGCCGCGATAAGCGATGCTTGCAATGGCCGTACCCTGGCCGAGCTTCAACTCCGTGATGCGCTGTTCGCGTTCCGAAAACAAAACCTTGGACTGATTGGCAAGTTGTCTGAACTCATCAACGCCGGTCGCGGCCGCGGTGAGCTCACCACCAGAATAGTTCTCGAAGCGGATGTCAGGAGACAGCAGCGCCAGCATGCCGTCAACGCCAAAGGAGTTGTACGCGCCAAAATAGCGGTCTATCAGCTCTTTTGGGGTTGAGTTGCTCATGATTTTTTCCAAGCACAGGTAGCGCCCGCGCCAAGCCGGTCCGTGGAGCGGCTTGGCTTGCGTGGTCTTCTTCACTGAACTGATCGAACGGGTAAGCCTTGGTCGTCAAGCACCATATGAATCTCCGCAGTCTTCAGTGAAGGACCGGGTCCTGCTTTGCGGGCGTGCCAATCCTCAAAGGTGGCGTATTTCCGCAGGGGTATCCCACCAACTATTGTCTCGACCGTTGGTGTACCTGACGGGCGCGGCAATAAGTTCGTCCGGCGTCACGTCGTCCAGCGATGCGACCTGGATGGACACATAATGGCCGCCGATCTGCTCGACATAGCCGCGGCCGAACGGGCGTATGCCGCAGTGGCGGCAGAACAGATGCTGGCCGCTCTTGGTGCCGAATTCGTAGCCGCTAAGATCTGCTTCGCCCTGGAGCAAGCGGAACGCTTCCGGCTTGATGATGGCGGACCAGTTCCTGCTCTTGGTGCAAATCGAACAATTGCACTTGCCGGTCCCGGCGCTCAAATCGATGTCCGCCTCGAAACGGACGGCGCCGCAGTGACAACTTCCGGTGTATGTCTTCAGCATGTTTGCATCAACCTCCTCTGGTATGGGACGACAGGGATGAAAGCGGGAGCCGTATTCTCGATATCGGTGCTTCGGGTAGGAGCGCCGTCTCGGCGCGAGCTTTTGCTTTGTCGATCGGCGCGAGGAAGAGCTCGCGGCGGGACGCCGCTCCTGCAGAGGCAGACGAACAACCGACAGAGGCAAAACGAACAACCGAGCAGGGCGCCGAATACGCCCGGCCCCAGGAAGAATCAACAAAATATAGGTGCTTAGACATGGCCTTAGCCAAGCCTCATCCTTCCCAGGCCGGCAGCTTCGGTTTCACCGCCACATTTTTCAACGCCACATAATTCGGCAGTCCATCGCGCCCGTAGGGCGGATAGGCTTCGCCGCGGATCAGTGGCTCAAGATACTTACGGGCGGCAGGAGTGATGCCGTAACCATCCTTTCGGATGAAGCCGTTGGGCATTTTCTTTTCGTGATTGGCCACTTTGGTCAGCTGCGCGGCTTCGATCTTCCAGCGGTACGGTGCGTCGGAACTGCGGACGATGACCGGCATCACCGAGTTCTGTCCTTTCAATGCGAACTGCACGGCGGCCTTGCCGACTGCTTGTGCCTGTTCCCAGTCGGTCTTGGAGGCGATATGACGGGCCGAGCGCTGCAGATAGTCGGGCAGGGTCCAGTGCACTTTCATGCCGAGTTCGTTCTTGACGCGGCCGGCCAGATAAGACGCAACGCCACCCAGTTGCGTGTGTCCGAACGAATCCTTGCCACCGCCGGCATCGGCGACGAAGCGACCGTCGGCGTACTGGATGCCTTCACTGGCCACCACGACGCACCAGCCCACTTTGTCGACCACTTTCTTGACTTGCGCGAGGAACGCGGGCTCGTCGTACGGACGCTCCGGGAACAGGATCAGGTGCGGTGCCTGTTCCGGGGTTTGCCCGGCCAGCCCGGCAGCGGCCGCCAGCCAGCCGGCATGCCGGCCCATGGCTTCGTACACGAATACCTTGGTCGAGGTCTCCGCCATGGCCGCCACGTCCAGCGCCGCTTCCCGCACCGACACCGCGGTGTATTTGGCGGCCGAGCCGAAGCCGGGGCAGGTGTCGGTGACGGCCAGGTCGTTATCCACCGTCTTGGGCACGCCGATGCAGGTCAGTGGATAGTCGAAGGCCGCCGCTAGCTGCGACACCTTCAGCGCGGTGTCGGCGGAGTCGTTGCCGCCGTTGTAAAGGAAATAGCGCACGTTATGCGCCTTGAACACCTCCAGCAGGCGCTCGTACTTGGCCCGGTCCGCTTCCAGCGATTTCAGCTTGACCCGGCAGGAACCAAACGCACCGCCCGGGGTATGCGCCAGGGCGCGGATGGCGGCCGGTGATTCCTTGGATGTGTCGATAAGTTCCTCACGCAGGGCCCCTAGAATGCCGTTGCGGGCCGCCAGCACCTTGATCTTGCGGGCCCGGGCCTCGGTGATGACGGCGGACGCGGTGGCGTTGATGACAGCGGTGACACCGCCGGACTGGGCATAAAGCAAGGTACCTTCGACCATAGTGGGTTCGATCCGAATAGGGGGGATGCGGTAAGCTTCACATATATGACGCGGTGCAGCGTGGGCGTGGCGTGAGCCAGAACGCCGCCGGCCGCCAGCAGAATTCTAGTTCAGGAGTTACACGATGCGATTGGTTCTACTGGGCCCACCCGGGTCGGGCAAGGGCACTCAGGCGACGCGGCTGAAGGAATATCTGCAGGTTCCCCATATTTCCACCGGTGATTTGCTGCGTGCCGAAGTGGCCGCCGGCAGTCCGCTGGGCGTGCAGGCCAAGGAAGTGATGGCGCGAGGCAACTTGGTCTCCGACGAGATCCTGCTGGGCATGCTGGAATCGCGCTTCAGCCGCCCGGATACCAAAAACGGTTTCATCCTGGATGGATATCCGCGCAACCTCGCCCAGGCCGATGCATTGGGCGTGCTGCTGAAGAAGATCGGCCAGCCGATGGACTATGCCGTCCAGTTGGAAGTACCCACTGAACTGCTGGTGGAACGCATCGCCGGCCGTGCCGCCGCGGAAGGCCGCGCCGATGACACCCCCGAATCCGTTCGCACGCGCTTGAAGGTCTACAACGATCAGACCGCACCGGTGATCGAGTACTACCGCCAGCATGGCCAGCTCACCGTGGTAAATGGCGTCGGCAGCCTGGATGACGTGTTCAATCGTCTGATCGAAGCGCTTTCGCCCGCCAAGGAAGTGGGCTGATTGTGAAGCTGGGAATGGAGAATGGGGAATGGGGAATAGAAGGTCCCGATGATCTGCGGCGTCAGCGCATGACGAATGGCCCACAGCCAGAAGCAGCAAAAAGCCCGGATTCCACCATTCCCTATTCCCGACTCCCCATTCCCGGCCCTCAATGAAACTCCACATCCTAGGCATCGCCGGCACTTTCATGGGCGGCGTGGCGGCGCTGGCGCGCGAGTTGGGGCATGTGGTCGAGGGCAGCGACCAGGCCATCTATCCGCCTATGTCCACGCAGTTGGAAACGCTGGGCATTGCGTTGGCGCAGGGCTATCTGCCGGAAAATATTTCCGCCGATTGCGATGAGATCGTCATCGGCAACGCGTTGTCGCGAGGCAATGCCGCGGTGGAAACCGTGCTGGACGCCGGTCGCAAGTACACTTCTGGCGCGCAATGGCTGTCCGAATGCGTGCTACCCGGCCGCGAGACACTGGCTGTCGCCGGTACTCACGGCAAGACCACCACCAGCACTATCCTCACTTATCTGCTGCAAGTGGCTGGGCGCGAGCCGGGGTTCCTGATCGGTGGCGTGGCGGAGGATTTCGGTGTGTCCGCGCGTCTGGGTAAGGGCCGGGAGTTTGTGGTCGAGGCCGACGAGTACGACACCGCATTCTTCGACAAACGCAGCAAGTTTGTTCACTACCGTCCACTGGTCGCGATTCTCAACAATCTGGAATACGACCACGCTGACATCTTTCCGGACGTGGCCGCGATCCAGCGCCAGTTTCATCACCTGGTCCGCACGGTGCCTAGCCGCGGTCGCCTGATCGTCAATGGCGAGGACGAACGCCTGGACGAGGTGCTGGCGATGGGTTGCTGGACGCCGGTGGAGCGCTTCGGGTTTCAGAACAGCGCGGACGATGCTGCGCTAACGTGGAGCGCGCGCCTGATCAACGACGACGGCAGCGCGTTCGCGGTATTCCACAATGGAAATCTGGTAGGCGAAGTGCAATGGCCGTTGCTCGGCAAGCACAACGTGCTCAACGGGTTGGCGGCGCTGGCGGCGGCGAACGCCGTTGGCGTGGACATCGCGGCGGTCATTCCCGCGCTGGCTGACTTCCGCAGTGTGAAGCGCCGCCTGGAAGTCATTGGCCGGTTCGACGACGTCACGGTGTACGACGATTTTGCCCATCACCCCACCGCCATCCGCACCACGCTGGAAGGCCTGCGCGCCAAGGTCGGCACCAAGCGCATCATCGTGGCGATGGAGCCACGTAGTAACTCGATGCGTTTGGGTGCACATTCCGAAGCCCTCGCGCCATCGTTCCAGGATGCAGATGCGGTGGTGTTCCTGCATCGACCGGAATTGCCATGGGATGCTGGCAAGGTGGTGACAGCGATCCGCGGCGATGCGCGCACCGTGCCGGATGTGGAGGCGTTGATCGCCACGCTGAAATCCATCGTGGCACCCGGCGATCATGTCGTCTTCATGTCCAACGGCGGCTTCGATGGCGCGCCTGGAAAATTCCTGGGTGCTCTGCAGGCAGTCCAGTAGACCCTGAGGGGCTGGTTTTCCGGATCGCGGATAACCGGTTATCGCGTTCGCGGCAAGCACGGGATGGATATAGCGGAACATCTGCCGGAGATATTCGCTGCAGCGCCGCAAATATCGGGGCACCCGAAAGCCCAAGCCCACTGTATTGGCGACCATTGTCTTGCCGGCTGCGACGCAGCTCCAGCATGACTGGGTCGAGTCATCGACGTTGTCCTGTTTTCAACGTAATTACCGTGCGTGGTGGCGCTTCTGTGGAAAGGATAGAGTCGGGACAAGTACGAACTCTCGTACTTGCCCATTCTTCCCAAAGAGGTTCTCCATGCAGAAGCTTGCCCAGGCCATTGGATTGGTCATTGGTACGTTCGTCTTCGCTGGTTCGGCACAGGCGGCGACCTATGTCGTCACCGCCAACTCGAACAACTTCACTACCCAGCTTGCAAGCAAGGTTGAAAGTGCAGGTGGCCGCATCGTTTCCCTCTTGCCCCAGATCGGGGTGGCCATCGTCGAATCGGATAATCCGAATTTCGCCAGGTCGGCAGGCAAGATCCCGGCAGTTCGTTCGGCCGTGAAGGACGTTGTCATCCCATTCGATCTGGGTGAAGCCAAGCAGCAGGACATACAGGCGGATTTCGCCAATCCACCGGCCTCCGGCGACAACGACGCGTTCTTCGACTTCCAATGGGGTCATGCCGCCATCGATGCGGCAGGTGCTTGGAATGCAGGCTATCGCGGCGCCGGCGCGACCGTCGCAGTCCTGGATTCGGGCGTGTACTGCGCACACGTCGATATTGTCCCCAATCTCAACGTGGCCAAGTCGGCGTCGTTTGTCGAAGGCCAGACGTATTGCAACACCAGCGGCAGCACCCACGGTACTCACACCATGGGTACCATCGGCGCCGCGGATAACGGCGTTGGAACCATCGGAGTCTCGCCTGCCGCCGAGTTGATCGCGGTCAAGGTGCTCGACCCGGTGACGGGTTCCGGCAGTTTCGCCGCGATCATCCAGGCCATCGTCTATGCCGCCGATGCGGGCGCCGACGTGATCAACATGAGTCTGGGCGTCCGCGAAGGCTTGTCTGTTGGCGGCAAGGAAGTGGCCGAGCTGGTCAATGCCACCGCCCGCGCCACGCGCTACGCCTATCAGCAAAACGTCACGGTAGTGGCTTCCGCAGGCAACGACGGGCGCGATCTCGATCACGACAGCGGGCGTGTCTGCGACAACGATGGCGTGTGCAGCACGGTGAACCTGCGTTCCTTTCCTGGCCAGTTGCCAGGCGTGCTCACCATCAGTGCGCTGGGCCCCATCGCGTGGCTGAAAGACCCCTTCAATACGGACTTCGATGTGCGTGCCAGCTATAGCAACTACGGCCAATCGGCCATCGACCTTGGCGCACCTGGCGGCAACTTCGACTATCCGGGCGAAGAGAACTGCACGTTCAAGGGAATCACCCGGCCATGCTGGGTCTGGGACATGGTGTTCAGCACCACCTCGGGTACCGGTGGCTATGGCTGGTCCGCCGGCACCAGCATGGCCGCGCCTCACGTTTCCGGCGTCGCTGCGCTGATTATCGGGAAACATGGTGGAGAGCTGTCTCCCTCTGAAGTTGCGCGGATACTGCGGGCTTCCGCCGACGATCTGGGCAAGTCGGGCAACGACGACACCTACGGTGCCGGCCGTATCAATGCGCGCAAGGCAGTGAGTAACTGAGAACGCTTTGTAGCGACAGGCGGCCGTCCACGGACGGCCGCTTTTTTTGTGTCCAAGATGGAAGCTGAATTCGGACGATCCGCGTCGTCACCGACTCGCATGAGGGACGCGTTTGGTCGGGAAGGCAGGTCGCCGTGACGGAGGGCCACGATGGCTTCCAGCAAGCCGATCACACGCCTATTCGTAGAAGAGGCTTTAGACTCTTCGCATGCATTCCCACGAAAGCCTTCCATTGTTTCCGTTGCATACCGTACTGCTGCCGGGCGCAGCGCTGGGGTTGCGTGTATTCGAACGCCGTTATCTGGATCTGGTCCGCGATTGCGGGCGCAGCGGTACGGGCTTCGGGGTTTGTTTGATCCTGGAGGGAGGAGAAGTCGGCCGGCCCGCCACGCCCGCAGCGTTCGGCACCGAAGCGGTGATCGAAGATTTCGATACGGGCGCCGATGGATTGTTGGCGCTGCGCCTGCGTGGACGCCGGCGCTTTCATGTGACCCGCACACGGGTACGCGATAACGGGTTGGTGATCGGCGATGTGGAGTGGCGGCAGCCCGATCCGGACGAAGAATTGCGACCCGAGCACGCACTGCTCAGCATCTTGCTGCAAACCATGCTCGACCATATCGATGGCGACCAGGCCAAGTTGTCGCCGCAACTGTTCGACAACGCGGCCTGGGTAGGTTGGCGGCTGGCGGAACTTCTGCCGATTACCGCGGAACAGCGTTTGAGCGTATTGCAAGAAGATGATCCGCATGAGCGGCTGGACCGCTTGTTGGCGTTGATCGTGTAATGCGGCCTACCTTTGTGGGAGCGCCGTCCCGGCGCGAGCTTTTGCTTTATCGCCGAAAGAGCTCGCGGCGGGACGCCGCTCCTACAACAGCAAAATCCTTCAACGAAAAAGGCCCACAAAGGCAAGGCTGTCGTAGAGCCGAGCTTGCTCGGCTGCTCTTCGACCGGTGCTAGACGGCCTCATCGCGACTCACCCGTGCCGACATGCCGGCACGACTTCTACGAGGTCACTGGGATGTGGGCGCGACGCGTATCCGCAGCACCGGCAACTCCGATTGTGGATGAGGTGCCCGCTGGTGTTCCAGTTCGCCGGTCGCTTGGGCCACCGCCTGCAATGCCGCGTCGGCTTCACGCAATGGCCGCCAAACACTGATCAGTCCGACCGCGCGCTGGCGTTGCAGGACTTGCGCGCTGCCGATCCACAGCGGGACGTTGCCGGGCTGCAGTTGCGTATGCGCGGTCCACAGGCGCAGGACGAAGGTTTCGCCAGGCTGTACGCCTTCGCGCAGCATCAGCAGGCTTTCGGCGCGGGTATCCAGGGTAGCGGGTAGTACCGGCAGTTCGGTGTCCGGCAGATCGTTATCCAGCAGATTCAGCGCTTCTTCCCAGCCGGCCTGTTCCTGGGAACGCCAGCCAGCCGCTTCCAACTTGGCGCGCAATGGTGCCAATGGCCCCGCCACTTGTACGTCCAGCGGCCAACGCTGTTCGTCGTCGAAATCGTTGCGTCGCGCGGGCTGTAGCGCCCAGTCCCGCTGCCACCAATCGGCTATCGCCAACGACTGTTCCGTCACCGGCGCTTCGAACTGCGCCAGCATCGGTGCGACATTGCGCGGTGCGTGCCATAGCGCGGCGACGGTGAAGGCGCCATAGAACAGCCAGGCCAGCGGCTTCATCCAGAACGAACGCACCATGCGCCGGCGATAGGCGATGCCCAGTATCAGCAGCCACACCATGCCGAACAACATTCCGCCGATGATGTCGCTCAACCAGTGCGCGCCCAGGTAGATTCGCGCGAATCCGATCAGCGCCACCACGACGCCAGACACCAGGTACGGCCACACCCGTGTTCGGCCCGGCAATTCGCGCGCGATCAGCACGGCGAAAAAGCCGAAGGTGATCGTGGACATGGTGACCGCGATGGAAGGAAAGCCAAAGCCGCTGCTGACGCTCGGAGGTTTGGGGATATCGACCGAAGCACCCAGCCATGCGGTCAGCGCCAGACCGAACGCCAATGCCGCCAGCCAATGCGCCGCGGCCATCCAGCGCTTGCGCCAGCACAGGTACAGCAGCACCAGCAGCGAGGCGGGCGCCAGCACTTGTTCGTCGCCCAATGAGGCGATGGCGGCTAGCGGGTAATCAGCCAGCGGATTGCGCAGCGCCAGCATCAGTTCGTGCACCGCCAAGTCCATGCTCAGCGGTTCGCCATGGCCGATCACCAGGACCAGGAAGGCGAACCACACCCACACGATGGCCAGCAGTAGGATGCCAAGCAGCGCCAGTGGTACCGATTCGCGGCGCTTGGGATCGAACACGGCCCCGGAATAGCGGCCCAGCACCGGATGCGCGTGCGACCAGGCGATCGCGCGCGCCAGCAGCGCATCGGCGTGGTCGGCGAACCAGCGATAGGTGTACAGCACCCCGGCCCAGGCCAGCGCCAGCACCACCAGCAACAGTCCCACCACCAAGCCCAATCGGCCCGCGACCGCCGCGACCGCGTCGTACGCTTGGCCCAGCAGCCAACCCGGTGCCAGGAACAGGGCCGCCCACGACACCGCCGCAAGCCCGCTCGCCATGAAATAGCGTTTCAGCGGCATTTTCAGCATGCCGGCCACCGCGGGCACGAACGGCCGAATAGGCCCCACATAGCGCGCCACCAGAATGCTTTTCAGCGCGTTGCGACGAAACAGCAACTCGCCGCGGTCCAGCAGTTGTGGGTATTTGCGAAAAGGCCAATGACCGCGGAGCTGCGGCCCCCAGCGGTGGCCGACCCAATAGCTGGTGGCATCGCCGATCAACGCACCAATCGCCGCGCATATCAGCGCGTAAGGACCGTTGATTTCACCCAGGCCAATCAGTACGCCCACCGCGAACAACAGCGGCAATGCCGGCACGATGGTTCCCAAAATGATGACCGCGTCGCAAAACGCAATGGCGAAGATCACCACGCCGGCCGCGATCGGATGTGCGCTGATCCAGGCCAGCAGGGTGTCGAACCAGGAGGGATTCATCGAGGCAGATTATAGGCGGCGGTTCATGACCGCCGGCTACCTCCACGGAAGATGCTCCCAGGGGGCCGCGTAGAATGTCGCGGTGAATAACGATGCCATCGAAATCGCCGCCCTGAAGGCCGACAGCTTCGGACGTATCGCGCTGATGCGCGATGGCCGCGGCGTCTTCGTGCGCCGGGATCTGTCCGCATCGCCTTGGTGGTTGCGCTTTCCTGCTTGGCGGCTCGCGCGCCGGGAAGCGCTTGCCATCGCTCAGTTGAATGGCTTGGCGGATACGCCGCAATTGCTGGCCTGGGACGGCGTGCGGTTGGATCGGAGCTATATGGAAGGGGCGGCGATGTACCAGAGGCCGCCACGCGGCGACGTGGCGTACTTCCATGCTGCCCGCCGCCTGCTGCGGCAGGTGCATCAACGTGGCGTGGCCCACAACGATCTGGCCAAGGAAGCCAACTGGCTGGTACTGAGCGATGGCCGCCCCGCGCTGATCGATTTCCAACTGGCCGTGCGTGGCCGCCCCCGTTCGCGCTGGATGCGATTGCTGGCACGCGAGGACCTGCGTCACCTGCTGAAGCACAAACGCACCTACTGCCCCGAAGCGCTCACGCCGGTGGAACGGCGGCTGCTCAAACGCCATTCCTGGCTGCGCGACGTATGGTTTCGCACCGGTAAACCGGTGTACCGCTTCGTCACCCGCAAGCTGCTGAAATGGGAAGACAATGAAGGGCAAGGGCCGAAGCCGTGAGGAGCCGGGAATGGGGAATCGAGAGTCGGGAATCGAAAGAGCAGAACCGCTAGCGCGCATGGCGTATATGCGCGCGACAGGAAGGCGCTAAGCTCCTTCCATTCCCTATTCCCCATTTCCCCATTCCCATGACGTTAAAAGGCAAAACCCTCTTCATCACCGGCGCCTCGCGCGGTATCGGGCTGGCCATCGCGCTGCGGGCGGCGCGGGATGGTGCCAACGTAGTCATTGCCGCCAAGTCGGCGGTCCCCAATCCCAAGCTGCCGGGCACCATCCACACCGCGGCACACGCGGTCACGGCTGCGGGCGGGCAGGGGTTGGCGCTGAAGTGCGACATCCGGGAAGAAGACGACGTGCGCGCGGCGGTCGCGGCCACCGTGGATGCGTTTGGCGGCATCGACATTATGGTCAACAACGCCAGCGCCATTTGGCTGGCCGGCGTGCTGGATACGCCGATGAAGCGCTTCGACCTGATGAACCAGGTCAACGCCCGCGGTAGTTTCCTGTGCGCGCAAGCGTGCTTGCCGTATCTGTTGAAGGCACCCAACCCGCACATCCTGACGTTGGCGCCGCCGCCAACACTGGATCCCAAATGGTGGGCGCCGCATACCGGCTACACGCTGGCCAAGATGGGCATGAGCTTCGTGACACTCGGGCTGGCCGGTGAGTTTGGGCCACAAGGTGTCGCGGTCAATGCGCTGTGGCCGCGAACCATCATCGCGACGGACGCGTTGAACATGATTCCCGGCGTGGATATCCCGCGTTGCCGCAAGCCAGAGATCGTCGCCGACGCCGCGCATGCGGTGCTGAGCCGGCCCGCGGCGGGTTTCCATGGGCAGTTCCTGATCGACGAGGCGGTACTGCGCGAAGCCGGGGTAGAAGATTTTTCCTCCTACGCCGTTGATCCTTTGCAGCCGTTGTTGCCGGATCTGTTCCTGGAGGCGTGAGGCTGGACGGTGCACCGCACGCAATAGCCGCCGAATTCAAAGAGCGATTACTTCAGTGAGGTCAGTATGAAATACCTGCACGCCATGCTCCGGGTCCATGATCTGGAAGCCACCAGCCAATTTTTTACCGAAGGCTTGGGGCTGATGGAGACACGTCGCATGGAAAGTCCGGATGGAAGATTCACCCTGGTCTATTTCGGCGCACCCGCCAATCCGGAAGCGGAAATAGAACTGACCTATAACTGGCCCGCGGATGATGGAAAGCCTGCGGAAAACTACGGCAGCGCACGCAACTTCGGCCATCTGGCCTTCGAAGTGGACGACATCTATGCCATTTGCGCGCATCTGCAATCCATAGGTGTGCTCATCAACCGCCCGCCGCGGGACGGCCGCATGGCGTTTGTGCGCACGCCCGATCTGATATCAATAGAGCTGTTGCAAAAAGGCGAACGTTTGCCGCCACAGGAGCCTTGGCTTTCGATGCCGAATACGGGAAGCTGGTGAGCAGTCCTTTCCGCATAGGTGGCCGATGAGTCTTGCCCTGATCGTGATAGACGTCCAACGCGGGCTGTTCGATCCCGAGCCCCGCCCGGCGGAAGCCCAAGAAGTGATCGCACGCATCAACGCGCTGGCAACGCGCGCGCGCGCGGCCGACGCCCCGGTGATCTTCGTGCAGCACGAGCGCTCCGGCGATCTGGAACCCGATTCATCCGGCTGGGCGCTTCAAGATCAGTTGCAGGTCGAACCCGGAGATCACCGCATCCGCAAAACTACACCGGACTCATTCCTGCGCACCGGTCTGGAGGAAGTGCTGGCATTCTCCGGCGTGGATCAAGTGGTGATCTGCGGTTATGCCACCGAGTTCTGCGTCGATACCACCACACGCAGCGCAGCGGCGCATGGGTATGGCGTAGTCCTGGTGTCCGACGCGCACACCACCCACGACAAGCCGCATGCCAGCGCGGCGCAGATCCGAGAACACCACAATGCCACGCTGCCGGCGATCACCAGCTTTGGTCCGGTGATCCGTGCGCAGGCGGCGGCGGATATCGTCTTCTAGAGCTTTTGCTTTTGTAAGGTTTTTGCTTTTGTAGGAGCGGCGTCCCGCCGCGAGCTCTTTCCGTTAGATCGCGATA
>NZ_JBDKXI010000002.1:571161-699587 GCF_039710385.1 Pseudoxanthomonas sp. CCNWLY206-1 | reverse complement strand
AAACCACGGGGTATTCCCCATCCGGGCGCGCTGCGGCGCGTTTTTGATCGCGCGCGTCGAGGGGCTACTGGGGCGCGGAGCGGCGTCCCGCCGCGAGCTCTTTCCGTTGGATCGCGATAAAACCACGGGGTATTCCCCATCCGGGCGCGCTGCGGCGCGTTTTTGATCGCGCGCGTCGAGGGGCTACTGGGGCGCGAAGCGGCGTCCCGCCGCGAGCTCTTCCACGGCGGTTCGGATAAGAGCAAAAGCTCGCGCCGAGACGGCGCTCCTACGGCGTCATGGGCATTTGTTTTTGTGGAGCATCGTTTGTTTCAGGTGGCGAACGATCACACGATCTAGATCCGTTTCGTGGCCACGCCAGGAGCAAATCCCCCTCGATCCCCCTTTTTCAAAGGGGGAGGAAGCGAAAACGATTTCTTCGCTCTTCGCTCTTCGCTCTTCGCTCTCCGCTCTCCGCTCTCCGCTCTCCGCTCTCCATCCCCATTCCCCATTCCCCATTCCCCATTCCCCATTCCCCATTCCCGATTCCCGATTCCCGATTCCCGATTCCCGGCACAGATCACCCCATCGGTGCCGGCAGACGGCTACCACAGTGCCGGCAGTGCAGCGCATCGGGGTCGTGTCCTTCCAGTCCGCATTGCGGGCAGTCGCGTCGGTCCAGGTGACCGGGTTCATGGCTGGCTTCGCGCAGGCTGGTCACCAGTTCCGCGGTGTAGATGCCGGTGGGCACCGCGATGATGCTGTAGCCGATCAGGATCAGTATCGACGTCACCGCGCGCCCCAGTGTGGTCTGTGGCGCGATATCGCCGAAACCCACCGTCGCCATCGTCACGATGGCCCAGTACATGCCGGTGGGAATGCTGGTGAAGCCATGTTGCGGTCCTTCGATGAGGTACATCGCTGCGCCGAAGATCACCACCAGCGTCATCATCGCACTGACGAAAACGAATATCTTGCGGCGGCTGCGCCATAACGCGCCCAGCAGCAGTCCGCTTTCCTCCACGTACTGGGTGAGCTTGAGGATGCGGAACAGGCGCAGGATGCGCAGGGCGCGCAGCACCAGCAGGCTTTGGCTGCCGGGTATCAGCAGCGAGAGGTAGGTCGGCAGGATGGAGAGCAGATCGATCACTCCCCAGCCGCTCAGTGCATAGCGCAATGGCCGGCGCACGGTCACCAGGCGCAGCACGTATTCCACGGTGAACAACAGGGTGAAGCCCCATTCAAGAAAGTAGAGCAGCCTGGGGTAGCGAGCATGGATGCTGGCAACGCTGTCCAGCATGATCACCAGGACACTGACCACGATGGCCGCGATCAGCAACAAGTCGAAGTTGCGTGACGGCGGAGTGTCGTGACGGTAGATGATGTCGAACCACTTGCGGCGCCAGCCGGTTTCCCGAGCGGGGCTGAGCGGGCGCGGAGAAATGGGGTTCATGGTCGACCTCCTTGTCCGGATTGTGGCGCACCCGGCCTGATCAGCGACAATACGCGCCTTCTCCCGCTGCTTTCCACTGCCATGACCACTCCGACCACCGCCGATCTGCTGGCTGCCGGCCAGCAGTTCTACCTGCCGATCTATCGCCCGCGTGCGGTCATCCTGGAGCGCGGCCAGGGCGCTCGGGTCTGGGACAGCGACGGTCGCGACTACATAGATCTCTCCGCCGGCATCGCGGTTTGCGGTCTGGGTCATAACGATCCGGACCTGGTGGCGGCGCTGACCGAGCAAGCCGGCAAGCTATGGCACACCAGCAACGTGTTCTACAGCGAACCGCCGCTGCGATTGGCTCAGGAGCTGGTGAGCGCCTCGCGCTTCGCCTCCCGGGTGTTCCTGTGCAACTCCGGCGCGGAAGCCAATGAAGCGGCGATCAAGCTGATCCGCCGCTGGGCGGCCTCGGAAGGACGCACGCCCGACCGCCGCGTCATCGTGACGTTCCGTGGGAGCTTCCATGGCCGCACGCTGGCGACAGTCACCGCCACTGCGCAGCCGAAATACCAGGAAGGCTATGAACCACTGCCCGGCGGCTTCCGCTACGTCGATTTCAACGATGTGACCCAGCTGGAAACCGCCATGGCCTCCGGCGACGTGGCGGCGGTCCTGGTGGAACCAGTGCAAGGCGAGGGCGGGGTGATGCCGGCGGCATCTGGATTCCTGGCCGCGGTCCGCGAGCTATGCGATCACCACGGTGCGTTGCTGGCACTGGATGAAATCCAGTCCGGCATGGGCCGCACCGGCAGTTTGTTCGCGCACTGGCAAGACGGCATCACTCCGGACATCGTCACCCTGGCCAAGGCGCTAGGCGGCGGTTTCCCGATCGGTGCGATGCTGGCCGGACCCAAGGTGGCCGAAGTCATGCAGTTCGGAGCGCATGGCACCACTTTCGGAGGCAACCCATTGGCCGCTGCGGTAGCGCGGGTCGCGTTGCGAAAACTGGCCTCGTCGCAGATCGCCAACAATGTAGCTCGCCAAGGTGCGGCGTTGCGCAAGGAATTTGACGCGATCAATAGTGAGTTGGGTTTGTTCTCGCAAGTGCGCGGACGCGGCTTGATGCTGGGTGCGGTGTTGCAACCGAAATATGCGGGACGCGCCGGCGAAATCCTCGATCACGCTGCTGCGGAAGGTTTGCTGTTGCTGCAGGCAGGCCCTGATGTCCTGCGCTTTGTGCCGGCGTTGAATATTTCCGATGAAGAAGTCGCCGAAGGGCTGAAGCGCTTGCGTGCTGCGTTACGCACGTTCGTTGGCTGAGGTTTTTGTCTTTCGTTCTTTGTAGGAGTGGTCGCGCCATGCCGTCGCCGGTGAGTCGCGATCGGGCAAACAAAAAAACCTAGACACGGATCGAGCCAGATAAAAGCGGATAAAGCTCTTTAGCTTTATCCGCTTTTTTTTGTTCCCGAGCATCGGTGCCCTGTAGGAGCGCCGTCCCCGGCGCGAGCTCTTCGCTTCTATCGAGGCCTGACAGGAAGAGCTCGCGCCGAGACGGCGCTCCTACAAGAGCTCGCGGCGGGACGCCGCTCCTACGAGAGTTCTGGCCGCTCCCACGTGGTTTCCCGTGGCCGTCGGTAGCGCCTCAATCCTGTTCCGCCTGTTTGCAGGTCTCGTGATCCAGTGCCGGTATTCGACAAACGCACACCTACCCCCGGCCCACCTCCCACCTACCCGCCCAACCCGCACCTACCCATTGCGGGCCCCGCAGAACGGCCGTAGCTCGGTATGTTGCTGAGGAAGCGTTACGAAGTTGGAAAACGCCACGCACCTACCGCGTAGCGGCCCATCGTTCAGTAACGCAGCGGCGAAGGAATGCGCGTGGCATCACGCCGAATCCGAATGCGCCGTAGGACCTGGGGCGCGCATCCGGACACCGTCTGCAGGCGGTGCGGCTGATCTGCGTTGCATACGCGCCTGTAGGAGCTGCCCCGCCTGCGAGCTCTTGGCGATCAGCGTCATGCGCATCTGAAAAATTTGAATTTCGAGTGCACCTGGCTGGGAGAGGGAAGTGTTCCCGAGAGCAGCGCGCGCGGTGTTTTCGCGCCTGCCTAACCACACGCCGATGAAGGCGAAGCTCGTCCACCACAAACAACTTTTTAGCACTCAGTGAGGAAGCCATGGGGAACAGCATCAAACGCGGCGTGTTGGCAAGTTTCATCATCAAAAGTCTGCGAGAACTGGACGGCGCCACGCCGGTGCGCGCGGCTTATCTGTCGTTGTTGCTGGGTGCGACCAGTTATACCCAGGTGGCGAACGCGCAGAACATCGGCATGGCGTCTGGCGATGCCGACGCCACCACCTTGGACGCCGTCAGCGTGGTAGGCGCGGGTTCCACGCGTACCACCGCCAGCGTGGCCAAATCCGAGATCGAAGCGCAGGCGCCGGGTGTGGCGCCGCAGATGCTGCTCGCCAGCCTGCCGGGCGTGAATGTGCAAACCACCGATCCGTTCGGGCTGTACGAATTCGGCGATTCCATGCGCATTCGCGGCTTCAGTTCCAACCAGGTGGGCGTAACGCTGGATGGCATTCCGATCGAAACCGCTGACGTGCGCGAAGGCGGCCCCATCAGCCGATACGTTTCCACCGAAAATCTCGCCGACGTGACCTTGTCTCCCGGTTCCGGCGATGTGACCCAGCCTTCCTATCATGCGCTGGGCGGCGCGATCCGCTACAGCACGCTGGCCCCGGTGGGCGGTGATGAATGGAGCGGCCGGGCGACGATGACCATGGGTTCATACGATCTGGTGCGCACGTTTGTGCGCGTGGACACCCCGCAGTGGTGGGAGAACGGTCCGGCCGCTTACTTTTCTGCCTCGCGCATCCGCAGCGGCGTCTGGGACCTGGACCCGGCCACGCAGGAAAGCGATCACTTCGAGGCCAAGATTCGCCAGGACTGGGATGCCGGCACGCTGACCTTGGGCTGGATATGGAACAGCCGCGAGGACCACGACATCCAGGCCTACACGGTGAACGGCGGTCTGGATTGGGACATCACCGAATACATCACCGGCGATCCGGCGTTCGACTCCAATAACTACACCGTGTGGAAGAACGCGCGCCGCGATTCGTTGCTGAGCCTGACCGGTGACTTCATGCTGAGCTCTTCCCTGGGCCTGAAATTCGTCGCCTACAACGAGGAAAAGAACGGCTGGGGCATCGGTGCCACCGGGCCGGGCGGCATCCGCACGCAATACAACAATGCCCTCGCCGGAACGCCGGGCCGCACCGACATCGTGATCCTGGACCCCACCGCGGTGTTCGATGCGGATGGCAACCTGGTCAGCATCGGGAATATGGCGCGTCGCCTGGAAGACATGGGTGGCACCCGGCGCGGGCTGACCACCAGCTTCAGCTGGGAAACCGATATCAACAAACTCGAGGTCGGTGCCTGGTACGAAACCTACGAGTTCTTCCAGACGCGGCCGCTATACAACGTGGACCCCAGCAGCGGCGAGATCCTGCAGGGTGAGTTGCCCATCGTCATCTATTACGACCGCCATTTCGACAGCACGGTCACGCAGTTGTTCATCATGGACACGCTGAAACTGATGGACGAAAAGCTGACCTTGCAGGCCGGCGTCAAAGGCCTGCGAGTCGAGCGTGAGTTCACTGGCATCGCCAATCTCGATGACTTCAACCGCAGCGCCACCCGCACAACCGAAAAAACCGACAGCGACTGGTTCCAGCCGCAGGCCGGCGTCAGCTACCAGATAGGTGCTTCCACCCAGCTATTCGCCAACTACGCCGAGAATTTCAGCTCGGTACCGCGCCTGGCGATGGTGGCGGGCGGTGGAACATGGGAAACGCTGCAGCCAGAGACTTCGAAGAACATCGACCTGGGCGTCCGTAGCGAGCACCAGAGCTGGAGCGGTTATGTCGCTCTTTATCGCATCGCCTACAAGGACCGCATCATCACGTTGTCGGATCCGGACCCGCAGGTGGTGGATTCCACCGTCTACCAGAACGTCGGCGACGTGGAGACCTACGGCGCGGAAGCCTCCGCGTTGTGGCGCCCGACCGTTAACTGGCGCTTGGGCGGCAACGTCAGCCTCAACCGGTCCGAGTTCCAGGACAACTACATCAACACCGCCGGCGAACTGGTGGAAGTCGAAGGCAACGACGTACCGGATCAACCGCGTGTTTCGCTCGGCCTGACCGGAGGCTACGAAGGCGAGCATTTCTTCGCAAACCTCGACGGTAAATACACCGGCCAGCGCTACGGCGACACCCGCAACAACGAGCGCACCGACACCACGTTCATCGCCAACGGCAGCGTCGGCTACCAGGGTGGCGACGACGGCTTCCTGGCGGGCGGACGAGTGCAACTGTCGGTCTACAACCTGTTCGACGCGGACGACGCGATCGGCGCGGTATTCCCGAACGAAGCCGGCGGCTCTTACAACCTGGTAGCGCCGCGTTCGGTCTATCTCAGCTTGTCCTACATGTTCTAAGGCATGGCGCGGTGGCGCGTCGTGACCGGCGCGCCACCGCTTACGAGCGGCATGCAGCGATGCATGCCGTCGTTCAACATCAGGCAGAGGAATATCGATGCAGGTGGGCAAGAACGGTGCGATGACGCGACGCCGTCTGTTGCAGAAGATCGGACTGACCGCAGGCGGCGCAATGATGTACCAGGCGATGAGCAGCCTGGGTTTTGCGGCCGAATCCGGCTACCAAGGACCACTGCGCCTGGAGGGCGATCCGAAGGGAGCTTCGGTACTGGTGCTGGGTGCGGGCCTGGCCGGCATGACGGCCGCCTACGAACTGCGCCGCGCGGGTTATCGGGTCAAATTGTTGGAATACAACGCGCGTCCCGGCGGCCGTAACTGGACGCTACGTGGTGGCGACCGCTATACCGAACTGGGTGGCTTCGAGCAGACCTGTCGTTTCGACGATGGGCTATATCTCAATCCCGGGCCGTGGCGCATTCCGCATCACCATCATGCGGTGCTGTCGTACTGCAAGCAGTTCGGCGTGCCGTTGGAATCGTTCGTACAGGTCAACTACAACGCATGGTTGCACAGCCAGAATGCGTTTGATGGCAAGCCGCGGCGCTTTCGCGATGTCGATGCCGACTACAAGGGACATGTCGCCGAGCTGCTGGCCAAGTCCACGCAGCAGCGCGCGCTGGACCGCGTGGTCAGCCAGGAAGACCAGGAAGTCCTGCTGGAATCGCTGCGGCACTGGGGCGCTCTGGACAAGAACTTCACCTATGCCAAAGGCGAGGTAAGCGCGTTGCGGCGCGGCTTCGGAAAAGAGCCCGGCGGCGGCCTGTCCGGCAAGCCGGAATACTCCGAACCGGCGCAGGTGGGCGATGTGCTCAACTCAAAACTGTGGGCGGCATTGGCGGCCGGCAATAACTACGAGATGCAGACGCCGATGTTCCAGCCGGTCGGCGGGATGGACCAGATCGGCAAAGCGTTCGCGCGCCAGCTCGGCGACGCGATCCAGTACAACGCGAAAGTGACCCGCATCGATCAGAACAGCGGCGGCGTCACTATCGCCTATCAGGACACCGCGACCGGCGAGGAACGCGTCGAAACTTCGGACTGGTGCATCTGCACCATTCCACTGTCGGTACTGAGCCGCATACCGATCACGGTGGGACCGGCGATGACCGAAGCGATCGGGCAGGTGCCCTACGCCGGATCAGTGAAAGTCGGTTTGCAGTTCAAGCGCCGATTCTGGGAAGAAGATGAAGCCATCTACGGCGGCATCAGCTATACCGATTCGCCGATCACGCTGATCAGCTATCCCAGCACGGGTTTCCAGAGTCGCGGCAAGGGTGTGCTGTTGGGTGCTTACGTCTGGGGGCTGGAGGCGTTCGAGTTCACCTCGATGCCGCCCGAGCAGCGTGTTCGCAAGGCGGTGGAATACGGCACTCAGTTGCATGCGCAGTATCCCAAGGAATTCGAGAACGGCGTTTCGGTCGGCTGGCATCGGGTGCCGTTCACCCATGGCTGCTTCGGCATGTGGACGGAAGACAAGCGCGCGCAGCACTACGAGAATCTCTGCCAGATCGACGGGCGGATCGCATTGGCCGGCGAGCACGTTTCCTATATTCCCGCGTGGCAGGAAGGTGCGATCGTGTCCGCACTGGATGTGATCGAACGCCTGCATCGCCAAGTCATGGCCAGTGGAGGACGCGCATGAGCGAAGAACGCGTGGGTTTGTTTCGGACGGACTTCTTTCAGAAGAGCCTGATGGGCGCATTGGCGGTAGCGGGCTTGATCACCGCGGCGGTGATGGTCCGTCCGGCGAAAGCGCAGACTTCGGACGCGACCTCGTTCTACACCCCGGCCAACTTTTCCACGGCGTCCGGCGAACAGGTCTACCGGACCGTTTGCCAAGGTTGCCATATGCCATCCGGCGAAGGTGCTCTGGGTGGCGGCGAGTATCCTGCGCTGGCGGGCAATCCCAAGCTTGCCGCAGCGCCCTACGTAGCGATGATGGTGTTGGACGGGCGCGCCGGCATGCCAGGATTGGGGCAGATGCTGAGCGACCAGCAGGTGGCCGAAGTCACTCACTACATACGCACGCACTTCGGCAATGACTATCCCGAGGCGATGACCGCCAATGATGTAAAGGCGATGCGCCATTGATGCGTTGTTGCATCACCCATTCTTTTCAGACAGGAGCGAATCATGCGAATCCAGACAATGATGTGCGCCGCCGCATTGGCCGCGATGGCGATGGTGGCGGCGATGCCGGATCGCGCAAAAGCAGCGGATGTGGTGCGGCACAAGATTCCAGGGAGCGATTTCCCGATTTCCGCAGCGGTCGAGGTACCGGCGGGCAAGACCACGGTGTACCTCAGCGGCGCGGTGCCGCGGCTGGATGCGGACGCTCCGAAGGATTCCGCCGATGCCTATGGCGACACCGAAGCGCAGACCGTCAACGTGCTCAATTCCATCAAGAAGCAACTGGAGTCGATGGGGCTGGGCCTGGGTGATGTGATCAAGATGCAGGTGTTCCTGGTGGGCGATCCGGCGCTGGACGGCAAGATGGATTTCGCCGGATTCATGAAAGGCTATCGTCAGTTCTTCGGTACTGCCGAACAGCCCAATCTGCCTTCGCGATCCGCATTCCAGATCGCCGGGCTGGCCAATCCGGCCTACCGTGTCGAGATAGAAGTCGTGGCCGTCCGTCCCTGAGAACCTGTTTACGATCCTGCTGCGCTCGGTATGCGGCCCGCGTGCGGTGCTCGCAATGCTCACGTATCGCACATACGCTGCGCTTGCTGCGCTCCGCCACGAGCCGCCTGCCTTCGCTCACGACGGATCGTAAAAAGGTTCTGAGTCTCCCATTCCCTTTATCGCGAGGTCGCTATGGCATCGTCCATCTCCCGTCGTTCTTTCTTGCGTGATTCCGCGCTGGCTGCCAGTGCGTTGGGTTTGGGTAGTGCGCCATTGCTGAGCGACGCCTATGCGGCGCGAGCGCAGCAACGCCCCAGTCCACCACCGGGTGCGGACGCGGAAGATGCGGTCATGATCAATGCCAACGAATATCCGCTGGGACCTTCAGCCAGCGCACGCCAGGCGATCACCGACATCGCCTCGAAAGGGGGTCGCTACCTGGGCGGTTTACAGAATGAACTGGTCGAGGTATACGCGGCGCAGCTGGGCGTGCCGGTGGATCATCTGATGGGATACGCCGGTTCGACCGAACCGCTGGATTACACGATGCTGGCGTTCACGTCGCCCACCGCCAGTCTGGTGACGGCCGACCCCACGTTCGAATCCGGCTGGCGAGCCGCCACCCGGAACGGCGCCGCCGTGCACAAGCTGCCGCTGCGCAAAGATCATTCGCACGATGTGGAGGCGATGTGCGCAAAAGATGCCAAGGCCGGCATCGTGTATATCTGCAATCCGAACAATCCCACCGGATCGGTCACGCTTCGACACGATCTGGAATACGCGTTGGCGAACAAACCCAAGGGCAGCGTGCTGGTGGTGGACGAGGCCTACATCCACTTCTCCGACAGCGCCGTCAGCGCAGTCGGCATGGTGGCCGCGGGCAGAGACGTCGTGGTGCTGCGCACGTTCTCCAAGCTGTACGGCATGGCGGGCATCCGCCTGGGTTTCGCGGTGGCGCGCCCGGAGCTGCTTGAGCGGTTGAAGTTCTACAGCGTCAACAGCCTGCCGGTTACTGCGGCGGCGGCCGGATTGGCCAGTCTGCGCGATCCCGAACTGGTACCGCAACGTCGTCTCGAGACCGCGCGCATCCGCGCCGATGTGATGGGCTGGCTGGCTTCCAAGGGCTATAGCTGCACCGCATCGGAGAGCAACTGCTTCATGGTCGACGTGAAGCGCCCCGCGAAAGACTTCATCGCCGATATGGCCACGCACCGGGTATTCGTGGGCCGCGCTTGGCCGATATGGCCAAACGCCTCGCGCATCACCATCGGCACGGCGGAGGAAATGGAACGGTTCAAGGCGGCGTTCGAGCAGGTCGAGGCGGGTACCACTGCCACTGCGCAAGCGACACCCGGGCTGAATGGTCCTTGGCAGAGATTCTTCGACGTTGCCTGATGATGTGTGGTCGCCACACGTGGATATCGCGTTCGCTAAGTTGATCAGAGGTTCCACATGAAGCGCTGCTACACGCTTGTCCTGCTGCTGTCATGGCTGCTCACCGCACCTGCCTTGGCGCGGACCTGTGCCGTGCTCATCCAGGGCAACGACCAGATGAAATTCGACTTGCCGCAGATTGTGCTTGCGGCGGATTGCACCGAGGTGCAGTTGACGTTGAAGCACACCGGAAAATTGGCGGCCAACGTGATGGGCCACAACTGGGTGCTAACCCGTACCGGAGACTTCCAGACGGTCGCCAACGACGGCATGCGCGCCACGCTGGCCGACGCTTACGTAAAAAAGGGGGATGCGCGAGTGCTGGCGCATACGACGGTGATTGGCGGCGGCGAATCGACAACGATTCGTTTTTCAACCCGCGTGCTGGCGAAGGGCGGGGACTACACCTTCTTCTGCTCATTCCCCGGACATTGGGCGATGAAGGGGAAGTTGGTATTTGGGTGATGCTGTTTCCTTCTCCCTTCGGGGTGAAGGAAAACCACGCCTGCCCTGAGGCAGAAGGAAATTCCGCGAATCGGATCCAACTAATCCCCCAACGGCGGCGCAGCCGACGCCGCCAAGCCACGCTGCAAGGCCAGCGACCGCGCTGCTTGGCGCGACTCAACGCCCAGCTTGCGATAGATATTCTTGAGATGGAACTTGACGGTGTTTTCCGACAGGTTGAGCAGCCGCGCGATCTGTTTGTTGGAACTGCCGCGGCCCAGCTCGGACAAGACTTCCACTTCGCGCTCGCTGAAGAGCGATACGGCGTCGTGCTGGTGATCGCGAAGTTTTTCCAGCAGGGTCTGGATAGCCAGGCAGCGGGTGGTGCCGGCCGCTGCCTGCGGGTCACGCTGCAACGCTAGCCTCAGCAGCGCTTTGGCCGGGACGCCAAGTTCCAGGGCCGCCTGCCAGGATTGGGTGGTGGCGATATAGTCCAGTGCCAGTCCCAGGCAAGCGACCGCTTCGTCTGCTTCACCACGCTGCTGCAGAGTAAAGGCGATACGAATGCGTGCGCGTGCGAGGTGCGGCTGATTGTCGATATCCAGGCACGCTGTCTCAATCGTGCGCAGCAGATTCAATGCGACTTGGTTGCGTCCCGCGGATTGGTGCCAACGCGCCAACGCAAAGCCCAGTGCGCTGCTGTGGCGCCAACAATGACCGTGTTGCAAGGCATGGATCAGGTGCGCTTCGCTGCCGGTGTTGGCGACCAGAAGGTCGACGCCGGGCGAGGGCGGGAGATCCAGCAACACCTCCAGGCGCCACGCCGTGGCCAGATCCAGCAGCCGGCTCAGGTGGCGCGTACGTGCAATGACTTCGATACGATCCAGCAAGGCCAGCGCCGCCTGCGCGGTGCGATCGTCGCGGCGGGCCAAGGCCAATGCGGTTTCATAGCCGGAAACGAAGATGTCCAGCCAGCCGTCGTGTTGTTCGAGAAAGGCTAGCGCCGGCTCCAGTTCGGCCGCCGCTTCGTCGTAGCGGCCACGCTCGCATTGCAGTTGCGCTAGCAGGCAGACCGCCGCGGCCTGCAACGAGTGGTCGATGCCGGAATGCGGTTCGGCCATCGCCAGCACTTCCCGATAGATGGCATCCGCGAGTCCAAGCCGACCACGGTAGTAATGGCTTTGTCCCAGGTGAGTCAGGGCGTAGTGGGCGCCCACCGTGCTGTCCGCCTGATGCATGGCCTGCCGCGCCTGCACCGCATAACCTTCCGTCGCCGCGAAGTCGCCGCGGCCCAGCGCCGTGGTGGCACTGATGCACAGCAACGTGCCGCGACCGATGCCATCGCAGGCGTCCAGTGCCGCGGCTTGTGCGGCGATGCGGGCTGCGCCGTTCGGGTCGGGACAGATTTCATCCAGAAGATCGCGAAGCAGCGCGACCACGACGGTGTAGTCGCGTCCGAACAATTCGCGATCTTCAGCGGAGAAGGCACGGAAGCGCTCCAGCAGCAATCGCGCATGTGCGAATTCGCCCAGCTTCATATGCAGATAGGCTTGGGTCAGATTGAGCGCGGGGGTATCGCGGATGGTCTTGTAGTCGAAATGCCGCAGCAACAGGCGCACATAAGCCAATCCGTGCCGGAGCAGCAGTTCCCAGTTGCCGCTGGCGGCGAAGAAACCGGCCGCCAGTTCGGTATCGCCGGCGTCGACGGCGTGCCGGACCGCTTCCGGCAGATGATCGTGTTCCGCGAACCAGGTCGCAGCACGGCGGTGCAGGACCGGTAGCAGGTCCGGGGCCTGCTGACGCAGCTGCCGGCGCAGGTAATCGGCGAACAGCGGGTGATAGCGAAACCATTCGTGGTCGGCATCCAGCGGCACCAGCAGACCGTGGAAATGACTCAGGCGCGACAGCAGGAGTTCGCTGTCGCGACGTTCGCGCACCGTGTCGGCCAGATCGGCATTGAAGCGATCCAGGACCGATGTTTTCAGCAGGAACGTGCGTAAAGGTTCGTGCAGGTCCTGCACCACTTGTTCGGCCAGGTAGGCGGCGATTTCCCCGGAGCGGCCGCGGAATTTCTCCACGTCTTCCAGGCGCCGCGCATCGCCGGCAATCCATAGCGATGCCAGTTGCAACGCGACGGCCCAGCCCTCGGTATGGCGCTGCAGCTGTTGCACCGCGCGCAAAGGGACATGCGCACCCAGCACGGCTTGCGCTTCATCGTCGTCCAGCGCCAGGTCCTGTGCGCCGATGCGTTCGACGCAGCCATGCACCGACCATCGTGATAACGCCAATGCTGGCGGTGTTCGCGTGGCCAACAGCAAATGCAGGCGCGGCCCGCCATGGCGGAGTAGCCGCATCACCATTTCGTCGATGCTCGGATTGCGCCCGCGGTCGTAGTCGTCGAGGATCAACACCAGCCTGCGTGGCATCCGCTGGATCAAGGCGAGCAGTGCATTCGTGACGGCCTGGGTGTCGAACTCGTTCTGCGGCGATTTCACCGTCTGCAGCAGCGGCCCGAGTTCGACCCCGGCGCGTCCGATCGCCAGTACCAAGCCGGTCAGGAACCGCCCCAGCTCACCGTCTTCCTCGTCCACCGACAGCCACGCCACGGCGGTTTCTCCACCATTCCGCAGGCGGTGGTGCCACTGGCTGAGCAGGGTGGTCTTGCCGAAACCGGGCGGTGACAGGACCACCGTCAGCGGGAGCCGGGAAGCGCGGTCCAGGCGGCCCAGCAGCGCCGTACGCGGCGCCGTGGCCACATGCTGCGGCGGCGGCGCGAGTTTTCCTGCTACGGCCCAGTGGGCTTCCATGCTGAACTGGCCGAGCTTGCTCTCAACAAGTGGCATGGGAGGAGAATGTGACAAAGTTGCTGCGATGCAGCAAAGATACACGATCCAGCTTCCCTGGGAAGGGCAAGTGAGGGAAGTAATGGGCGGGCAGGGAAGGTAGTCGCGGGACAGGCTCCTCTGCGTCAAACCAGCGAATAGCGCCTCAGTACCTTCCCCAGCGAACGACCATCAGTCACCGTTTCAGCGTGCAACCCCACGCTGCGGGCGCCCTGCACGTTGGCGAAGATATCGTCCACGAACAGGGTCTCGGCGGCGTTCCAGCCCAGCTGCGCCAGCGCCAGCCGGTAGATCTCCGGCTCAGGCTTGCGGATGCGCAACGCGCCGCTGCAAAGCACGCGGCCTTCGACGCGTGAATACAGCGGCGCCACGATGCGCGGAATCGCCTGCGCCATCAGCAGGCCGTTGTTGGTCAGCACGCCCAGTGGCAATCCGGCGTCCAGTGACTGGATGTGGCGAAGCACCGTGTCATCGGCGCGGCTTCCCGCCACACGCGACCCGATCCAGGTTTCGATATCGATCACCGCGCCAATGCCAGCGCCGAGCCTGCCGAGATAGGTATCGGTATCGATCAGCCCGCCGTCGTATTCGGTTTCCAGTCCCGAGGTGAACAACACTTCGCGGACGCGTTCGTGTTCGGCATACGCGAACTGCGCCAGATGTGCGATGCGTAGCTCGTGGCTGTAGTGCGCCAGGACGCCGTCGAAATCGAACAGCACCTGGCGGATGTTGGGACGAGTCATTCGGGCTTGTTAACGCTGTCTGGATAGGTCACGTCGCTTTCCAGCGATTGTCTTACGCCGCCACCACCTGGAACGCCTCGCGCGCGGCCGCCACTGTCTGCGCAATCACGTCGCTGTCGTGCGCGCTGGACAGGAAGCCGGCTTCGAACGCGGACGGCGCCAGGTACACGCCGCGTTCCAGCATGGCGTGGAAGAAGCGGTTGAACGCGGCGACGTCGCAGGCCACGGCTTGCGCATAGGTATCCACGTACTGATCGGTGAAGAACAGGCCGAACATTCCACCAACGCGCGTGGTAGTCACCGTCACACCGGCTTCGCGCGCGGCGGCTTCCAGGCCATCGCAGAGCGCATTCGTTGCGGCGGTCAGACGCTCGTAGAAACCGGGAGCCTGGATCAGTTCCAGCATTGCCAAGCCCGCGGCCATCGCCACCGGGTTGCCGCTGAGCGTGCCGGCCTGGTAAATCGGCCCACTGGGTGCGATCTGTGCCATCAGGTCGCGGCGGCCACCGTACGCGCCCACCGGCATGCCGCCGCCGATGATCTTGCCGAAGGTGCTGAGATCGGGTACCACGCCATAAAGCGCTTGCGCACCGCCTAGCGCGACACGGAAGCCCGTCATCACTTCGTCGAAGATCAGCAGCGCGCCGTGCTGTGTGCACAGTTCGCGCAGGTGCTGCAGATAGCCGGCGCGCGGCGGCAGGCAGTTGGCGTTGCCCACCACTGGCTCCACGATCACGCAGGCAATCTCGCCGCCTTGTTGTTCGAACAAACGACTGACACCTTCGAAATCGTTGTAGCTCAACGTCAGCGTCAACTCGCTCAGACCGACCGGCACGCCCGGCGAAGTTGGAACGCCCAACGTCAGCATGCCGCTGCCGGCCTTCACCAGGAAAGAATCGCCGTGGCCGTGATAGCAGCCTTCGAACTTGACGATGCGGCTGCGGCCGGTGGCGCCGCGCGCCAACCGGATCGCCGACAGTGTGGCTTCGGTGCCGGAGTTGACCATGCGCACCATCTCGCAAGAGGGGATGAGTCGGGTCAGGGTTTCAGCCATCGTCACTTCGGCGGCGCAGGGCGCGCCGAAAGACAGGCCGTTCTGGATCGCAGCTTGTACGGCATCGCGTACCGTCGGATGGTTATGGCCGACGATCATCGGTCCCCACGAACCCACGTAATCGATATAGCGGTTGCCATCCACGTCGTACAGATAGGCGCCATCCGCGCGCTCGACGAAGAACGGTTCGCCGCCCACCGACTTGAAAGCGCGCACCGGCGAATTGACGCCGCCGGGAAGCAGCTCTTGGGCGCGGGCGAACAGGGCGTGGGAGTTGTCGTGGTTCATCGATATTGCCTATGAAAGGGGTCGGATGTTGTAGGAGCGGCGTCCCGCCGCGAGCTCTTCCTGTCCGCTCGCGATAAAACAAAAGCTCGCGGCGGGACGCCGCTCCTACGAGGCGTCGAGGGCGAAACAGTCGCGATACGCACGTATCGCCGCGACCGGGTCCGCGGCGTCGAAAACGCCGCCGATGACCGCCACCAGATCGGCGCCGGCAGCTATCAGTGAAGCGGCATTGTCCGGCGTTATGCCGCCTATCGCCACCCGCGGCACGTTCAATGCCTCGGCCGCAGCGAGCAAGTCGGGCGAAGCCTGGCGCGTGCCGGTCTTGCTGCGGGTCGGGAAGAACGCGCCGAAGGCGACGTAATCGGCACCATTGGCGACCGCGCGTTCGGCGCGTGCGAGTTCGTCGTAGCAGGAGGCGCCAATGATGGCGTGGTCGCCCAGCAGCACGCGCGCGGCGGCGATGTCGCCATCGTCTTCGCCCAGGTGCACGCCGGTCGCGCCCACGGCTTTCGCCAGCCGGACATCATCGTTGATGATCAACGGCACGCCTGCCGCCGCGCAGCGCGCCTGCAGCGCCGAGGCTTGTTCATGCCGCAGCGCCTGCCCGGCGGTCTTGTTGCGGTACTGCAGCCAGGTCACGCCTTCGGCAAGCAGGGGTGCCACCCGATGGGTCAGCCGCATGGTGTCATCGTCGTCGGGCGTGATCAGGTATAGACCGCGGGGCGAGGAGGCAACGAACTTGGGGTCGGACGGGACAGGGCCGTGCGGCCAGCGGCGATTCATCGGCAAGACTTCCGGTGTGGATGACACACCTCAAGAGTGGGACAATGCCGACCCCCCAAGATGCGTATGCGTATTATCCGATGAGCGAAGCCTCCGCTACCACCCAATACCGCACCTGGATGTGTGTGGTTTGCGGCTTCATCTACGACGAGGCCACCGGACTGCCGGAAGAAGGCATCGCCCCTGGCACGCGCTGGAAGGACATCCCCGATACCTGGACCTGCCCCGACTGCGGCGTGACCAAGGACGATTTCGAGATGACGGAAGTCTAATAGCCGTTGATTCGGGCCCGACTGGTAGGAGCGGCGTCCCGCCGCGAGCTCTTTCTGTCGGATCGCGATAAAAGCGAAGAGCTCGCGGCGGGACGCCGCTCCTACGGTAGGGCAAAAAACGTGGGCGGTTTAATGCATCCGCCCGGAGCCGCCGGCGTTGAGTTCCACCAGCTGTTCGTGCACGGCGTGAGCGTCAGGAGCTTCCGGCGCCAGATGCAGATAGCGCGCCAGATCGTGGCGTGCGCCGCGGCGGTAATCCATGTGCATGTAGGCCAGGCCACGGTCGCGCATCGCTTCCGGCTGGTCAGGCGACAGCTTCAGCACCCGATCGGCGCTGCGGGCGGCACGATCCCATTCTTCCCGCTCGGCATACACGCCATGCAGATTGCGCAGGATGCGCACCAGGATGGCGCGGTGTGAGGCTGGATCGAGGATGTGCAGCAGTGCGTTGTCGTCGGGAATATCGCCGCCCAGGTGCGGCTTGGCGCGTTCGCGCAATTCATCGACGCCCAGTGGGCGGCCGCCGTTGAAGGGATCCATCACTAGCAGCCCGTCATCGACCGGCAGACGCACCAGAAAGTGGCCGGGAAATGACACCCCGTCGAGCGGTACGCCCAGGCGCCGCGCCACTTCAATCTGCACCATCGCCAGCGAAATGGGATTGCCCAACCGGCGCTCGAATACTTCGTTCATATAGCTGTTGCGAGGGTCGTAATACTCCTCGTGATTGCCGGTGTAGCCCAGTTCCTCGAACAAATGACGATTGATGGCGGCCATCTTCAACGGCCACGCATCGATGGCCTCGATCTCCGGGCGCAAGTGTTCGGCATGGCTTTGCGCCAGCGTGTCGTACAGATCGGCGTCCAGGTCGGGATACTCGTCGCGCGCAATCAGCAGCGCAGTTTCCAGTAGCGGCACCGTCTCATCGGCCAGCGTCGCCAGGGAACTCCAATCCGGCAATGTCAGTCTTTCCCCCATGCCCAAAGACTGCGGCCAATCCGGCCCACAATCAAGGGTCGGACGTGTCATTTATTTCATCGGTGGACGCGCGGGTTTCGCGGGCCGTCAGCGGCGGGCGGTACGATCCGCTTGTGAGCGGATGGGTGTTTCAGGGCGCTTCCGGGATGTCTGGGCTGAAACGCAATTCAGCGCCGTTTTCCAGCTTCAGCCGCTTGGCTTCGCCAGCGTTCAGTTCCAGCACGTAGCGCGCCGGCTTGCCGCCGCTGGGATAGGGAGGACAGGCGTTGCCGGCCGAACACGGGGGGACGTCGCGCTGCTGGGCCACCAGCCGGCGGCCATTGTCGAAATACAGGATATCCAAGGGAATCCGAGTGTTCTTCATCCAGTAGGCCTGCGGTTCTTCGCGGTCGTGGATGAACAACATGCCGGTGCCGGCGGCCAATTGATCGCGAAACATCAGTCCGCGCGCTCGCTCGGCATCGTTGTCGGCGATTTCCACCGTGAAACGCTCACCGCCAATCTCTACCCAGCTGCCGGCGTTCGCGCAGCCGGCTAGCAGCAACAGTAAAACGGGTAAGAGATGACGGAATAACGGCATGGGGGAGCTCCGGGGTTGACGCGGCACCTTCGGTCAACGGCTTCTCGCCGTCAAGAGTGGACGGCTCCGCTCTACAACAAGAAGGGCCTATAAGCGACTATTCACTACCGTCTGCCGTTGCGACGGCCTTGTTGCTACCGACTCGGTGTCCTCGCGAGGCGCAGCTCCGCTCTACGGGTGGTCGTTCAAAGCACCCGCGGCGGCTCACCGCCGACGATGACCACGTCGGCAGGCCGGCGGGCAAACAGGCCCACGGTTACCACCCCGGGAATCAGCGACAGTTCGCGCTCCATTCCCACCGGGTCGGTGATCGCCAGGCCATGGATATCCAGAATCCAATTGCCATTGTCGGTGACCACGCCGTCGCGCCAGACAGGCTGGCCACCAGTCATCGCCAGGATCTCGCGTGCTACCAAGCTACGTGCCATCGGAATCACTTCCACCGGCAGCGGGAACTTGCCCAATACCGGCACCTGCTTGGCCGGATCGATGATGCATACGAACGTCTTGCTGGCCTCGGCGATGATCTTCTCGCGGGTCAGTGCAGCGCCACCGCCCTTGATCAGCCGCTTGTAGCTGTCGCATTCGTCGGCGCCGTCCACGTAAAGCGCCAGATTGCCAGTGTGATTGAGTTCCATCACTTCGATGCCATGCCCACGCAGGCGCTGGGTGCTCTGTTCGGAACTCGACACGACGCCGCCGATGCGGTCCTTGACCCGCGCCAGCGCGTCGATGAAATAGGCGACGGTAGAGCCTGTGCCCACGCCGATGACCATGCCGTCCTCGACAAACTCGATGGCTTTTTCGCCGGCCAGGCGCTTGGCTTCGTTCTGCGACGCGGTGTTCTGGGACACGTGCTTACTCCAAAGACAGTAGATATTTCCATTGCGCAGCGGTCACCGGCATCACCGACAGCCGGCTGCCGCGGCTGGTCAAGGCGAAGCCTTCGCCTAACGCATCGGTGTGCTGCTTGATTTCGTCCAGCGCGATGGTGCGCTTGAGCTTGCGCTCGAACGCCACGTCCACCAGCATCCAGCGCGGTGCTTCCGGGGTGCTTTTGGGGTCGTAGTAATCGCTTTTCTTGTCGAACTGGGTTGGATCCGGATACGCGCGGCTGACCACCTTGGCAATGCCAGCGATGCCCGGCACCGCGCAATTGGAGTGATAGAACAGCACCCCATCGCCTACCTGCATGCCATCGCGCATGAAATTGCGTGCCTGGTAGTTGCGCACGCCGTTCCACGGTTCCACACCGACCCGTTCAAGGTCATCGATGGAAAAGGTGTCGGGTTCGGACTTCATCAGCCAGTAGCGTTTGCGTGCGGTCATTGCGGTTGTCCGATGATCAGCGTGTCGCGTTCGGTACACAGGGCATCGACGGGTACGTCCCAGGATTCCTGGCCGAAGGCGTCGATGCGTTGTGCGGAGAATCCCACGCCGACCAGCCAAGGCGGCGCGGACAGTGCTCGCCGGAATGCCAGGGTGCGATCGTACCAGCCACCGCCCATGCCCAGCCGATTGCCGTGCTCGTCGAAACCCACCAGCGGCACGACGATCATCGACATCTCCTCGGGTTCCAGCGCTGAGGTCGAGGCGACATCCGGTTCGGGAATGCCGAAGCGGTTGGTGACCAGGGGATCGCCCGGACGCCAGGGTGCGAATCGCAGCCGTGTGTCCTCATGCAACACCGGCAAGCAGTACACCAGTTCGCGCGGCAGACGGATTTGCCAGCTATGCAGCGCGATCTCGCCATCCATCGCCCAATAACCAGCGACGTAGCCGGTTGCGGGTGCGAAGGGCACAGATAGCAAGCGTTGCGCCAAGGCATCGGCGGCAGCGATACGTTCCGCAGCGGGAATCGCGCGGCGGCGTTGGCGCAGTTCGCGGCGCAGCGCGTCGCGTTCAAAGATCATGGGTGGTTCCGCGCAAGGCATTCATGCGTGGAATTTTAAGGCAAGCGGGGAAATGCCGCTGGAGGGGATTTTATGGCAGCCGCAGGACCGTGATCGTGTGGGATCGTCGTCCATGTAGGAGCGCCGTCCCGGCGCGAGCTCTTTCTGTCAGATTGCGGTAGGAACTAAGAGCTCGCGCCGAGACGGCGCTCCTACCGGACTGACGTCGCTCCTGCAGAGAGCGTGCGTGAGAAAAGAAATACGTCCTCCGCCATGGCGATGCTCGCGTAAACGACCTTGAACCCGGGGTTCAAGTGGGAAAGCTTGGGGGCCATCGGGCTTTCCGCTGCGAGGCAGACATGCACTCCCGGCTTCCGTGGCCTTCCCGTGGTCGTCATTAAGGGACAAGGCGAATGTTTGCGCGCGCTGTCGTACACAGCAGAGGACGCGAGCAGAAGTATAGCGGCCTGGCCGCAAATGCATAGCCCGTTCGTCGGTCAGTATTCAGTGCGCGGTCTGGAGCGTGATGGTGCGCGCTTATCCGCAGCACTAAGGAGCGCCGAGAACGCCGTCCAACTTGCGATGCAGATCGGCCAGCGTGCGCGACAGTTCTTTTTCGCGCGCACTGCTTTCATTGCGCAGCTGCTGCAACTCGTGTGCCAGATTCAGTGCCGCCAGCACCGCGACACGATCCACCGCTGCCATGCGATTGCTGCCGCGCACTTCGCGCATTTTGTTTTCCAGCAGTTTGGCTGCCGACATCAGGCTGTTGCGCTCGCCAGGTTCCACACCCACGGTGTACTCGCGGTCCAGGATATGGACGCTGACCGGTTCTGTGGCGCTCATGTGTGCTGCTCCAGTGACTTGAGGCGGGCAATCATCGCTTCCACGCGCGAACGCGCCTGTTCATTCTTGGCGAGCAACTGCGAACGTTCGCCGACCAGTTGCTCTTGCTGGCTGCGCAGGCTGCGGTTCTCGTCGTTCAGGCGCTGGCAGCGGTCAACCAACTCCTGGATGCGTGCGCTGAGGCTGCGAAGCTGGTCGAGGAGGTCGGCGTTGTCCATGCCGCCACGATAGGCATGGGCGCGCCAAGCGGTCAAGGGAGTGGTGGGGGCGTCGCGCCCTTGTAGAGCGGAGCTTGCTCCGCTGCTCTTTCTTGCAACCCCATGGGAGCAGCGGAGCAAGCTCCGCTCTACGAAAAGCACTTAGGCGGCGATTCGCCGTCGCCCCCCCGTTGCGCCCGCCTCGCTCACCAGGGGCGGAACAACCGAGCAAATTCCACTCTAAGAAGCCGCCCTGACGCCAGAGCCGGGGTAGTAATCGCGGATGAAGCGCAGGCATTGCTCCGGTTCCAGCGCGGCGGAGACCCAGTGGCCTTGCACCTCGTCGCAGCCGTGGTTGCGCAGGAATTCGTATTGATCGGAGGTTTCCACGCCCTCGGCCACCACTTTCAGTGCCAGCGATTGCCCCATGGTGATGATGGTGCTGGTAATGGCCTCATCGTCGATGTCGTGTGTGAGGTCGCTGATGAATTCGCGATCGATCTTCAGGGTCGTCAGCGGCAGGCGCTTGAGGTAGGCCAGCGATGAATAGCCAGTGCCGAAGTCATCGATGGCCAGCGATATGCCCAGCCGCCGGCAGGCGCGCAACGTGTCCGCGTTCTGTGCGGGATTGGCCATGACCACGCTTTCGGTCAGTTCCAGTTCCAGCCGGTTCGCAGGCACGCCGGTTTCGGCCAGCGTGCGTGCAACGACCAGTTGCAGGTCGCCACGCTGTAGCTGAGTGGCCGAGACATTGACCGCGACACTGAGATCTTCAAAGCCGGCTTTATGCCACTCCCGCAACGTCATGCAGGCTTCGCGCAAGGCCCATGCACCCAGCTCCAGGATCATGCCGGACTCTTCCGCCAACGGAATGAACTGCGATGGCGAAACCACGCCGAACTCCCGGCTGTCCCAGCGCAGCAATGCCTCGACGCCGGTGATGCGTTGCTGCGCGATCGCCAGGCGTGGCTGGAATACCAGGGACAGCTCGTTGCGATCGATTGCGCGGCGCAGGGCACTGGCCAGGATGGCGCGGTGCCGATTCTTTTCGTCCATCGATTCCGCGTACACCTGATAGGTGTGCCGGCCCATGGCCTTGGCCTGGTACATGGCGGTATCGGCGTGCTTCAGCAACTCGGTGGGTACCTGCGCGTGTTCGGGATACAGGCTGATGCCGATCGACGGCGTTACCGACAGCTCCAGGCGCTCGCCGAAATTCAGCGGCAACCGGAACGCCTGGATGATGCGCTGGGCGATGGCTTCGGCCTCCTCGATGGAAGCGATGTCCTCCAGTACCACCGTGAACTCGTCGCCACTCAAGCGCGCCACGGTGTGCTCCGTACCCACCGTTTGCTGCACGCGCGCGGCGGCGGCGCGCAGGATGCGGTCGCCGGTGGCGTGGCCCAGTGAGTCGTTGATGTCCTTGAACCGGTCCAGGTCGATGAACAACACCGCCACGCGGCCGTGCTCGCGACGGGCGCGGACGATGGCGCGCGACAGGCGCTCGGAAAGCAGCGAACGGTTGGGCAGGCTGGTCAGGGTGTCGTAGTTGGCCAGGTAGCGCAGCTCCTGCTCGGCGCGCTTCTGTTCGGTGATGTCGGTGAGCACTTGCACATATAGCGGCCGTTCGCCGCTGGCATCCGGCACGACATTGGTTTCGATACGGCAGAGAATCTCTTCGCCGTCCTTGCGCACTTTCCATATCTCTCCCGACCAATGCCCCGTGCGCCGCAGGTCGTTGTTCAAACGTTCGAAGAACGCCTCATCGTGTTGATCGCTGTCCAGCATCCGCACCGATTTGCCGATGATTTCTTCTTCCGAATAGCCGGTGATGCGCGTGAAAGCGGGATTGATGGTGATGAAGTGATGCGCCCAGTCCAGCACCGCCACGGCTTCGTTCATGCTGCGCATCACTTCGCTGGCGATGCGGTGCTCGTACTCCGCATTGCGGCTGATGGTGATGTCGCGGGCTGTCCCGGCGATGCGAAGTGCGTGCCCTTCCTCATCACGCTCGACTACCCGGCCACGCGCGCGTATCCATACCCAGTGGCCGTCGCCCCGCAGGTCCATGCGATGTTCGGACATGAAAATCGACGACTTGCCCTGCAGGTGCAAGCGCAGGCGCTCCATCACATAAGGCAGGTCGTCTTCATGGATCGCGGGCACTTCGCCGTGGCGCGTGAGTACGGTGATGTCGGCGGCGTCCGGTGCGCTCTCGTCGGCCCGCATGCCGTGCAGTTTGCGCTGCACCAGATCGTAGTCCCAGAATTGTTCGCCGGACGCCCACAAGGCCAGTTTCAGCCGCTCGTCGCGAGCCCGAAGCAATTCACTGCGGGAAGAGTCGGATGACGCGTGCCGGGATTCCCGCCAGGCCAGCAGATAGCGGAAAGCGGCAATGCCCAGCACGATCAACAGGACAGCGCCCGCGAGTAGTATCCAGGGCAAGCGGGACGACAACGGCGAAGCCGTTGCGGTCACTACGGCGGCGAGGTTTAACGACATGGGGTCTTTGGCCGTCCCGAGCCAAGGGTTTGGCGAGTGTAGGCATGTGACGGCGCGCACAACAAGCGATCCCCGCGCTTTTCGTTGCTACACTTCCCACTTGTCCGTATCCCCTGGCGGATTGCGTTTTATATGTCCCAACTTCCCAATACCGCCGATGTGGCCAAGGTGTCCCAGCGCCTGGGCCTTGGCGTGGACCCCTCCGAATTGCACGGTTCGCTTTGCGGCTGGCTGGCCGGTGGCGGCGAAAATTCGCCGGCATGGCTGGCGCGTGTGCTGGTCGATGACCAGTTGTCCGTTCCGGAGGCCGGCAGCACCTTGGACGAATTGCGGCTGACCAGCGTGGCGCAGCTGGAAGATCGCAGCTTCGGTTTCGATCTGCTGCTTCCCGAAGACGCGTCGCTGAGCGAACGCGCGGAAGGGCTGTTTGGATGGTGCCGTGGATTCCTGGGCGGCTTCGGCTTGGCCGCCGGCGCCGAGCCGCCGCTGTCCGAAGAGGGGCAGGAAGCATTGCAGGATATGGCGCGCCTGGCGCAGGCGTCGGCCGAAAGCAGCGACGATGAGGAAGACGAGGATGCATTGGCGGAACTTGAAGAGTTCGTCCGCGTCGCCGTGCTCTTGCTGCACGGCGATTGCGTCATGGGGCCGCGCCACCGCCAGAGCCTGAACTAGGGGCCGGTCAACGTGGCTCAACCCACTCGCATTAACAGGTCCCGATGAAGGCCTTGGCCGGCATCACAGCGGGCGAGTTTGCCCGTCGGCGCAAGCAATTGATGCGCATGGTCGGCGATGACGCGATCCTGGTGCTGCCGGCTGCGCCGGAGCGCGTACGCAGCCACGACACCTTTTACCCGTACCGTCAGGATTCCGATTTTTGGTACCTGTGCGGTTTTCCCGAGCCGGAAGCCGTCCTGGTATTGGTACCTGGCCGCAAGCACGGGGAAGCGCTGCTGTTTTGCCGCGAGCGCGATCACGAGCGGGAAAGCTGGGACGGTCCGCGGGCGGGCCAGGGAGGCGCGGTGGAAGACTTCGGCATGGACGACGCCTATCCCATCGATGACCTGGACGAAATCCTGCCCGGGTTACTGGAAGGACGTTCGCGTGTCTACTACCACTTCGGCCGCGACGCCGATTTCGATCTGAAGCTGATCGGCTGGGTACGCCATGTGCGGGCCCAGGTGCGGCAAGGTGCGCAACCGCCGCATGAGTTCCTGGAGTTGGGCCATCTGCTGCACGAGTTGCGGCTGTTCAAGTCCAAGGACGAGATAAGGCTGATGCAACGCGCCGCCGACATCAGCGTGGAAGCGCATCGGGTAGCGATGCACGCGTCCAAGCCGGGTGTTCGCGAATACGAGTTGCAGGCGGACCTGGAACGCGTGTTCCGTGCCAACGACGCCTGGCCGGCTTACAACAGTATCGTCGGCGCTGGCCATAATGCCTGCGTGCTGCACTACCGTGCCAACAATGGCCAGGCCAAAGCGGGCGAATTGGTGCTGATCGATGCCGGTGCGGAGTATCGCGGTTATGCGGCCGACATCACCCGCACCTTTCCGGTCACCGGGCGTTTCAGCAAGGAACAACGCGCGCTGCACGATCTCGTCGGCGCAGCGCAGGCAGCCGCTTTGGCGCAAGCCCGGCCAGGTGTCGCTTACGAAGCCGGCCACAACGCTGCTGTCGAAACGCTGACCGAAGGCCTGCTGAAGTTGGGCCTGCTGAAAGGCAAGTTGGAAAAGAACATCGCCGAAGGCCACTACCGGCGCTTCTATCGCCACAAGACGGGCCACTGGCTGGGCCTGGACGTGCATGACGTTGGCGATTACCGCATCGACGGCGAATCACGGCAGCTGGAGCCGGGCATGGTGTTCACCATTGAACCCGGCCTGTATGTCGGCGCCGGCGACACCACGGTGCACGAAAAATGGCGCGGCATCGGCATCCGCATCGAAGACGACGTGCTGATCACCAGCGATGGCCACCGCGTCCTCACCGACGCGCTGGCACGCAGCGCGGACGAGATAGAAGCTGAGATGGCACAGCAATGAGCAAAAAAGCAGCCGAGCAAGCTTGGCTCTACAGAGCCTGGTAGAGCGAGGGTGCTTTTCGTAGAGCGGAGCTGCGCCTCGCGATAGCGCCGAGTCAGTAACAATAAGGCCGTCGCAACGGCAGACGATGATGATCGCCGCTTAAGACGCTTTTCGTAGAGCGGAGCTTGCTCCGCTGTTCTAGGCGCAATGCATCCGAAGCCACTGCCGCACAAAAACTCCGTGAACCCTACGCCGCGCTACGAAGCGGCTTCGCCCCAACCGAGCCGTCAGGCACCATCGCAAACGAATATCGCGACCTGACAAACCATTCCGCGACAAGCAGGTTCGGAACCCAACACAGCCACGCGATCGCTGGGTAAGCCACCGCCATCGAAAATCCAGCGATTTGGCTCGCCGGCAAATACAAGCGAAGCGTCACCGCCGCCAACGTAAGCGCATAGCTGCGAATCATCCAGCTCCGGTGCTGGCTCACATGGCCCTGCCGGATGTGACGATAAGCGTTCGCCGTGGTGAATATCCAAAAGACGCCCAGCAATCCAAATCCCGATTGGGCGACCAGGCCGGCGGACGAATGTGGTGCCAGGAAAAGTGCAGCAACCCCGCCGCCAATCACTGCGACCATGTACAGCCGGCCCAGCCAGCGATGGAATCCCAGAAAACGATTCCGAAGCCAGGCATTAAGCTGGAAGGCTCCCGCCACCAGTGCAACCGCCCCGCCCAGGAAGTGTGCGTATGCAGCCACCGGCCGCTCCGCAAGCAGAACTTGAACGAGTCCAGGACGAAATCCAGGCAAGGCCAGGATGGCAAAGGCATAAGCCGCCACCGCCAGCGCAAGCAGTGTCATGACCGACCAGCCGACTAGTTTCTTGATCATGCGTAGAAGCTCGCTTTTTCCGGGTGAATTGAGGAAGACGCGAAACAGTTCGGCCTAAATGGCCACCTGCCGCTTACGGCACATAACTTAAATTGGGCTGATACCGCAAAAGCTCACTCTGCGCGCTCTGTACAAGACCGTCGGGCAGATCAATCCTGGGAAGCAGGGCGCCATCGGAGAAGGTGCGAGCGGCGCGCGTCAAGACGTACTGATGCAACGGGCCGTCTACCCGCAGCTTGTACCACGATATCCGCTGGTCACCCGCTTTCGCTGCTAGCTCGGCTATAGCCAGTTCGAATGCGGCCTCCCGGCCAGGCACCACGATATAGGTGGTCATGACCAGATAGGGAGAGGCATCAGGGAGCAGTGCACCCTTGCTCGCACTTTCCAAGCGCTCGTAGACGGCATGGCTGACAAAGTCCGCGTATGGGGTGACGTTCTTGTTGTTGTCGGCTGCGTCCTCGGCAGGATTGACCGCGTGGTCAAAATCAGTGGCGGCATGGCCAAATGTTCCGTCCATGAACTGGCCAATACGGTCGCCCAGGACGAATCTCCAACCATACCAAGTCCATGGATCTTTGTTGTTCTTGTGCCAAACGAGGTGCTGCTCATAGCCGGCGGTAAACCTATCTGCCTGGCCAGGCTTCGGCTTGATGACGACCACGCGTGCGAACTGACCCTCGGTGTGCTGTGCTTGCACCGATGGCGCGAGCACAGCCAAGAACGCGGCCACCATGAGGAACGTTGATAGATGTCGTATCGGCATGTCTGTGATAACTCGCGAAACCGGCCCGAACCGGGCCTGGTTAACTGGCTAGGTTGCCGCAGATCTGTTCTGCCCAATCCACAATCGATTGCCATCCGGATCGTCGAGCCGAAATTCGGTCAGGCCGTAGAAGGTGACGTCCAGATCAGGAACAGTCAGTCCATTCCTGCGCACCTGCTGGTGATACTCCACTATATCCTCGGGGTACAAATAAAGAATGGATTGACGGGGCGCTTCCGGATGCAGGTTGATCGACTGATCGACCATCAGACGGCACTCGCCAAAGCAGAGCATCGCCCAGCGCCAGTCATCATTTCGTTGCTCCACGCTGAATCCAAGCTTCTGATAGAACTCGATGCTCGAGGCGATGCTCCTCACGGGCAGCATCGGTACCAGACGGTCCAATCTCATTGGGAAATCTCCGGTGGGTGCTTCCACATTTAAGCTTGAGCCCGTGATGAGTTGGTCAGCCAGGCCGGAACACGCACGTTGCCGATACCGGGACGAGCCGGCTGCCAGACTATCGCGGCTTGTATAAGGCGGTTAGTCCCCGTCGGGCAACAGGTCGGGGTTGTATACCACTTCCCATAGGTGCCCATCGGGGTCTTGGAAGTAGCCCGCGTAGCCACCCCAAAAAGTATCCTGCGCCGCTTTTACGATAGTGGCGCCGGCGGTCGATGCCTGCTCCATGACCAGGTCCACCGCGGCTTTGCTGGATACATTATGACCAAGGGAAACGTCGGTAGCGCTGGGAGGACTCACTTCCAGGCCCGAGTCATGTGCCAGGCTGCGACGGGGCCAGACCGCGAGCTTCAGGCCGTGCTGAAGGTCAAAGAACGCGACGGCACCGTGTTCAAGCTCGGCCCCTACGATGCCTGCGGTACTGAGTCCAAGCCCGTCCCGATAGAACGCCACCGAACGTTTCAGGTCATCCACGCCCAGCGTAATGACGGAAATTCTAGGCTTCACGGCAAATCCTCCTGTCCAAGCTTGAATTTAGCCACGCTGCCGAACGGTCGCCGATCGAGTAAACGATCCGGCACCCCTTAAATATCCGAGACTCCGAAGAGAAAGAGCGCAGTGATCGGAGCGATCAGAATGATGGCAGATGTGGCCAAGCACAATATTCCAATTCCAAGAACACGCCAGTTCGAGTGAAACTCGTGGTTGGGAGAATCAAGAATCGCTTTCCTCGTCATCTGGTGCCTTGAGCTCACGTACAGGGCCGATACGATGTATGCGATTGCGAAAGGAAAGCCTGGGAAATCTTCTGGCAATAAGATGGTGCTGATAAGCAGTGCTGGCATAAGGACAAAACCAGCCAACAGGGTTCTTCTCTCAAGCTGGTGATATCCAAGCGCGGCGAAATTTGCTTTGAGGAAGTAGATCAAGCCGACAGGCCCGCCGATCGTTCCGCATGCAACTTGTATCGGGGAATAGAGTTTCACTATCTTCGAAGATCCAAAAGCATCTCGAACTTCTGCGTTCGGAGTGGCATACGGGTTCTCAGTCAACTTTTGCTCCTTAAGCTGATGCCCAACGTTGGCGGCGCCGCACGGGTAAAAGGCTTTCTTGTCTCCCATCCGTTCCGCTGTCAGATGATATCGGTCGCGTCACCGTGGTTTGCGGAGCATTGGAAATATGGGCGGTGACGACCCCACTTGAATGGTGCCCAATAGCTCGAAACCGTGTCTTTCGTAGAGAGGAATGTTCTTTGGGTTGCTGGATTCAAGATAGGCCGGCGTGTGGTCACGGTCGCATGGGATGAGCGCGTACTTCATCAAAGCCCCGCCATAGCCTTTGCCTTGTTGGGAAGGGTCGACCCCGATGAACGGCAAGTACCAATGCGGCTCCTGCGGGTGGTAACGGCCCATCTGTTCGAAGACCCCGAGAAGGTCCTTTTGCACTGACGCAGAGCCTGTGCGTTGCAGCAGTTCAATCAGCACGTCTTCGTCAGGGCCGACCTCAGGCGGTAGCCACAGTGCCGCGCCGGCATAGCCGTCCGCGCAATACGCGCTCCCATGTGCGAACGCTTTGCCCCCCAATGCCCTGACAAAATCAGGAAAATGCATGAGGTACTGCTGCGGATCGGGCCACGTCCAGCGCGCAGCGGGATCCGCGCTAAACGCCAGTACTTCGGTTGCGATGGCCGAAGCCTCTTCGGTCGTCGTAGCAATCTTGATTGTTGGTGTTGCCATGGTTTGCCTCCGAGGGGAAACATCCAGGATGGCGGAAAGTCTAACGCCGAAACCAAGCCGACTCGCGAGGCGCCAACCAAACGTTGCGCAACAGCAAAGGCTCCGGCTCTTGCGCTAAGGCGTCCGCAAGCTGTTGAGAGTACCTGCCAGGAACAGAAGCAGCTCCCACAGCGGCAATTGTGACGACGACGTAAATAATCAGTAGCCGAGGACGATCTGCTGGTAGTACTCCGCCAGTTCTCGCTCCTGCCCTATCGCCTCGGAGGTTCTGATGAGTGAAGGAGTTGCAAGGTGGATTCTGGGTGGGACAAGGTTCTCTACCAGCCTCTCACGGCCCAATGGGTTAGAAAGCGTATCGGGACCGAGTAGAGCGCCTCTTTAGTTGGAAAGCATATCTCGGCTTGCAGCGAGCGGAGCACTTTTGCTTCGGAGAACCAGGGTTGCATGCTTGCGGACCTACTCTTGAATTAGACCATCAAAATTTCATGAGTTCGGCGATGCGCGCGCGGCGTTGTGGTCACGTGGGCATCGCCCAGTCAGTGACCGCCCGCTACGCTTACAGATACCTGCCGACCTTGCTCGTCAGCAGTTGGACCAACGCCGGGTCCATATAGTCGTAGTCATCCGGAATATCCAGGCATATCACGCGCTGATGGCCATGCAGATGGCGTTTGAACTTGCTGCGGAGTTTGTTGCGGTGGGTTTTCTCCATGACGAATATCAGGTCCGCCCACTCCACCAGCTCTGCAGACAGCGGGACTTCGGCGTCTTGATTCAATCCGGCGGAGGCGGTTTCCACATCATCTCGCAGGGAGAACACCTGTTCGGCCGTGGGGCTGCGCAGGCGGTTCTGACTGCAGACGAACAGCAGCTTTTTCATTGGTGCCTACAGTCAGACCATTGCCGCGAATGCCGGACGAGTCAGGTTGACCGCGTCGCCTTCGGTGCACAGCACTTCGTCTTCGATGCGGATGCCGCCGTAGGGCCGGAATGCATCCACGCGCGACCAGTCCACGCTGTCGGTATGGCCGTTCTTCTTAACTTCGTCCAGCAGCATGTCGATGAAGTAGATACCCGGTTCGATGGTCACCACCATCCCAGGTTCCAGCACACGTGTCATGCGCAGGTAAGGGTGGCCTGGCGGGCGCGGAATCTTTCCTCCGCGGTCGCTTTCGGCGAAGCCGGCCACGTCGTGGACCTGCAAGCCGATGGGATGACCTAGACCGTGCGGAAAGAATGCCGCGCTGACGCCGGTTGCCAATGCGGCTTCGGGCGAGACCTTGATGACGCCGTGATCCTTCAGGATGGCCATCAGGCTCAGATGGGCATCGATGTGCAGTTGCTTGTAGTCCACACCGGCGCGTACGCCTTCGCCCATCTTGATCTGCGCGGCGTCCACGGCATTGATCAACGCCTGGAACTCGCCGGAGGTGTCCGTGGCATAGGTGCGGGTGATGTCGCTGGCGTAGCCATGGAAGCTGGCGCCGGCGTCGATCAGAAAACTGCGCACCGGCGTGGGCGCGGTGTGGCGTCGGTCGTGGTAGTGCAGCACGGCGCCATGTTCATTCAAGCCAATGATGTTGTTGTAAGGCAGTTCGCTCGGATCCTGGCCAACAGCGCCGCAATAAGCCATGTGGATCGCGAACTCGCTTTTGCCTTCGCGGAATGCCGCCTCGGCAGCGCGGTGGCCGCGCACCGCAAGATGCTGGGCTTCGCGCATCAAGGCGATTTCGTACGCGGTCTTATAGGAACGCTGATACTCCAGATAGTGGATCACCGCGTCCGGATTGTTCGGAATGTAACTCTCGTTCGGAGCTGCGCCCAGCGTGCTCTGTGGCTCTCCCAGAATGGCGCAACGGGCCGCTGGCTTGGGCAACAGCGCAAGCGCTTCGTCTGGCTTGCGGATGATCTGGATGTCGAAATGCTCCACCCACCAGCCGCCGGGCGCATCCGGCACCACGTGCCAGTAGTCGAATGGTTGGTAGAAGATCACCTTCGGCCGTTGGCCCGGCGTGTAGACCAGCCAGCTGTAGGGCACCTGGGTAAGCGGCAGCCAGGCCTTGAACTGTGGATTGACCGCGTAGGGATAATCCCGGTCGTCGAAGAGTTGGTAATGCAATGTGCCACTGGGCACGACCAGATGATCGAACCCACCGCGCGTCAGCGCTTCATCCGCGCGCTGCTTCATGGTGGCGAAGTGATTGGCGTACAACAGGGCGAAATCGACGTTCGGGGAGGATACGGTCATTGCGGCGGCTCATTCGAGGATGCGCTGATTTTGCCGTATTCGGGCGACTATTTCCTTGAGGGAACACAAAGGGCCTTGGATACGGCTCAACGCCGATGATCAAGAGTCAGAGGCATCCAATGTGCTTTATCCGCGGTGATCCCTATTGATCCTTGTCTAAGGTGGTCTCGTGGTTGTCGCTTTTATGTGGGTGATCAAGAGATCGTGATCTGACAGTAAGAGCTCGCGGCGGGACGCCGCTCCGCGCCCCGGTAGCCTTTCAGTGCACGCGATTTGGAACGCGCCGCAGCGCGCCCATATGGCGAACAGCAGCTTCGATGTCTGTCCTGATCTGAGAGAGCTCGCGGCGGGACGCCGCTCGCGCGCCAATTCAGCCGGTACCCGCATCCGGGGCATTGACCCAGGCGCGCAGGGCTTCCAGCGGTTCTTTGTCGATGATCAGGAAACGCAGGCCGGCGAATGACTGGCCGGGGGTATTGGCCTGGGCGGCCCATAGCAGGTGGGCGCCGACCTCGATGGGCGTTTCGCGGCCGCGGTTGTCGCGGATGTGGAAGCGCAGCTGGTATAGCGCGTCTTCCACGACCGGCGCATTGGCGACCAGCAACATGCCCGACTCGGACACGTTGCCCAGGCGGCCGATGGCTTGTTCGGTCATCAGATCAACCACGGTCACCGGTTCGGGAACGTGGCGTCGGCGGGCGCGGCGATATTCCTTCATAGGTGTGCTTCCTTCATGCGTCTGCTCCGGAAACATCGCTCGGTCGCTGCGTACCGGTCAGGCTGCGCAGCGCCTTGAGGGTCGCGTTCCACGCGCGGTCGATCAGGCGTCCTTTGTCTTCCGTCACCACCAGTGCCTGTCCCTGCGCCATCAGATGGGCGATGGTGTCCAGCGATTGCTCGCCCACGCGCTGGCCGCGCTGATTGACGAACAACGCATTGCCCGTCACCGGACTGAACCAGGACAAGCGCTGCCGATGAACATCGCCCTGTTGGTTCCTGGTGAACTCGAACCAGGTGCCGAACGGCAGCGTGCGCAGGTAGTCATAGCATTCCTGTTCCTGCTCCGTGCGCGGGTGCGGCGTCTTTTTCTTGGCCGGCGTTTGCTCGCCCAGGCGCGCGCGCGCCTTCAGGCGTGCGGTCAGTTCGGTGCGGGAGGTGCTTTCGTCTTCCGCGGTACTCGATAGCCGCCGGGCAATGGCCGATGCCTCGTCTTCGTGATAGCCGACCTGTACGAGCGATTTTTCGATCCGTTCGGTCAGTTCCGGATCGGCGGGTACATCCTCGCCCGCCGTGGTGGCTGCCACGATCCGCAGCGTGGTCTGAAGCTGCTCGTGCCAATCATTGGAGTTCTCGCCATTGCGCAGCAATGTCAGCGTCAGTACGTCCGCCCAGGCCTGGCTCAGCAAGGCTTGCACGAATTTCTGCGGCTGCTGGTCGCGCAGGGCGGTCTGGATGGTTTCCGCAGCCTTCTGCTTGGCGACCTCCAAACGATCCTTGCCGCGCGCCGCTTCGACCTGCCGGCGCTCAGCCAGTTCGGCTTTGCGGGCCAATACCTGGAAATGCTGCTGCACATCCTGGTTGGCGCGTTCGAACACCGCTTCGTCGCCTTGGTATTCGGCGACCACCCGCTCCACGGCCTGGTGCAACTTATGCACCAGTTGTGGATCCACATCGTCATTGCCCAGCCAGGTGGCGCCGGATTCGGCGACGGCATTCAGCAGTTCGCGGGCGGGATGTTGCGGGCGCAGGAAGAAATCGCGATCGCGTAGCGCCGCTTGTACGACCGGCGCTTGCAAGCGGACCAGCAGATCCGCCGCCGGCGCGTCCTGCTGCACCTCGCGTTCGATCTCGTTGTACAACAAGCCGAGCAGTTCGAAGGTATCCGAGTCAGCGCTGGCCAAGGCGGCGTTCGGGCCATGTTTTTCCCGTGCCTGCGCCAGCATGGCCTGTTGAAGATCCTGCACGGTGCGCCGCTGCTGATCGGGTGCGTGCGGCAGCATCGGTTCGGTCTGCAGCGATTGCAACGTGGTCAGTACATCTGAGGTGGGTAGCAACTTCTTGCGAAATGCCGCGACGGCATCGGCGGTACGCGGTGGGCGCTGGAACTGTTCTGCGCTGGCGGCCGGCGCAGCAGATGGTGGATTGACCTGCCCGGCAGCGGCCGATGAGGGCGCCGCCGCATCAGCAGCCAATGCGGTGCGTCGGATCGAGAGCAATTGCTGCAGCGCGGCGAACGATGCGTCGATGTCGGCGGCGGTCGGCGTTGCCGGAACTGCGGGAGCAAGCGTGGGTTCGACGGATGCCGCTGGCGCGCTCCCTGTGCCTGCAGCAGCGGGTTGGGAACCAAGCGTGGCCCAGCTGTCAGGCGACGATTGCCCCTGCCATCCGGTCATCGGCCGGTTGGCGGCTGGGCCGGATGCTCCTGCCCGCTGCGGTCCGCCCACATCGGCTGCGCGCACGATGCGTGGCAGGTAGACGGTCAGCCCTGGCAACACACCCTGGCTGGCCAGGAACTGGTTTACCGTGCCGGCCCATTCGACGTAGTTGAACATCACTTTGAGATCGAAGCTGCGGTACAGCAGCAACTGGGCGCCCAAACTCAGATCCAGCGTGACCGCGGCGTCCTTCAAGATATGCGCCAAGCGCTGTGGGCCAAGCGGCAGGTTTTCCGCGTCGAAGGCCGGGCTGCCGGCCAGTACGCCGAAGCGCTGGCCCATCAGCAGTATCTGCGTGGCGGCGCGGCTTTCATGCCTGCGAGCTACGTCGCTCAGCACGATCTCCTGATCCATTGCCGCGTCTTCCACCAGCGTCAGTGTCTGGTAGTCCACCAAGGCATGGGCGTTTTCGGCGGGCTTCGCCTGGGGCAGGCGAATGCCGGCCAATTCCGCTTCCAGGCCAAACATGTAGTGCGGGATCAGTTCGCCGCGGTTTTTTTGCAACGCACGCAGATCGACGAAGTGCTCGGCCTGGCGGTTGTTGTTGCGAGCGTTTTCGGCCTGTTTGAACAGCTGTTGCTCGAACTCGACCAGCATCCCATTGAGCGCCGCGACGAAGTCGACGGTGATGTGGTCGTAGAGGTTCTGCAGAATGCGGCGCACTCGCGGGGGCAGCGAAGCCGAAGCGATCGTGGTGGGTTTCGCGCCAGTCATGTTGGGTTTTATCGCAGACATCAGTGCGGCAGCACTCCCCTTTGGGCAACGATTATCACATGCCGGCGAGATTACAAGCGGTTTGTAGCCAGTGTGTGATGAAACCGTTGATCGGACGCCCGTCAGGCGCCTATCAACTTGTCAGGGTCAGCTTGTAAGGAACAGTTCGACCACGTCATTGGTGAAGCGCCGGCCGAGTTCCGTGGGAACGGCGCGGTCTTCCGACAGCATCAGCCAACCGCGCTGCTGGGCCTGCTCCAAGGAAGAGGCAATCGCCGTTACGGATAAACCGGTCCGGGCCTCGAAATCTGACAGCGCGAAGCCTTCGTGCAGCCGCAAGGCATTGAGCATGAACTCGAACGGACGCCGTTGCGGTGCGATCCGGTCATCGCCACCGATGGCTTGCGGCGTACCCGCAGCCTCCAGGTAAGTCGTTGGGTGCTTCACTTTCCAGCGCCGCAGGATCGTCTGTTCCGCGCCGGAGGTGATCTTGCCGTGTGCACCGGCACCGACGCCCAGGTAGTCGCCGAAACGCCAGTAGTTGAGGTTGTGAGCGCATTGGCGCCCCGGTCGCGCATAGGCGCTGACTTCGTAATGCCCATAGCCAGCCTCGGCCAGCATGGCCTGGCAGTGCTCCTGCATATCCCAGGCATGGTCGTCGTCGGGAATGCCTTTCGGCGGCCGTGCGAAGAAGATGGTGTTGGGTTCCAGGGTGAGCTGGTAGTGGGAAATATGCGCCGGCTGCAAGGCAAAGGCGCGTTCCAGATCACGCTCGGCCATCGCCAGCGTCTGTTCCGGCAAGGCGTACATCAAGTCCAGGTTGAAATTGTCGTAGCCGGCATCCTGCGCCAGCTTCACCGCGCGCTCGGCTTCAGTGCTGTCGTGGATGCGGCCCAGCCGCTTCAGGCAATCATCGTCGAAGCTCTGGATACCGAAGCTGATGCGGTTGACCCCGGCGTCCCGATAACGGTCGAACCGGCCGTGCTCGGCGGTGCCCGGGTTGGTCTCCAACGTAATTTCGCAGCCCGGTGCGAAGCGCAGCCGGCTGCTGGCGGCTTGCAGGAAACGGTCGATGGTCTCCGGCGGAAACAGGCTGGGCGTACCGCCGCCAAAAAACACGCTGTGCACAGTGCGGCCCCAAACCAGTGGCAGATCCTGGTCGAGGTCACGGATCAGCGCATCGGTATATTCATCGAACGGCAACGCACCTTTGCCCTGATGCGAATTGAAATCGCAGTAGGGACATTTGCGTACGCACCAGGGCAGATGCACATACAGCGACAGGGGCGGCGGCATCAGCATGCGGTGTAGCGACCGATGCGGCGTTCTTCGGCGGTCAGCGCATCGCCCATGGCATCGATATCGGCGTAACGGGATGCGGCATCTGCAAGAAACGCCACGTATTCGGTTTCACTTTCCCAGCGGTCGATCGTGATGTAGCGTTGCGGCCGTTCGTCGCGCAACAGTTCGGTGCCCACGTAACCACGATACTCGCGAAACAACTGGGCCCAGGCGCCGGCTGGGCCGTACAGCTGTTCGAAGGCGGGCTCCGATCCTGGATGGGTTTGGTATTCCCAGATCACGAGGTACATGGCGGTTCGATTGTGCGGCAGGCTACAGAGCGACAGTCTGCAACCGGTCACGCAACTGCACCAGCGCCTGGCCGCGGTGGCTCAGCTTGTTCTTGAAATCCAGCGCCATTTCGGCGGCGGATTGGCCGTGACGCGGATCGAAAAACACTGGGTCATAACCGTGTCCGCCACTGCCGCGCCGTTCGTGCAGGATGTGGCCGCGCCATTCGCCTTCCACGATCAGCGGCTGCGGATCGTTGGCGTGGCGCAGCAGCACCAGCACGCAGTAGAAATGTGCGCTGCGCTGGCCGTCCGGTACATCTTTCATCGCCTCCAGCAGCTTGTCGATATTGCGTGCGGCATCGCCATGCTGGCCGGCATAGCGCGCCGAATACAGGCCAGGCGCACCATGCAGTGCATCCACGCAAATGCCGGAGTCGTCGGCCAATGCGGGCAGGCCGGTGATCTGGCAGGCGTGACGTGCCTTGATCAGCGCATTCTCGACGAAGGTGGTGGCGGTTTCATCCGCATCGCTCACGCCCAGGTCGGATTGAGCGATGAGCTCGATGCTGCTGTCGGCCAGCAGGCTGCGCAGTTCTTCCAGCTTGCCGTGGTTGGAGGAGGCGAGTACCAGCTTCACGGAATTGTCCTGTTCGATGGCGTTTGGGGTTGCAGCAGGTCCCAGCGGTTGCCATACAAGTCGCGGAACACCACCACGGTGGCGTAGCTTTCCTCGCGGGGAGCTTCCAGGAATGTCACGCCGCGTGCTGTCATGGCTTGGTAATCGCGCCAGAAATCGTCGGTCTGCAGGAAGAAACCCACTCGGCCGCCGGTCTGGTCGCCAATGCGCGCCCGCTGGGCGTCATCGCTGGCCTGCGCCAGCAGCAAGCCGGTTTCCTGGCTGCCGGGCGGGGCTACGCGCACCCAGCGCTTGCCGTCGCCCAGGTCGGTGTCTTCCAGCAGTGCGAATCCCAGGTCGCCGGTGTAGTGGGCGATGGCGGTGTCATAGTCGTCGACGACCAGAGTGATCAGGCTGAGGGTTTGTTTCATCGGGCGCCAAGGCAATCCGGTGGAATTCCTATTGTAGGAGCGCCGTCTCGGCTCCTACCTGGGCAATGAGGAAGGAGAGAAAGGTTCAACCCGCCAACGCGGCGCGCTGCGCGGCGAACAATTCACCGATGCCTTTTTCGCCGAGTACCAGCAGCGCGTCCAGTTCATCGCGGCGGAAGGCGTGACCTTCGGCCGTACCTTGCAGCTCGATGAAGCCGCCGCCGTCGTTCATCACCAGGTTCATGTCGGTGTCGCAATCGCTGTCTTCCGGATAATCCAGGTCCAGCACCGGAACGCCGCGATAGACGCCGACCGACACCGCGGCGACTGCGCCGTGAATGACTTCGCGCTTGATCTCGTTGCGGCTCTTCAGCAAGTTGATCGCATCCACCAGTGCCACGTAGGCCCCGGTGATGGCGGCGGTGCGGGTACCGCCATCCGCCTGCAGGACGTCGCAGTCCAGCGTGATGGTGCGCTCGCCCAGCGCTCCGCGGTCCACGCAGGCGCGCAGTGTGCGGCCGATCAATCGCTGGATTTCCAGCGTGCGGCCGCCCTGCTTGCCACGCGAGGCTTCGCGATCGCTGCGGGTATGAGTGGATCGCGGCAGCATGCCGTATTCGGCGGTCACCCAGCCTTCGCCCTTGCCACGCAGGAAGCCTGGCACCCGATTGTCCACGCTGGCGGTGCAAAGTACGCGGGTCTCGCCGAAGCTGATCAGCACCGAGCCTTCGGCATGGCGGGTATAACCGCGCTGAATGCGCACTTCGCGCATCTGATCGGGCAGGCGACCGCTGGGACGTAACACTGACATGTGGGGATTCCGGGGGAGTGGGGAGTTGGGAGCCAGGAAATAGAAGCCGCGCGTGCGGAGGCGTGCGGGTTCCGGAGGCGCGCTAGGGTAACATTCGCGCTCTCGCTACGACCGGACCTGCCCATGATTCGCAGCATGACCGCTTTCGCCACCGCCGAGCGCTCCACCGACGGCGGTACGCTGACCTGCGAACTGCGCGCGGTCAATCACCGTTTCCTCGAATTGGGCATGCGCCTGCCGGAAGAGTTGCGCGTGCTGGAATCCGTTCTGCGCGAACGCATCTCCGCTCGCATCGCTCGCGGCAAACTGGATTTCACGCTGCGCCTCCGTGGACCGGAAGGTGAAGGCAGCCTGCAGCTGAATCCGCACATGCTGGCGCAGCTGTCCGAGCTGGCGCTGGATATGTCGGCGCGCTTTCCCGGGCTGCGTACCGAACTGACCGATCTGCTGCAGTTTCCCGGCGTACTGCAGAACAAGTCCGTGGACCCGGTCGCGTTGCAGGCCGAAGCGCTGGCGCTGTTGGATGCATTGTTGGACCAGTTCGTCGCGGCGCGCGAACGTGAAGGCGAAAAGCTGGCGCAGGTCATCCTGGAGCGTGTCGACGGAATCGCCGCGCAGGCGGCTGAAGCGAGGAAGCTGATTCCCGCCATCCGTACCGGCCAGCGGCAGAAACTGGAAGCACGGCTCGCCGATCTGGCGCAGCCAGCCGATCCGGGACGGGTGGAACAGGAGTTGGTGATGTCGTTGCAGAAGCTTGACGTCGACGAGGAGCTGGATCGACTGGATAGCCACGTCAAGGAAATCCGCCGCGTCCTGAAACAGTCCGACCCGGTCGGCCGGCGCCTGGATTTCCTGCTGCAGGAGTTCAACCGCGAGGCCAATACGCTGGGCTCCAAATCAGTGGACACCCGCACCACCAATATCGCGGTGGAACTGAAAGTGCTGATCGACCAGATCCGCGAACAAGTGCAGAACATCGAATGAGCAAGCGCGGCACCTTGTATATCGTGGCCGCACCGTCCGGCGCCGGTAAAAGCAGCATCGTCAATGCCGTGCTGGCGCGCGATTCGGAAATCGCGCTGTCGATCTCGTTCACTTCGCGAGCGCCACGCCCCGGCGAGCGTCACGCACATCACTACCATTTCATCAGCGCGGATGAATTCAAGACCATGATCCGCGCTGGCGAGTTCTTCGAGTACGCGCAGGTGCACGGCGATTGGAAAGGCACCGCACGGCAGTCGGTGGAGCCGCAGCTGTGCGCCGGCAAGGACGTGCTGCTGGAAATCGACTGGCAGGGTGCACGGCAGGTGCGCGAAAAAGTGCCGGACGCCGTCAGTGTCTTCATCCTGCCGCCGTCCCGCGACGCGCTGGAACAGCGCATGCGTACGCGCGGCCAGGACAGCGAGGAAACCATCCAGCGCCGGCTGGCCGCCGCGCGCGAAGAGATGTCGCACTACGACGAGTTCGACTACGTCATCGTCAACGACGTTTTCGAGAAAGCGGTGGACGAGATGCAGACCATCTTCACCGCGAGCCGCTTGCGCCGCGAAGCGCAGGAAGTCCGCCACGCCGGCTTGATCCAGACGCTGCTGGCGTAGGCCCTTCGCGAGTAGCGTGCGCTGTGCGCACGTTTGGGCTTTCCACGCCAGCGCTCAAGCCCGTGCACCGGCGCCGCTTTGCATGTGCCGGCGTTGCGTGCGTGCGCATAGCGCACGCTACGGGGAGTGCGCCTAATCTAAGTGATTGATTTTTAAGAAAAGGCTTGCAATCGCGAGGCGGCCTGCCTACAATCGCGGCCCTTTCCCCATTCAATCGCGCGGCCCAACGGGTCGCCGGGAGCCCGTATGGCCCGCATCACCGTCGAAGACTGCCTGGAAGTCGTCAACAACCGTTTCGATCTGGTAACGATGGCCGCCAAGCGCGCCCGTCAGCTCGCCAATGGCGTGGAACCCACCATCGACAACAGCGAAAGCGCCGATAAGCCGACCGTGCTGGCGTTGCGCGAAATCGCTGCCCGCAAGATCGACAACGATCTGATCGACCGCGTCGAGAAGGCCGAACGCGAGCGCGCTGAGCGCGAAGCGCTGGAGTGGGCCGCTGCCGAAGTGGTCGCCGACGACGATCTGTCGAAGGGCGACGACTGAACCACGGCCAACAGCCGAGCGGATCGTTCGGTTTGTCAGCCTTTGGAAAAGCCCGCGCCAGCGGGCTTTTCCTGTTTTGGCCGTTTGCCGTCAAGCCGCGTCTGGAATAGGCTGGCGGCATGAACCCAGGCCGCACCGCCAAGGCAATCAAAGCCAGCGCTCCGTCGCGCGACGAAGCGGCGCCGGACTATGTTCTGCAGTTCGAACACGCTGCCTCGTATCTGCCGGCCGAACAGCTGCCGCTGCTGCGGCACGCGTGGGAACTCGGCGCGGCCGCGCATATCGGACAGACCCGCAAGTCCGGCGAACCTTACATCACCCATCCGATTGCCGTCGCGCGCGTGCTGGCCGAACTGGGCATGGATGCGGAAACGCTTATCGCCGCCATCCTGCACGACACCATTGAAGACACGCCGCTGACGCGCGATGAGATCGCCATCGAGTTCGGTGAGTCGGTCGCCGAGTTGGTCGACGGCGTCACCAAGCTCGACAAGCTGAAGTTCCGCGATCGCCAGGAAGCCGCGGCGGAAAGCTTCCGCAAGATGTTGCTGGCGATGTCGCGCGATCTGCGCGTGATCATGATCAAGCTCGCCGATCGCCTGCACAACATGCGCACACTAGGAGCGCAGGGCGCGGAAGCGCGACAGCGCATTGCCCGCGAAACACTGGACATCTACGCGCCCATCGCCCAACGCCTGGGCATGAACCTGGTCAAGTCGGAGCTGCAGGACCTGGGCTTCCGCGCCATGCACCCATGGCGACACGCCATCATCGACAAGCACATCCGCAGCCAGCCAGTGGTACGGCGCGAATCGATGGCGCAGATCGAAGCGCACCTGTCGCAGCGGCTGACCAAGGAAGGCATCGAGCACCGGCTGGTCAGCCGAATCAAGACGCCCTGGAGCATCTACAACAAGATGCGCAGCGAGGGAAAAAGCTTCGACCAGGTGATGGATGTATTCGGCTTCCGCGTCGTGGTCGATTCGGTGCCGACGTGTTATCACGCGCTGGGCGCGGTGCACTCGCAGTACAAGCCGCTGGACGGACGCTTCCGCGATTTCATCGCCATTCCCAAAGCCAACGGCTACCAGTCGCTGCACACCGTGCTGTTTGGCCCTTACGGTTCGCCGATCGAAGTGCAGATACGCACGCAGGAAATGGATCTGATAGCGGAACGCGGCATCGCGGCGCATTGGACCTACAAGTTCGGTGCTGATACCCCGAACAGTGCGCAGAGTCGCGCGCATGCCTGGATCGTCGAGCTGATAGAGAACCAGCGTGCCGCCGGTTCTTCGCTGGAGTTCCTGGATAACGTCAAGGTCGACCTGTTCCCGGATGAGGTCTACCTGTTCACGCCGAAGGGCAAGATCCTGGCACTGCCGAGAAATTCCACCGCGCTCGATTTCGCCTACGCCGTGCACACCGATGTCGGCAATCGCGCGGTGGCCTCGCGCGTGGACAAGAAGCTGGTGCCGTTGCGAACCAAGCTGGCCAGCGGCCAGAGCGTGGAAATCATCACCGCCAAGTCGGCCGCGCCCAAGCCGCAATGGCTGGAGTTCGTGGTGACCAGCAAGGCGCGCACGGCGATCCGCCATCAGCTCAAGCAGCTGGAACACGAAGACGCGGTGCAGTTGGGCCACCGCATGCTGGACCGCGCGTTGGAAGAGCTGGACAGTTCGTTGGAACGCTTGCCGGCGCAGCGATTGGATGCGTTCCTGACCGAGCATCGCTACCCCCGTCTGGAAGCGCTGCTGGCCGACATCGCGCTGGGCAACTGGATGCCCTCGCAGGCCGCGCAGGCGCTCACCGCCTTCGCCGAACTGCGCAGTGGCGGCCATTCGCGTCATTCGCAGGAAAAGATCCTGATCAACGGCACCGAGCGCGGCGTGGTCAGCTTCGCCAATTGCTGCCAGCCGATTCCCGGCGACGAGATCATGGGTTATCACACTGCGGGCAAGGGCATCGTGGTGCATCGGCTGGATTGCCCCAACGTCACCGAGTTCCGCAAGTCGCCGGATCGCTGGGTGCCGATCGACTGGGATGCCAACGTCAGTGGCGATTACGATGCTTCGTTGCTCATCGACGTGGAAAACCGTCCTGGCGTGCTGGCGCAAGTCGCCGCCGCGGTGGCCAAGAGCCAATCGAATATCGAACGCGTGGAATACCTGGAACGCGACATCAACGTTGCCGTGTTGCGCTTTTCCATTCAAGTCCGCGATCGCAACCATCTGGCGGAAGTGATGCGCCGCCTACGTCGACTGAACGTGGTGCACGGCGTACGTCGCCAATAGGCGCAACCATTCAGTGTAGGAGCGCCGTCTCGGCGCGAGCTCTTCGCTTCCATCGTGCGTCGATCTGACAGGAAGAGCTCGCGCCGAGACGGCGCTCCTACAACGAACTGCCGAGACCGCTTCCACATCGAACGGTTTAGAATCCGTGCAACGCCGAATACAGGAATTCCCATGACCCGCCAGATCGTTCAGACCGACCACGCGCCCGCTGCCATTGGTCCGTATTCGCAAGCGGTTCGCACCGGCAATACCGTTTATTTCTCCGGACAGATTCCATTGGACCCGGCCACCGGCGCGCTGGTCGAAGGGGACATCTCGGTACAGGCACGACGTGCGTTCGATAATTTGAAAGCCGTAGCCGAAGCGGCTGGTGGATCGTTGGATCGCATGGTGCGATTGGGTCTGTATCTGACCGATCTGGGCCAGTTCGCTGCTGTCAACGCGGTGATGCAGGAATACTTCTCCACACCATTTCCCGCGCGCTCCACCGTGGAAGTCTCCGGTCTGCCCAAGGGCGCCGTGTTTGAGGTCGATGCGGTGATGGTGCTCGACTGAGCAACGGAGCGTTCGTATCGACTACTTATGCGCGGTCCTAACTGGGGACAAGGAATAAGGGAATAGGGAATCGTCATGCCGGCGTACGCGGGAACCCAGCGCCATATGCATAGCCCCCTAACCCTTGGAACTACGCCATGCGCTCACGTGCCTCGCTGGGCGTGTAGCCCGTCCAGCGTTTGAACGCGCGGCGGAACTCGCGTACATCGGTGAAGCCGACCTGATTGCCGACTCGCGAGATGGTGAGCCCGCGGTCGTGCAGCAATTCCAAGGCGCGTTGCGTGCGAATGTGATCGTGCAGAGCAGTGAAACGAGTGCCTTCCTCCGCCAATTGGCGACGCAGGGTGCGTTCGCTGAGATGCAGCAGCGCCGCTATGTCGGCCATCTGAGGATTATCGCGTAGTCGTGGACGCAGTTGGCGACCCACCGCGGCGGTGGTTTCACCCTGCAGCGACAGCGCATCCAACTGAGCGCGGCACATCGCCAGTGCTTGACGCGAGGTGACCGGGTTGTAGCTGGGAAAGGGAAGCACCATCCAGCGGCTGTCCACCACCATGCCGTTGTAAGGCTGGTCGAAGCGCACTTCGCATTCGAACGTCTCGGTGTACTTGTGCGCGTACATTGGTGCCGGATACGCCAGATCCAGCCGCAAGGGACGGAACTCCTGTCCCGCCAGTTCGCGCGCCAGCATCAGCACGCTGGAGAACATTTCCTCACACAGGAACGGCAGGATGTCGGCCGGTGCGGACGGAGCGGAGGCTGCCACGGTCACCGTATCGCCGCCCTCCGGCGACGGCATGTCCAGATCCATCAGCGGACCGATGGCATGTTGATAGGTCAAGCCGATGGACACCGCCTCGCCGAAGTTTGGCGCCGTCTTCATCGCCAAGCCCAACAAGCCGAAGTTGCCGCCGTTCTGCTTGGCTCCCATCGCCAGGCCCACACCGTCGAGCGGTAGCGAGCGCAACGCGCGACGGATCACTTCGATGGCCTGGCGGTAGGAAACCCGCGCGTCAGGTTCCTGCACCTCGCGCGCATTGAGGCGCAAGCCAGTGAACCAGTCTTCGCAGTTCACTCCCAACTCGCTCGCCAGCAGCACCAGACCGCACAGCATGTTGGTTGGCAGGTTGGCGACGGATAGCCGCGCGTCCTCCCCCTGGCCCTGATTGCGTCGCATCGAAGCCCCTCCAGCTTGTCCGCTTTGCCCCCCTTAGTATGCCGCTCCTGCCCTCTCGCGTGATCGGCCCCGCGGACAAGACTGCCTTTTCACATACGCAGGCGTCCGGAGGACTTCCGAGCACCTGTGCCGTTCGGGTCAACGGGAGGGCGAGATGCGGCGATCGATTCTGGCGGTAGCAGCGGTGCTGACGGTAGCGGGATGCAGCCAGTCGGAGCCGGAGCCGGGCCCGGAGGTGGCTGCTGGCGATGCCGCATTCGCCAAGACGCTCCAGGAACGCCTGCTGGATGCCAAACCCGGCGATGTCATTGAGATTCCTGCCGGACGCCACGCCTTCGACCGCAGCCTGAGCCTGCGCGCGGATGGCGTCACCCTGCGCGGCGCCGGCATGGACAAGAGCGTGTTGACCTTCAAAGGCCAGAAAGCCGGCGCCGAAGGGCTGCTGGTGAATGGTGATGATTTCACCATCGAGAACCTCACCATCGAAGATTCCAAAGGTGACGGACTGAAGATCAGCGAATCCGAAAACGTCACCATCCGTGGTGTGAAGGTGCAATGGACCGGTGGGCCCAGCACCAAGAACGGCGCGTATGGGCTGTACCCGGTGCTTTGCAAGAACGTGCTGATCGAGGATTCGGTCTCCATCGCCGCTTCCGACGCCGGCATTTACGTGGGCCAGTCCGACGGAGTGATCGTGCGCCGCAGCCGCGCGGAATCCAACGTGGCCGGTATCGAGATCGAAAACACCATCAATGCCGACGTGTACGACAACGTGGCCATCAAGAACACCGGCGGCATCCTGGTGTTCAACATGCCGGGCCTGTCGCAGCAGGGTGGCAACATCCGGGTGTTCAACAATCAGGTGATCGCCAACAACACCGACAATTTCGGCGCCAAAGGCACGCCCGTGGCGAGTGTGCCGGCAGGGTCCGGCGTGCTGGTCAACTCGAACGACAATATCGAGATCTTTGGCAACACCATCGCCGATAACGTCACCGCCAATATCATCATCTCCAGCGTGTATTCGGCGGGCTACAAGGACTCCAGCAGGTCGGAGACCTTCGATCCCTATCCGGAAAACATCTACGTACACAGCAACAAATTGTCCGGCGGCGGCGATTCGCCAGACGGCTTGGACCTGAAGGCTTTGAAGGTGGCGCTGTTCGGATTGCGCGGGAGTTTTCCGGACGTGTTGTGGGATGGCTATTACAACGCGCAGCGCAAGGTCGGCGATCAGGTCCGCGGGCCTGACATCTGCCTGCGCGACGTCAACGGCGTGGTGAACGCCGACGGGCCCGGCGGCTACAAGAACCCGGACAAGGATGCGAAACGATTCGACTGTGAGTTGCCACGGCTGCCCGCCGTCGATCTGGGCCGGAGCTGATCCATGCTGGAAGCGCTGCGCGGCTTGGCGATGCTGCTGTCGCTGGCGACGCTTGCCGCTTGTGGGACGAGCGAGCCGGTACATTTTCTTGCCGAAGGCCAGCCGGCCTCGCTTAGTGAGTGGCATGTGCTGGAACGCGAGGACGGACGCCTGGTACTCAACGAAGGCGTTGTTCCTTATGACCTCAACACGCCCTTGTTCAGCGACTACGCACACAAGCTACGCACCATCTGGATGCCGGCGGGCGTATCGGCCCGCTATAGCGACACCAGTAGTTTCGATTTGCCGGTCGGCACCATCATCAGCAAGACGTTCTATTACCCGCTGCCGCCCGGGCAGTCGTGGGACGGAAAATCGGTGGCGCGCACAGCGCCGAAAGGCGAAGCGGGACTGGAAAAGGAATCGCTCGATCTGCGCAAGGTGCGACTGATCGAAACCCGATTGCTGGTGCATCGCAAGGAGGGATGGATCGCGTTGCCCTACGTGTGGAACGACGCACAAACGGAAGCTACGTTGCAACGCACGGGTGCGGTGATTCCTCTGGAGCTGGTGAGTGCGGATGGAGCTCGCGAAGGGGCCGACTATCAGGTTCCTGACCAGAACCAATGCGCGGGTTGCCATGCCACCGACAACCGGTCCCGGAAGCTACTGCCGATCGGACTGAAAGCCCGGCACATCAATCGCGATTTCACTTATGCGGAGGGTTCGGAGAACCAACTCACCCATTTGTCGCGAATCGGCTATCTCACCGGCGCGCCTGCACCTGGCCAAGCGCCCAAGGCAGCGGATTGGACCAACGCAGCGCATGCCAGCCTGGATGATCGTGCCCGCGCATATCTGGACATCAACTGCGGCCATTGCCATAGCGCCACTGGCCCGGCGATCACATCGGGCATGTGGCTGGACGCATCAACTCGGGACCGGCTGAAGCTGGGTTTCTGCAAACAGCCGATCGCCGCCGGCAAAGGCACGGGCAATCGGCTTTACGGCATCGTTCCCGGTGACCCGGACGCGTCGATTCTGGCGTTCCGCATGGATAGCGATGATCCGTCGGTGATGATGCCGGAACTGGGACGCTCGGTGATTCATCGCGAGGGCGTGGCATTGATACGCGAGTGGATACAAGCGCAGCAGGGTAGCTGCGAAAGTCAGGGGAAAGGAACGTGATGCAGCAACCACCTGTGGCGGTCAGAACGCACAACCTTTTTGGGAGAGAGTGATGAAACTGATGCAACGCGATCTGGTCATCGGCATGCGCCGTGCCTTGTTCGGGGGATGGGCGGTACTGGCGGCTACGGGCACGGCCTGGGCCCAAGAGGGACCGACGTCTGCCGATGCCACCACGCTGGACACGATCACCGTGACCGCCCAGGGCCGTGAACAGGAGCTGCAGGACGTCCCCATCGCGTTGCAGGTGCTGAACGACCAACTGATCGACGACGTCGCCGCCGAGGACATGGGCGATCTGGACAGTTTCGTGCCTGGCTTGCGCATCAACAGCGTGCAGCCGACCCAGCCGGAAATCGCGCTGCGCGGCATCAGTACCGACGACTTCGGCATCGGCACCGATCCGGCGGTGGGTGTATTTATCGATGGCGTCTACACCGGCCGCAGTGGCGGCATCCTGCTGCCATTGACCGATGTCGAACGCATCGAAGTGCTGAAAGGTCCGCAAGGCACCTTGTTCGGTCGCAATACCGCTGCAGGCGCGGTATCGGTGATCACCAAGCGACCGAGCGATGAAACCGAAGCCGCCGCCAAACTGCGACTGGGCAATCACGGTAAACAATATCTTGAAGCAATGGCGAATATCCCGGTCGGCGAACGTTCGGCCTTGCGCTTGAACGGCCTGATCAATCACAGCGATGGCTGGGTGCAGGATGGCGCGACCGGCGAAGATCTGGCCGGCGATAACGTCTGGGCCACGCGCGCAGCGTGGCAGCTGGGCTTGGGTGACAACACCACCGCGCTACTAAGTTGGGACCATGAAAACCTGGATCAGCGCGGCCGTCCCACCACCGGTATCGTGCCCTTGCCGCCACCGCCGGGCCGGCCGACCGCGCCCGCCAATCCGCTCGAATATCGGGATCCGCGTGATATCGGCACGTTCAACGACACCACCGCCAGCGCGGAATGGCGCACGTTCGATGGCGTAACGCTGATCGTTGACCACGCGTTCGCGTGGGGCCATCTGACCTCGACCACGGCTTGGCGTCAGTTCGATTCGCTCAATCGTGTGGAAGAAGATGGTACCAACCGGCCTGATCTCTATCTCGATTCCACCAATAGCGAATCAAACGAAAACAAATATCAGGAATTCAAGTTCAGCGGCGCCACCGAGAAGATCGACTGGGTCGCCGGCATGAGCTACTACGAAGAAGAAGCGCGCCAGACCAGCGAGATCGACACCACCACTACCGCCGTCGACACCGCTGTCGCCAACCTGGGCCTGGCGCCGACGCCGGACGGCACGTTATTTGGATTCTTTTCGCAGGTGCTCGCCGCCAACGGCATTCCGCTGAGTCTGTTGGACCATGGCTGGAACGAGTCCTTCAACAACACGCTAAAGACCAAAGCCTATGCCGGGTTTGGCGATGTCATATGGCACGTCAACGACAAGCTGAATCTGACCGTCGGCCTGCGCCACACCCGCGACGAAAAAGACTTCACCTGGTTCAACGACATCCGCAACGCGCCCACGCTGGACGCCACATTGGATGCGCTGGATGCCGCCGGCTTCTTCGCGCTGGCCGGCGTACCGAAGGAAACCTTCATTTTCGATCTCGCCTTCATCGATCCGCCGGCGATGATGAACAAAGGCGTCACCAATCGCGCCAAGCAATCATGGAGCGATTGGAGCCCGCGGCTGGTGATCGACTACCACTTCACCGACGACATGATGGGCTACGCCTCGCTGGCAAAGGGCTACAAGGCGGGTGGGTTCAACGCGCTGCAGATCGGCAGCGCGTTCGACAACGAGGATGTCTGGAACGCCGAGGTCGGCATCAAGCAATCGTTCCCGGACGCGCGGCTGGCCTACAACCTGTCGGTCTACTACTACCGCTACGACAACCGCCAGTCGATCCGCCTGGACAACACCAGTTCCATCCCGCGCTTCGTTGTCGATACCGGCGACGTGGAGGCCTACGGTGTGGACTTCGATATGCGCTGGCAGGTGACCGATGCATTTGGTCTGGATTTCAACGCGGCCTATATCGATTCCAAGTACCGCGACTACGGCATCGATACCCCGGCGGGCATGCTCGACTTGAACGGACAGCCCACCGGTGAACCGAATTGGTCGGCGGCGATGGGTGGCCACTACGTTTGGCAGCTAGGCAATGCGGGTGACATTCGGCTGGCGTTGCGCCACGCCTTCCGCGGCGCCTGCCGGAGCAACGACTACAGCCGGTCTTCCGGTGACTGCGCGGATTACCCGGCATTTTCCACAGGGGAATCGCAGAACCGCACCGACGTGCGGCTGGGCTGGACATCGGCACAGGGGCATTGGAGCTGGGCCGTATACGGCAACAACGTGTTCGACAACCGCTACGTCACTCAACTGAATGTCTACGGCCGGGAAGCTTTCGGCACCGTGGGCGCGGTGGTCAGCGAGCCGCGGACTTACGGTCTTGAGGTTGGCTTGAAGTTCTGAAGCAGGCAAACGGACCGCTGCGGACACCATGTCCGCAGCGGTCGAAAAGCGCTGCATCGCACGTCAGGGTTTTGATTTCGACGCGATCCCGGCATGCTTAGCCGATGCCGATTCGAAAAGGCGGAGCGTCCGTCGATCTTCAACAGCAGTCCTTGAGCACTTTGCCCGGAGTGGGGCCGCGCGTGGCCGAGAAATTGGCGGCGCGCGGTTTGTGCACGTTGCAGGACCTGTGGCTGCACTTGCCGCTGCGCTATGAAGACCGCACCTCGCTCACGCCCATTCGGCTCTTGCAGCCGGGCACGCCGGCGCAGGTGGAAGGCCGCGTGGAAGCGGTGGAGCGTGGTTTCCGGTACCGGCCGATGATGCGCGTGGCGATCGCCGACGACTCGCATTCCACGCTGGTGCTGCGCTTCTTCCATTTTCGTGCAGCGCAGGTGGCGCAGTTTTCGGTGGGCACGCGCGTGCGTTGCTACGGCACACCCAAGCCGGGCCACCAAGGCCTGGAGATCGTGCACCCGAGCTATCGCGTGCTGGGCGACGCCGACGAGGCCGAGCTGGGCGACGAACTGGACCCGGTGTATCCAGCCGTCGAGGGCATCGGTCCGGCGACGTTGCGCCGGCTGATCGGGCAGGCATTGGACAAGTTGCCGGACGAGGCCGCGTTGGAACTGTTGCCGGCGGAATCGCTGGGCGGTTTGAACCTGCCTTCGTTGCGTGAGGCCTTGCTGATCATGCACCGCCCGCCGCGAGACGCCGATCTCGCCGCGCTGGCAGTGGGCACCCATCCGGCACAACGCCGGCTGGCGATGGAAGAATTGCTGGCGCACCACCTCAGCCTGCGCCGGCAGCGTATCGCCATGCAGCGGCACAAGGCGCCCGCGCTGACCGGCAAAGGCCGGCTGGCGGCTGATTTGCTGGCGTCACTGCCATTCAAGTTGACCGGCGCGCAACAGCGTGTATTCAAGCAGATCCGCACCGACCTGAAACAACCGATGCCGATGCTGCGGCTGGTGCAGGGCGACGTAGGTAGCGGCAAGACCGTGGTCGCCGCATTGGCGGCGATGCTGGCGGTGGAATCGGGCCGGCAGGCTGCGTTGGCCGCGCCGACCGAGCTCCTGGCGGAACAGCACCTGGTCAATCTGCGCAACTGGCTGGAGCCGTTGGGCGTAAAGGTGGCCTGGCTGGCCGGCAAGGTGACCGGCAAGGCGCGGGCAACAGTATTGGCGGAAATTGCATCCGGTGCGGCGCAGGTGGTGGTCGGTACTCATGCACTGATGCAGGAGGCGGTGGCCTTCCACGATCTCGCTCTGGCCATTGTCGACGAACAGCATCGCTTCGGCGTGCACCAGCGGCTGGCGCTGCGCGACAAGGGTGCCTTGGGCACGTCGGTGCCGCACCAGTTGGTGATGACCGCCACGCCGATTCCGCGCACGCTGGCAATGGCCGCCTACGCCGATCTCGATGTGTCGGCGATTGACGAGTTGCCGCCGGGCCGCACGCCGGTGCATACCGTGGCACTGAGCGCGGAGCGCCGGCCGGAACTGGTCGAACGCATTCGCGCCGCTTGCGCCGAAGGCCGCCAGGCTTATTGGGTTTGCACGTTGATCGACGATAGTGATGAGGTCGTCGCGCAGGCGGCCCAGACCACCTACGAACAACTCTCCGCTGCGCTGCCGGAACTGCGTATCGCGTTGGTGCATGGGCGTATGAAGGCTGCAGAAAAACAGGCGACCATGCGGGCGTTCAAGCAAGGGGAGGTGGATCTGCTGGTAGCCACCACGGTCATTGAAGTGGGCGTCGATGTGCCCAACGCATCCCTGATGATCATCGAGAACGCCGAGCGCCTGGGCCTGGCGCAGCTGCACCAGCTGCGCGGGCGGGTGGGGCGCGGCGCGATGGCTTCCAACTGCGTGCTGCTGTACCAGCCGCCGCTGTCGATGATGGCCAAGCATCGGCTGGCGACCATGCGCCAGACCAACGACGGCTTCGTTATCGCGGAAAAAGACCTGGAGCTACGTGGCCCGGGCGAATTGTTAGGTACGCGGCAGACTGGGCTTGCCACCTTCCGCGTGGCCGATCTGGCGCGCGACGCAGGGTTGCTGCCTCAAGTGCGGGAACTGGCCGATCGCCTACTGTCCGAATCGCCGGATGTCGCCGATCGCATCATTGGCCGCTGGGTGGGCGGCGCAGCGCGGTATGCGTCGGCGTAGCATGTCGTAGAGCGGAGCTTGCTCCGCTGCTCTTTGCGTCAATCCAAAAGCAGCCGAGCAAGCTCGGCTCTACGAGAAGCACCTTAAGGGCTGAAAGGCGGCTATTCGCTATCGCCTGCCGTTGCGACGGCCCGGTTGCTACCGACTTGTTGCTATCGCGGGGCGCAGCTCGGCTCTACAAGAAGCAAACCCAACGACTTTCCCCCGCAACCCAGTAGTGAGAGACTCGGCGGCTCACACTGAGCGAAGAGACATGGCGAAGAAAATTCCCTTGCTGATCGATACCGATCCCGGCGTGGACGACGCGCTGGCGCTGCTGATGGCGTTCAACGATCCCAGGCATGAAATCGTCGGTCTGACCATTGCCGCCGGCAACGTCGGCCTGGAACACACCGTGCGCAACGCGCTCAAGTTATGCGAAGTGGTAGGCCGCGACGATGTGCCGGTCTTCGCCGGCTGCGCCCAGCCTTTGCTGCACCCGGCGCGTGATGCGGCATACGTGCACGGTCGCGACGGTTATGGCGACATTGGCTATGCACCTTCACCACGTTCGGCGGAAAGCGAGCATGCAGCGTTGGCGTTGCTGCGCCTGTCCCATGCGCACGCCGGCGAACTGGTGCTGGTGGCACTGGGGCCGCTGACCAACATCGCGCTGGCGCTCAAGCTTGATCCCACTCTGCCGCAGCGTATTGCGCGCTTCGTGGTGATGGGCGGTGCGGTGACGGGGCACGGCAATATCACCCCGGCCGCCGAGTTCAATATTTATTTCGATCCCGAAGCCGCCCACGTCGTCTTCGAGGCCTTCGACCGCTTCGACCTGGCTGACTGGGAGGCGACCATCGCCCATGGCCTGCACCACGACAAGGTGGTCGATTGGCTGAACGCCGATTCGGTTCGTGCCCGCTTCTATGCCGTCATCTCGGAAAAGACCCGCCTATGGTCGATCGATCGCCGCGGCGACTACTGGTATGCCGCCGATGCGCTGGCGATGGCGTTCGCGCTGGAGCCGCAAGGCGCCCAGGAGCTGCTGGAGCGGCCGGTGGCCGTCGAACTGCAGGGCAGCCATGCGCGTGGCGCCACCGTGGTCGATTGGCGGCGGGAAGGCGGGCATCCGGATAAAGCCAACATCCTGATGCGCTATGACCAGGAGCGGTTCGAGGGCCTGATCCGGGCCGCACTGGCAGCAGTCTGAGGATTCCGCCGGAGGGCCGGGTTGCACTGGAGGGGAGGGCGGGCTAAAATGCCGCTCTTCCCTTCCTGAAACCCGGTGCCCGCCATGAAGGCCGACATCCATCCCCAGTACCGCGACGTCGTCTTCTTCGATGTCACTTCCGACTTCAAGATCCTGACCCGCTCGACGCTGAGCAGCAAGGAAACCACGAAGTGGGAAGACGGCAAAGAGTATCCGCTGATCAAGGTCGAAATCTCCTCGGCCTCGCACCCGTTCTACACGGGCAAGCACAAGGTCATGGACACCAGCGGCCGTATCGACAAGTTCCAGAAGCGCTACGCGCGCTGATCAGTACTGTCTTCGCTGCACAGCGGCCGCGCATTGCGCGGCCGTTTGCGTTTGCGCGGAAAACAAAACAGGCACCGCGTACCCGCTACCCGGGTGGCCTCATTCTTTGGTCTGATTTTGGTCCGTTTCAGAGCGACGGCTCCAAATCCGGTATGCGATAATTTGGTTATCCAAGGTTAATTCCATGGACTCCCGTCACACGTCGCCTGGGTAACTGGTCGGCGAACCCCCATGAAGGAGCGCACACTGTGTCCGAACTTGACCAGGTCACGCTGAATGCAGGCGACAAATCGGTAGCCCTGCCAGTACTCAAGCCCACGCTTGGTAACGATTGCATCGATGTTTCCAAACTGACCAAAGAAACCGGGCTTTTCACTTACGATTCGGGTTTCACCGCTACCGCGAGTTGCAAGTCCGCCATCACCTACATCGATGGCGACAACGGCGTCCTGTTGTATCGCGGCTATCCCATCGAGCAGTTGGCGAAGAACTCCAGCTTCCTGGAAGTGGCGTATCTGCTGATGAACGGCGAACTGCCCAGCAAGGCGGAGTTCGAAGCGTTCGACCACGAAGTTACGCATCACACGATGATGCATGAGTCGCTGAAGAACTTTCTGGGCGGCTTCCATTACGACGCTCATCCCATGGCCATGCTCTGTGGCTCTGTGGCTTCGCTGTCGGCGTTCTACCACGACACGTTGGACCTCAATGATCCGGAACAACGCCGCCTGGCCGCGATTCGCCTGATCGCCAAGGTGCCGACGATCGCCGCTGCCGCGTACCGCTATTCGATCGGCTGGCCGATCCGTTATCCGCGCAATAACCTGGACTACGTCAGCCGCTTCCTGCACATGATGTTCGAAGTGCCCAGCGAGCCGCTGGAACTGAATCCAGTGGTCGCCAAGGCGCTGGATCTGTTGTTCATCCTGCACGCGGACCACGAGCAGAACGCATCCACCTCCACGGTGCGTCTGGTCGGTTCCACCGGCGCCAACCCCTACGCTTCGGTTGCCGCTGGCATTGCCGCGCTGTGGGGACCGGCGCATGGCGGCGCCAACGAGGCGGTGCTGAAGATGCTGGAAGAGATCGGCGACGCCAAGAACGTCGCGTCCGCCGTGGCCAAGGCCAAGGACAAGGAGTCCGGCTTCCGGCTGATGGGCTTCGGCCATCGCGTGTACAAGAACTTCGACCCGCGCGCCAAGATCATCCGCGAGATGACCCACAAGGTGCTGGGCGAGCTGGGCGTGGACGATCCGCTGCTGGAAGTGGCGATGAGATTGGAAGAAGCCGCGCTGAAGGACGACTATTTCGTGCAGCGCAAGCTGTATCCCAACGTCGATTTCTACAGCGGCATCATCTACAAGGCGCTGAAGATTCCCACCGAGATGTTCACGGTGATGTTCGCCATCGGCCGCACCGCCGGCTGGGTGGCGCACTGGCTGGAACAGCAGGTCGATCCCGAAGCCAAGATCGGCCGCCCGCGCCAGATCTACACCGGCTATGACGTGCGCGATTACAAGAGCCTGGACCAGCGCTGAAACGCAGCTACTGATCTTGTCTTTCAGTAAAAAAGCCCCGCATCGCGGGGCTTTTTTTATCTGCATGCGGCTGAAGAAACGAAGTTCACTTAAGTGGCTTCATCGCCGGCATCAGCTTCATAAGTCGCGATCTCCTCATCCGTCAGCAGCTGCCGTAGCTGCGTTGCCGATGCGCGCTTCATCGGCTTTTCATCGATAGTGGACAACGGCGCTTGGCGCAACGCGTCGTGTGGTAGCACCGTAATGTCGAAGGTCAGGTCCTCGGCGCTGAAAATCCATACCGGCAAGTCGGCAATGCGCTCCCGGTCCATGCGCAGACGGCGGCTGCGCGATTCGGCGGGAATGCGGTGCTCTTCCAGGAAGCGTGCGACCGCATCAAGGTCGTCGCTATGCAGGTGCAGATGTACGGGGGAGTTGGCATCCGCCGTGCCGTCGAGGACGGGACCGATCAAGCGGGGCGAAAACGGTTCGAAGAATGCCAGCGCACGCGCGGCCGCTTCGCGGCGCATGCGCAGGCCGGCGGCATGCGATTCGCCCGCGAACAGGCGCTGGTATTCGCGCAGCGCATCTTCGATCTCGCGGTTGCGCGGCAGCGACGCATCGTCATGGATGCCCAGTCGACTGGCGGCTTTTAGCTTGGCTTGATGGAAATCGCGAATGCCGCCTTCCGCCATCAATCGGGCTGCCTCATGGGCGAGCCGGCGGCGACGTTCGCGGGTGCGGGTCTCAGCGTGCTGACGAGCGTGGTGCATAGTGAGCCTCCGCGTCGTGACTTTTGCGGCGACTGTACACGATATTGGATGAACAACGAGGAAGGCGGAGCATCCGCCTTCCTCGTCAATGTTTCGTGATCAACAGGTTCTCAGAAGATATCGAACGCCGCTTCGTCCGGCACGGCATCTTCCGGACCAAACAGATCGAAGTTCTGGATGCGCTCCATGTCTTCGACCTTGACCCATTCGGTGGCGCCGTTGAGGGTGACTTGCACCATTCCCTCGGGCGGATCGTTCGTGGCTACAGGCTTGTCTTTCAGCGCCACGCGCATGTAGTTGATCCAGATGGGCAACGCGGCTTTGCCGCCGTATTCACGGTAACCCAACGAACGGAAGTCATCCCGGCCTACCCAAACGGTGGTCGCATACGGGCCGCCGAAGCCAGAAAACCACGCGTCGCGGTGATCGTTGGTCGAGCCGGTTTTGCCGCCCACGTCCTCGCGATTCAGTACCTTGGCCGCGGTACCGGTTCCGCGTTGAACCACATCGCGCATCATGGAGATCAGCTGGTAGGCCGTGCGTTCGTCGATGGCGCGTGGTGCGGTGACGGTGTTGGGATCCACGGGCTTCTCGGGTTCGACAGGCTTCGCCACCGCTTCCGGTTTGGGCGCGGCGGATTGCAGCGGTCCGAGATTGAAGCCATCCACCACATTGCTGGCGGGGCCGGCGCCGCCGTGCTGCGATTGTCCGCAACCGCGGCACGCAACCGCCGGATTCTCCTTGAAAACCACATTGCCTTCACGGTCCTTCACTTCATCAATGAACCATGGCGTGACCCGGGAGCCGCCATTGGCGAACACGGCATAGCCACGCGCAACCGATAGCGGCGTCAACGAAGCCGTCCCCAACGACATCGAGAGGTTGGGTGGAAGTTCGGCTTCATCGAAACCGAACTGGCTGATGTACTTGCGCGCGAACGGCACGCCGATGCCGTCCAACAGTCGCACCGACACCAGGTTGCGCGATTGCACCAGTGCTTCGCGCAGACGCATCGGTCCGCGGAACCCGCCGCCATCGTTCTGCGGCCGCCACATGTGGCCACGACGGTCGCGGAACACCACCGGCGCATCCAGCACGATCGAAGCGGGGTTGAAGCCCTTGTCGAAGGCCGCCGCGTAGAGGAATGGCTTGAAGCTGGAGCCCGGCTGGCGACGAGCCTGGGTGGCGCGGTTGAACTTGTTGCCGGCGAAGCTGTAGCCGCCGATCAGCGCCCGCAGTGCGCCGTTGCTGGCATCCAGCGACACCAGCGCCGCCTGCGCACGCGGCACCTGTGTCAGGACGAATTCGCCCTCGGCCTTGCCCGGTTTGATGCGAGCCACATCGCCACGTTTGAACAGTTTGGCGGGGGTGCGGTTGGTCCATTGGCTCGCCGACGCCGGCAACACCAGCTCACTGCCGTTGGCCAACACCAGTGTCACGCTGCCGTCGCCGTGGGTACTGGCCACGATGCCGGGAATCAGGCCCGCCTGTGGCGGAACGCCGTTGAGCTGGGCAGCCAGGGTGGCGGTGTCAGCGTCGGCGGCAATATCGAAATGGCGTTCAACGCCGTTCCAGCCGTGGCGGCGGTCGTAGAGTTCCAGGCCATCGCGCACTGCCTGGTCGGCGGCCACCTGCAACGTGGCATCGATCGTGGTGGTGACGTGATAGCCCTTGGTCAGTATGTCGCCGCCGAAGCGGGCGATCATTTCCTGGCGCACCATTTCAGCTACAAAAGGTGCGTAGACCTCCACCGGCCGCTCGTGCGGTTTCGCATGCATCGGCTCGGCCTTGGCCTGGGCGGCCTCGGCAGCGCTGATATAGCGGTCTTCGAGCATGCGGTCGATGACGTAGACGCTGCGCTGGTGGTTCCGTTCCGGATTGCTGATCGGGTTGCCGCTGGACGGGAACTTCAATGCGCTGACCAACGTGGCGGTTTCCGCCAATGTCAGCTGGTCCAGCGGCTTTCCGTAGTAGTACTCGGCAGCGGCGGCCACGCCATAGGAGCGATTGCCGAAGAAGCTCTTGTTGAGATAAAGCTCAAGGATTTCGTCCTTGGTCAGATCCTCCTCGATCCGCATCGCCAGCATCATCTCCACCAGCTTGCGGGTATAGCTGTACTCGGAACTGAGGAAGAATTGGCGCGCCACCTGCTGGGTGATGGTGCTGCCGCCGGCGACCCGGCCTTCCTTGCGGCTGACGATCTGCCAGACCGCGCGGCCGATGCCGGTGTAGTCGATGCCGTTGTGGGTATAGAAATGGGAGTCCTCGGCGGCGATGAAGGCCTGTTTGACCTTGTCCGGCACCTTCGCGATCGCCACCGGGTAGCGCCGGGTCTCGCCGAACAGGCCAATCAGCCGGCCATCGCTGGCGTAGACGTACAGAGGCTCCTGCAGTTCCACATTGCGCAGGGATGGAACGTCCGGCAATTTGGAGGAAACCACGTAATAAAGGCTACCCAGGCCGATGAGGCCCAGCAGGGAGACGCCGACGAACGCGATCAGCGCCCACCGGATCAAGCGACGGAAACGGGGCATCCAGTGCTTTCCGATTGCAGAATTCTTGGGGGCAGAGTATAGATGAGCGGCGGGGCCGCCTGAGGCGATCCCGGGGGAAACAGGGACTTGGGGGACAACCTTCGTGAAACGTGACAAGCCGCACAGCCACGAAAACATAGGTTGCCAAGCGTAAAAAGTTAGTTATTAATGTGGGCGTCAGCAATATCGCCCAGTGCCCGTCGGAAGGGGAAAGACCGTGGGGCTAATCCCAAAAAGCCAGTCGCCGCTCATTGGCGTCGACATCAGTTCGACTGCGGTCAAGCTACTTCAGCTTTCCCGCGTCGGTAACCGCTATCGCGTGGAGCACTACGCGGTCGAGCCGCTGCCGCCCAACGCGGTGGTGGAAAAGAACATCGTCGAGGTCGAGGCGGTGGGCGAAGCCATTCGCCGAGCGGTGACGCGTTCCGGCAGTAAGGCCAAATACGCTGCCGCCGCGGTGGCAGGGTCCGCGGTGATCACCAAGATCATCCCGATGCCGGCCGATCTGGACGAAAACGATCTGGAAGCCCAGATCGAGCTTGAAGCGGTCAACTACATTCCATACCCGATCGAGGAAGTGAACCTCGATTTCGAGGTGCTGGGTCCCATGCCCAACAATCCCGAAATGGTGCAGGTGCTGCTGGCAGCGTCGCGCTCGGAAAATGTGGAGCTGCGGCAATCAGCCCTGGAGCTGGGCGGATTGACTGCCAGGGTCATGGATGTGGAGGCGTTCGCGGTTGAGAACGCGTTCGCGTTGCTGGCCAGCGATCTGCCGATCCCCCAGGACGGCGTGGTCGCCCTGGTCGACGTCGGTGCCACCATGACCACGCTGAATGTTCTCCGCCGCGGCCGTAGCCTGTACAGCCGCGAACAGGTGTTCGGCGGCAAGCAGCTCACCGACGAAGTAATGCGCCGCTACGGCTTGACCTACGAGGAAGCCGGCTTGGCCAAGCGCCAGGGTGGTTTGCCGGAAAGTTACGAAATCGAAGTGCTGGAGCCGTTCAAGGAAGCCACCGTCCAGCAGATCAGCCGTCTGCTGCAGTTCTTCTACGCCGGTAGCGAATTCAACCGGGTCGATCAAGTTGTGCTGGCGGGTGGTTGCGCGGCGCTGCAAGGTTTGCCGGAGATGGTTGAGGAACAGTTGGGCGTGCCCACGGTCGTCGCCAATCCGCTGGCCCAGATGACCCTCGGCCCGCGTGTGCAGGCGCATGCGCTGGCGCAGGACGCTCCGGCTCTGATGATCGCCACCGGCTTGGCTTTGAGGAGCTTGGACTGATGGCAAAAATCAACCTACTTCCCTGGCGTGCCGAGCGGCGCGTCCAGCGGCAGCGCGAGTTCTACGCGATGCTGGGCGTCGCGGCCTTCGCTGGCGTGCTGCTGTCTTTCCTGCTCTGGTTCCACTATGACCGCCAGATCAGCGGCCAGCAGGCACGCAACCAGTTTCTTGAAGCGGAGATCAAGAAGGTCGAAGCGCAGAACGAACAGATCAAGGAACTGGACAAGCAGAAAGACCGTTTGCTGGCTCGCAAGAAAGTCATCGAGGAACTGCAGGCCAATCGTTCGCAGATGGTCCACTTGTTCGACTCTCTTGTCCGCACGGTACCGGACGGCCTGGCGCTGGCCAACATCAAGCAGGAAGGCGAAGTGCTGACGCTGCAAGGCCGCGCCCAATCCAATGCGCGCGTCAGCGCCTACATGCGCAACCTGGAAAGCTCCGGCTGGATGACCAAGCCTGATCTGTCGATCATCGAGGCAAAGCCGGAAGACGGCAAAACCCCGTTGGCGACCAGCCAGAGCCGCGAACTGCCTTACGCATTCACGCTTCAGGTCCGGCTTGCCAACCCGAATGCCAAGACGGAAGACGACGGCACCGTTCCTGTAGATGGCGCGGTGACGCCTGTCGAGACTGGGCCCGCGGCTCCCGCACCGGCTGCTACGCCGCCGCAAGCCGCGGCGCCGGGTTCCACAAACCCGGCCGCGACACCGCCAGCACCCGCCGCAAGTCCAGCTTCGGCGCCGGCTCAACCTGCCAGTACGGCACCGGCGAATTGAGGAAGCGACCATGAATCAGAAAAAGACATCGCTTAAGAACCTCGATTTCAACAACATCGGCGGTTGGCCGCAGAACGCCAAGATCGGTTTCTGCGTGTTGCTCTCCATATTCATTCTGGCATTCGCCTATCTGCTGCTGATCAAGGGCAAGGTGGAAACACTGGAAGGACTGGAGCGAACAGAAGTCGATTTGCGCACCAAGTTCGAAACAGAACAAGGCAAAGCCGCCAATCTGGAACCACTGAAGCAACAGCTGGCACAGATGGAGCAGGTGCTGCAGCAGATGTTGCGCCAGCTGCCCAGCAAGACGGAAATGCCGGATCTGATCATCGATATTTCACAGACCGCGCTGTCCAGCGGCCTGGCGAACGAATTGTTCCAGCCAGGGCCCGAAACACCCAAAGAGTTCTACGCCGAGAAGCCCATCTCGCTACGCATGGTGGGCAGCTACCATCAGTTCGGTGCGTTCGTCAGCGGCGTAGCTTCGTTGCCGCGGGTGGTGATCCTGACCATGCACGACATCTCGCTGAAGCCGAAGGAAAGCAAAGGCGCCATTTCCAGCCGGGGTGCGCTGGAGCTCTCCGGCACGGTCAAGACCTACCGCTACCTGGATGAGAAGGAAATTCAAGAACAGGAACAGGCGGCTGCCGACGCGGCGAAGGCGGGCGCGAAATGAGCAAGCGGACGAATAGCACGCTTCGACTGACTGCGTTCACCTGCCTGGTGTTGTTGTTGGCCGGCTGCGCCCGTGGCATTACCAGTACGCCGGGTGACGCACCTAATCTGGAAAAATGGATTGCCGACATTCGCGCGCGGCCGGCGCCGCCGCTGGAACCCTTGCCGGTGATGCAGCAGTTCGAAACCTTCGAGTACGCCGCACAAGGGCTGCGCGATCCTTTCAGCGATGCCTGGAACAACAGCGATAGTCCTGGATTGCGTCCGGATCCGAACCGGCGCAAGGAAACGTTGGAACAGTATCCGCTGGACAGCCTGGACATGGTCGGCACCATCGGCCGCGGAGCGGGTTTGATTGCACTGGTAATGGCTCCGGACAAAGTGACCTATCGGGTACGTCCCGGCACTTACATGGGACAAAGCGATGGCCGGGTCACCGCGGTCCGGGAAGATGGCATGGAACTTGTCGAACTAGTGCCGGATGGCGCAGGCGGTTGGCTGGAACGGCCTGCTGCTATCGCGCTTGAAGATCAATGATTGGGGGATACACGATGACCGCTTTGAATGCCTACAGCCTGCGGCCGTCCCGGCGCCTGGCCTTGCACCGGGTTTGCTCTTTGGGACTGGCAATCGGCTTGTTGGCTGCCGCCAGCGCTGCCAGTGCCGGATCTCCGGGAGCGCAGACTGCCACGCCTAATGTGGCGGCTACGACCAAGGCAACGCCTGCCACTGTTTCACCCGGCACCGTTTCGGTGTCCAACATCGATTTCCGTCGGGGCGATGGCGGCGCGGGCCGCTTGATCCTGCGTTTCGATGGACAGGGCGCCATGCCGGACCTGCGCAACCAAGGCGCCAATGTCATCGTGGATGTCGGCAATGCCACATTGCCTGCTTCCTTGCAGCGGCCGCTCAACGTGGTGGATTTCGCCACCCCGGTGCAGCGTATCGACGCAAGCGTCAAAGGCAACGGTACGCAACTGGTGCTCAGCACTCAGGGCAACTTCGAATCCCTGGCGTATCAGACCGGCAACGAATATGTGGTGGAGATTGTGCCGCGGGCTGCACAGCAGGCCGTTGGCGGTTCTTCTTCTGCCAGCACAGCGGTAGCCACCGCGGCTGCCAAGGTGGCTGCGACCGCGCGTCCGTATAGCGGCCGGCCGGTAACGTTCAACTTCCAGGATGTGCCGGTGCGGACCGTCCTGCAGCTGATCGCCGAAGAATCCAATCTCAACATCGTCGCCTCCGATACGGTGCAGGGCAACGTCACGCTGCGCCTGGTCAATGTGCCCTGGGACCAAGCGCTGGACATCGTGTTGCGCGCCAAAGGGCTGGACAAGCGCCGCGACGGTGGTGTCGTATGGGTAGCGCCGCAGCCGGAACTGGCCAAGTTCGAACAGGACAAAGAAGACGCGCGCATCGCGATCGAGAACCGCGAAGACCTGGTCACGGACTACATCCAGATCAACTATCACAATGCCGGCGTGATCTTCAAAGCACTGACTGAAGCCAAAGGCATTGGTGGCAGTGGTGGTGGCGGTGGCGGCACTGGCAACAGCCAGAACGATAACGGGTTCCTCTCGTCACGTGGGCGTGTTGTCGCCGACGAACGCACCAATACGCTGATGATCAGCGACATCCCGAAGAAGATTGCGCAGATGCGGGAACTGATCGCGGTTATCGACCGACCTGTGGATCAGGTGCTGATCGAAGGCCGGATCGTGATCGCTACCGACTCCTTCGCACGGGATTTAGGTGCACGGTTCGGCCTTTCTGGTCGTCGCTCTGGCGATCGCACTCAGATCATTGGTGGCAACGTCGTTGATAACGTCAATGTTGGCAACGGCGATGATCGCGAGCTGCCGCGTGACTTGAACGTCAACCTGCCTGCCAGCGGTTTCATCACCAACTCAGCTGCCAGCATTGCCTACACGCTGCTGGGGCGGAATTTCGATCTTGATCTTGAGTTGTCGGCATTGCAGGAAGAAGGTCGCGGTGAAGTCATTTCCAACCCGCGCCTGGTCACCACCAACCAGCGAGAGGCGGTGATCAAACAAGGTCGCGAAGTTGGTTATCTGACCGTCACCGGCAGTGGCACCGGCGTCGCCACGCCGACGGTGCAGTTCAAGGAAGCCCTGCTTGAGCTGAAGGTCGTTCCCACCATTACCAGCGACAACCGGGTGTTCCTGTCATTGAACGTGAAAAAGGATGAAGTGATCCGCTTCATCAGCTTGGGCGACTTTGGCTCGGTCCCAGAGCTCGCCCGCCGCGAGATCAACACCGCGGTCCTGGTGGATGATGGCCAGACGGTAGTGATCGGCGGCGTATATGAATTCTCCGACCGCAGCAGCATCGCCAAGGTGCCGTTCCTGGGCGACGTGCCCTTCCTCGGCAATCTGTTCAAGAAGAAAGGCCGCGCCAAAGACAAGGCTGAGCTGCTGATCTTCATCACGCCCAAGGTGCTGCGAGTGAGTGGCGCAGCCGCAAAGCCGTAAGAACCGGAAGATGGGTTTAAAAAGGGGGCGTAAGCCCCCTTTTTTATGGAGCTGGGTTGAGCGTCTGAACCAAGTAGCTGATTACTGAGTCGAGGGAGCGAGTCATCCAAACGCGACCACGGACGGGCGGTCATGTGGCACCCGCTTTGGTTTTCGAGCGGCAAGCCTGAATCGCACTGCGCCACAACGCGAAATACCTGAACCATCGGCGCGTACATCGGTCAAAATCGGCTGGTCACCGCAGCGAAGCCTTGCCGATGGATAGTTCCGCCAGCCCAAACCCCTCTTTGCTCGACTCGGATCACGCTCGTCTGCACCAGGCATTCAGCGCATTGCGCGATGGTTTGTCGCAAACGATCGTGGGGCAATCGGCGCTGGTCGAAAGTCTCTTGATCGCGCTGTTGGCGGACGGTCACCTGCTGGTGGAAGGCGCTCCGGGCCTGGCCAAGACCACGGCTGTTCGGGCGTTGGCCTCCCGGTTGGAAGCGGATTTCGCGCGGGTGCAGTTCACGCCGGACCTGCTGCCGGCCGATCTGACCGGTACCGAAGTCTGGCGTCCGCAGGACGGGCGTTTCGAATTCCAGCCCGGGCCCATTTTCCACCCCATTCTGCTGGCAGACGAAATCAATCGCGCACCCGCCAAGGTGCAGTCGGCGCTGCTGGAGGCGATGGGTGAGCGCCAAGTGACGGTTGGCCGGCAGACCTATCCATTGCCGCAGTTGTTCCTGGTGATGGCCACCCAGAACCCGATCGAACAGGAAGGCACCTTCCCGCTTCCCGAAGCGCAGCTGGATCGGTTCCTCATGCATGTACGCATCGGCTATCCGGCGGCGGAAGCGGAGGCGGAGATCCTCAATCTCGCTCGTGCTCGTGCCCGAGACACGCTGCGGCCGGTGGCTCCTGTGCTTGAGAAGATGCCGATAGAGGACGTCTTCGCGGCCCGCGCCGCCGTGTTGGACCTGCACATGGCGCCGCAACTGGAGCGCTACTTGATTGAACTGGTGTTGGCTTCGCGCGACGCCCGGCGCTACGACCCGCAGCTGGCCCGGCGTATCGCCTGGGGTGCCAGCCCACGCGGTTCGATCGCGCTTGAGCGTTGCGCACGGGCGCGTGCATGGCTGGCGGGGCGCGATTACGTCACGCCGGACGACATTCGCGCCATCGCACCCGATGTGTTGCGTCACCGCGTGCTGCCCAGCTACGAGGCTACCGCCGAAGGATGGGACGGCGACAAGCTGGCGACGGCCCTGCTCGATATCGTGCCGCTGCCATGAGAACGTGTTCACGATCGTCTTCAAGGCATGTAGAGCGGAGCTTGCTCCGCTGTTTTTCGCGGCTGTTTCGTATGAGAGCAGCGGAGCAAGCTCCGCTCTACGTGATCGCCGGCCGTTGCGACGGCCTCATCGTTACTGACTGGGTATTCTCGCGAGGCGCGGTACCGGGTGGCTGACGGTCTAAAACCCACGCTGGCCGAACTGACGGCGTTGCGCCGCGTCGCGCAGCGTCGGGCGCCCGCACGAAAGGGGCGCCACAATCTGACCGGGCCGTCCGCATCCAGCTTGCGCGGGCGTGGCATGGAATACGCAGAGTCACGCGAATATGTCGCCGGCGACGATGTGCGGCATATCGATTGGCGCCTGACCGCGCGCAGCGGGCGTACGCATACCAAACTGTTTCAGGCCGAGCGCGAGCGCTTGACGCTGTTGGTTGCGGACACCTCGCCAGCGCTGTACTTCGGAACCCGCGTGCGCTTCAAATCGGTGCAGGCGGCGCGAGCTGGCGCGGTAGCGGTGTGGTCGGCGATTCGCGACGGAGACCGCGTCGCGATTATCCGCGGCAGCGCAGAAGAAGCCCCGGTGCCGCCGGCATCCGGCCCGCGCGGTGCGCTGCGGGTGCTGGATGCGCTGGTGCGCTGGTATGCCCAGCCGCCTCGCGATGACGCGGGCTTGGCGGCGGCGCTCGACAACGCGGGCCGGCTATTGCGTCCGGGTTCGCGACTGATCGTGTTGGCTGACCCACGCAGCATTGCCGCTGTACCGGAAACGCGCTGGCCGGCGCTGGCAGCCCATCACGAGGTCGTAGTGCTTCTGCTGACCGATGCGCTGGAACGCGAGCCGCCATCGGACGTGCTGCCATTCGTGGTGGGCGACCGCCGGGTGGAACTCGACCTGAGTGTCGCAGCGCAACGCCAGCAATGGCGCGATGAATTCGTGCGGCCGATGGAGTCTGCGCTGGAAAAACTCCCGCAGCGAGGCGTTCGCGCCTATTCGCTGGCCAACGACGCGCCGAGTGAATCATGGCTGCCGTTGCTGGGCCGTGCGCAACCGCAGGTGGCCTGATGCAAGCAGAAGCCTTGGTCCTGCGCGATGTGCATGTGCCGCCCGCACCGTCGTTGTGGCCGCCAGCACCCGGCTGGTGGCTTGTCATCGGTGTGGTGGCGCTGGTGCTGGTCTTCGGTGCCATCCTGCTATGGCGTCGTCGCCGACGCTTGCGGACCTGGCAACGCATGTTCGATGAAGCGAGCCTCGCCCCACAGCCCGCGCTTCAAGCGGCGGCGATCTCCGAACTGCTGCGCCGTGCCGCGCGGCGCGTGGATGCCAAAGCCGATCGCTTGCACGGCGAAGAGTGGCTGCGCTTTCTCGACGGCAAACAGGGAACCGACTTCTCGCGTGGGCCTGGCCGCGTACTGCAGGATGGTGGGTATCGCCGCGAGCTCGACGAACGCCAGCTGGCACAGGCGAAAACCGCTGCACGTGCGCGGTTTCTGGAACTGATGGCGAGCAAACGATGAACCTGCCGCTGCCTGACATCCAGGATTTATATCAAGGTTTCGCGGGATTCGCCTGGCCATGGTTATGGCTCGCGTTTCCGTTGCCTTGGCTGGCGCGGTGGCTGCTGCCAGCACGTCGCAGCGATTCCGATGCATTGAAGGTTCCCACCGGCTGGCATCTGGACGCCATTGCCGGAGCAGGAAGCGGTGTTGGCCGAGCGACGCGCGCGACCGCGGTGGCTTGGCTGGCTTGGTTCCTGCTGTGCACGGCGGCGGCGCGTCCGCAGGAATTCGGCGAACCTATCTCGCCGCCGCAAAGCGGACGCGACCTGATGCTGGCACTGGATCTGTCCGGGAGCATGACCGAGACGGACATGGAACTGGGCGGCGGCGTCGTGGATCGGTTGACCGCAGCCAAAGCAGTGCTGGCCGACTTCCTGGATCGACGCACTGGCGATCGGGTCGGGCTGCTGGTCTTCGGTCAGCGCGCCTATGTCATGGCGCCGCTGACATTGGATTTGGATACCGTGCGTCAACAACTGCGCGACAGTGTTGCCGGTCTGGCTGGACGCGAGACTGCGATCGGCGACGCGATTGGTTTGGCGGTCAAGCGGTTGCGCAGGCAACCGGAAGGCCAACGCGTACTGGTCCTGTTGACGGATGGCGTCAATTCCACGGGAACACTGACGCCGTCGAAGGCGGCGGAACTCGCGAAGCAGGAGGGCGTGCGCGTGCACACTATCGCCTTCGGCAGCGATGGCGGATCGATGAGTATTTTCGGTCTGGCAATACCGCAGAGCGCGCCCGAGGCGATCGATGAAGCGACGTTGCGCCAGATCGCGCAGCTCACCGGTGGGCGTTCCTTCCGCGCCCGCGATACCGATGAGCTGGTGCAGATCTATGCGGAGTTGGATCGCATCGAACCCGTGAAACGTGCCGGGCAAGCCGTTCGCCCGCGGATAGAACGCTATCCGTGGCCGCTAAGTGGCGCTCTGCTAGTCGCATTGCTGGGTTTCGCATGGTTGAGTTGGACCAATGGGGCGAGACGTCGCTCATGAGCATCTGGCTGTCCTCGCTTCACTTTCTGCGCCCGCATTGGTTCTGGGCGCTGCTCGCACTGCCGTTGCTATGGGCGCTGTGGAGGAGGCGCCGACAACGCCAGAATGTATGGCGTAATCAGGTCGACCCGCATTTGCTGCCACATCTGTTGGCGCCCAACGACCGTAGCGTGCGTGGTGCATTCGTGGGAATGACGTTGGCGTATGTGTTGGCTGTAACGGCGCTGGCGGGCCCCAGCTGGCGGCAGGAAGAGCAGCCGCTGTGGCGGTCCAGCGCGCCACTGGTGCTGGCCTTGGATCTTTCCAGCCGTATCGGCGCGGCGGACTTGCCGCCATCGCGATTGCTGCAGGCACGTGCCAAGCTCGCGCGCCTGCTGCGAGACCGCACTGGCGGGCAGGTGGCGCTGGTGGCTTACGCGGGCGATGCATTCACGGTAACCCCGTTGACCGACGATCCCGCCAATGTTTCGCTCTTCCTCGATGATCTGTCGCCTGACGTGATGCCGCTTGACGGACAGCGTGCGGACCGCGCGATCGAATGGTCGGTCCGACTGCTGAAGCAGGGTGGTTACGACACCGGCGACATCCTGGTAATGACCGACCGATCGGATGCGGCAGCGCGTGATGCGGCGCAGGCTGCCGCTGTGCAGGGATTCCGGGTTTCCGTCCTGGGCCTGGGTACGCCCTCCGGCGCGGCGTATCGCAACGCCGAAGGCAGCATTGGTCACGCCGCGCGCGATGATGGCTCACTGCGTGCGCTGGCCTCAGCGGGGCGAGGAAAGTATGAAGTGCTAAGCCGCGACGACGGCGATCTGCGCGCGCTTGGCGTGTTGAACCCGCAAGCGTCCGAGGCCACTACCGATGGCGCGGCCGGCAAGACATGGCGAGACGAAGGTTACTGGCTGCTGTTGCCGTTGTTGCTGCTTTCCTTGTTTGCGTTCCGCCGTGGTGGCGCTGCCGCGGCGTTGGTGCTGTGCCTGGGATTGCCGCTATCCGCGCCGGCACACGCCGCGGAGCGCGATTGGTGGCAGCGTCCCGATCAGCGGCAGCACGAGCAAATCGCCTCGGGTGCGGAGGCCTATCGCAAGGGCGATTTCGCGGCGGCTGAAAAAACCTTCAGCGACATCGACACGGCTACCGGCTGGTACAACCGTGGCAATGCGTTGGCAAAACAAGGCAAATACGACGAAGCCATTTCCGCCTATGACAAGGCGCTCGGTCGCGAGCCGGGCATGCAGGATGCCATCGCTAACCGCGCCGCGGTGGAAGCCGCGCGCAAACGCCAGCAACAAGGTGGCCAAGGCCAGCAGGGCGAAGGCAACGAAGGCAAGGATCAGAAACAGAAGTCGGGCCAGGATCAAAGCGGGCAGCCGCCGCCGCCGGACGCCGAAAAGAATGAAGATTCGAAAGGCGATCCGCAGAACACCGGCTCGCCACCGCCATCATCACCGCCGGCTGAACCAGGACAGCCGAAGGATGAAAAGACCTCGGATGCGCCCACCGCTCCGCAGCCAGACAATCCTCAGGACGCGAAGTCGCAGCAGGCAGCCGATGCCGCCCAGCGCGAACGCATGCGGCAGGCCATGGCGGGCAAGCAGGGAGAGGAACAGAACGGCCAACCACCCAGCAAGGCAGTGCAGTCGGAAACTGCGGAAGAACGCGAACGCCGGCAAGCTTTGGAAACCTGGTTGCGGCGCGTGCCGGACGAGCCGGGCGGTCTGCTGAAATCCAAATTCCGGCTGGAACACGAACGTCGGCAAAGGGAAGGACAATGAAGCGCGCTTTTGTTTTCGCGGTGCTGTTGCTGCTGGCGCCGTTCTCCAACACCGCGCTCGCCGCCGCACGTGCCTGGCTGGAACAGCCGCAGGTCGCGCTGGGCGAATCGGTAACGCTGAATGTCGAGACCGACGAAGTATCCGCCGTTCCCGATCTCACGCCTTTGATGGCCGATTTCGCGCTGGAAGGCCAATCCAATAGTCGCAGCGTGCGCCTGATCAATGGGCAGATGACTTCGAAAACGGTGTACGCCGTCATCCTTGCACCCAAGCGTGCTGGTGAGCTGCGGATACCACCGCTGCGTATCGGCGGGCAACAGACGGCGCCGCTGACGTTGTCAGTAAGCGCGAATGCGAGCGCTACGACGCCCTCCGCCAACGGCAGCGCCATGGCGTTCCTGGAAACCGAGATCGACGATGCCAATCCTTATGTGCAGCAATCGGTCGGCGTGACCGTGCGCCTGTACTACGCGGTGCCATTGGTATCTGGCCAGTTGGATCTGGATCCGCCGGAAGGAGCGCTACTGCAGCGGGTGGGCGAGATCACGCAGTCCACGCGGGAGATCAACGGCCGCCGCTACAGCACCGCCGAGCGTCGTTTCCTGTTAGTGCCCGAACGCAGTGGTTCGCTGACCATTCCCGGGCCGCGCTTCGAAGGGCGGGGTGCAGGCAATTGGATGGATGACCTGCTGGGCGGCAATAGCCGCGAGATGCGCATCAACGGCGCACCTCGCACCCTGCAAGTGCGCGCGCAACCGGCAGCTGCGCCGCAGCCGTGGCTACCGCTGCGTGATCTGCGCCTGCGCTACGTGGCGGCACCGCAATCGTTGCATGCCGGCGAAGCGGCGACATTGGCCGTCGAAGTCACCGCACTGGGCGCCACCCAAGCGCAGATGCCTGAGTTGCCCACGCCTTCGGTACCTGGCGCGCAAGTGTTCGCCGAACCACCGCAGTACGATGAAACATTCGTGGGTGGCACCCCGCAGGTGAAGCTGACCCGACGCTACTCGGTGGTGCCCTCCAAGACGGGCGGACTGGTGATTCCGGGGATATCGATGGCGTGGTGGGATGTGCGCGCCGGCACGGCCAAAACGGCGTCGCTGCCGGATCTTGATTTGCAGGTGGCCGCAGGTAGTGGCGGCGTTTCTGCGCCGGCCTCCGCGGTGCCGGATCCCTCCGGCGACGTGAGCGAAGACGGCGTGTTCACTGTTGATGGCGCGCAGCGGAATATTCCTTCGCAACTCTGGCCGTGGCTGGCTGCCGGCTTCGGGTTGCTGTGGCTGGTCACGCTGGTCTGGGCGCTCCGGAAACGCACTCCAATGCCACGTCCGCGCGCCGCCTTGTCGCCGTCCTCCGGCGAAACGCCAACCGCATCCACTGCCACCCGCACACTGTCCGATCTCAAGCGTGTACTGGACACTGGCGATCTGGTCGAAGCGGGTGAAGTGCTTTGCGCCATGGCCTCGCCACCTGCCAAGGACCTGGATGAATTGATCGCACGCCTGGATAACCCGAGCCAGCGTGATGCGGTCGAGCAACTACGGCGGGCTTGCTGGGCAGGAGGCGACATTTCCGCCGCTCGGGCCGCTGTGTGGCAGGCTTTTCGCCAAGGCGCGGCATGGAAAGTCACCCCGAAGCCGCCGCAGGAACCTTTGCCGCCGCTATATCCAAGGGCGTAGCGCGAGGATCATCCGCTACCCATGCTACTGATGCGTGGATGGCGCAATGGGCGGTTCTTGAAGACGAAGTCACCCAAAGAACCGCTTTCGATGTTGTGACGAGAGGAATCTCGAAAATCGATGGGGCGTTCGTCTCTGGCGCGCCGCGCAACAGCCGCCTGCGCCGGGTTTGCTAAGCTTCTGCCTTCACTCGCAGGGCAACCCCATGACCGAAGCCAAAAACCCCAAATCCAAACTTCCGCTGCACTGGAAGATGGCCATCGGCTTTGGCGTGGGCCTGCTGTTTGGTCTGATCGTGCATGTCACCGGCAACGCGGAAGCCGGCTGGGTCCAAAACTTCACGACGTACGTCACCAATCCGTTTTCCAAGACATTCCTCAACCTGATCTTCATGTTGATCGTGCCGCTGCTGTTCTCGGCGCTGGTGGTCGGCATCGCGGAGATGGGCGATATCCGCGCGCTGGGCCGTATCGGCTGGAAGACGCTGGCCTACACGGTGGTGTTGTCGGCGGTGGCGGTGCTGCTGGGATTGGTGCTGGTCAATGTGTTGAAGCCGGGCGTCGGCGTGGACCAGGCGCTGGCCCAGCAGTTGCTGCGCGAGAACGCCGAACGAGCACAGCAGATCGTCGCCAGCATCGACAAGCAGCCGAAAGGCCTGGACATGCTGCTGTCCATCGTGCCTGACAATGTGTTGAGCGCGGCGTCCAATAACGGCTCCATCCTGGCGCTGATGTTCTTCGCGGTGATGTTCGGTGTCGGTCTGGTGCTGACGCCGTCGAAGAATACGGATGTCCTGAAGCGGATCATCGAAGGTGTGTTCGAGATTTCGATGACGTTGATCGGGCTCGTCATCCGGCTGGCGCCCTACGCGGTGGCCTGCTTCATGTTCAATCTGGCCGCGATCTTTGGCTTCGATCTGCTGTTACGTCTTGGTGCCTACGTGGGCGTGGTGGTGCTGGCGTTGGCGCTGCACCTGTTCGTCAACTATTCGATCGCTTTGAAGTTGGCTGGTTTTTCGCCACTGAAGTTTTTCCGCGGCAGCCAGGAAGCCATGGTGATGGCGTTCTCCACGGCATCCAGCAACGCGACTTTGCCCACCGCCCTGCGTGTGGCCGACGAGAAACTCGGCCTGCCGCGGCAGGTATCGCGCTTCGTGCTGACCGTCGGCGCCACCGCCAATCAGAACGGCACGGCGCTATTCGAAGGCGTGACCGTACTGTTCCTGGCCCAGTTTTTTGGCGTGGACCTCACCCTGACTCAGCAGTTCATGGTGATGCTGGTGTGCATCCTGGGCGGTATTGGAACGGCGGGTGTGCCCTCCGGTTCACTGCCCGTGGTGGCATTGATCTGCGCCATGGTGGGTGTGAATCCGGTCGGTATCGGGTTGATTCTGGGCGTGAATCACTTCCTGGATATGTGCCGCACCACTCTGAATGTCACCGGTGACCTGACCTTGGCGACCCTGGTGGCCAAAGGCGAAAAAAGCGAAGTCCGGCTGCCCGACAGGGAATAGGTTTCCTTTTGGTATCGGCCCGACGACGCCCCGCCACTGCGGGGCGTCGTCATTTCCGGTGTGTGTGGTACGTGAAGACAAAGCGCGATTCCTGCGAGCGGTGGGTCTTTCCGGAGTACGTAACACGCAGTCGGTTTCTGCGCCGATGGAAGACTGTGGGACAATGAGCTGCCCGCAGACCGCCGGGTGCCGCCTGAACACCCCAACTCGCTATGACGACGCCTGCCTCCAATAAGCCTGGCCGCCGCCAGCTTGCCAACGCCATCCGCTTCCTTGCCGCCGACGCTGTGGAGGCCGCCAAGTCCGGCCATCCCGGCATGCCGATGGGCATGGCCGATATCGCCGAAGTGCTATGGAACGATTACCTGAGCCATAGCCCGAAGAACCCGCACTGGTTCAACCGTGACCGCTTCATTTTGTCCAACGGCCATGGCTCGATGCTGCAGTACGCATTGCTGCATTTGAGCGGCTACGACCTACCGCTGGAAGAGTTGAAGAATTTCCGTCAGCTGCACAGCAAAACCGCCGGCCACCCGGAACGCCATGAAACCCCCGGCGTCGAAACCACTACCGGTCCGCTGGGCCAAGGCTTCGCCAATGCCGTCGGCTTCGCACTGGCTGAGAAGCTGCTGGCGCAGCGCTATAACCGTCCCGAATTCGCCATCGTCGACCACCGCACCTGGGTGTTCATGGGCGATGGCTGTTTGATGGAAGGCATTTCGCATGAAGCGGCATCGCTCGCCGGCACCTGGGGCCTGGGCAAGCTGATCGCGTTCTGGGACGACAACAAGATTTCCATCGATGGCAATACCGCCGGCTGGTTCACCGACGATACGCCGGCGCGCTTCGAAGCGTATGGCTGGCAGGTGGTGCGCAACGTCAACGGCCACGATCCTGTCGAGATCAAGACCGCTATCGAAACCGCGCTGAAGTCCGACGACCGGCCCACGCTGATCTGCTGCCGCACCACGATTGGTTTTGGCGCGCCCAACAAGGCCGGCAAGGAATCCTCCCACGGCGCGCCGCTGGGCAAGGAAGAGCTGGAAGCTACCCGCAAGGCGCTGGACTGGTCCTACGGTCCGTTCGAGATTCCGCAGGAGATCTACGACGGCTGGCGTGCCGCCAATACCGGCTTGGTGCGCGAGGAACAGTGGAACATGCTGTTCGACAAATACGCCGCACAGTACGCCAGTGAAGCGGCCGAACTGTCGCGCCGTTCGCACGGTGAGCTGCCGGAAGATTTCGCCACCGCTGCCGACGCATACATCGCCAAGTTGCAGGCTGACGGCCTCACCATCGCATCGCGCAAGGCGTCGCAGATGGCGATCGAAACCTTCGCGCCGCTGCTGCCGGAACTGATCGGCGGCTCGGCCGACCTGGCGCATTCCAACCTGACCTTGTGGAAGGCCAGCAAGTCGGTCGCCACCGACGACCCCGACGCCAATTACGTGTATTACGGCGTGCGCGAGTTCGCGATGACTGCGATCAGCAATGGCTTGGCGCTGCACGGCGGCTTCATTCCGTTCGATGCCACCTTCCTGGTGTTCAGCGACTACGCCCGCAACGCGGTGCGCATGGGCGCGCTGATCCCGGCACACAACATCCACGTCTACACGCACGATTCGATCGGCCTGGGCGAAGATGGCCCGACCCATCAGCCAATCGAGCACTTGGCGTCGCTTCGCTACATCCCCAACAACGACGTATGGCGTCCTTGCGACGCGGTGGAGTCGGCCGTGTCGTGGCGGGCTGCGATCCAGCGTAAAGATGGCCCCAGCTGCCTGGTGTTCTCGCGCCAGAACCTGCAGCACCAGCCGCGTAGCGAAGCCCAGGTGGCGGACATCGCCCGCGGCGGTTACGTGCTGGCGGACGCGGAGGGTACTCCGGACGTCATCCTGATCGGCACTGGCTCGGAAGTCGGATTGGCCGTGCAGGCCAAGGCAGTATTGGACGCGGAAGGCCTCAAGACACGCGTGGTGTCGATGCCGTCGACGGATGTTTTCGACCGCCAGCCGGCCGAATACCGCGAATCCGTGCTGCCGAACGCCGTGCGCAAGCGCGTGGCGGTGGAAGCGGGCATCACCGATTTCTGGCGCAAGTATGTCGGCCTGGATGGTGCGGTCATCGGCATGACCGGCTTCGGTGCTTCCGCTCCGGCCGAGGCGCTGTACAAGCATTTCGGTATTACCGTCGAGAAAGTAGTCGAAGCGGCGAAGTCGCTGCGCTGATCGCCAGCGGTCCGTCCGATACCTGATATTTGCGACACCACAGGCAAATTTCACCGCTCGCCCGACGTTTGCTGGAAAGCAGGGAACTGCGACAGATGGAAATCTGTCGCATAGGTGCTCTCAACGGTTAGGGGTCATGTCGCGCAGGCAATGGACCATCGGTTTCAAGACGGCATCATGGCTGCCCTGGTTGCAGCGGGGTAAGCCTTGGTGGGTGGCCGTCGGCGTCGTTGCGCTGGCCGGATTGCTGACATTCGCGTTCAAGAGCCTGTGGCAGGAAATCAGCTACGACCAAGTCGTAGCGGCGGTGCGCGGCGTCGCTACGGCCGACGTCGCGCTGGCGTTGCTGGCCACGGCCGCGAGCTACCTGGCACTGAGTGGATACGACCATTCATCGCTTCGCTATGTCGGCGTGTCGGTGCCTTATCGATTAGTAGCGCAGACATCCTTCATCGCTTATGCGCTGACCAACACGATCGGCCTGGGTGTGTTCACCGGCGGTGCGGTGCGGATGCGCCTTTATGGTGCCGCCGGCGTGGAGGCGGGCCTGATCTCACGAGCCATCGCTTTCAATGCAGTGGCCTTTGGGTTGGGCATCGGTACGGTCGGAGCGTTGGGCTTGCTGTGGGATGCACAGGAACTCGCTTCATTGATACGGGTTCCGGCCTGGCTGCTGTCGATGGGCGCCTGCGTGGTGCTAACCGCCATCGGTGCCTTGCTGGTGTGGTGTCGCGACGGCCGCGAACGCCGATTGTTCGGCCGTTTAACCCTGCGTTTGCCACCCGCGTCGCTGGCGTTGCGCCAATTGCTGTGGTCGGTGCTGGATATCCTGGCGGCAGGTGCTGCGTTGTGGGTGATGTTGCCCGATGGCGCCATCGGCTTTCCGACCTTCGTTGGTTTTTATGCCGCCGCACTGGTGCTGGGCGTAGTCAGCCATGTACCCGGCGGACTGGGTGTATTCGAAGCGGTCATGCTGGTCGCGCTTGGTGGGCGAGTGCCTGGCGAGGCGCTCGCGGGCGCGCTTGTGCTCTATCGCCTGATCTACTACGTGTTGCCGCTGGTGCTGGCCCTGCTGCTCATGATGCTGCACGAACTGCGCCGCGGCGTTGCCGCGCCGCTGACTGGGGCGATTAGCAGCCTGGCGCCTTTGCTGCTTGCCGCTTACACGCTGGTGGTGGCGGTGGTGGTGCTGATATCGGGCGTGACCCCGGCCAGCGAAGAAGCCACGGCATTGCTGGCGCTGCACGTGCCGTTGTCGCTGGTGGAGGCTTCGCACTTTCTCAGCAGTGTGGCGGGGCTGGCGTTGTTGTTCGTTGCGCGCGGCATGTTGTCGCGACTGGATGCGGCCTGGTGGGCGGGGTTGGGGTTGGCGCTGATGAGCCTGTTGATGGCGCTCCCCAAAGGCATTGCCCTGGGGGAAGCGGCGCTTCTGATCTCGCTGGTGATAGCGCTGACTGCATCTCGCAAGCAGTTCAAGCGCAAGGCCTCGCTATTTTCGGTGGCGTTCACCGGTGGCTGGTGGCTGGCGATCGGCGGCATTCTCGCCGCGCTGATCGCGCTTCTGTTCTTTGCTTACCAAAGCGTGGATTACACCCACGAGTTGTGGTGGCAGTTCGAATTCGATGGCGATGCACCGCGCTCGTTGCGCGCACTGGTCGGCATCGCTTTATTGGCGCTGGTACTGGCGGTGCGCCAATTATTGCGTCCTGCATCTTCGGCCTGGCAGCCGCCCCACGCGGACACTTTGGCGCGCGCTGAACAGATCATCCGCCAGCAAGACAATGCCGACGGTGTGCTGGGGTTGACCGGCGACAAACAGTTTCTATTTTCCGAAGCAGGGAACGCCTTGGTGATGTTCGGGCGTCAGCGACGCTCGTGGGTCAGTTTGTTTGATCCGATAGGGCCGGAGCACGAACAGGCCGAATTGGTGTGGCGCTTCGTCGAGGTCGCGCGGGAGGCGGGAGGACGCGCATGTTTCTATCAGGTGCGCCCGCAGTCGCTATCGATGTATCTGGATGCTGGCCTGCGCCTGTTCAAATTGGGCGAGTACGCCCATGTGCCGCTGGCCGGTTTCTCTCTGGAAGGAAAACCGCGTTCCGGCCTGCGCTACAGCGCCAAGCGTGCCGCACGCGAAGGTGCGGAATTCGAAGTGGTGCCGCTGGAACAAGTGCCTGCGATTCTTGAAGAGCTGCGCGCCGTTTCCGATGCTTGGTTGGCCGAACATCGCGCGGCGGAGAAACGCTTCTCGGTCGGCGCCTTCATCGACAGCTACGTGTTGAGGCAGCCGGTGGCAGTGGTGCGTCACGAAGGCCGCATCGTCGCCTTCGCCACGTTGCTGACCACCGATACGAAAGCGGAGGTCAGCGTCGATCTTATGCGTCACCAGCCGGAGATGCCCTACGGCACCATGGACTTCCTGTTCGCCGAGCTTATGCTGCATTTTCGCGAGCTTGGCTTCCAGCGGTTCGGGTTGGGGATGGCGCCTCTGTCGGGCATGGCCAAGCATCCACTTGCCCCGTTCTGGCATCGCGGCGGTCGGCTTTTGTTTGCGCACGGCGAGAACTTCTATAACTTCCGCGGCTTGCGCGCATTCAAGGAAAAATTCGATCCGCAATGGGAAGCGCGTTATCTGGCGTCGCCAGGTGGAGTGGCTCCGTTGCTTCTGTTGGCCGATATCGCCGCCTTGATCAGTGGCGGTTTGAAGGGCGTCGTCGCGAAATGATCAAGAACCTGATGGTGGCACTGTGGCTTGCATGCTTGCTTGTGCCTGCAGTGCACGCGCAGGAGCACATTTCGCATGGCGCTTTCGATCGCGTTGCGTTGTACCGGCCATCGACAGAGGCTGATCAGGTCGTACTGTTCCTCTCCGGTGAAAGCGGTTGGGACCAGAGCATGGATTCTGCGGCACGCGCGTTGGCCAAAGAAGGCGCGATGGTGGCCGGCATCGATATGCCCCGATTTCGCACCGCGCTGGGCAAGAGCGCCGGCGACTGCGCACTACCGGATGGCGACCTGGAAAATCTTTCGCATTACCTGCAAGGGTATGCACGTCAGCCGACGTACCGTACGCCCTTGCTCGCCGGCTACGGAACCGGCGCCACGCTGGCCTACGCCATGCAAGCGGTAGCGGACAAGGACACGTTTGCCGGTGCGATCTCGATATCCTTCTGCCCGCGGCTAGATCTGGGTAAGCCGCTGTGCGAGCGCGCCGACAGGCATCTCCTGAAGGAAACGAAAGGCAATATCTCGATGCTGGCGCCGGTTCCGGAACTGTCTCAACCTTGGGTGGTGTTGCAGGCAACGAATGACCATCGCTGTGCCGTGGCGGGTGTGCACGATTTCGTTGTCCGGACCAAGGGTGCGGCTTTGTCGGTATTGCCCGCTACCGGCCGAAATGCCTGGACGGAAACAGCCTTGCCCGCGCTCCTCGCGAGCTACCGCGAACTGGCCGCCCATCACAAAGTCGCGCTGCCACCGCCACCCGCGAAGCTGGTCGATCTTCCTCTGATAGAGATGCCAGCCACCGGCAACAGCGATATTTTCGCGGTCCTGCTCAGCGGCGATGGCGGCTGGGCCGGGCTGGACAAGCAAGTAGCGGCCTCGCTGGTCTCCAAGGGTGTTCCCGTCGTGGGATTCGATTCACTGCGCTACTTCTGGAAAGCGCGTGACCCCAACGGATTGGGGATCGATATCGACCGCATCGTCCGCTACTACGCAGGGCATTGGGGCAAGAAGCGGGTCTTGCTGATTGGCTACTCGCAAGGCGCGGATGTATTGCCTTTCGCAGTCAATCGCTTGCCCGCGGCATCCCGCGCGCTGGTCGCGCAAACCGTGCTCATGGGATTAGGAAAAAACGCATCGTTCGAATTCCATCTCGCCAACTGGATTGGCAAGGATGACGGCCTGCCTATACTGCCGGAGGTGATCAGGCTGCACGAAGCGGACACGCTATGCCTTTACGGAAAGGACGAAGAAGACTCGCTATGCCCTGAAATTCCGCACGGGCATGTGCACGCGCAAGCGCTGGCAGGAGGTCATCATTTCGATGGTGCCTACGACAAGCTCGCCGAACTCATCGTGCAACGCGCCGAGCAGTAGACGGTAAGCGGCCAGCTGAAAGGCCTTTGCTTCGCCTCCCCTTTATAAAATGGCAGTCAGGAGGATTTGTTTTTGTCTTTAGTGGCGCAAGAAAAGTAGTGCCCAACCCGGCGCGAAAACGCCGGTTTCAGGTAGATCATCAAGGCAAAACACGGGTCCGCAGGGGCGATGGTTCGTCAGCGCTTGAAGTGGAAACGCCCTAACCGGCCGTTTTCGACAATGCCCGCGAAACCAGTCGGGCATACAACCATTCGCTCCTGTTGGCTGGTCGCTCGAGTCCCATCCGCTGCAATGCCTCGCCATCCGTTTGCTTGCCCGACAGCACTGCGCCACAGAGCGTTCGCAGTTTCCGGGGGAGTGTTGCGGTTTCGGCCTTCAACCAACCCAGGGCTTTCACCAAACGCTGCTCCACCGGGGTGAAGTCGCTACCCAATGGATAGTCTGGCAGCGTCCCGTCACGTCGGAAAACCGCCAGCTTTGCGCTCAGGAGCGCAGGTAGGTTTTCCTGGCAGTCGTCAGGCGCGACAAAGTCGCTTCGCAGCTTCTTGGACTGCTTCGCTGTTTCCAGCAATTCCGCCTGAAACCGCGCGTCGGTGATCATCGCCATGGCGATGACACAATCTTCGTCGTTGCGGCCGTGCAGGTCGGCGATGCCGTATTCGTTGATATAGATATCGCGCAGATGTCGCGGAATGGTGGTGTGGCCGTAGTTCCAACGCACATTGGATTGCACCTTGCCAGCATCCTCGCGTACTGCGCGGAACATCAGGGCGGAGCGGGCGCCATCCAGCGCGTGCGCCATGGCCACGAAGTTGTATTGGCCGCCGACGCCGGAAACGATCCGGCCGTCTTCCAGGCCATCGGATGTCGCCGCGCCTAACGCAGTTGCGATCATGCAGGAATTGAAGAAGCGGGCTTCGTGGCGCTGCAACCTCTCGAGCCCCTCATTGCCGCCGTATAGCTGATTGATCTCGCTGATCCGGCGCATGCCAATGGCGCGGCGTTGGTCGTCGGGGAGCTGCCGCAGCCAGTCATAGAACTCCGGCGAGCCCAAGTAGAACGCGCCATGCAGGTATTCGCCGTCGCGTTCGAGCCGCGCCTGATCGCCGAGATTCGCAGTGCCATCGGCGAGGCGGCGCATCAATAGTTCGTCGTCCACGACCTTGCGGCGGATCACGCCGGTTTCCACCAGCCGTTTGAAGCCTTCGTTGATCATCTCGCTGCAGCCGTACAGGCCAATCTCGAACGGTTCCAGTCCACCACTGGCGATCACCGTCGGATGCCGTTCGATCTCTGGATCCAGCGCTGCCAGGACACGGCGATACGTGCCGTTGTCGACGTGACGGAGTACCAGCGCGTGGCACAGCGCGTCAGCCAGGGCGCCGATGCCGATCTGCAAGGTGCCGCCGTCGTGCACCAACGTGCTGGCATACAGGCCGATCGCGTATTCGGCGTCCGCCACGGGTTGTCGCGGCAGGCCGAACAGTTTGGGATACGGTCCCGGCGGCGTGACAACGGCGTCGAAGAACGCCGCTTCCACTACGGCGGTACCGCCTATCCACGGCAGCTGCGGATCGATCTCGGCGACCAGCAGCGGACGCGGCAGTCCGCGTGCCACGATGGCGTCCACCGCATCCTGGGTCAGATCGTTATTGCTGGAGAGCGACAGGCGCGTACCGCCCGGTTCGCGTGCCACTTTCTGGATAATGATGTTGACTTGCCGTTCGGCCAGCGCCCGCGCCACGTGGGTGTAATTGAGGCTGGCGTAATGACGTTGCGCCTGTGCCGACCGCAGCAGGGCGCCCGATTGCATGTAGAACTCTTCCACTTCGATGTTCGCCGGCAGCGCATCGCGCTTCATCGCCTGCACGTAAGCCAGCTGCGGAAAGTCGCCGCCGAAGTGACGCTCGGCGAATGGGCCGATGAAGCGACCTTCCAGACTTGCACCGCCAACGGGCGGATCCAGGGACAACGCTGTGTACAGATGCCACCGCCGGGTGGTGTCGCCTTCGATCCGCGCATACAGCGCGTTCAACAAGCGATGCGGTTTGCCGATGCCCAGCGGCGCCCCCATGCGGATGGTGGCCGGCGTATTCTGGAGAATGAAGTCGACGGCGTCGTCGAGGCTTTCTAGTAGGAGAGTCATGGCGGGCAGCTTAGGCGATGTCGGCCGGCGTTTCGACTTGGTGGTCCATTGATATGTCCCAGGCGCGCGGACGCTCAGGACAACCGACGGCAATTGCAGGCCACGCTATTCCAGGGTGCGTATCTCATCCGCCAGCCGGCGTACTTCCTCCGGGTGGTGGCTGACGTAGACGATGGGCAGGCGAATTTCATCGCGGACGCGCTGAAGGTAAGGAATCAGTTCTTCGCGCCGGGCTTGGTCCAAGGCGGACAGGGGCTCGTCGAACAGCAGGATGGCTGGTTGCGAGAGCAGTGCACGGCCCATCGCGACGCGTTGGGCTTCGCCGCCGGAGAGATGGGTCGGCCGGCGTTTCAGCAGTGCGGCGATGCCCAATAGCTCGACGATGGCATCGAAGCCGAACCGTGGTGTGCGGTCTCGGCCGTGGCGGCCGTACAGCAGGTTGCGACGCACATCCAGGTGCGGGAACAGGCGCGCGTCCTGGAACACGTAACCGACATGGCGCCGATACGCCGGCACATCGATACGTAGCTCGCTATCGAACAAGCAACGTCCATCTATTTCGATACGCCCCGCATGCGGCTTGAGCAAACCGGCGATCGCGTTGAGCACGGTGGTCTTGCCTGCGCCGGAAGGCCCCGTCAGAGCGGTGACGCGTGCCTCCGAATCCAACCGCACGTGCCGTCGGAATCCACCGCGCCGCAGTTCGACATCCAGGCGCAGCATCAGTGTTCCTCGCTTCCGCGATGACGCCGCACGAGATATTCCGACAGCATCAAAGCCAACAGGGAGATGGTGACGGCGACCGCCGCCAATCGCCATATGCCATCTTCGGCGCCGGGAATCTGCATCAGTCCGTAGATCGCCGACGACAGGGTTTGCGTTTCGCCCGGGATATTCGATACGAACGTGATAGTGGCGCCGAACTCTCCCAATGCCTTGGCAAAGGCCAGCACTGCGCCAGCCACCAGTCCCGGCCAAGCCAGTGGGAGCGTGATGGTGAAGAAAACCCGCCAGGGGCCGGCACCGAGTGTCGAAGCCGCTTGTTCGAGTCGGCGGTCGGTACTCTCCAGCGAAAGGCGGATCGCACGCACCATCAACGGGAATCCCATCACCGCGGACGCAAGCGCGGCGCCGGTCCAACGGAAAGCGAATACGACACCGAAATGATTTTCCAGGAATGCGCCCACAGGACCTTGTGTTCCCAAGGACACCAACAACACGTAACCCATCACCACCGGCGGCAGTACCAGTGGCAAATGCACCATGGCGTCCACCAAGGCCTTGCCTGGAAAGCGGCGTCGCGCCAACAGCCACCCCAGCGCCACGCCGAAAGGCAGACTGGCGACCGACGCCACCAGAGCCACTTTCAGGCTCAATGTGATGGCAGTGATTTCTTCGGGCGAGAACCAGGGCAAACGGGCCGCCTAGAGGGTGTTATGGACGTTGGGATGAGATGTGTTGTTCGCCAACGCCGTTGCAGCAACACGCCCGGCGCCGACCTTGGGTGGTGTCCAAGGCAAGCCGGGCAACGCGGCTGCGGCGGGGCTGGCGGACACCCCTTCGGGAAGGTCGCGGTTGCGGCACCATGCAGCGTCGCACGCGCTAGTCAGGCGACCAGCGTGCCCGGCGCCGTCCATCTTGCCTGGCGCCGCAACCGTGGCCTTTGCACTCATTCGAACGTCCATAACACCCTCTATGGAAGCACGGTGAAGCCGCGGCGCTGGAAAATGCCGCGCGCAGCAGGTGAAGCCAGCCAGCGTAGGAAGGCGCCGGTTTGCGGATGCCGGCTATCGCGCAGCGATGCCACGGGGTAGACGATGGGCGGATGGCTATCGTCCGGGAAAACCGCTACTACGCGCACGGCCGGCTCGGCCTTTGCGTCGGAAAGATAGACGATGCCCAGTGGTGTTTCGCCACGCGCCACCAACATCAATGCGGCACGCACGCTTTCCGATTCGGCGAGCTTCGATTTCACGCCTTCCCATGCACCCAACGATTGCAACGAAGCACGCGCGTACTTGCCGGCCGGAACGCTGCGGGTTTCACCCACGGCCAGACGGCCGTTACCGAGCGCTGCCGACAGCGCTGCCGGCTTCTTGAGGTCGACTTGCATGCGACTGTTTTTCGGCGCTACCAGCGCCAGTTGGTTGCCCAGCAGGTTGCGACGGCTTGCCGGATCGATTTTCTGTCGCTGCTGCAGGTAGTCCATCCATTCCAGGTCGGCCGAAAAGAAAACATCCGCTGGCGCAGCTTGCTCGATCTGGCGGGCCAGGGCAGAACTGGCGGCGTAGGAAATTCGCACCGGCGTACCGGTTTGCTTTTCGTAGGCCCGCGCCGCTTCGTCCAGAGACTCCTTGAGGCTGGCAGCGGCAAATACCGTCAACGGCTTTGCCCGCTCAGCGGCCTGCAGCGGCCATGCCGACAACATGAGCAGCAGCGTCACAAGGAATCGGTTCGTCGTCATCGAAAAATCCTCGGTGCGGGTCGATCAACTACCGCTCAACGTAGCGTTAAGCAACTGAGCCAAATGTGCGCCGCCCTCGCGCAGGCGCTGTTCGGCTACAGGGCGGTGGCGGGAGTAGTAACTATCGTCCAACTTCGCGCGCGAAGGATAGAAACCAGGCTGGGTTACTGCCTTGCAAGACTGTTCCGCCCATAAAGCCGGTGCCGCGGGCAGAACGGATCGAGCAGCGTCCTTCGGTGGCGGTAGTGCCTGCAGATGGCGAAGATACGCCTCTTCATTCAAGCCTGCGGATCTCAGCAGGCCGCTATCCCACACGCTGTGCAGGTTGCTGCCCTGGCCACGGTAATTGACCTGGAAATCGTTGCCGCCGCGATCGTTGGTGTTGCTGGCGTGCAATGGCTGGTGGACATCGCCGACAAAATGCACGACGAACTTCAAGGCTTGCAGACGCTCGGCCTTCGGTTTGCTGCGGTCGGCCAGGATCGCGCTCTGGCGCTGGATGGCTTGGACCACGCAATCGCCATTGCGGCAGTCCCGTTCGGCTTTGTACGCGCAATCGTGGCTGCCGATATTGACGTAGTGCCAGCGCGATGTGCGTTTGCCCAGACCGGGGTTGTTGTCGCGAAGATCGTCGGCCCAATTGGCAATGCCGGCCAACGTGGGTTCGGCTTCACCAGATAGCAACTGGGCGACCTGTGCACGCGCTTGCGGTGTCAGTTGGTCATAGGCGAGCCGCGCCACCAGGCGATGGCCGAGTGCGCCCCAGGCGTGCGCGGGAGCGGGGATTAGTAAGGCGGCAGTAAGCAGAAAGAAAAAGATCCGGTTCATGCCGGCACTTTAACCGACATGACCGGAATCCCAGGTTACGTCCTGGTAATTTGACGGCCTGGGCTTGTGGCGTATCGCTTCGGACTCAGAACTTCAAGACATAAGCAGCGCCGTAGACCAGCGGGTCGATGTTGGCGGTGCCCAGTTTCACGCCTTCCACTTTCACATCGCTGTCGATATCGATCCAGCGCACGTCCACGCGAATGGCGCCGCGCTCTCCAACCGCGAAATCGACACCTGCGTGCGCGGCCAGCCCCCATGAGTCTTCCAGCTTGAGGTCGGTGCCGGCCAAGGCGCCCTTGGTGTCTTCGCTGAAGAAGGTCGTGTAGTTAATGCCAGCGCCCACGAACGGCGACACCTTGCCCTTGCCGTTGAAGTGGTACTGCAGCGATACCGTGGGCGGCAGTTGCTTGGCGCTGGCGACGGTGCCCACGCCTTCGATGGCGATGTCGTGTTTGAATGGAAGCGCGGCCAGCACCTCCAGGCCCAGGTTGTCGCGCAGGAAGTATTCGAAAGTGATGGTCGGCTTGACGTCGCTGTCGACGTCCAGAGGCAAAGTGCCGCTAGCCAGTTTGCCGTTGTCGGACTTGGGGTTGACCTGGTGGGCGCCGACGCCCAGGGTCCAGTCGCCCTTGGACTGGGCCAGGGCGGGCAGGGTGCAGGCGCCTAAAGCGATAGCAAGGCTTGCGGAAATCAGGGTTCTATTCATTGGGGATTTTTATGTTGTTGGAGGGATCGAGCGCCAGTTTCGGCCGCTCCGACGGTTCCCACCTTGATGGAGATCAATCACCGCCATCATTCCGACCCCCTGCTAGAATGGCGGTCCCGTCAACCCTGCCGCGCGTTGCGCGGCCGCAGGAGTTTTGAGCAATGTCGATCAAGGTTGGTATCAATGGCTTCGGCCGCATCGGGCGCAACGTGTTGCGTTCCGCCGTGCAGAATTTCGGCAACGAGATCGAGATCGTGGCCATCAACGATCTGCTGGAACCGGACTACCTGGCGTACATGCTGCAGTACGACTCCGTGCATGGCCGCTTCAAGGGTGACGTCAAGGTCGAAGGCAATACCCTGATCGTTAACGGCAAGAAGATCCGCCTGACCCAGGAACGCGATCCGGCCAACCTCAAATGGGACGAAGTGGGCGCGGAAGTGGTTATCGAGTCCACCGGCTTGTTCCTGGACAAAACCACCGCGCAGAAGCACCTGGATGCCGGTGCCAAGAAGGTCATCCTGTCCGCACCGTCGAAGGACGACACGCCGATGTTCGTCTACGGCGTCAACGACAAGACCTACAAGGGCGAGGCGATCATCTCCAACGCGTCCTGCACCACCAACTGCCTGGCGCCTCTGGCCAAGGTGCTCCACGACAAGTGGGGCATCAAGCGCGGCCTGATGACCACGATCCATGCAACGACCGCTACCCAGAAGACCGTCGATGGTCCGTCCAACAAGGACTGGCGCGGCGGCCGCGGCATCCTGGAGAACATCATTCCGTCCAGCACCGGCGCGGCCAAGGCGGTGGGCGTGGTGATTCCGGAATTGAACAAGAAGCTCACCGGCATGTCCTTCCGCGTGCCGACCAGCGATGTGTCGGTGGTCGACCTGACCTGCGAACTGGAGAAGCCGGCCACCTACGCCGAAATCTGCGCCGAGATGAAGGCCCAAAGCGAAGGCGCGCTGAAAGGCATCCTGGGTTACACCGAGGACAAAGTGGTGGCCACCGATTTCCGCGGCGACACCCGTACCTCGATTTTCGATGCCGATGCCGGCATCTCGCTGGACGGGACCTTCGTCAAGCTGGTCAGCTGGTACGACAACGAGTGGGGTTATTCCACCAAGTGCCTCGAAATGGTGCGCGTGGTCGCCGGCAAGTAAGCCAGCGTGGCGATGCGGCCGCCAGGCGACCGCATCCAAGCAGACAAAGGCGCCGCAAGGCGCCTTTGTCGTGCCAGGGGTATCGCTTTTCGCTACCTTGGGACGCTAATGACGGTACTGGCGGCTAACTCTGTTGCAAATTGGGAGTGCTTAGCTGAGGCTGCACCGGCGTCCCGCCAGCGGCACCTTTGCCGTTTGCCGTAGAGGTGGCACTCAACGAACTTGAGTGCCTTCCTTTTCCCCCCCGTCATGGGGGCGGGCAAGGGCGGGGAGGAATTGATTTGGTCGTTTCGACAAGACTCGTTCCGAATCAATAGGGAAAGTGCACCGGTCAGGGGAAAGAGCGTGGAAGGGATACTGGTTCTATTGGGTCTGGCGGTGCTGGCTGTGCCGGTGTTGCTGATCGTCGCTTTGGTCAGCATCAGCGGTTTGAAGCGGCGCGTGACCGAGTTGGAGGGACAGGTTGCCGAATGGGCCGCGGCTCCCGCGGCGTCCGCGGAATCGAGGGCCGGCCGTGCTGCCGAACCCGAATCCGGACCCACCCTGGCGGAACTCACGAGGCAACCGCCACCTTCGGAGGCGCCTGTTCGAGAAACCGCGCCTCCATCGGTCGTAAGCCAGGCGCCACCGCCGTTGCCGCCACAAGCGCCGCGTCCCGCCGCGTTCGAGGTACCTCCGGCTGGGGTTTTGCCACCTCCACCGCCACGACCAGCACCGCCGCCCCGCGCGCCTTCGAAACCAGACATCCTGACGCTCGCCGTGCGTGCGGTGAAGCACTGGTTCACCGTGGGCAACGTGCCGGTCAAGATCGGCATCCTGGTGTTGTTCGCCGGCGTCGCCGCGCTGCTGAAGTACGCCAGCGATCAGGGCATGCTGGTGGTGCCGGTCGAATTGCGCCTCGCCGGTGTGGCCGCCGCGGCGATGGCGGCACTCGTGTTCGCCTGGCGCAAGCGCGAAAGCAATCGGGTCTTCGCGCTGAGCGTGCAGGGCGGCGCCATCGGCATCTTGTTGCTGACGGTATTCGCGGCGTTCAAGCTGGGCATGATTCCACCTGCGGGTGCGTTCGCGCTGAGCGTCGGGCTGATAGCCGGTGCCGGTGTGCTGGCAGTGCTCCAGGACGCGAAAGCGCTGGCCGTGTTCGCGGTTCTGGCCGGCTTCCTGGCGCCAATCTGGTTGTCCACCGGTAGCGGCAACTACGTGGCGCTGTTTTCCTACTACGCGGTATTGAATGCGGCCATCCTGGTCATCGCCTGGTGGCGCGCGTGGCGCGTGCTCAACCTGCTGGGTTTCGTTTTCACTTTTGGTATCGGCACGTTGTGGGGCGTTCTGGATTACAAGCCTGCGAACTTCAACAGCACCCAACCTTTCCTGCTGCTGTTCTTCGCGTTCTACCTGATCATTCCCATGCTCTACGCGCGCAGGCAACCCGCCAGCCGCCGTGATTTCATCGACGGCTGCCTGGTGTTCGGCACGCCGTTGATCGCGTTCTCGCTACAGGCAGGATTGCTGCGCGGGGAACGCATGCCACTGGCGTTTTGCGCCTTGGGGCTCGGCGTGCTGTATGCGGCATTGGCGTGGAGCTTCCTGCGGCGCCTCAACTTCGCCGCACTGGGGCAGTCATATGCACTGCTGGCCGTAGGCTTCTCCACGTTGGCGGTACCGCTGGCGTTCTCGGCCAAGGCGACCGCTTGCGTGTTTGCGCTCGAAGGGGCCGCCCTGGTTTGGCTGGGTCTACGTCAACAGCGGCTACTGCCTCAACTCACCGGCATGGGGTTGCAGCTGGCCGCCGCATTCGCTTTTGCGATTGGGCAAACCGGCGGTTCGACTGTCGATATGGTCGTCGCCAATGGAACGTTCATGGGCGGGCTACTGATCACGCTGGCTGGCTTCGCCAGTGCATGGAGCTACCGGTCCGCCGGCCGCAACGCGCTTGCGCTCCTGTTCTATCTGTGGGGGCTGCTGTGGTGGCTCGGTAGCGGCGTGAATGAAATCGAACGTTTTGTTGTCCGTGATAGCCGAGTGGATGCGTTGCTTGCCTTTGTCGCTCTGACTGGCTGGCTTGCGGCGGAAGTGCACCGCCGTCGGCCCGGCACGGCGCTGGTGATGACGACGCTACTGGCGTTGGCCGCTGCGGCTCCGCTGGCGCTGGTGCAGGTTGAAGTGCACCAGCAGCCGTTCGCGGAATACGGTTTGTGGGCGTGGCTGGTCTATACCGTTCTGGGCATCCGTAGCCTGGTGTGCTTGCGCAATAGCGAGCACAGGCTGGCGGCGGGTGCGCAATTCGTCTGGTTGCTGGTGTGGCCGCTCGTGGTCTCGATGTTGTTCGACTGGCTGAGCCAATACTTCGCCTTGGACGATGGGTGGCGCCTGGTCGGCATCGTGCTTCCGTGGTTGGTGGTGACCGCATTGAGCCTGTATCGCTGGCCGTGGCTGGCAGCGCCTTTGGGCGAGCGGTTCGACGCTGCGCGCACATGGTTGCAGACGGTGTACTTCGCCGTGTTGTCGGTCTGGTGGCTGTATGCGCTGACCCAAGCGGGCAGCAGTGCGCCGTTGCCTTGGTTGCCGATCATCAACCCGATGGAGCTGGCGCAGTTGGCGGTGCTGGTGCTGGCGGCGCGCTGGTTGTGGTCGGAACATTCGCCGCAATTGCTGCAATCGATCCGATTGATGAAGCTGTCGGCAGTCGCTTTCATTTTCGTCACGTCCGTCGTACTGCATGCAGTGCATCACTGGGGTGGTGTGGCATGGACCGACGGCCTGCTGTCGACCAGCTTGGCGCAAACCAGCTTGACGGTGGTCTGGAGCGTACTGGGCGTGCTGGGTTGGGTCGCAGGCTCGCGCCGTGGCCAACGCATGCTGTGGCTCGCTGGCGCAGTGCTGATGGGCATCGTGCTGGGTAAATTGATACTGGTCGATCGCGGCAATCTGGGCGACGTGCTGGGCATCGCTTCCTTCATCGCTTACGGCCTGCTTTGCACGGTTGTGGGTTATCTGGCGCCCGCGCCGCCGCGTACCGCTTCCGAGGAATCCCCCGCATGAAGAAACTCGCCTGGCTTGCCCTGGTGCCGCTGATCGCAATGGCCGGCATCCGTGACGACTATGCGCAACAGTGGCCGCTGGCGCTCAGCCGTGATGACGGCGGTGCCTACCGGGTGGTGCTGAACCGCGATGTCTATCGCCAATTGCGGTCGGCGAAGCTGGAAGACCTGGACATCATCAACGTCGATGGCACCGCGCTGGCATCTTCGTTGTTTGGTCCCGAACAACCGTTGGCGCAAGCGGCGGATGCGGTGGAGGTGCCCTGGTTTCCGCTGCCGCGCGGCAACGATGGTCAGCCGTCCAACATTTCTTCCATCAGCGAAATCGCCAGCGACGGCAGCTTGCGGCGGGTGGTGATGGCAGATGCGACAGCGCCCGGCGACAGTGACGAATACCTGATCGACATCAGCCGGCTGCGTGAACCCGTTTCCGCATTGCGGTTCGAGTGGAAAGCGGAGCAGCCATCGTTCGAACACGCATACCAAGTCGCCGCATCGGATGATCTCAAGACCTGGCGCACCGTGCAGACGAACGGCCGGCTGATCCAGCTGGCGAACGCCGGTCGACGCATCAGCGAAAACCGTATCGAGCTGGACAGCGTGCAAGCGAAATACCTGCGCGTCCTGCCGGTGGGGAATGACCGACGCGGTTTGCAGCTGACGCGGGTATTGGCGGAGTTGCCAGAGCGGGTGACGGCGCCTGAATGGCAATGGGAGGAATTGTCGGCACAGCGTGTGCAGGAAGCCGGCGTGGAGTATTACGAGTTCGAGGTGCAGGGCCGGTTTCCCTTCCAAGTGGCCGATATCTCGCTGCCGGGCAACAGCGCCAACGAGTGGATGCTGAAGAGCCGCGACGATCCGAAGGCGGAGTGGCAGTTCGCGGCGGCGCCCTGGCTGACCTATCAGGTCGAAGGTGCCGGCGCAGCCAACCGGTCGGCGCCGCAGACGCTGGACGGGACTTCGCGTCACCGCTACTGGCGGTTGTTTTCCAAGCAGCCGCTGCAGGGCCAGTTGCCGACACTGCGACTGGGCTACCGACCGGAAGTAGTGGTGTTCCTGGCGCAAGGACAGCCGCCTTATGCCTTGTTGGCCGGTAGCGCCCGCGCACGCCGGGCCGAAGCGCCGCTGCCGCAGATGGTGGAAGCGCTGCGGCGTGAACGCGGCAACGACTGGCAGCCATCGCCTGCCTATCTCGGGCAAGCGCAAGCGCTGGCAGGGGAAGCCGCCTTGACGCCGGCCCCGCCCAAGCGCGACTGGAAAAACTGGCTGCTGTGGGCGCTGTTGGTCAGCGGCGCGCTGCTGGTGGCGGGCTTTGCGTTCAGTCTGTTGCGGAACAAGCCGGCAGTGAAATGACAGTTGTGGCTTGCTATGCAAGCCATCTGCTGTCGTAGGAGCGGCGTCCCGCCGCGAGCTTTTCCTGTCAGATCGCGCAAAAACGCGAAGAGCTCGCGGCGGGACGCCGCTCCTACAGGGCGACGCGTTCATCAGAGAGATTGTCGTCACGCGGCGTGCATTTGCCGCGCAGCATTCCAGCCCGGACAATAAGGGTCTGTCCACGTACCGGGAAACCCTATGTCCATCGTCCGCATGACCGACCTCGACCTCGCTGGCAAGCGCGTGCTGATCCGTCAGGATCTGAATGTGCCCATCGAACATGCGGACGGACAACCCGCGCGCATCACCTCCGAACAGCGCATCACCGCTTCGCTGCCCACCTTGAAACTGGCGCTGGAAAAAGGGGCGGCGGTAATGGTGACCTCGCACCTGGGCCGGCCGAAGGAAGGTGTCTGGACAGCGGAGGACTCGCTGGCGCCGGTCGCACAGCGCTTGTCTGAACTGCTGGGTATCGATGTGCCGCTGGTCAAGGATTGGGTGGAGGGCGTGAACGTGGCACCCGGCCAGGTCGTGCTGCTGGAGAACTGCCGGATGAATGTCGGTGAAGGCAAGGACGACGAAGCGTTGTCGAAGAAGTACGCGGCGTTATGCGACGTGTTCGTGATGGATGCCTTCGGCACTGCGCACCGTGCGCAGGCATCCACGCACGGTGTGATCCGCTTTGCCAAGATCGCGGCGGGCGGTCCGTTGCTGATGGCCGAACTCGACGCGCTGGCCAAGGCGCTGGACAAGCCGGCGCGTCCGTTGCTGGCCATCGTCGCCGGCAGCAAGGTGTCCACCAAGTTGGAACTTCTGTCGAATCTGGTCGGCAAGGTCGACCAGTTGATCGTCGGCGGCGGCATCGCCAACACCTTCATCGCCGCGGACGGGCACGCCGTCGGCAAATCGTTGTATGAGGCGGATCTGCTGGACACCGCCAAGAAGATCGGTGCCGACGCCAAGTCGCGCGGTGCCGACATCCCGGTGCCCACCGATGTGGTGGTGGCAAAAGAATTCAAGGCCGATTCCCCGGCCGTCGTGAAGCCGGTCGATGGCGTAGGTGGCGACGATCTGATCCTGGATATCGGCCCGGAAACTGCCGCCCGTTATGCCGAACTGATCAAGCAAGCCGGTACGGTGGTGTGGAACGGACCGGTGGGCGTGTTCGAGTTCGATGCTTTCGGCAAAGGCACCGAAACCCTGGCGCGCGCCATCGCGGAATCCGCGGCGTTTTCCATCGCCGGCGGCGGCGATACGCTGGCGGCGGTGGACAAATACGGAATAGCCGACGACATTAGCTACATCTCCACTGGCGGCGGTGCATTCCTGGAATTCCTGGAAGGCAAGGAGTTGCCAGCGGTGACTGCCCTGCAGGCGCGCGCAGCGGGATAAGAAAAGGGTGAGGTAATCACCCGGAGGCGGACGTTTGGGGGCAAGCGTCCGCCTATATGTAGTTCGGGTTTTTCAACGGTCCAGGGGAAGACAGGGAAGATGCAGCGAATCATCATGGCAATGCTGCTGTGGGTGGCAGCGACAGCGCAGGCGACGGAAATTCATCGTCGTGGCGATTTCGAGTTTGAGGTCGGGCCGACGCCCGATTTCGTTGTAAGCAAACCGATCCCAGACAAATGGGCTGCCAAGTCACCCAGTGCCGAGGACGAGCGATGGCGCTATTGGCGCTATGAAGTGCAGGCGGATCGCCGTGGAGGCCGCGACGAAGTCTACGTGGACTACGCATATGAACCACTGTCGGCTGCTTACCTGGGCGACGCGGGACGGTTCAAGATCTCTTTCAATCCCGAATACCAGCGGCTGATCATTCATCGTGCCGACCTGCGCCGTGACGGTCGCTGGAGTCAACGCTTCGCTGTGGACAAGGTGTCGCTGGCGCGCCGCGAAACGGGTTTCGAGAACGACATGGCCGACGGTGTGGTCACCGCACTGATCGTGCTGGAAGATGTGCGCATCGGCGATGTCGTGCGGATCACCTACTCCGTGATCGGCAGCAATCCGATAATGGCCGGCCAGGTCTCGGACTGGGCACGTTTCGCGTTGTCGAATCCCATGCTGGAATCCAGCTTGCGTGTGCTGCTGGAGCCCGATGCGCGCCCGCGCATCTACCGGAGCAAGGGATCCCCGGAACCCGTCATTCGCAAGACGGCGTCCTCGACTGAGATCGTGATGCGCGCCACGGCGGTGGCCCCGGTCGTCAATGAAGAAGGCTATCCCGTCTGGTACGAACCTTACCCACAGGCGCAGGTAGGGCGGGATCAGCGCTGGGCGGATGTAGTGTCCTGGGGGCTTCCGCTGTATCCACGGGTGCAGGAGATTCCGGCGGAACTCGAATCGAAGCTCGATCAATGGCGTGCGCTGCCCGACGATCAGGAACGCATGACAGCGGCATTGCGTACGGTGCAGGACCAGATTCGCTATTTCGGGGTGGAGATGGGCGAGAACACGCACCGTCCCGCGCCACCTTCGCAGACTTGGCAACGAAGGTACGGTGACTGCAAGGACAAGGCTTACCTGCTGGTGACGTTATTGCAGCGCATGGGCATTGAAGCCGCGCCCGCATTGGTGTCGATCGACCGAGGCCGGGCCATTGCGGATTTCGTTCCTTCCGCGTCGAATTTCGATCACGTTATCGTGCGCGCCAAGCTGAAGGAGCGTGTGGTGTGGCTGGACCCTACCCTCAATCAACAGGGTGGCGATCCGGCTACCGTGGATCTGAGCGTGTACGGCATGGCATTGCCGTTGGTATCGGGTAACGGTGCATTGCAAGCGGTGGAGTCACCGTCGGTCGTACTGAAATCCACCACCGTGCAGGAACGCTACGAGATTCCCAAGACCGGCAGCGGTGTGAAGCTTTCCATCGAGACCGTATTCCAGGGCGAAGCTGCCGATTACGCTCGCCGCTCCCTCGCTTCGCAGCGCGCCGACGAGTTGGTTCGCCGCTACTCGGATTACTACCGCAAGCGCTTTGGTGAATTGACGGTGGTGTCCGGGGCAGCGATGGTGGACGACCGTCGGGCCAACAAGATCAAGGTCAGCGAGACCTACCTGCTCAAAGCGCCGTTCCAGGACGTGGGCGCCGCCAAGGCGATCGATCTTTTCGCGGAATCGTTGCAGTCCGTTTCCGCACTGCCGTCATCGATGGACCGCCAGAGCCCGCTCTTTTTCGCCTCACCCAGCAAGTATTCGCATGAGATCAAGGTCGTCTACCCGAAAGGATGGCAGCCCACTTTCGTTAGCGATACCTCAAGTCATTCTTCCAGCGCGTTCGACTATCAGCGCAAGCTCACGGTCGGTCCCGAGGAAGTCGATGTGCGCTACGACCTGAGCGTCAAGCAGCGCGAGCTCGCTGTTGGAGAAACTTCCATGCATATCAATCAACTGCGAATGGTCCGCGACGATATCTCGACCCGGCTGAGCTTTGCGTTGTCGGCGCCCAGTAGCGGCAAGGAACGCGAAAAACGCATAAAGGCGCTGCTGCGCGCGATGGAAACGGAAGGGCAATCAGAATGATGGTCACCATGCGTTTCCGCTTTTGCATGTGTCTTGCACTGGCACTGCCGCTTCAGGCGATGGCGGCACCGGCCGTCGTTAGTCTGGATAAGGTAGCGCAGGCGCCTGAAGCTGCCTGGGAGGAATTCCTGCAGTCCAGTGATTTCGAAGGCGCCTATTCGGCGTATGCGGTCTTGGAGAAGGTCGGTTACTCCTCCAAAGGCGTCGACGCCGAAGCCTGCAGCGAGCACCGTGCGGAACTCGACGACGCGGTAGCCAAAGCTCCGATAAGCGTGGGAGTACTTCACGGAGCGATGCTTTGCGCCGAAAGCACGAAGGACACGCAGAAAGCGGAAAAACTTGAGAAGGCACTGCTGTCGCTTTCCAGGGAGGCCCTGAAGAACGGTCGCCAGCAACCCTGGCCGAAGCCGATACGCGTGCTGGGGCCCACGGACGTCTACGCGCTGTTGAACATGGCCGGGCTTGAATCCCGCTATGAATATTTCAAGCTTGCCCGGCCCGCCCGACACTATCCGCTGGCCATAGCCGCATGGGATGAAGAAGCAGGCAGGGAAGTTCATCAGGTATTCGACTACGTGGCCCCGGCAGCGGCGCTTAAGGGCACGAATGACTACGCCGGCTATCCGCATTATCGAAACCTGCTGGTCGATTTCTACTTGAATGCGCAAGTCGACGGCCAGCAGATCGCCGCCGTTGACCTGCAGGCGGTCAGCGCCGCCGCAAAACTCGAAGACCCGCAAGCCAGGGTCAAAGCAGTACGCGTCAGTGCCGGGTATGGCGGTATTCAATCGCTGCGCGTATGGATGGCGATCTGCGCAACGGCTCCGTTCGATGGTTGTTCGGATGGCCTCCCGGATATTCTGATCGGCTTGTCGGAGAAGAAGCAGGTGGTCCCGATGACCCTGCTTGCCTTCATTCACGCGGAAGGCGTTGGTGTAAAGCGTGATGCCGCGCTTGCGGATCAGGTGCTGTCGGCCGCCATGCGCCTTTGGACGGAAGAAGGAGTCGCGCTCGAATATCTCGAACTGGCCGAGTTGGCCGAGCGTCCGAAGGCGGTCGATAGAAAGGTGTTGGCCGGAGCAATGCAGAAGACCCCGGTTGTGGCTGCGAGGGCTGCAAAACGCATAAGTAAAAGCGAAAAGGACCTATCCGAGCGTGAGTTGCAAGCGCTGTCGGCGCCGTCCAGCAACGCACTGGGTACCGGTCAGTCGTGGCTGTCCGAGCATTGGCGGCAGCGGGAAAACCAGGATATGCATGTCAAGGCGATGCATCTGGCGGCCGAAGCGGGCGACCCGTACGCACAAGCTACTTATGCGTTTCATCTGCTGCAGGGCGAACCGCTGCAGGCGGACCACACGCAAGCGCAGCATTGGATGCGGGAAGCAGCCTTCGGCGGCCAGGCCTCGGCCATGAAGTACCTGTCTCAGCAGGCCATCATCCAGCAGGATTGGAAAGCCGCCGAACGCTGGCTGATGGCAGCCGTGGATGCGAACGATATCGAAGCCATGCTCGACCTCGCGCAACTCTACGAACAGGATCATCAGGACGCTGGGCAGACCGTCAAGCAAGCGTTCGATTGGTATGTGGCTTTGGGCGGCCTTGGCAACGTGCCGGAAGCGCGGCGCAGGGCGGCCCGCCTTGCGATGCAGGGAAAAGGGACGCCAAAGGATCCGGACAAGGCGCTCCAATGGCTCTTGCAGGATGCCGAGGCAGGCGATACGACGTCGCAGATGCGATTGGCGCTGGGCTACCTGGATGGTGAACTCGGTGCGGGACGGCAAAAGGATGCACAGCCTTGGATCGATCGCGTCATGGCATCTGACGACAGCGACGCCAAGATGGGCTACGCGGGATGGCTCTTCAGGAGCAACGCACCTGGAGATCGCGCCCGCGGACTGCGGATGTTGGAGGAACTGCGTGCAGCTGGAGTGACCTGGGCAACCAACAACCTGGCCTGGGCCCTGTGCACGGCGGAGGATCCCGCGGCTCGCAATATCAAGCGCGGCATGGAACTGTCCGAGACTATTTTGAAGGAGGCGAAACCTTCGGCTGCCTGGCTGGATACCGTCGCCGCATGCCAGGCCGCAGCCGAAGATTATCCGCGCGCGGTGGAGACCCAGCAAAGGGCGGTCTCGAAATTCATCGGTTACTGGGGCCTCAGCGCGAACATCTACGAACGTGACGACGACGATGGCTACGTGAGCAGGCTCAAGCTTTACCAGGCGAAGAAGCCTTACATCGATAAACAAGATTCGGCAACGGATTCCTGAGTGGTTGACGAAAACCTGTCCCGAGCCATCACTGCCTGTGGAACATTCTTCATCGCAGGCATTGCTTGATGAATTCAGCGATTGGATGCCATTGAAATACCAATCAAGGGTTCAGCGAATCAGGTTTGCTTCGAACATTCCCGCTATCTCGTAATTTCTATGCGAATAGCGCCGAGTGGTCTCATGGATATGCTAATTTCTCCGGCTCTCAGAGAGGGGAGCATCAATCCGTGACCGACCGCCAACGCCGCACCAAAATCCTCGCCACCCTCGGACCGGCGACCGATCCGCCGGGCGTGCTGGAGGATCTATTCCGCGCCGGCGTGAATGTCGTACGCCTTAATTTCTCGCATGGCGATCCCTCCGGGCAAGCCAAGCGTGCCGCCGCGGTTCGGCTTGCTGCGCAACGCGTTGGCGCCGAAGTCGGCATCCTCGCCGACCTGCCCGGCCCGAAGATCCGCATCGAGCGTTTCGCCGAAGACAAAGTGATGTTGAAGGCGGGCGATCGCTTCGATCTGGTCGCTAGTGCGGACGCGCCTCTGGGCGATACCACCCAAGTCGGCGTCAGTTACCTGGGGCTGCCCGACGACGTTGGCCCGGGTGACGTGCTGCTGCTTGACGATGGCCTGATGCAGCTGCGTGTGGAACGCGTGGAGGGCGAGCGCATCGTCAACACCGTGATGAACGATGGCGCATTGTCGAATCGCAAGGGTTTGAACAAGCAGGGCGGTGGTCTGTCGCTGGGCGCGTTGACCGAACGCGACAAGGAGTTGATCGGCATCGTGGCGCAGATCGGCGTGGACTTCATCGCCGTATCGTTCTGTCGCAACGCGCAGGATATGCACGACGCCCGCCGCATCGCGCTGGAGCATGGCTGCGACGCCGCGCTGGTTTCGAAGATCGAACGCACTGAAGCCATCGAGAACCTGGCCGAGATCATCGACGCCAGCGACGTGGTGATGGTGGCGCGCGGCGACCTGGGCGTGGAGATCGGCGACGCCGAGCTGCCGGGCCTGCAAAAGAAAATCATCCGGGAATCGCTGGCGCGCAACCGCGTGGTGATCACCGCCACGCAGATGCTGCAGTCCATGGTGGACAGCCCCATTCCCACCCGCGCCGAAGTGCTGGACGTGGCCAACGCGGTCATCGACGGCACGGATGCGGTGATGCTTTCGGCCGAAACTGCGGCGGGCAGCTATCCGGTACGTGCGGTCGAAGCGATGGCACGCATTTGTCTGGGCGCCGAGAAGCAGTTCGAGATGGACACCGATTTCGAAAAGGCGCCGCGCAACCTTGAGCGCGCCGACCAAGCCATAGCGATGGCGACGATGTTCCTGTCCGAACACATCGGCGTGCGCGCTATCGTGGCGATGACCGAATCCGGCGGCACCGCGCGCTACCTGTCGCGCTTCCGCTCCAGCGCACCGATCTACGCGTTCTCGCGTCACGACGGCGCGCGCCGCAAGATGGCGATGATGCGTGATGTGTTCTCGATCGCCTTCGACAGCCGCGGTCTCGCTCCGCGCGAAGCCGCGCGTGATTCGATGCAGGTCCTGCGTGACCGTGGCTTGCTGGTGGAAGGCGACCGCGTCATCTTCACCAGCGGCGACCACATGGAGCGGCACGGCGCCACCAACACCATGCGCCTGTTGCAGATCGGCAGCGATGGCAAGCCCGAGGGGCTTGGCGAACTCTGAGCGCGTAAGCGCGGCGCGGCAGACGAGGCAGCCGCTTGGGAATACAAGTCCAAGCGCCGCTGGATGGTGGCAGGTCGTGGTCGCCCGGGCCACGTTCACGCCGAAGCGCCTCGTACAACGGGCTATAATTGGTATCTTCCCCGTCGCCCTGTAGGAAACCCATGAGCATTGAACAGCTTGCCGAAACCGCCCAGGCCATGGTGGCCGCCGGCAAGGGCATCATCGCCATCGACGAATCCACCACGACCATCGCCAAGCGGTTCGCGGGCGTGGGTATCGAGAACACCGAAGAAAACCGCCGCGCCTATCGCGAGCTCCTGCTCACCACCCCCAAGCTCGGCGACTACATTTCCGGCGCCATCCTGTACGACGAAACCATCCGCCAGTCCACCAAGGACGGTGTGCCGTTCGCCAAGTACATGGCCGCCAACGGCATCATTCCCGGCATCAAGGTCGACAAGGGTACCCATCCCCTGGCCGGCTGCCCGGGCGAAGTGGTCACCGAAGGCCTGGACGGTCTGCGCGAACGTCTGAAGGAGTACTACAGCCTGGGCGCGCGTTTCGCCAAGTGGCGCGCTGTGATCACCATTGGTGAAGACATCCCCTCTGGCACCTGCATCGAAGCCAATGCCCACGCGCTGGCGCGCTATGCCGCGCTGTGCCAGGAGCAGGGCCTGGTGCCGATGGTTGAGCCGGAAGTCCTGATGGACGGCGATCACGACATCCAGACCTGCTACGAAGTCACCGAAGCCACGCTGCGTTCACTGTTCGGCGCGCTGTACGAGCAGAACGTGCTGCTGGAAGGCACCATCCTGAAGGCCTCGATGGTCGTCCCCGGCAAGGACTGCGAAGAGCAGGCCAGCGTGGAAGAAGTCGCCGAATCCACCGTGATGTGCCTGAAGAGCACCGTGCCGGCGATCCTGCCGGGTATCGTGTTCCTGTCCGGCGGGCAGAACGACGAAGACGCCACGGCGCACCTCAACGCGATGAACCAGCTGGGCAATCTGCCCTGGCCGCTGTCGTTCTCCTATGGCCGCGCCATGCAATCCGCGGCACTGGCACTGTGGTCGAAAGACCTGGCGGGCAATTTCACCAAGGCCCAGGCCATCGTCCACGCCCGCGCCAAGGACAACGGCTTGGCAGCACTGGGTAAGTGGGAAGGCTGATTTAAGCCTGGAAGTTCAGCGCCAAGAAGAAACGCCGGCCAATGCCGGCGTTTTTTTGCGCTTTGAACGATAGATGGCCTGTGCACTCCATGGCTCCTGTGGGAGCGCCGTCCCCGGCGCGAGCTTTTCCCTAGGGAACTACTGGTCGCGCGCCAGCCTGCATAACCGTTCTCAAGTCCGGCTGCTCCACGTGAACAGACCCCAACACCCCAGGGTGAATTCACGATTCTCCGACAAATAGCTGCCTAAGCAGCTATATCATAGGCACCTATGAACGCAGCACCGAACTCTACCTCGACCATTGGCTACCTGATCGCCGATCTCAGCCGCCTCTACGGGCGAGTCTTCGACCGCCGTGCGGCACACCTGGGTCTGACCCGGGTGCAGTGGCGCGCGCTGAAACGTATCCACCAAGCCGAAGGCATCAGTCAGACGGCACTGGCCGACTTGATGGACATGGAGCCCATCGCCGTCGGCCGGGTCATCGACCGGCTGCAGAAAGCCGGTTTCGTCGAACGCCGCAGTGATCCCGATGACCGCCGGGTCTGGCGTCTTCACCTGTCACCGCAATCCACCCAGATCATGGACGCGATCGAACAGGTGTCGGTCGGTGTGCGCGAAGACAGCATCGCCGGTGTCGATCCCGGCGAACTGCAGACCGCGCTCAAGGTGCTTTCCCAGATCCGCGAAACCCTCTCCCAGCTCGACCGCGCCAGCCGCGGCGAATCCTCCCTCCGCAAGGGCTGAACCATGACCACCAAGATCAACGAAACCGCCGAAGCGGCGGCTACTCCTCCTGCTCCCAAGCGTCGCCGTGTACCTCTTTGGCTATGGATTGCCGGGCCGTTGGCCGTTGCCGGGTTTTTCGGCTGGGAATGGATCCAGTCCAGCCGCGAGGTGGATACCGACAATGCCTACGTCAAAGCCGATCGCATCCTGATCGCGCCCCAAGTCGGAGGGCGCGTCGTGGAAGTGGCGGTCGACCAGAACCAACCGGTCAAAAAGGGCGAGCTGTTGTTCAAGATCGATACCGATCCGCTGGAAATCGCCGTGGCGCAGAACGAAGCGCTGGTCGCGCGCATGGCCAACACGGCCAACGCGAGCCGGGCGAAGGTGACGGGCACCGGCAGTTCCATCGCTGCCGCGAGGGAAACACTGGTCTGGGCACAACGCGACCTTGTGCGCATGGAAAGCCTGGCTTCGCAGCAACTGGTAGCTCGCAAGATGCTGGACGACGCGCGCCACGCCGTCGCCGAAGCGCGCACCGATCTTTCCGAGGCTATTGCAACGCAGTCCGAAGCCACTGCCACCTTGAGCGGCAGCATCGGTACGCCCACACAGGATCTGCCGGAGTATCGCGCCGCGCTGGCCATGCTGGCCAAGGCGAAACTGGACCTGGCGCACGCGGAAGTACGCGCACCGGTGGAGGGCATCGTCGGTTTGCATGACTTGCAGGTCGGCGAATACATCAATGTGGGCCAGACAGCGATGCCGCTGGTGGCCACGTCGCCGATCTGGGTGGAAGCCAACTTCAAGGAAACCGAGCTGACCAAGATGCACATCGGTCAGCCGGCAACGATTGAAGTCGACACCTATCCCGGTGTGAAGTGGAAGGCACACGTCGCCTCCATCGCGCCAGCGTCTGGCGCCGAGTTCAGCGTGCTGCCGCCGCAGAACGCTACGGGCAACTGGGTGAAGATCGTGCAGCGTATTCCGGTACGCGTTGAAATCGATAGCGCCGATCGTGCGGACGCACCGCAATTGCGTGCAGGCATGAGCGCGGAAGTGAGCGTCGATTTGCGCGATGGTGGCGCCAGTTCGACGCGTGCCACCGCGTCGCGGTGAGTCCCGATTTACCCGGAAGGTAGTTTCCCCGGGAGAGCAAGGCAAGAGTTGAGCCATGAGCGATCCGCACAAGAAAACCGACGCCGCCGATGCCAAGCGCCCCTTGCTGGTGGCGTCGGTGATGCTGGCCACGCTGATGCAGGCGCTGGACACCACCATCGCCAACGTGGCACTGCCGGATATGCAGGGCTCACTGTCGGCCACTCAGGATCAAGTGTCGTGGGTCCTCACCAGCTACATCGTGGCCGCAGCCATCCTGACGCCCGTCACCGGATGGCTGGCGGGTCGACTGGGGCGCCGCCGTCTGTTGATCATCGCGGTCGGCGGTTTCACCGTGGCGTCGTTGTTGTGCGGCATCGCCACCGGTATTGGCGAGATGGTGCTGTTCCGCATTCTGCAAGGCATGTTCGGTGCTTCACTGGTGCCGATTTCGCAATCGTTGTTGCTGGACGCTTTTCCCAAAGAGAAGCATGGTGCGGCGATGGCGATGTGGGGCATGGGCATCATGGTCGGTCCCATTCTCGGCCCGCCGCTGGGCGGCTTTCTGACGCAGAACTACAGCTGGCACTGGGTATTTCTCATCAATCTGCCCATCGGCATTCTGGCGCTGATCGGCATCATGGCCAGCGTCAAGAAGGACGAACTGCACCAGCGCTCGCTGGACGGCATCGGCCTGGGACTGTTAGCACTGGGTATTGGCGCCCTGCAGTTATTCCTGGACCGCGGACAAGGTGAAGACTGGTTCGGCAGCCTGGAAATCCAGATCGAAGCCGCGCTCGCTTTCCTTGCTTTGTACCTGTACGGGCTGTGGTGGTGGCGCCGGCGCGAGCATGCCTTGCTGGATCTGGGATTGCTGAAGAATGGCAACTTTGCGGTCGGCTGCGCGCTGATCTTTGTCGTGGGCATCGTGTTGTTCGCCACGCTGGCGCTGTTGCCGCCGTACCTCAACACCTTGATGAACTACCCGGTGCTGACGATTGGTTTGGTATTGGCGCCGCGTGGCGTCGGTACGATGTTCAGCATGATGGTGGTTGGACGGATGATGGGGCGGGTGGATGCGCGTTGGCCCATCCTCACCGGCATGGCCATGATGGTGTACTCGCTACACGGCATGACCCAGTTCGGCCCGACTGCGTCGATGGAAGCGATCGTCTGGCTTGGCGTCATCCAGGGCATGGGATTGGGGCTGGTGTTCGTGCCGATCTCCGCAGTGGCCTACGCGACGCTGGAGCCGCATCAGCGCACCGAAGCCGCGGGACTTTTCAGTCTGGTGCGCAACATCGGGTCGTCGGTGGGCATCTCCGTCGTGATGACGCTGCTGTCGCGTGCGTCGCAGATCAATCACGCCGAAATCGGCGCGCGCATTCCGGCATTCGGTGCGGAAACCACACTGTTGCCGTCGCTATGGGATCCGAACACCGCCGCCGGCGCTGCGTTGTTGAACAATGAAGTGCTGCGCCAGGCCGCTGCGATCGGCTATCTCAACGATTTCAAACTGATGATGCTGCTGACGTTGTTGTCGGTGCCCTTGGTGCTGTTGATGCAGAGCGGGAAATCTCCCGGTGGTGGCAAGCCTGACACCGACACGGCTGCGGTGCATTGACCGTTGAGAGCTATCGCTCTGGTAGAGCCGAGCTTGCTCGGCTGCTTCACGTCCTGCGTAGAGCGTAGCTTGCTGCGCTGCTCTTGGCGTACGGGCCTCGGACACGCCCAGCCGAGCAAGCTCGGCTCTACGAGAGGCGCAGCTGCTCTACAATGCGGTGATGAAAATCGCCGGCATCCACCACGTCGCCATCATCGCTTCGGACTATGCACGTTCCAGGCACTTCTACACCGAGATACTGGGTCTGGCGATTGTCGCCGAGGCTTACCGGGAAGAACGCGATTCCTGGAAGCTCGATCTGCGCGTTGGCGACGGGGTGCAGATAGAACTTTTCTCGTTTCCTTCACCGCCGCCGCGGGTGTCGCGTCCCGAAGCGCGCGGTCTGCGTCATCTGGCGTTTCGTGTGGGCGATCTGGACGCGGCAGTCAAACATCTGAATGACCATGACATTCCTGTCGAACCCATCCGAGTGGACGAATACACCGGCAAGCGCTTCACTTTCTTCGCCGATCCGGATGACTTGCCGCTGGAGTTGTACGCGGACTGACGCTCGGGCTATGGTGACGCCGGACAACTATCGGGTCACCCAGCATGTCACCCAGTCAAATCCGATTCCCGCCCGAGGCGATCGCTGCGTTGGAGAAAGGCAATCCCATCGTCGCGATCAAGCTGGTGCGTTCCGCCAATGACATGGATCTGCGCACTGCCAAAAACACCGTCGATGCCTATTTGTTGGGAGAGCGAAACTTTTCAACCGATGCGATCGAGCGCCCCGCGGCAGTCCATGTAGAGACGGGCGAATTACCTTCCGAAGCGCTCGCCGCGCTTGCCAAGGGGAAGAGGGTTGAGGCGGTCAAGATAGTCCGCGAGCATTACGGTCTGCATTTGAAGGAAGCCAAGGACAAGGTGGATGCTTATCTAGGCAAGCATCCGTCGCGAGACGGACAGGCGATCAAGACATCAACAGTGCAACGCGATCGGATGCTGCCACAGGGATGGTGGATTTTCTTCGGCCTTGCGCTGCTGGCGGCTTTTTATTTCTTCCGATAAAGCCCGTCGCTTCTCGTAGAGCCGAGCTGCGCCTCGCGATAGTACCGAGCCGGTAGCAATGAGGCCGTCGCAACGGCAGGCGATAGCGACTAGTCGCTTGAGCTGCTCGCGACCGGGGATATCAATGTCGCGACTTGACCCGCCATTCGGCTGTTGGCTTTTAACCGCCGAACGGCGGGTCAAGCCGTCGCTCCCAGAGTTGGGGCCCGTTGCTTCTCGTAGAGCCGAGCTTGCTCGGCTGGATGTGTCCGAAGCTTGTTGTGGTAGAGCAGCGGAGCAAGCTCCGCTCTACGAGAACCTTAGCGCCACGGCATCATTGCCACTGACCCGGTGCCACAGCGGAGCAAGCTCCGCTCTACGTCATCCCAGCGACGCCAACCACTCGTCATCCGAGCCTTCGTTGACGCCTTCGAACAATGGCGTCGAGAAGTAGCGTTCGCCGGTATCGGGCAACACGGCCAGGATGACCGAACCTTCGGTGGCCTTTTCGGCTACCTGCAACGCGGCGGCGACGGTCGCACCGGCGGATATGCCGACGAAGATGCCTTCTTCGGCCGCCAATCGGCGTGAGACAGCAATGGCATCGACGTCGGTGATCGGGAGTATCTGGTCGGCGACATCGCGGTTAAGTACTTGCGGTATGAAATCGGGCGTCCAGCCCTGGATCTTGTGCGGCTGCCATTCCTTGCCCTGCAGCAGCGAAGCACCGGCCGGCTCGGCTGCGGTGATCTTCACTTCCGGCCGAGCCACGCGCAGCACTTCGCCCACGCCGGTCAACGTACCGCCGGTGCCCCAGCCGGTGACGAAATGATCCAGTCGCAAGCCAGCGAAATCGCGCAGGATTTCCGCCGCCGTGGTCTGTCGGTGATACGCCGGGTTGGCGGGATTGGCGAACTGGCTCGCCAGGAACCAGCCGTGCTTCTTCGCCAATTCTTCCGCCCGCCGCACCATGCCGCTGCCGCGTTCGGCGGCGGGTGTCAGGATCACCTTCGCGCCGTAGGCGCGCATCAGCTTGCGGCGTTCGATGGAGAAGGTTTCGACCATGGTCGCGACGAACTTGTAGCCGCGCGCCGCCGCCACCATCGCAAGCGCCACGCCGGTATTGCCGGAGGTCGCTTCGATGATCGTGTCGCCCGGTTTCAGCAGGCCCTTGGCTTCCGCGTCCAACACGATCGCCAGCGCCAGGCGATCCTTGACCGAGCCGCCCGGATTGAACGATTCCGCTTTGGCGTACAGCGTGACGTGCGTTGGCGCCACGCGGTTCAATCGGATCACCGGAGTACGGCCGATGGTGTCGAGGATGCTGTTGTAGATAGCCATGAAGTTCTCCGGAAAAAAGGGGTCAGGCGGCTCGCGACAGTGTAGGCGCGGAAAGGGCGTTGGAATATGGCAAGGGCGCCCGCAGCGGAGCGTTACCGAACCAATGCAGTGTCTCGGCCAACGCGGCTACTTCTCCCAGGATCAGCAGGGCGGGCGAACGGACGCCATGATGTCGAGCGGTATGCGGCAGATCATCCAGTTGTCCAATCACCACACGCTGTTCCTCACGGGACCCATTCTCAATTAACGCAAATGGCGTGGAAGCCGGACAGCCTTCGTCCGTCAGGCGCGTGCGCAGCGTTTCCAATTCGCCCACCCCCATATAGAACGCCAGCGTCTGCCGCTCCCGAGCCAGGGCCGGCCAGTCCAGCGTATCCAGCGACGCTTTGCAGTGAGCGGTGATCAAGCGCACCGATTGCGCGTGGTCGCGATGGGTTAATGGAATGCCGGCATAGGCGGCGCACGCTACCGCGGCGGTGATGCCAGGCACCACTTCATAAGCGATGCCATGCGCATGCAGGAACTGGAGCTCTTCGCCGCCGCGCCCGAATACGAATGGGTCGCCGCCTTTCAGGCGCACCACGCGGTAGCCGGCGCGGGCGTATTCCAGCATCAGAGCATGGATTTCTTCCTGCCGGATGCTATGGCCCTGGGCAGACTTGCCGACTTCGATGCGGACGGCATCGTGTCGCGCCAGGCGCAGGATTCCTTCGCTGACCAGTCGGTCATGGAGGATCACATCGGCCTGGTTCAAGGCGCGCAGTGCGTTCAAAGTGAGCAGGCCCGGATCGCCCGGGCCGGCACCGACCAGTATCACCGAGCCCCGGGCCTGCATTGATTGTCGCAACGGGACCTTATCGACCTCTGCTGGCACGTTGAAATCGGATGATTCGGCATCGTCCGCCACGGCGACCAGCAGGCGGCGGGCTTCGGCGGCACTCATCAGCGCCCGATTGACGGCTGCATCGTCACCGGCGGCGATCGCCAGCCAGGCGCCGTCCAGCCAACCTTCCTGGAATTCGCCAGCCAGCCATTCGATACGGCCCGCCTGTACCCAGGCGCTTAGTTGCGCGGTAAGTACCTGCGCGCCGACGCGGGGCAGGGCGCCGGATTGCAGCAGCGCTTCGGTCTTGCGTTCGGCCGCCGCGCCGCCGCCCACCACCAGCACGGGGCGATGGCGCAGATCGGTAAACAAGGGAAACAGCGGAGCGCTCACGCGGGTAATCATCGGATTGGGTTGCTGACCGTAGCGCCGGGTGATAACCGCCGGAAATAACTTGGCCCGAATAGCATATGTCTTGCGGTTATAAGCCCAGGCCGCTACGGTCCGGGTAAATCCACTAGTCTTTGGAACACCCTGACTGCTTACTGTCCGCGCCCGGACGCAGCCATCGAGACCTAGGGCCTGTTAACACTTATGGAGTATGCCGCGTTGTTTCCCAATGGCCGCCAGGTGGTGTTGCGCAGCGCTGCGCCTTGCTGGTGGCCAGAGCCTGCCCCTGCGAAGGGCAGGGGTCAAGCTGCGCGGCGCCGCATGGTGGCCATTGGGAAACAACCCGAAGAGCCTGCCCCGTACTTGATACGGGGGCCGGGCCTGTGGACGCGCGTGGCCGCGTCATCACTCGGTTGCGTATCGACATACGCGCCCTCGTTCTTCCTTGCCTCGCACGCCCACAGGCTCGGCGCGGCATGCTCCATAAGTGTTAACAGGCCCTACAAATGACGCTTACGCAACTCCGTTACCTGGTCGCCATCGCCGACGCCGATCTCAACATCACGCTGGCGGCCGCGCGCGTGCACGCCACCCAGCCAGGGTTGTCCAAGCAGCTGAAGCAGTTGGAAGATGAACTGGGCTTCCTGCTGTTCGTCCGTAAGGGCCGCAGCCTGGAATCCATCACTCCCGCTGGCGGCGAAGTGATCGAGCGCGCCCGCGCGGTGCTGGCCGAAGCCTCCAACATCCGTACCTACGCCGCGAACCAGCGCCACGAAAGCCAGGGCCAGTTGATCCTGGCCACCACCCACACCCAGGCCCGTTTCGTACTGCCACCGGCAATCGCCCAGATCAAGCGCGCCTACCCGCAGGTCAGCGTGCACCTGCAGCACGCGGCGGAAAGCGCGGCGCTGGACCTGCTGAGCGAGGGCGATGCCGATATCGCGGTCATCAGCACCGCGGGCGAACAGCCGCAGGCCGGCATCGCCGTACCTTTGTACCGTTGGCGCCGGCTGGTGCTGGTGCCCAAAGGGCACGCGTTGGATCGGCCCGGACCGGCGCCCGGCATGGCCGAACTGGCACAGCAGCCGCTGATCAGCTACGAATCATCGACCCGTCCGGAGTCCTCGTTGCAGCGTTCCTTCGCCAGCGTGGGATTGGAGCCGACCATCGCGCTGACCGCGCTGGATGCGGACTTGATCAAAACCTATGTGCGCACCGGCCTGGGCGTGGGCCTGTTGGCGGAAATGGCGGTCAACGCCAGCGACACCGACCTGCGCGCCTGGCCCGCGCCCAAGGAAGTGAAGGAATGCATCGCCTGGGCGGTACTGCCGCGCGAACGGGTACTGCGGGACTACGCCCTGGAACTGGTGCATGTGTTGGCGCCCCAAGTCGATCGCCGCGACCTGCGCAGGGTGCTCGACGGCAACCAGGAGCCGGACTGGCCCGTACCTCCCACCTGGGAATCGCTGAGCCAAAGCATCACCAATTGACGCTGAGGCTTAGTTCGTACACGCTCCTCACAGCAGGCTCGTCATAGCAGGCTTGTCACAAGCAGGGCTCGCCACAGGGCATGCTCGCCGCAGGACCGCGTCGGGGAAGAGCGCATGAGGCCGATTTCGAAGATGGTATTGCGTATGTACGCGCCGCCGGTGGTCATCGTCACCGGTGGATTCGCCGTGGCCGAGACCGTGGCGCGTACGCAAAGTGCGATCGCGACGCTCACGCCGGGCCGCATCGCTTCTTTATCTTTTCTGCTCGCCATCCTGCTGGGCACCACCTGGGCACTGTACGCAACCTGGCGTCTCTACCGCTGGGCCCGTGGGCGCGAACTGCGCTGCGCCTGCGGCGGCCTGATGTCCCGCGTGCGTACCGATCGGCAGGGCGAGGCGTATCGCAAGTGTCTGGCTTGCGGGGGGAAGACGGCGCATGCGGCGCATTGAATTCGTATTCAATCAACGACAAGGAAATCAAACGTGATGTCTGGTACGACCGGTATTCTTCTTGCGTTGCTATATCTCCTTTCTATCTTTGGTGTCGGCGTCTATCTCCTTGTTCTTCTAGCGAGATTCGTCAAGGCGCACCAGCGCGGCGCGGATGCGCTTGAGGCCATCGCGCGTAAGCTCCCGCCAGTAAGAAATGAGTAGCGAGTGATAGGTCCTTTAGTCGTACTTTGAAGGACACAAGAACATGGGTGGACTCAGTAATTGCGCTTGATCACCGCTGGTCCATTGTCATAGGAACTCATGCCGCATGTCTTCCCAAGCAATTCCCACGCTTTACGACTGGCTCGGCGGCATCGCTGCGTTGAACCGGCTGACCGCGCGCTTCTATGAGCGGGTCAGGGAAGACTCCGTGCTTGCGCCGGTCTTCGCGCACATGGATGACGAACATCCGACCCATGTCGCCGCATTCCTTGCGGAGGTATTGGGTGGACCCGCTACATATTCCGCGCAATTCGGCGGCCATCCCCATATGATCCAGCAGCATCTCAATCGCCATCTCACGCAGGAACAGCGACGGCGTTGGGTTGGTTTGCTGCTAGAAACGGCGGATGAATTGAGGTTGCCCGATGATCCTGAGTTCCGTTCCGCACTGGTGGGTTACCTGGAATGGGGTTCTCGTCTGGCGGTCATCAATTCGCAACCCGGTTCGACGGTTGATCCACATGCGCCGATGCCGCGCTGGGGATGGGGAGAGGTCAAGGGTCCGTATACGGGTTGATGTCAGCGGCAGCCATTCCTGGTGCCGAATCAATGCCGGCCGTGGTTCGTCGGCGCTCCAGATTTTCCGACGAGGTCTGCCATGAATTTCCATGTCCCGCTGCTGTCAGCAATGTTGTGTCTGCCCATGGTTTGCCTGGCAGAAGAAGCCGCCGATCCCGTGACCGCCGCCAGTCCAACCGTATCCCCAGCAGAGCTGAAGGCTTCCATTCGCGCTCGCAGTCAGGCGGTGTTCGATGCGGCATTTGAAACCTGCAATCTAGTCGCGCTGCGCGCGCTGGTGGCCGACGACATGGAGTTCTATCACGACAAGGGCGGCGTGGTGGCGCGGTCGGGGAGCGAGTTCGTCGGTGCGATCGAAAAGCGCTGCACAGGCCAGAAGGCGCCCGACAGCTATCGGTCGCGGCGCGAGCTGGTGGAGAGCTCGCAGGAGGTCTACCCGATTCCCGGCTACGGCGCGATGGAGGTGGGAACACATCACTTCTACGAGCGTCGGGGCGATGGTCCTGAATCGCTCGCCGGTGTTGCCAAGTTTTCCCACGTCTGGCAGCAGGTGAATGGAGAATGGAAGCTATCGCGGGTCATGAGTTACGCGCATGGACCGGCACCTTGACTTCCCGCCGCAGATGTCTTGATGTTCGTGAGCACACCAATCGAACTTGGGGCTTCGGCCTTAAACTAAGAAATCATTCCAGGTAGTTCGGCAGGCTGAGCATGCTCAAGGAAGTGGGTGGAGTACCGATACGCGCTAAACATCGTGCGACTTGCCACTGCGGATCGGTGGAGATTGAGCTGGATCTTCCCGATGGCATCGTGAATCCCAGGCGATGCGATTGCTCCATTTGCAGGCGCAAGGGAGCTGTCGTCGCTTCGGTGCCGTTGAGCGGCATACGCATCGTCAAAGGTGCGGAGAACCTGAGGCTCTATCAATTCAATACCCGCACGGCGAAGCACTATTTTTGCTCGAACTGCGGTATCTATACCCACCATCAGCGCCGATCAAATCCCGAGCAGTACGGTTTCAACGTAGGTTGTCTGGAGGGCGTCAATCCATTCGATATCGCGGACGTGCCTACCAATGATGGCGTCAATCATCCTGCGGATCGGTAGGTGAAGCGTGGCTGGTCAAGCGGACAATCCATTTACCCATTCATCGCTGCGCCACCTCGCGTCGCACCCCAGCCCTGCGCAGCACGCAGAGCGTTCAGGCACGCACGAGCCGATGGCGCGCAGGCGGCATGCCTTCACCCCGGTGGGAGAAATGAGTCTCGAGTGTCACCTAGGATGGCGGCCGTTGTAATCAACCTCCGCAGCCTGAAGCTGCCGCAGAAAATTCTCGCCGATCAACACACAGCCGGAAACCGGAAGGCAAGCCATGAACTTCGCGGCGCTCGCCCGGTGCCAGTGCGAACTGATCCAGCGTCTCGCGTGCGCAGTTCGGGTTCTCGCCTGGCGCGGCCTTTGGACAGCGTTCCGCATAGATCAGGTAATGGCAGCGGCCGCTGTCGCTTTCGAAACATTGGAAGGTAGCCACGCCATCCACCTGGGTGGCCTTGCTGAAGATAGCGCCGGCATCGCCGCCGCTGGTGCGGGTGATGTGGGTGATGCTGGGTTTTTCGTTGCATCCGGCCAAAGTCATCAGGCAGGACATCAGGGACGTGATGATACGCATGGCGATTCCTTGAGCTGACGAGGGCGGCGCAGAGTGCCGCGGTTTACATGTTTCGAAACAGGGTCATGAACGGCTGGCTGACCGTTAGTGTTTCCGGCCGGGTTTTCAACTTCACCTTGCCCTTGCCGGTGTCGTCGCGAGTGACTGACGCGATCGCTTTCAGGTTGACGATGGTGGAACGGTGGATCTGCTTGAAGGTGTTGGGGTCCAGTGCGTCGAGCAGCTCGCGGATCGGCGTGCGCAGCAGTGCTTCGCCGTCCGCGGTCATCACGGTGGTGTACTTGTTGTCGGCCTGGAAGTAAGCCACGTCGTCCACCATGATCAGCCGTGTTTCCTTGCCGGTGCTGGCGGTGATCCACACCAGCGGAGGTTTGGAGGAGTTGGGCAGGCGTGCAGAAAGATGACGCAGCAGCGCGTCCAGCGTGGCGGCGTCCGGATGCCCGACGGCGGCGCGCGCCTGTACACGTTGCACGGTCGCCAGCAGCCGGTCGCGTGCGATGGGCTTGAGCAGGTAGTCCACCGCGCCTTGTTCGAAAGCATCGATGGCGTACTGATCGTATGCGGTAACGAAGACCACCTGCGTCCGCGGGCTGGCTTCGCTCATCGCACGCGCCACTTCGATACCGGTCAGGCCTGGCATGCGGATGTCCAGGAATGCGACATCGGGCTGATGCTCGGCAATGGTTTCCAGCGCGGATGCGCCGTCTTCGCATTCGGCCACGATATCCAGTTGCGGCCATACCTCGCGCAACAACGAAGCCAGCGCAGTCCGCAGCAGTTCCTCGTCCTCGGCGATGACGCACTTAAGCAACATGGCGCGCTCCTTCGGCCGGCTTCGGAAGGGTCAGCGTGGCCGCTACGCCGTTCGGAAAATTGGAGACGATGGCGAAGGAGGCGGCGGGGCCATAGGTCAGTCGCAGGCGCTCGCGCAGGTTCTTCAGCCCGATGCCGGTACCGCTGCTCTGGGTATTGAAGCCTTGGCCGTCATCGGCCACGGTCAGCGTGGCGTGGTCGTCATGCTGGCGCGCCAGTATCCAGACGGTGCCGCCACCAGGCTTGGGCTCCAGGCCATGCTTGATCGCGTTTTCCACCAGGGTCTGCAGCATCATCGACGGCAACGGCAGCGCCTTCAGCGAGTCCGGCACCTCGATATGCAGGTTCAATCGCGCGCCCATGCGGATCTTCAGGATTTCCAGGTACGCCTGGGTGAGTTGCAGTTCATCGCCCAGGGTTGAAAGCGAATCCTCGGTGCGCGGCAACGAACTGCGCAGGTATTGGATGAGATGGCCCAGCATCTGGTCGGCGCGCGCGGGATCGGTGCGGGTCAGCACTTGGGCGCTGGCCAACGTGTTGTAGAGGAAATGCGGTTCGACCTGCGCATGCAACAAGTTCAGGCGCGCCACGGTGAGTTCCTTTTCGGTGGCGGTCTGCTCGGCGGCAGCCTGCTCGCCGCGGCGGTGTTCGGCCACGCGGCGGGTGAGGGCGCGGGTAAGCGCTTCGGCGTTTTCCAAGTTGCTGCCGTCGTCCAGGGTAAACAGGTCGGTCCAGGCGTCGGCGTCGGGACCGCAGATCAACAGGATGCTGCTGATGCCATTGCGCGGCGTGACGGTCGCCAGCACCTGGTTGCGAGTAACCGCGAAACGGGCAAATACATTGAAGCGCGAGGGTGGTTTGCCACCGTACGGGTCAACCCGTTTGACCTTGGCGCTGACCTGCAAGCTATCGCGAGCGCTTTCAATATCCTCGCTGCGCGGCAACTCGCGGATGGCCGCGTCCAGTAGGTCGAACGCCGCGCCAGCCTCGAAGGGTACTTCGATCTGGCGGCGCTGGCGGCTGGACAAGGTGCCGTGATCCAAACGGCCCGCCACCAGCCAGACCCGGCGCAGGTGGGAGATGGTGCTGATCAATACCGACACCATGACCAGCATGGCCAGCAGGCCGAAGAACCAGCCGGGTGATTCGTCCATGCCGCTGAAGACGCCGCTCCACAGGAAAGCGGCCACGATGATGGCGGCGACCCAGGCGGCGATGATGCGAGCAACGAGGAAGAGACTGGCGAACACGGAAGGTACCGGCATTGCTGGATTGCTGGGGAGCATAACGGGCCGCGCGGACGCTGTGTCTGGTGAAGCGACGAGGTTTGGATTCTGGCGACGAAACGCCGGGTTTTGGGAGTGAATCCGGGCGGTTGGGAGTGTTTACGGCGGGCAGCCGCTTTCGGTTGGATGGGGCGAAGAGCAAGGAGCTCGCGGCGGGACGCCGCTCCTACATGGTTCCAGCATCTCGTAGCTCGCGGCCGCTTGTGCGCCTGCTTGGTAGGAGCGGCGTCCCGCCGCGAGCTCTTGATCGGCGGCCGAGATTGTCAGGAATGCCGCGGTGTCGCGCGGCTCCGCCGCCCGCGTTCCCCCACGGGGCCGGCAAGGATGCTGGCCCGAATTGGGGTCGGAAAACAGCATGGTGGAAAAGGAGTTTCCTGCCAAAGTACAGCGCGTGATCAATGGAAGGGAGATCGCGCTGTACCTCCCCCGCGGCAGGGTGCGACCATCGTCTTCTATTCGTCGAGCGACGTAGTGTAGAGCGGAGCTTGCTCCGCTGCTTTTGATTTGCACGCGCGTATCGAAGAGCAGCCGAGCAAGCTCGGCTCTACGAGAAGCGACTGAAGAGCAGCCGAGCAAGCTCTGCGCTACAAAGCGCATCTAGTATTGGAACAGATCGCGTCGGTTTATCGATGGAGTGATAACGACATGAAACAACATCTACTCGCTACAGCGGTCGCCATGGGCTCTGCTCTCAGTGCGATTTTTCCCGGGCCGGTAAGAGCCAGTTCGTTTGCGGACACCATCTATTTTGGCGGTCCGATCTTGACGATGAATGACGCGCAACCAACGGCGGAAGCCTTGGCTGTCGCCAACGGCGAGATTATGTCGGTTGGCGCATCGAGCGATGTGCTGACTCATCGCAGTCCGTCAACGCGCATGATCGACCTGGAAGGAAAGGCACTCTTGCCGGGCTTCATAGATCCGCACGGTCATGTCAGCTTGGTGGGGCTGCAGGCTGCATCGGCCAATCTTTTGCCGGCACCGGATGGCCAGGGCAACTCGATTGCTGCTTTGAATGAAACGCTCTGTCGGCACATGGAAGATTCGTCCATGCCGGAGGACCTGGGTGTGGTGGTGGGGTTTGGATATGACGATTCGCAGCTTTCAGAAGGACGGCACCCGACGCGCCGGGATTTTGATGAAGTTGCCCGCGACATGCCTATCCTGACCATCCACCAATCGTTTCACCTCGGCTCGCTCAACAGCAAGGCGCTTGAGATTGTGGGATTCAACGCCGATACGCCAGATCCGCCAGGCGGCAAAATCTGGCGTGAGCCAGATTCGCAAGAGCCCAGCGGCGTCGTGGAAGAAGCCGCATTTTTCTATGCACTGTCCACGTTGCTCGCTGGCGTTGGCCCAGACCTGGCGCAGCCGATGCTTATCGCCGGGCAGGACCTTTATCTGAGCTACGGCTATACCACCATTCAAGACGGGCGCGCCAGCGCTGCTCAAATCGCCGTGGCGAAGACGGCCGCGCGGGACAAGCTGCTCAAAGCGGATATCGTGGCTTACCCCGATGTGTTCGACCCGGCGACTCCGGCTTTAATGGCGCCACCCTGGTTTCGTGATGTCTCGCAACCGCCGGAATATGTCTCCGGTTTCCGAATAGGCGGTGTCAAGCTAACCCTGGACGGATCCCCGCAAGGCAAGACCGCATGGTTGACTCGCCCTTATTTCAAGCCACCGGCGGGCGAGGATCCGGACTATGCGGGACACGGCGTCGTATCGGACGAGCAGGCGCTTGCCGCGATCACCATGGCGCTGCGCAATCGCTGGCAGATCCTGATACACGCCAACGGCGATCGCGCGATTGATCAGATGCTAGACCGTCTGCAAGAAGCCCAATCGGTCGTGGAAGGGGATGACGTGCGGCCGGTCCTTATCCATGGGCAGACCTTGCGGGAAGACCAGGTTGATCGCCTGAAGGACCTGGGCGTTTTCCCGTCGTTGTTTCCCATGCACACGTTCTATTGGGGAGACTGGCATCGTCAGTCCGTTCTCGGTCCACAGCGAGCGGAGAACATTTCTCCCACGGGCTGGCTTGTGCAGCGCGAGATGATGTTCTCCACACATCATGATGCACCGGTGGCGTTGCCCAATTCGATACGTGTCATGTCGAGCACCGTGAACCGCACGACCCGGTCTGGTTATGTGCTGGGTCGGCCACATCGTGTGGCGCCGTCGGTCGCGTTGAAGGCCATGACGTTGTGGCCCGCCCACCAGCATTTCGAAGCTGCCAGGAAAGGTTCGTTGGAAGCTGGAAAGCTGGCGGACCTGGTGATCCTTTCCAGGAGTCCACTGGACCAGAACACTCCGCGGATTGACGACATCAAGGTCGTGGAGACCATCAAAGAAGGTAAGACGGTCTATCAGGTAGGTAGCCCACCGCCGCCTAGAGCGCCTTGCATGCCATCGCGCCGCCGTGCCCCGTAGAGCGGAGCTTGCTCCGCTGCCTTTCCTCGCAGGCTAGGGGTCAATGCGTCGTCGCGAAGAGCAGCCGAGCAAGCTCGGCTCTACAAAAGCACGGATGATCTCCTTGTGGGAGCGACGTGAGTCGCGACCGGAAACATCAACGTCGCGACTCACGTCGCTCCCACAAGGGATCTATCCCTATTTAATTTTTATTGCCCGCTTCGGATGTTGCGTAGAGCGGAGCTTGCTCCGCTGCTTTTCCTCGTTGGCTAGGGGTCAACGCATCGTCGTGAAGAGCAGCCGAGCAAGCTCGGCTCTACGAAAGCACGGATGATCTCCTTGTGGGAGCGACGTGAGTCGCGACCGGAAACATCAACGTCGCGACTTACGTCGCTCCCACAAGGGATCTATCCCTGTTTAATTTTTATTGCCCGCTTCGGATGTTGCGTAGAGCGGAGCTTGCTCCGCTGCTTTCCTCGCAGGCTAGGGGTCAATGCGTCGTCGCGAAGAGCAGCCGAGCAAGCTCGGCTCTACGAGAAGCGACTGCGTTGAGTTCGGTTGCGAAGCACCCGATTTTTTGTAGGAGCGCCGTCTCGGTGCGAGCTCTTGCTTGATATTGCGATCTGATAAGAGGAGCTCGCGGCGGGACGCCGCTCCTACAGGGTGGTATCGCCGAACACCTATCGCTCTCGTTCGCTTACAGGTCTTCGCCGTGAATGCCGCATTCGCGCTTCAGGCCGAAGAAACGGGTGTCTTCTTCGCGCATGCCGGGTTCCCAGCGGGACGTGGTGTGGAAGTCGCCAATGGAGACATAGCCCTGTTCCCATAGCGGGTGATAAGGCAAGTCGTGCTTCTTCAGGTAGACCCAGATGTCGCGGTCGGTCCAATCGGCGATGGGATTGACCTTGAGGCGCTCGCCGCGCAGCTGCAGCACGGGAGTGTTGGCCCGGCTGCTGGACTGGCTCCGGCGCAAACCGGTGAACCAGGTTTTCACTTCCAGTTCTTCCAGGGCGCGCTTCATCGGCTCGACCTTGCGCAGGTTGTTGTATTCCTCGATACCCACCAGGCCTTGTTCCCACAAGCGGCCATGACGTGCTTCCATCCAGGCGCGGCTGACCAGCGGGCGGAATACTTGCAGGTTCAACTTGAGGCGCTCGTGCAGTTCGTCGGCGAAGCGATACGTTTCCGGGAATAGATAACCGGTATCGATCAGGATCACCGGGATGTCCGGCTTCTGTTGCGTCACCATGTGCAAAAGAACCGCGGCTTGCGCGCCGAAGCTGGAGGACATGGCCGGATTGGCTTGCCCGTGCTCGAGTGCCCATGCCACGCGCTCTTCCGCCGTGCGGCTTTCGAGCCAGGCGTTCTGTTCCGCGGTGTTGTCCTTTTCGTACGGCCCAGTGGCTGGTTGGGTGGCGCTCATGCGTGCAATTCCAGTGCGATCTGTCGGTGAGTGGGGTAGGGAGGTAGAGCGACGATGCCGCTGCGATGGAGGTAATCGCCAAAGCCTTCGCCGTCTTCGCGTTCGGTCGCATAACGCGCGAACAGCGGTTCTAGCGCGTCGAGGATTTCGGCTTCGGTAATGTTCTCGCGGTACAGCGTGTTGAGACGCTGGCCACGGTGATCGGCACCCAGCATCAGGTTGTAGCGGCCGGGTGCTTTGCCCACCAGCGCGATCTCGCCCAGATACGGACGCGAGCAGCCGTTGGGGCAGCCGGAAATGCGCAGCAGGATCGGAGTGTTGTGCAGCCCATGTTTTTCCAGCAGCGGCTCTAGCTTGGTGGTGAAATCGGGCAGGTAGCGCTCCGCTTCGGCCATCGCCAATCCGCAGGTAGGCAGTGCCACGCATGCCGCAGCGGCGCGCGCCAAGGCGGTACCGGTGCGCAGGCCAGTGTCCAAGCCATGCGCGCGCACCAGCGCGTCGATGCGGTCGCGTTCGCCCGCCGGCACGCCGGCGATCACCAGGTTCTGGTTGGCGGTCATCCGGAACTCGCCGCGATGCACGTTGGCGATTTCGCGCAAGCCGGTGAGATGAGGCGCATGCGGCCGATCAGCGATACGGCCGGCGGAAAGGTGCAGCGTCAGGTGCCAGCGACTGTCCTCACCTTCGACCCAACCGTAGCGGTCGCCATTGTGATCGAAACGGAAAGCGCGTGCCGGTTGGAGAGAGATCCCGGCACGGCTTTCAATCTGTTCCACAACAAAAGCCAGTCCGTGGTCATCGATGGTGTACTTGAAGCGGGCGCGCTTGCGCAGCACGCGGTTGCCAAAATCACGCTGGGTTGTGACCACCGCGGTAGCGACCGTCAGCAACTGGTCCGGTGTTATGAAGCCGATGACGTTGGCAATGCGCGGATAAGTTTCGGCATCGCCATGGGTGGCGCCCATGCCGCCGCCGATGGTGACGTTGAAGCCGATCAGTTCGCCGTTTTCGATAACCGCGACAAAGCCCAGGTCGTTGGCGAACACGTCCACGTCGTTGACCGGCGGCACCGCGAAGCCGATCTTGAACTTGCGCGGCAGATAGGTGGCGCCGTAGACCGGCTCTTCTTCTTCGCCGCTGCCGGCCACGCGTTCTTCGTCCAGCCAGATTTCGTAGTAGGCGCGGGTGTTGGGCAGCAGGTGTTCCGATAGCTTCGCCGCCCAACCCTGGACCTGCGCATGCGCGCGCGATTCCAGCGGATTGGCCGCGACCAGCACATTGCGATTGACGTCGCCGCACGCGGCCAGCGTATCGATCAATGCGGCATTGATGGCCTGCATGGTCGCTTTCAGTTCACGCTTGATGACGCCGTGGAACTGGAAGGCCTGGCGGGTGGTGATGCGCAGCGAGTGATTGGCGTAGCGGGTTGCGATGTCATCCAGCTTCAGCCATTGCTCCGGCGTGACCACGCCGCCCGGCGTACGCGTGCGGATCATGAATTGATAGGCCGGTTCCAGCTTCTGGCGACGGCGTTCGTCGCGCAGGTCGCGATCGTCCTGCTGGTAGCTGCCGTGGTACTTGATGAGCGTCTGGTCCGACTCGCGCAGGGCGCCCGTGACCGGATCGGCCAAGCTATCCAGCAAGCTGCCGCGTAGGCGCTTGCTTTCGGATTTGATGTCTTCTACGGAGTGGGTGCTCATGGTGTTTTGTTCTGTAGGAGCGACGTGAGTCGCGATGGCATGCGGCAGGAAGGGTGATCGCGACTCACGTCGCTCCTACAAGGAAACTTCCGCTCAATACACATCACGGCTATAGCGTCCCTCCGACTGCAAGCGGCTCAGGTATTCGGTGGCGCCTTCGGCATCCAGCCCGCCGTGCTGGGAAACGATGTCCAGCAACGCGGTGTGCACGTCCTTGCCCATGGCGATGGCGCCGCAGACGTAGAAGTGGGCGCCGTTCTGCAGCCACTCATAGACTTCGCGGCCTTGTTCGCGCAGGCGCTGCTGGACGTAGATCTTGCTCTGCTGGTCGCGCGAGAACGCCAGGTCCAGCTTGTGCAGTTCGCCCTTGCGCAGGGCGTCCTGCCATTCGGTCTGGTAGAGGAAGTCGCGGTTGAAATGCTGAGCGCCGAAGAACAGCCAGTTGCGGCCCTTGGCGCCGGCTTCCGCGCGTTCCTGCACGAAGGCGCGGAACGGCGCGACGCCGGTGCCGGGGCCGACCATCAGAATGTCGCGCGCGCTATCGGCGGGAACACGGAAGCGTTCGTTGGCTTCGATGTAGACGGGCGCGGTGTCGCCTTCCTGCAACGCCGACAAGAAGCCGCTGGCAGCGCCGGAGTGAGCGTGGCCGAAGGCTTCGTAGTCCAGCACGTCGACAGTCAGGTGCACTTCTTCGCCCACACGCTTGCGGCTGGAGGCGATGGAGTACAAGCGCGGCGCCAGCGGTCGCAGCGCGGCGACCAGTTCCTGCGCTTCCCACTGCGTAGGCCAGCGGCGCAGCACGTCGATCAATTGGTGGCTGTTGAGCAACACGGCCAGGCCGACGTTTTGTGTGGGTGCCAGCAAATCATTCAGCTCGTCCGCTCGCGCATGCGCCGCATGGGTCGCCAGGAATGGGCGCGACAGCTTGGTCAGTTCGCGGCGGGCGGCCAGCCATTCGCGCAAGGGCAGTGTTTCGTCCTTCTCGGAGACGGCGGTTTCGCCATCCAGCTTCAACGTTTGCAACACCGCGTCGACCAGCGCGCCGGAATTGCGGTGGCGAACGCCCAGCGCGTCGCCGGGCTCGTAATGCAGGCCGCTGCCCTGCAATGACAGCTCCAAGTGGCGCACGTCCTTGCTGGACGGGCCGTGCTCCAGGAACCGGCTGCCCTTGAAGTCGCGGCCGCTGATGCGCTGGTTGAGCAGCAGTTCGGCGGCGAACGGCTTGTCATGCGACCACGCCGGCAATGCGGCGGCTGGACGCAGCGGAGTGACGGTGGCCAGCGGCGCGTGCGTGCTCTTCAGCAGATCGCGGGCACGCTCCAACGCCTGATCGCGCCATGGCGCTGCCACCGTGTCGATGTCCAGATCGGCTTCGCCAGCAGGAAGCAGGCGGCTGGCGCCCAATTCGGCCAAGCGTGCGTCCAGGCGTCGACCGATGCCGCAGAAGTCGGCATAGCTGGAATCGCCCAGGCCCAACACGGCGTATTTCAGTTCCGGCAGCTTGGGCGCGCGCTTGCCGGCGATGAATTCGACCAAGCCGATAGCGTCGTCCGGCGGGTCGCCTTCGCCCTGGGTGCTGATGACCACGTAGAGCAGCCTCTCGTTGGCCAGCTCGCGTTGGGGGTAGGCGTCGGCACGCAGCAGACGCACCTGCAGGCCGGCGGCTTCAGCATCCTGGGCCAGCTTTTCGGCTACTCGTTTGGCGTTGCCGGTCTGGCTGCCGTAGACCACGGTCAACCGCTGGCCGGGCGCCGCGGCGGCATTGGGGAGCGCATGGTTGGGCCGGGAGCCTTGCACGGCGGGCTGTACCTGGGCCAGCCCGGCGGCGTAACCGGACAGCCACCACAGCGAAGCGCCATCCAGTCCATCCACCACCCGCGCCAGTAACGCCTTGCGTTCTTCGGGCAAGGGACTGGGGGCTAGCGCGGGTTGGGAAGCGGTCACGGACCGGCCTGGGTCTGGTGGAGGAGGTCCTAGGCTAGTTATAGGGGGAGGTCAGCAGAAAGGACTTGTGGTTATGGCCTTATCGCTGTGGCTTATTTCTGCCGGACCCCATAAAACCGGAATACTCGCTGCTCCTTCCCGGCCGGCGCTGGGCCGGGGCTGATAATCTTCCTGGCCCAGATGCCGACCTTTCTGCGATCCGACCTTTGATGAGTGCCTCCCCCCCGTTATCCCACCTCGACCGCCTGGAGGCCGAGAGCGTCCACATTCTTAGGGAAGTCGCGGCCGAGTTCCGCAATCCGGTGCTGCTGTACTCGGTTGGCAAGGACAGCTCGGTGCTGCTGCACCTGCTGCTGAAGGCGTTCGCACCCGGTCCGCCACCGATTCCGCTGCTGCACGTGGACACGCGCTGGAAGTTCCGCGAGATGATCGCCTTCCGCGACCGCCGCGCTGCCGAGACTGGCGTGGACCTGCGCGTTCATATCAACCCGGACGGCATCGCCCAGGACATCGGTCCGATCAGCCACGGTGCCACCGTCCATACCGACGTGATGAAAACCCAGGGCCTGAAGCAGGCGCTGGACCAATACGGCTTCGATGCGGCCATCGGCGGCGCACGCCGCGACGAGGAGAAATCGCGCGCCAAAGAGCGCGTGTTCTCGTTCCGCAACGGCAACCACCGTTGGGACCCGAAGAACCAGCGCCCCGAGTTGTGGAACGTGTACAACGCGCGCATCAACAAGGGTGAGAGCGTGCGGGTGTTCCCGCTTTCCAATTGGACCGAGCTGGATATCTGGCTCTATATCTATCGCGAGAATATTCCGGTGGTGCCGCTCTATTTCGCCGCCGAGCGGCCGGTAGTGGAGCGCGACGGTGCGTTGATCCTGGTCGACGATGAGCGTCTGCCATTGCACCCGGGCGAGGTGCCGCAGTTGCGGCAGGTGCGCTTCCGTACGCTGGGTTGTTATCCGTTGACGGGAGCGATCGAGTCGGAGGCGGACACGTTGGAGAAGATCATCGCCGAGATGCTGGTGGCGACCAGTTCGGAGCGCCAAGGGCGGGTGATCGATCAGGATCCCACGGCTTCGATGGAGAAGAAGAAGTTGGAGGGGTATTTTTGATGAAGCCGGGAATGGGAAATGGGGAATCGGGAATGGGAACAGCCCGATTGCCGTCCAGCTTCTACCTCCCCCTTGGAAAAAGGGGGATTGAGGGGGATTTGCTCTTCGCTTCTCGGTTTGCTGTGCTGGCGTGGGACAACGACGGCATAAGCGAAAGCAGAAGCTTTCGCGCTGGTGCGCGAGTTACTTTTGTCTTGCCAAAAGTAACCAAAAGCGCCCGCGCCGGACGCGACCCGGGACCAAAAAGCGGTCCCGGTTCCCTGCGCTTCTCAGAGTGCGAGGCACGGCGCCCAAACTCGCTGCGCTCAAACAAGGGCGCCTCTTCGGCCTCGCCCTCTTGCGATGCTCGGTTCGCTCTAAAGCGCGGAGGGAGTAAGGGCAACAGCAACAGCAACAGCAACAGCAACAGCAACAGCAACAGCAAGCATGCTGAGGGACAGTCGCGGGAATTTGTTGGAATCTTCTTATGACCGCGAACACCGATATTGCTACGTACCTCAAGCAGCACGAAACCAAGCCGCTGCTGCGCTTCATCACCTGCGGCAGCGTGGATGATGGCAAGAGCACGTTGATCGGGCGGCTGCTGTACGACAGCAAGCGTCTGTTCGACGATCAACTGGCTGCGTTGGCATCTGACAGCAAGCGTCATGGCACCCGCGGCGGCGAGATTGATTACGCGTTGCTGCTGGATGGATTGGCGGCCGAGCGCGAGCAGGGCATCACGATCGATGTGGCTTATCGCTACTTCGATACCGAGAAGCGCAAGTTCATCGTGGCCGACTGTCCTGGGCATGAGCAGTACACCCGCAACATGGCGACGGGTGCTTCCACGGCCGACCTGGCGGTGGTGCTGGTGGATGCACGCAAAGGGCTGCTGACGCAGACGCATCGGCACAGTTACATCGTGTCGTTGCTGGGCATCCGCCAAGTGGTATTGGCGGTGAACAAGATGGATCTGGTGGATTTCGACCAGGCGGTGTTCGACCGCATTGCCGAGGAATATCGCGCGCTGGCCACACAGCTGGGCATTCCGGATGTGGTCTGCATTCCACTGTCCGCGTTGGACGGTGACAACCTGTCGGAGCGTTCGCAGCGCACGCCTTGGTATGCCGGTCCCAGTTTGCTGGAGCATCTGGAAACGGTGGAAATTTCCCGGCAAGACACTGGCGCGGGTTTACGGCTGCCGGTGCAGTGGGTTAACCGCCCGAACCAGAATTTCCGTGGTTTCGCCGGCACGATTGCGGCCGGCGAAGCGAAGGCGGGCGATCCGATCATCGTGCTGCCCTCCGGGCGCCGGTCGCGCATCGCAAAGGTGTTGGGTGTCGACGGCGAAATATCCCGCGCGGGCGAGGGGCAGGCGGTCACGCTGACGCTGGATGACGAAATCGACATCAGCCGTGGCGACGTGATTGCCGCGGCCGACGATCCGCCGGAGTCGGCCGACCAGTTCGCCGCCCATCTGCTGTGGATGGATGACACGCCGCTGCTGCCGGGCCGGCCGTACTGGCTGAAGATCGGTACGCGCACCGTGGCGGCCAACGTCAGCGAGATCAAGCACCGCATCGACGTGAATACGCAGGAGCATTTGGCCGCCAAGCGGCTTGGCTTGAACGAGGTCGGCTACTGCAACCTGAGTCTTGAAGAACCGATCGCGTTTGCGCCTTATGCGCACAACCACGCGCTGGGCGGTTTCATCCTGATCGATCGGCAGACCAATGGCACGGTGGCCGCGGGCACGCTGGACTTCGCCTTGCGACGTGCGGGCAACGTGCATTGGCAGCATCTGGATGTCGACAAGGCCGCGCGTGCACGCATCAAGGGCCAGCAGCCGCGGGTGTTGTGGTTCACCGGTCTTTCCGGCGCGGGCAAATCCACCATCGCCAATCTGGTGGACAAGCGTCTGCACGCACTGGGGTATCACAGCTTCCTGCTCGACGGCGACAACGTGCGTCATGGGCTCAACCGCGACCTGGGCTTCACCGACGAGGACCGCGTGGAGAACATCCGCCGCGTCGCCGAAGTCGCCAAGCTGATGACCGAGGCCGGCCTCATCGTGTTGGTCAGTTTCATTTCGCCCTTCCGTGCGGAACGGCGGATGGCGCGCGAGCGCTTCGGCGAAGACGAATTCCTGGAGATATTCGTGGACGTGCCGCTGGCGGTGGCCGAGCAGCGTGACGTCAAAGGCCTGTACCGCAAGGCGCGTGCTGGACAGATTCCCAACTTCACCGGGATCGATTCGCCTTATGAAGTGCCGGAGCATCCGGACCTGCACCTGCAGGCGGGCGAGGAAAGCCCGGAGCAGCTGGCTTTGCGCGTGCTGGAGAAGTTGGGATTGGATTAAGAGCGCCTTTGCTCGTGTAGGAGCGGCGTCCCGCCGCGAGCTCTTCGCTGCTATCGCGGTCTGACAGAAAGAGCTCGCGGTGGGACGCCGCTCCTGCTGGATCGCCTTCAGGACCCTGAGGAGCCACTACGCCGCAACAAGGCCCATTAGTCATGGCTCCCCGGCCCAGATCGGCAACACCGATACAGGGTAGGGCCGGTAAACTCCCGGATAACGAAAATTACGGGGTTGTCCATGTTGAGCCGGTCGGGTTTGTCTGCGGCGGTGGCCGTCTTGTCGGTGTTCCTGCTTGTCGCCTGCGGCAAGGACGGGAATGCCGCCAAAGCGGGTGGCGACGACAAGCCGGTCTCGGTCACGACCCAGAAGGTTCAACTAACGGCGTGGAATGACACGCTGGAGGCGCTGGGCACCGCCAAGGCGCGCGAATCGGTGACCTTGACCGCCAAGGTCAGCGAGATCGTCCAGGACGTGCACTTTGAAAGCGGCCAGCAAGTCGCCGCCGGTGAACGCCTGATCACGCTGAAAGGCGACGCCCAGCAGGCGGCGCTGGTGCAGGCGCAAGCGACATTCCTGGAAGCCGACCAGTTGTATCGCCGCCAGAAGGAACTCGCCGATCAACAGCTGGTCGCGCGCTCCGCGCTCGACACGCAGCAGGCATTGCGCAATGCCGCCGAGGCGCGAGTGAGGCAGATGCGTGCCGACATCGGCGACCGCACGGTTCGTGCGCCATTCGCCGGGGTACTGGGCCTGCGCCAGGTCAGCCCGGGTTCGCTGATCACGCCGACCACCGTGATCGCCACGCTGGACGACATCTCGCGGATGTACGTGGATTTCCAGGTGCCGGAAGCGGCATTGGGATCGGTGAAGGTCGGTAACGTGGTCACCGCCACCACCGCGGCATACCCCGGACGCGAATTCGAAGGCAAGGTCACGACGGTCGACGCACGCATCGATCCGACCACGCGCGCAGTGACCGTGCGCGCCGACTTCCCCAATCCCGACCACAGCCTGCGTCCCGGCTTGCTGCTGGAGGTCCGGATGTTCCGGCCAGAACGCCAGGCACTGGTCCTGCCCGAGATCTCCGTGGTGCAGGTGGGGCGCGATTCCTTCGTGTACCGCGTCAGTGCCGACGGCAGCGTGGCGCGAGCCGACGTGGTCACCGGCGGCCGTCGCGGCGGCAAAGTGGAAATCACCAGCGGCGTCGCCGCCGGCGACCGCATCGTCGTCGATGGCAGCGGTAAGCTGCGTCCTGGCATGAAGGTGGTCGAAGCCAAGCCGCAGCCCGCGGCCAGCGGCGCCGCCAAGCAGGGCTGACCGCGATGAATCTTTCGGACATTTCCATCAAGCGGCCGGTGCTGGCCGTGGTGATGAGCCTGTTGCTGATCGTGCTGGGCGTGATGTCCTTCATGCGCCTGACGCTGCGCGAACTGCCCAATATCGATCCACCGGTGGTGTCGGTGGAGGTGAACTACCCCGGCGCCTCGGCGGCGGTGGTGGAGACCCGCATCACCCAGATTCTGGAAGACGCGCTGGCGGGTATCGAAGGCATCGAGACCATCGAATCGCGCAGCCAGAACGGCAGTTCCCAGATCACTATCGAGTTCAAGCTCACTCGCGACATAGAAGCCGCGGCGAACGACGTTCGCGACAAGATCAGCCGGGTGGTGGACCGCATGCCCGATGAGGCCGACCCGCCGGAAGTGCAGAAGGTCGAAGCGGATGCGGACGTCATCCTCTGGTTGAACATGCGTTCGACCAAGATGGACACGCTGCAGCTCACCGACTACGCCGAGCGTTATATCGTCGACCAATTGTCGGCGCTGGACGGCGCGGCGCAGGTGCGGATCAGCGGTGCGCAACGCTATGCGATGCGCGTCTGGCTGGACCGCGGTGCCATGGCCGCGCGCGGGATTACCGCCGCCGACGTGGAAGCAGCACTGCGACGCGAGAACGTCGAACTACCGGCCGGGCGCATAGAATCCGACGCGCGCGATTTCACCCTGCGCGTCGAACGTGGCTACATGACCGCCGAGCAGTTCGCGCAGATGCCGCTGGTCAAGGGCGTGGACGGCTACGTGGTGCGCGTGGGCGATGTGGCGAAGGTGGAGCTGACCACCGCAGAACGTCGCGCTTATTTCCGCAGCAATGGCCAGCCCAACGTCGGCCTGGGTATCGTCAAGACATCCACCGCCAATGCGCTGGACGTCGCACGCGCGGCACGCGCCGCCGCCGAACGCATCCGACCCACATTGCCGCAGGGCACCGATATTTTCGTTGCCTACGACAGCACGGTTTTCATCGAAGCCTCGGTGGAGCGCGTGTATGCGACGTTGATCGAAGCGATGATCCTGGTGTTCGCGGTGATCTGGCTGTTCCTGGGCAGCCTGCGCGCGGCGCTGATCCCGGCGGTGACCGTGCCGGTCTGTTTGATCACTTCCTTCATCGCGCTGTATGCGTTCGGCTTTTCGATCAACCTGCTGACCTTGCTGGCACTGGTGTTGTGTATCGGACTGGTGGTGGACGATGCGATCGTGGTGCTGGAAAACATCCAGCGTCGCGCGGATCTGGGCGAACCGCCGTTGGTCGCGGCGCGTCGCGGCACCACGCAGGTGGCCTTCGCGGTGATCGCAACTACGGCGGTTCTGGTGGCGGTGTTCCTGCCAGTGGGTTTCATGGAAGGCAATACCGGACGGTTGTTCCGCGAGTTGTCGGTGGCATTGGCTGCGGCGGTGGCGATTTCCGCCTTCGTCGCGTTGACGTTGACGCCGATGATGTCGTCCAAGCTGGTCAGGCCGCATACCAAGCCAAAAGGTCTCAACGCCTGGATCAACCGGCAGCTTGGCCGCCTGAGCGACGGCTACGGCGGGCAGATCGCGCGACTGGTCGCCACGCGTCCGCGACGCATTCTGATCGTGCTGGCGGTCACCATGATCGCTTGCCTTGGATTGACCGCCCTGTTGGCTTCGCGGGTGCCGACTGAATTGGCGCCGCAGGAGGATCGCGGTGCCTTCTTCGTTTCCATCCAGGGGCCGGAAGGCGCCGGTTTCGACTACACCGTCAAGCAGATCCAGCAGGTGGAAGGCCTGTTCACAACCTTGATAGGCGACGACAAACCGATCCAGCGCGCCAACGTGCGCGTGCCGGGTAGTTTCGGCGCCAGCGAGGAAATGCATACCGGTCAGGTGATCGTATTCCTGCAGGACTGGGATAAGCGCGATGTCAGTACCACCGAAGTGCTGGAATCGGTGCGCGGCCAACTGGACAAGATGCCCGGTATCCGCGCGCAGCCTTCGCAGCGTACTGGCCTGGTGCGCGGTGGCGGACAACCGTTCCGGATGGTGCTGGGCGGGCCGGACTACAACGAGCTGTCGCAATGGCGCGACCGCATGATGCAAAGGATGGAACAGAATCCGCAGCTGTATGGCGTGGATTCGGACTACAAGGAAACGCGCCCGCAAATGCGGGTGAACATCGACCGCAATCGTGCAGCGGATCTCGGCGTGCCGGTGCAGGAGATCGGCCGCACGCTGGAAACCATGATGGGCTCGCGGCAGGTCACCACCTTCGTCGACAACGGCGAGGAATACGACGTGCTGATGCAGGCGGACCGCAGCCGGCGCACTTCGCCCGAGGATCTTGCCAACACGTATGTACGCGGCGGTGCTGGCGAGCTGATCCCGCTGTCCAACCTGGTGACATTGTCGGAAGTCGCCGAACCCGGCAGCTATAACCGCTTCAACCGCCTGCGTGCCATCACCCTCAGTGCGTCGCTGGCGCCGGGCTACACGCTGGGCGAGGCGATGACCTGGGCGCAGGAGGTGGCGCAAGAAGAACTGCCCGACTACGCGCAGGTCGATTGGAAAGGCGAATCGCGCGAGTACTTGAAAGCCGGTGGCGCGGTGCTGCTGACGTTCGGGTTGGCTTTGCTGATCGTTTATCTGGTGCTGGCGGCGCAGTTCGAGAGCTTCATCCATCCGCTGGTGATCATGCTGACGGTGCCGCTGGCGGTGCTGGGTGCGTTGATCGGTTTGTGGGTCACTGGCGGCACGTTGAACCTGTTCAGTCAGATCGGCATCGTGATGCTGATCGGCCTGGCGGCGAAGAACGGCATCCTGATCGTCGAGTTCGCCAACCAGCTGCGCGACGATGGCCGCAGCGTGACGGAGGCCATCGCTGAATCGGCGAAAGTACGTTTGCGCCCGATCCTGATGACGTCGGTGGCGACCGTGATGGGCGCTTTGCCGCTGGTGGTGGCAGGCGGGCCAGGTTCGGCCAGTCGCGCCACCATTGGCGTGGTGGTGATCTTCGGCGTGTCGTTTTCCACGTTGCTGTCGTTGTATGTGGTGCCGGCGTTCTACGCACTGCTGGCGCCGTTCACGCGTTCGCCTGAAGCGGTAGCGCAGCAGTTGGAGAAGCTGGAAGCGGAGACGCCTTCGGTGGGTGGACATGGCTGAGGTGTCAGCATGGAAGGACGTCCGTTTGGCGGGCGAGGGCTTCGTGCTGAGACGCTGGCGTGGCGAAGACCTGGAAGCGCTGCTTCGCCATGCCAATGACGCCAGGGTGTCGCGTGGCACCAGTGATCGCTTTCCCTTTCCGTATACCCGCCAGGATGGCGAGGATTTCCTGGCGGGCAAGGTGGTGGATATGAGCGATCCGGTGCTCGCCATCGAGATCGACGGCGAGGCCTGTGGCGGCATCGGCGTTCGCCCCAGTTCGGGCGAGCGCCGCCACGGCGCCGAACTCGGGTATTGGCTGGGCCACACCCATTGGGGCCAGGGACTGATGACGCGCATCGTGGCGATCTATGCGCCTTGGGTGATGGATCAGCTGTCCCTGTTGCGGTTGCAAGCCACGGTGCTGGACATCAACCCGGCGTCGGCGCGAGTGCTGCTGAAGAACGGTTTCAGCGAAGAAGGCGTGTTGCGCAGCGTCGTGATGAAGCAGGACGGCCTGCACGACCTGCGCATGTTCGCCACGTTGCGAGAGCTGTAGATCGCCTCCATTTTTGTAGGAGCGGCGTCCCCACCGCGAGCTCTTGGCTTCTATCGCGACATTCCAGGAAGAGCTCGCGGCCAGGAGGCCGCTCCGCGCCTCGATAGCCATTCAGCACACCCGATCAAGAGCGCGCCGCAGCGCGTCCGCGCCTCGATAGCCATTCAGCACGCGCGATCAAGAGCGCGCCGCAGCGCGTCCGGGTGGCGAACACGCTGCTTTTCGCTTCTACCGCGATCTGTCAGGAAGAGCTCGCGGCGGGACGCCGCTCCGCGCCTCCATAGCCATTCAGCACACGTGATCAA
>NZ_JBDKXI010000002.1:422717-571061 GCF_039710385.1 Pseudoxanthomonas sp. CCNWLY206-1 | reverse complement strand
GAGCGCGCCGCAGCGCGTCCGGAGGGTGAACCGGCTGCAGCCGTTTTTGCTCTACGCGATCTGTCGGGAAGAGCTCGTGCCGGGACGGCGCTCCGCGCCTCGATAGCTATTCAGCGCACCCGATCAAGAGCGCGCCGCAGCGCGTCCGGGTGGCGAACGCGCCGCTTTTCGCTTCTACCGTGATCTGTCGGGAAGAGCTCGCGCCGGGACGGCGCTCCGCGCCTCCATAGCCATTCAGCACACGTGATCAAGAGCGCGCCGCAGCGCGTCCGGAGGGTGAACCGGCTGCAGCCGTTTTTGCTCTACGCGATCTGTCGGGAAGAGCTCGCGCCGGGGACGGCGCTCCTACAAGACCCTTGTCAGCGGAGCCACAGGTCCGCGTCAGGCCCAACGGGCTTCGCAGACCAGCACATTTCATGGAGAATCGACCCGTCCCCAGTACCGGGGCGACTTTTTCCTTTTGGCCGCTCGGGGAGCTTTCGTGGAATACGTCATCAGCAGCATCAACGGCATTATCTGGAGCAAGGCATTGATTTTCATGTGCCTGGCTGCCGGCCTGTATTTCACCATCCGCACCCGCTTCATGCAGGTGCGCGGCTTCTTCGAGATGGTTCGCTTGACCGTTCGCGGACAGAAGTCCGACGCGGGCGTGTCCTCGTTTCAGGCGCTGGCCATGTCCCTGGCCGGTCGCATGGGCATCGGCAACATCGCTGGCGTCGCCACCGCCATCGCCTTCGGCGGCCCTGGCGCGATTTTCTGGATGTGGGTGATGGGCTTCCTGGGCGCGTCCACCTCGTACGTGGAATGCACCCTGGCGCAGATATACAAAACCAAGGATGCGGAAGGCCGTTACCGCGGCGGCCCGGCCTACTACATTGAAAAAGCGATGGGACTGAAGTGGTACGCGGTGACTTTCGCCGTGGCCACGATCATCGCCACAGGTTTCCTCATGCCGGGCGTGCAGGCCAATGCCATCGCCGACAGTGCCGCCAATGTCTGTGCCGGCAGCTCGCTGTGCGGCGCGATGGATGGCCAATGGCTGGGCATGGAAGCGCGCAGTGCTTTCAAGCTGGGCGTCGGCATCGTGGTGGCGTTGCTGCTGGGGGTGATCATCTTCGGCGGCGTCAAGCGTATCGCCAACTTCGCCGAGGTCGTGGTGCCGTTCATGGCGCTGGCTTTCATCCTGATGGCCGTGACGGTGATGCTGCTGAACGCCGATCGCGTGCCGGAGATGTTCCGGGTGATCTTCAGCAGTGCGTTCGGCACGCATGCCGCCTTTGGCGCCATGCTGGGCCTGGCGGTGGAATGGGGCGTCAAGCGCGGTGTCTACGCCAACGAGGCCGGCCAGGGTACCGGCCCGCACGCCGCCGCCGCTGCGGAAGTCTCGCACCCGGTCAAGCAGGGTTATGTGCAGGCGTTCGCCATCTATTTCGACACCATGCTGGTGTGTACGTCGACCGCATTCCTGGTGCTGGCGACGGGTAAGTACAACGTCTACTCGCCCGACGGCGGCCCTCATCTGTTCGGTGGCCTGGCCGGGATCGAGGAAGGTCCGGGCTTCGTGCAGGCGGCGGTGGAATCGGTGCTGCCAGGCTGGGGTTCCGGCTTCGTGGCGCTGGCGCTGTTCTTCTTCGCTTTCACCACCATCATGGCCTATTACTACATGGCCGAGACCAATCTGACCTACATCGCGGGCGTAAAGCGCACGCACCCGCTGGCGATCCTGCTGCTGCGCCTGGGCATCATTGCCATGGTGGTCTTCGGCGCCTTCCACAACGCTCAGCAGGCCTGGGGATTGGGCGACATGGGCGTGGGCCTGATGGCATGGTTGAACATCATCGCGATCCTGATCCTGCACAAGCCGGCGATGCTGGCGCTGCGTGACTACGAGCGGCAGAAGAAGCTCGGCCTGGAACCGGTTTTCGACCCGGAAGCGCTAGGCATCAAGAACGCCGATTTCTGGAAGAAGAAGGACTGACGTGAGCAACCCTTGGGATAACCGGCCGCCGCGATCGCCGGGACAACGGTCGGACCGCCCGCGTCCACCGCGTGACCCGGTGGGCGACCGGCCGGGCCGTCCCCAGGCTACACGCGAAGAACGCCCTGCGCATGCCGCGGCGCACCGCGACGAATTGCGCGTCTATGGCTACAACGCCGTACAAGCGATTTTCGCGCGGCGTCCGGAGTCCATCCGCAAGTTGTGCTTGGCCGAATACCGCATTCCGCAGCTGCAGCCTCTGCTGGCTTGGTGCGTGAAGCACCGCGTTGGCTATCGCGTCGTCGAAGAAACAGACCTGGGAAAACTGGCCGCCAGCGGACATCACGAAGGTGTGGTGGCCGATGTGCTGAAGCAAGAGCCGCTCGCCTTGTCCGATTGGCTGCGCAGCTTGCCGGAAGGCCCGGCGTTGGCATTGTGGCTGGATGGCGTGGGCAATCCGCACAACTTCGGCGCCATCCTGCGCGCCGCAGCGCATTTTGGTGTCTCCGCGATTCTGCAATCGCAGGATTCTTCGTTGGCCCTCTCGGGCGCTGCTGCGCGCGTAGCCGAAGGCGGTGCCGAATGCGTGCCCTCGGTGCGCATGGGGCAGCCGGAAAACGCGATGTCGCAGCTGCGTGGTGCCGGGTTTCGGCTCGCGGCAACCGTGGTGCGTGGTGGCGAAGATGTGTTCTCCGCGCGATTGCCCGAGCGATTGATCTATGTGATGGGTGCCGAGGGCGAAGGCATGGATGCGGACCTGGCCGCCGCCTGCGACTTGCAGCTGTCGATTCCCGGGACCGGTGCGGTAGAGAGCCTCAATGTGGCGGCGGCTACCGCGGTGTTTTTAGCGGAGTGGCAACGGCAGCAGGCATAGCATCCTTTGTAGGAGCGACGTAAGTCGCGACCGGACACGCTAACGTCGCGACTTACGCCGCTCCCACAAGAGAGGTGTCCGTTCTTTTGTAGAGCCGAGCTTGCTCGGCTGCTCTTGTCCGGAGCCAATGCGTAAGAGCAGCGGAGCAAGCTCCGCTCTACGAGATGTGGTGCGCTCTTGTGTAGAGTCGCGCCAACGCTTTGGTAGAGCCGAGCTTGCTCGGCTGATAGTCTCCGGAGCCGATGAGCGAAAGAGCAGCGGAGCCGATATGCGAAGAGCAGCGGAGCCCCCAAGGGGATTTAAACAAGCTCCGCTCTACGAGAGGCACTGTCGATCCGAAGTTGGTGTGCGAATCCCTATTGCTTCAACGCCTCACGCAACGCCGCTTCCGCCTGCGGACGCATCAGCTCATAGGCGCGAGCATTCGGGTGTACACCATCCTCCGACAATTCCGCACGCATGCCGCCACGACCATCGCCGAGCACCTGCGAGTAGTCGACATAAACAGCGCCGACACGTTGCGCATAGTCGCGGATCCATCCATTTAGCGCTTTGATTTTCGATGTCGTCTCCAAGCCCGGCCGCCATGGGAAACCCGAGGCGGGCGGCACGGCGGCAAGTATCACCGCGATGCCTCGTGCCTGTGCCTGTTCGGTCATTCGCATCAGATTGGCTTGCGTCTGTTTCAGCGTCATCGGTCCGGTATTACCGGCAATGTCGTTAGTGCCCGCCATGATGTGCACCGCCTTGGGCTGCAGATCTATGACATCCTGGCGGAAGCGCAACAGCATCTGCGGCGTGGTTTGACCGCTGATTCCGCGGCCGACGCGGCCGGTGGAAAAGAACGCCGGCGTCAGGCCATGCCAGCCTTCGGTAATCGAGTCGCCCATGAACACCACATCGACGCTGTCGGGCGGCAGAGCGCGGTTTTCTTTTTCATAGCGTGAAAGATTCGCCCAATCCTTAGGACGCTGACCATCCTCGGCGCCAGACGATGGCGGCGTGAGCCGGATCACGCCGCCGCCATTCGCGGCAAGGGACAGCGGCAAAGTAAGCACGCTCGCAGTCACGTCGATGCGGCGGGTTTCGCGGCGCACGTCGGCAGGGTTTTTTCCGTCCAGATAAAGCGTGGCCTGATAGGGTCCGGCAGGCAGGAAATCCAGAGGCAACTCCAGCGTGCGCGCGCTTTCGTTGGTCATTGCGCCGATATACCAATCACCGCCCTTGCGGCGCATGACGGCGATGTATTGTCCGATTTCACCGGTCAGGACGCGCGTCTCGTCCCAGGTGGTCGGCACCTGTTTCAGGAAATCGACGCTGGCCGTGTCGCCGGCGTACGCGTCCGGGCTGTCGGCCACCACGGCGAACGGACTTTCGTAGACCACGTACATCGCTAATTGATGCGCGCGCGTCGTCATGACCATCGGGCCGATGTGACGCGGCTGGAAATCTTCCGGCCGCACGTTGCGGAAACCACCTGGCGTGTAGTCCATAGGACCGAGAAGCATGCGGGTGAAAGGCAACGTCAAGTTATGCATCGCGGTGATGCGGTGGGTCCATTTGTTGTATTCCGCACCCAGTACGCCTTCCTGGGTCAGGTATTGCGGCCACGTTCGGTTGAGACCTGTAGGCCGATAGGCGCCGTGCAGGTTAACCATGAGTTTGTGCTTGGCGGTGCTGGCGAGCAGGCGGTGATAGAACGCCACCATCTCCTGATCGTCGCGGTCCATGAAATCGACTTTGATGCCTTTGATGCCGAGTTTTTCGTAGTAGGCCAGTGCTTCTTCCATGTGCTGGTCCAACGCTCTCCAATGCGCCCAGACCCAGATGCCCACGCCCCGGTCGGCGCCGTATCGCACCAGGCCAGGCAAATCGATCTGCGGAATCGAACGGGTAATGTCAGCGTTGGGATGGTAGCGGCCATTGCCGGTGCTGCCCTGATACCAGCCATCGTCGATCAGCATGTATTCCAACGACAATGCCGCGGCGTGATCGATGTAGCGACGAATGGTGGCGTCGTTCATGCCGGCATTGGGTACATCGGGCGCGAGGCTGCCCGACCACCAGTCCCAGGCGGATTTGCCGGGGCGAATCCAATCGGTGTCCTGGATCGGCGTCGGCGGATTGAGATTGGCTATCAGCGTCGACTCGATCAGTTTGCCAGGAGTGTCGCCCAGCATGATGACGCGCCAGGGCGTATGGAATCCTTCGTTATCGATGTCTTTCGCTGCAAGCCGCACGGCGACTTCGGGCGTATCCAGCCGCGGCGACAGTTTGGCGTCGACACCCAGCGTGCCATCGGCCCTGCCGGTCAGGTACAGCCCGGCGTAGCGGTCAAGGTCGGCCTCGGCGATCGCCAGTGTGGTGCTGGCTGAATCAGTACGGCACACCAGCGGCAATTCGATCAGGTTGTGCGGCCGTAGCCGTGATGCGGCTATAGGATCGTACTCGCCTTCGTGGCTGGTGCCGAAGCGGCCGAGATTGAGCGCCCAGCATGCGTAGTCCTTGGGAAAAGCGAAGCCGGTGAGTTCTTCACGAATCGTCAGGATAGTGTCGCGTGGGCGTGGCAAGCGATAACGCAGCGCTACGCCATCGTCATAGGCGCGGAATACCAAGCCCAGCCGGCGACCTTTTCCATCGGTCAGATCGATATTCAGTTCGGTATAGCGGTCATAGCCCACGCTGGACTTGCCGGCGATCTGCGGATAGTGCCGATTCGCTTCATCGCGGCGCTCGCCGGTCACGCGAAAACCGGACATCAGCTTGCCCGCCTCGCCCAGGTCCAGCCCCAGCGCGGAAGGCGCGATTACTTGGTTCTGTCGATACGACACTGAATATTGCGGCGCACCATCCGGAGTGAGCGTGAAGGTCACCTCGGTCTGTTTGTCGGGAGAGTGCAACTGAAGCGGTTGCCCGGCGCCCGCGGCAGCGGCCGTAAATGCGAAAAACCACAGAAATGCCGGGGCAATATAGCGATAACGCATTGATTGTCTCTCCATTGCAGAGCCGGAAGCAGGTCGGATTGTGGCGTGTTGTAATGGGCAGATTGATCAGATAACGTTACCAGATGGTCGCGTTCGTGGTCTGCATGCGGCCCCTGCTCGGACAGTGGCACCGGGCAAACTGAATGCGATGCGCGCAGAAGGGCTTGGGAGGGTTCTAATGCTGAAGTGCTTGGAGAAGATCCTGTCGACCCGCGTGGCAGTGCACGCCAAACCGATGTGGGTTGCCGCGCGCTGTGAGCGGATACTGCCGGCGTACCACTACGGCAACAGCTGCCTGAACCTGCTTCCCGGCGAACCATGCGAGCCGGCTCTAAACACCCGCCTTCGATGAATCACTCGCAGGGTATTTCCCGCGCTAATTTGGACCAGGAGTAAACGCAATGCATTTCACCGGCGATCAGAGTTCTACAGCGGCGGTGCCCGCACCCGGGTCGACGCGGCTGTTGCCGCTGGTGATCACGTTGTTCTTCGCTTGGGGTTTCTGCACGGTACTGGTGGACGTGCTGATCCCGAAACTGAAAGCAACGTTTTCGCTCAACTACGCCGAAGCGATGCTCACGCAGTTCTGCTTCTTCCTGGCCTACTTCATCGTGTCCATTCCCGCAGGCTTGCTGATCAGTCGCATCGGGTATTTGCGTGGCATCGTGCTCGGGCTGTTGATCATGGCGGGCGGTTGTCTGATGTTCTCGCCGGCGGCCTCGATGGGTTGGTATCCGGCGTTCCTGCTGGCGCTGTTCGTGCTGGCGGCCGGCATCACCATCGTGCAGGTGGCGGCCAATCCCCTGGCGGCTGGCCTGGGCGACCCGGCGCGTGCGCACAGTCGCCTGACACTCGCACAGGCGTTCAATTCGGTCGGCACGATGATCGGGCCATTGTTCGGATCGGCGATGATCCTGGCCGCCGGCGTCGCCACGCCTGATGCGGGACTGAGTGACGCCGCGCTGGAAGCCTTCCGCGTGGAGCAGGCCAGCCATGTGCGGTTGCCGTACATGATCATCGCCGCGGTCCTGGTAGTGCTGGCGGCGGTTTGCTGGTGGGTGAGGCGTTCACCGATGCCGACGGTGCGGCCGGTGGGACACGCCGATTATTTCCGCCTGCTCGGGCATCCGCGGCTCAGCCTGGGTGCGCTGTCCATCTTTCTTTATGTCGGCGCGGAAGTCGCTGTCGGCAGTGCGCTGGTCAACTACCTGATCATGGTGGGCGCGACCAACTCCGAGCACGCTGCGGGCAATCTGATTTCGGTGTACTGGGGACTGGCGATGGTGGGCCGTTTCATCGGCTCCTATGTGCTGCGTTTCGCCGCTCCGGGCATCGTGTTGGCCGTGTGCGCCGTATGCGCCGCATTCCTGGCGTTGCTGGCCGGTGTGGTGCTGGAAGGCACGCTCGCCGCGGTCGCGATCCTGGCCATCGGGCTGTTCAACTCGGTGATGTTCCCGACCATCTTCACGTTGTCCATCGACGGGTTGGGCGAAGACACCGCGGGCGGTTCGGGCATCTTGTGCCTGGCTATCGTCGGCGGTGCGGTGGTGCCGCTGTTGATGGGATTGGTCGCCGACCGGGTCGGCTTGGCGCTGGCGCTGCTGGTGCCGGTGCTGTGTTACGGATGGGTCGCGGCGTACGGCTTGCTGGTCCGCTTTGGCCTGCTGGAGAGCCGGGGCAAGCATGCGATCGCATCGCGGAAGCCATAAGACTCCGCGCAATCTCGAAGAAATTATCTAAGCAGAGGAAGTAAGCAGAGCAACGGCAAGACGCCGTCATCACGGCGTAGCCGGTAGAAGCAGGTGTGTTGAAGGTATCGTTACCAAATCGCAGTTTTTACATCAGATTGGATATCGCCCTGGGAGGGGAAGATGAAGAACTCGCTTTCGATCGATCGCGTTACACCACTTGCCGTGTCCATTGCGGCAGCACTGCTGATGACCGTTCCGGCATTGGCGCAAACCACGACGGAACAGGCACCGGCAACGGCCGATCCCGTCACCGAACTCGATAAAGTCGTCGTACGAGGCGTGCGGGCCGCGCAGGCCGAAGCCATCAACACCAAGCGTGATGCGGCGCAGATCGTCGATTCGATCTCTGCCGAGGACATCGGCAAATTGCCCGACGTCACCATCACCGATTCATTGCAGCGCGTAACTGGTGTGCAGATCCGGCGTTCGGCGGGTGAGGGCTCGCAAGTCAATATCCGTGGCATGCCCCAGGTGCAGACCACGATGAACGGCGAGCTGTACCTGAGCGCCGGTGGCGGCGACGAATGGAATCAGCCGAACATCGGCCGCGCGCAGCCGGACTTCGTCGACATTCCGCCGACGCTGTTCAGCGGCGTCGACGTCATCAAGTCGCAGACTGCCGCCGATCTGGATGGCGGCATCAGCGGCACGATTTCGTTGCGCACGCGTCGCCCATTCGATCTGCCGGAAGGCTGGACGTTCAGTGGACAGGCGGAAGGCTCGTACGGCGACCGGGTCGAGGAGGTGAACGAACTTTATTCCGCATTGGCCAGTTATCGGAATGAGCGCTGGGGCGGATTGCTAGCGGTGTCATATTCCGATGCGACGCTGGAGAACAAGCGGCCGAGCGTATTCAGCAACGGTGCTCAGAAATCGACCGAGTGCGACGTTGGCTTCGACTTCAACGGTGATGGGCGGCTCGGCACCGGCGGATTCAATGACGACGGGAGTCCTGAATGCGACACGGATCCGCAAACCCGACCGCGGCAGTACTTCTACAACGCCGTGGCGACCGAGCTGGAGAACCGCAAGACACAGCGCGAGCGTACCGGCCTGAATGGCTCGTTCCAGTTCAACTTCACCGACTCGGTCACGCTGCTGGCCGACGCGGCGTATACCAAGCTGGACAATCTGGATACCTCGGTCGCCGCTCAGCTGCACACCGGTTGGCAGACCAACCAGCTGCAGCCCGGTGCTAACGTGGATGCGAATGGCGTGCTGAACCAAGGCACGTTCGTGTACGACCGTTTTCAATCGCATTCGTTCGCGGGCACGAGCGAATCCGAGGCACTCAACACCAATCTGGAACTGCGCTTCGATAATGGCGGCCCGTTCCGCGGCTCGCTGCGGTGGGTGCACGGCAAATCCGAGCGGCAGTACGAGGAAGCCCGTGCGGATTCAGTGGCGACCCGCGGCAACGAGATCACGCGCTCCGACGGCACCACTCAGTGGGCTAACGCCAACGGGTTGGAGACGGTGACGGCGGCGGTCGACTTTCGTGGTGAATTCCCACGCGTGGACATGCTCACCGACGTCTCCAATCCAGCGAACTGGCAGTTGATGTCGACCTGGGCGCAGGGAAACAAGATAGAGGCCAACCTCGATGCGTTCCGCGCCGATGGTGTATTCGAGTTCCAGGATGGCGTGGTGCGTTCGCTCCAGTTCGGTGCCCGCTACGGCGAGCGCGACTTCCAGTACGACGCTTATCGCTACTTGTCGCCGGTATCGCCGGGGCCATGTTCCGATCCCAACCTGGCGCTGTACTACTACAAGGATCCATTGATCACCGACACCTGCACCGGCTTCTCCGAGGCACGCCTGCTGCCGTACGGTTCGATTCCCAGCTATTGGACCTACTTCAACGATTTCGATCCGCTCACCGTCAGTGGACTGGGCAGCAACGGCCTGCCGGCGATCGACCCTAACGTGATGAAGGATCCGGTGGGCTATCTCAATAGTCTGTACCCGGGCAACGTCGCTTACACGCATGCACCGGATTCCTACAAGGTGACGGAGAAGAACTCCTCTGCTTACTTCATGGCCAACCTGGAGGGCGACACCGGCAACAACGGCATTCCATGGCAGGCAAACCTGGGTGTGCGGGTCGTCAAGACCAAGCTGATGATCGATCAGTACCAGATCAGGGACGATGTGTTCATCGGCAGCCACAACTGGAACGGCGTCAATCCGATCCTGGGCGTCAACCGCATCGTTAACGAATACACCGACGTGCTGCCTTCGGCGAACATCGCCTTCGATATTTCCGATGAGCAGAAGATCCGTTTCGCTTACAACAAGGCGGTCGCACGCCAGGATCTGCCGGATCTGGGTCGAGGGTTGGTGGTGTTCTATTCCGCCAACAGTGGCCGCTATCCGGAACTGCCGGATGACGCGGCGATCTTCCTCAACGGCCGTTCCGGCAACCCGGAGCTGGAGCCCTATCGCGCCAGCAACTACAACATGTCCTATGAGTGGTATTTCGATGATGCCTCTCTGTTCAACGTGGGCGTGTTCCTGATTGATGTGGAATCGTTCCCGAGCAGCATCACGCAGATCGAACCGCTGCCCGACGGCGACGGCGTGGTTCGCGCCGGTGGCCCGGTGGAGCGCATCATCAACGGCGGCGGCGGCACCATCAAAGGCTTCGAGGTGGGTTACCAGCAGTCATTCGATTTCCTGCCGGGATGGTGGAGCGGCTTCGGCACGAACCTCAACTACACCTATTCGGACGCGGAGACGTCGGGCGAGCCGGATATCGACGGTAATAACCTGCCGATCGGTGACAACTCGAAGCACCAGGCCAACGCCGTTCTCTGGTATCAGAAGGACAAGCTGCAAGCACGTGTGGCCTATAACTGGCGCAGCAAGCGCTTCGTTCGGATGAATACCGCCGCGTGGGGCGATCGGTTGGCGGTCTGGAACGATGAGGTCGGTTATCTGGATGCGTCGATCAGCTACGACATCACCGACAACTTCACCGTGTATGCGCAAGGCGTGAACCTGACCGGCGAGAACGAACGCCGGTACGCGCAGTGGAGCAATCACTACTACGATCAGAACATCTTCGAACGCCGGTACTACGTGGGTGTTCGCTTCCGGTTCTGACCGTGGTTTCAAACCTCGTCTCTTCTGCATGTTTCCGGAAGAGGCGAGGTGATTCACTGCATGGTTTTGCCGGGGATTTCCCGGCGATTAGCAGTCCCTCCCATTTTGGCTGCGTCACGGCTTACGCTGGGCGCAGCCGTTTTGTTGTCGTGTTGTGGTTTTCGGCATTGGTGGATGCGGCAGCGTCTAGTTTTTGAGGTCACGGCGCTGGCGCGGTTAGCTCGTCGGAGCTGACGGTTCACGCGCTTGCAGCGGGCGTCACTTTTCTTTGCTCGTGCAAAGAAAAGTAACCAAAAGAAAGCACGCCCCGGGCAGTGCGCCCCTACGGGGTCCGCAATCGCGCCGGGAATTTTCGGAAGGCACATCCATGTGCCTGCCGAAAACGACGCACATCCTGTGCGCCGCCCCTAGCGGGGTTTTACCCGTCCCGCTTGCCGCGCCTTAACGGGGACCCCGGAGAGCAAAAGCAAAAGCGAGAGCAAGAAGTAAAAGCTAAAACGACAGCCAAAGCCAAGCAATAGCAAAGCTCTATGGCTTTGTTTTTGCTGTTGCTCTTAAGCCTTGGCTCTAGCTCTTGCTTCTAGCTTCTTGGGGTCCCCTTTAAGGCGCGGTGGCGCCGGTGGGTACAACCCCTTGGGGCGCCGCGCACGACGCGCGGCGTTTTCGGCAGGTACATGGATGTGCCTTCCGAAAATTCCCACCGGCGACACGTACCCAAAGGGCGCGCCGCCAGGGGCGTGCTTTCTTTTGGTTACTTTTCTTTGCACGAGCAAAGAACAAGTGACGCCCGCGGCAGGCGCGTAAACCATCAGGCCCGATGAGCCACCCGCGCCAGCCCTAAAGCGTCTTCAGAATCAAAACCTGCGTCGCCCAGCGATTTGAACTGCGGCTATGGACCGCAAATCAAACCACTTTCAGCACTTCATAGCAGGCGCCCATGGTGTGGTAATCGGTCTTGCCGGCGGGACTCTTTTCGTCGCTGTACTTGCTGTTGTCGCGGTGCAGGATGCGGTACCACGCGCCATAGCGATGATCGACAAAATGGCGCCAGCTGTAATCCCACAAGCGCTCGTACCAATCCCAGTAGCGCGCTTCTCCGGTGCGATCGGCGAGCAATGCCGCAGTCGCCAGCGATTCGGCCTGCACCCAGAAATACTTGTCTTCGTCGTAGAAACGACCTTCGCGATCGTTGCCGTAGACCATGCCGCCGTACTCTTCATCCCAGGACAAGGCCAGCGCTCGATCGAAGAGTTCGCGCGCGCGCGGCAAATGCCAATCCGCGGGTGCGTGGCGGTCGAGAATCAAAAGCAGCTTCGCCCACTCGGTCTGATGTCCGGGTTGGTAACCCCAGGGCCGAAAGATATTGGTGCGGTCGCCGAAGTTGTACTCCCAATCCACACTCCAGTCGCTACGGTAGTGCTCCCAGACCAGTCCGCCGGAAAGCGCCGCCTGGCGGTTGACCATGTTGTCCGCGAGCAACGCGGCGCGTTCCAGATAGCGACGCTCGCGCGTGGCTTCGTAGGCGGCCAGCCACGCTTCGCAAGCGTGCATGTTGGCGTTCTGTCCGCGGTAGTCGGACAGGTTCCAGTTTGCATCGGCCTCGTCGGCATACAGGCCGTACTGCGGCTCCCAGAAATGCTTTTCCATCAGGTTCCAGGTTTCCTCCAGATGCGCAGCCGCATCGGCGAAACCTGCTTCTACCGCCTTGGCGTAAGCCAGTGCGACGAAAGCCAATCCATAGCAGTGGTTGGTGGTATCGATCTTTTCGCCGTCCCGCAGCAGCCACGTGTAACCGCCGGTGGCTGGATCACGATGAGCGTCGCGCAGGAACTTGATGCCATGCGCTACCGCGGCTCGATACTCGTCGCCACCAAACGCCTGGTAGGCCATTGAATAGTTGAAGACGAAACGTGTACTGCTGACCAAATGGCGGGTGTGGCGATCATAGATTTCGCCGTCGTCACGGAAGAACTGGAAAAAGCCGCCGTTCGGATCGATGCAATGCGGGTGATAGAAACGCATGGTGCTGACGACATGCTCAAGCAGGAACTCGCGCGAGCGGAAATCGGGATGCTGGGCGTCGTCGGGGTTCTGGCTTAGCACCATGTCGTTTGCTCCGAAAATGAGAGAGTGGCCCACGAAGCCAGCCCTCGTCCAGAGCCCTTCCCAGTAGGCGTGGTAAGGTTACCACGGGCCTCATTAATGAGGCATGCCACAGGGCAGCGGACCGGTGGATCAGGTCATTTCCGGCGAGGGGACGCCGAAGACTGCCGCTTGACCAGGGTGTACTTCATCACCTGGTGGACAGGATTCTTGGAGCGGCCATTACGCTTGCGGCGAATGTCTTCGAGCATCAGCGAAACCGCCGCACGGCCCATCGCCGTGACGGGCTGATGAATGGTGGTCAGTTCGGGCCAGACCGTGGTGGCTACCGGCGTGTCGTCGAAACCAACCACCGTCAGGTCTTCGGGTATCCGCAAACCCAGGCCATGAGCCACGGCCATGGCCGCCGCCGCCATGTCGTCATTGCTGGAGAAGATCGCGGTGGGGCGGCGTTTGAGATTGAGCAACTGCGACGCAGCGGTCAGTCCGGAGCGATAGGTGAACATGCCTTGCGCAACATAGTCCGCGGGCACTTCGATCCCGGCTTCGGCCATGACATCGAAAAACGCCTTTGTACGCAGAGCAGTCGGCGTGTGCTTGGGATCGCCCTTGATGAAGCCGATGTCGCGATGCCCCAGTTCCAGCAGATAACGCGTCATGGCGCGGGCGCCCTGGTAGTCGTCGATACGCACCGACGTGACGTCTTCCAGGGGGGCACCCGTCGCCACGGCGATGGTTGGGATATGGAGGGCGTCTAGTTCTTGCAGCGTTTGCGGCGAGTCGCACAACGGTGGCGGCAGGATCACCCCATCCACACCTGCCTCGAGCAAACGCTGCGTCGCCGCGCGCTGGCTGCGAATGCCGCTGCATTTTTCAATCAGCACCTGGCTGCCGCTCAGACTGCTTTGTTCCAGGATGCCCAGCATGAACTGGTTCAAGTATGCCGCGCTGGGATTGCTGTAGAGCACGCCAATGCGCGCGGTGCTGGAGGTGCGCAAGGAACGCCCCGCCAGATTGGGGCGATAGCCCAGCATCTTGACCGAAGCAAGTACCCGCTCGCGCATTGCCTGGCCGACATTGGGATTCTCGTTGATGACGCGGGACGCGGTCATCGGAGATACGCCGGCATGCTTGGCGACATCGAGGATGGTCACCGCGCCGCCAGTCGGACGTTTGCGCTTGGGCATTTCGACCTTTCAGGTCCGTGGGAAAGCTGGGCTGCTGCACCGCATGAGGTACGGTGCAGCAGCCACTAAGCTTACTCGCTCGCCGCGGCTTCCGCCTTGGGGGCGCTGCCGAAATCGCCGTCGGCCTCTGCCGCGAGATAAGCGAAGACTGCATAGGCGGCGACATTCTGCGCCAGCGCCTTGGGGTCGATCTTGTCCAGCGTATCGTCAGCGGTGTGGTGCAGGTCGAAGTAGTCGCTGCCGTCCTGCGCCAGCCAGCCCCAGGCCAGGCCTTGAGCAGAGAACGGACTGATGTCCGGACCCGCGCCGCCTTTATCCGGCGCATATTCGATGCCCAACGGTGCCAGTGCCTTCGCGATCTGTTCGGTAGCGGCGCGTGCGTGCGCAGGGGCGCCGGTGTTGAACGCATAGATACGTCCGGCACCGAAGTCGCTTTCCGCGCCGATCTGATGCTTGCGAAGGTCGCCCATGTGGTTGGCCGCATACGCTTTGCCGCCATGCAGGCCTTGTTCCTCATTGGCGAACGCGACCACGCGGATGCTGCGCTTGGGTGGCTGTTTCATTTTTCCGATCAAGTGACCGGCGGCCATGGTGAGGGCCACGCCCGCGCCGTCGTCGATCGCGCCAGTACCCAGGTCCCAAGAATCCAGGTGTCCACCGATCAGCACCACTTCGTCGGGTTTGCTGCGTCCGGTGATTTCTCCGATGACATTGTGCGAAGTGGCTTCGCCATCCCAGCCGCAATCCAGTGCCATGCGGATGCGCGTGGTTCCGCGGGCTACCAATCGCGCCAGCTGATTGGCGTCTGGCACCGACAATGCCGCTGACGGGACCGGCGTCAGGCCGTCATCGAAGCGGGTGATGCCAGTGTGCGGCAGGCGATGCGAATCGGTGCCGGCCGAGCGCATCAGATAACCGGCGGCGCCCTTGCGAATGGCGGCCGAAGGACCCTTCGAGCGGATCGCGCCACCGTTGCTGTAGTCGCTGCCGTCGCGCGCGGCCTTCATCTGGTAGTCGACGAAAGCGATCTTGCCGGCTAGTGACCCTTCCGGCGCTGCTTCGAGCGCGGCCAGATCGGCAAAGCGCACCACTTCGCCTTCGACGGTACCCGCGGGACTGCCACCTAGCGCGGTAACCGTCAGTGGTTGCGCATAACTGCCAAGGACAGCGGCGGTTTCGCCACGCCGTTCCCACTTGGGGAAGGTCACCGGCTCGAGCCAGACTTTGTCGAAACCCAGCGCCTTGAACTTGGCTTGCGCCCAAGCCACCGCCCGAGCATCGGCCTCGCTGCCCGCCAGGCGCGGCCCGACTTCGGTCGTCAGCGACTCCACCACGTTCCAACCCGTGTTGTCCGCCAGTGCCTGCTCGCGCAGTTGCGCCGCGGCAGTCAGCGCTGCCTCGGGAATACGGGTTTCGCGCTCGGCGGCGAAAGCGGTGCCGGTCAGGCCAAGGGCGAGCAGAAGCGGTACAAGGCGCATGCGAATTCCCGTGAAAGAAGAAGCCGCGAGCTTAGTGGAGGCAGGTGTTCCCGGCTAGTCCGCAGAATCCATTTCTGCGTTCTACTTCTTCAAGGAATCGCGGATCTCGCGCAGCAGCAGCACGTCTTCGGGCGTTGCCGCTGCCGGCGCGGGTGTGCGCACGCGGTTGTACGCTTTCAGGAACAGGAAAATCACCAGGGCAATCAGCAGGAAGTCGATGAGTGTCTGCAGGAACGCGCCATATTTAAGCAGCAGCGCCGGCGCGATCTCTTTACCCGCCGCATCGATCTGCGCTTCCCGCAAGGTAACCGCCAGATCACTGAATTTCACTCCGCCCGTCAGCAGGCCTACCGTGGGCATCACCAGGCCGTCGACCAGACTGCTGACGATCTTGCCGAAGGCGGCGCCAATCACCACGCCCACCGCCAGGTCCACCACATTGCCGCGTGAAACGAATTCCTTGAACTCGCTGATCATGCCCATGCTGGATTCCTCGATCACGGCGTCGACACGCCACCGGCAGAAACTATAGCGTAGGAACATGTCCTTGTAGGAGCGACGTGAGTCGCGAAGGGAAAAAGCGTTCTGACACGGATCAACGCGGATAAAAAGCGCATAGAAATATATAGCGCTTAATCCGTTTGGATCTGCGTTGATCCGTGTCCAAAGCTTTAGCTGTGCGGACGCGACTCACCGATGCCGGCATGCCGGCACCATTCCTGCAAAACCTTCAGCTGGCGACGATGGTGCCCTTCAACTCGGCGACGCCTTCCAGCGCGGCGACGAAATGATCGCCGATCACCAGCGGCCCAACGCCGGCCGGCGTGCCCATGAATACCAGGTCGCCCGTGCGCAGCGCGTACAGCTTCGACAGCTCATGAAGGATGTCCGGCACATCCCAGATCAGATCGGTGAGCGAGCCCTGCTGGCGCCGGTCGCCATTGATATCGAGCGTCAACGAACGCGAACCCAGATCGGTGACCTGTTCGGCCAATACCAATTCGCTGATGGGCGCCGAATGATCGAAGCCTTTACCGGTGTCCCACGGCAACCCTTTGGCTTTTGCCGCCGCCTGCAGGTCGCGGCGGGTCAGGTCCAACCCGACGCCGTAGGCGATCACCAGCGCCTGCGCTTGGGCTCGGTCCAGTATTCCGGGCGGCGCATCTTTGCCGAGCGCCACCACCAGTTCGACCTCATGATGCAGATCCTGGGTAGCGGACGGGTAGGGCACGTCGGCGCCATCGATGACGATCGCATCGGCAGGTTTGTGGAAGAACACTGGCTGGCCGCGTTCGGCTTTGGATGTCGGCGCGGCAGCGCCCATTTCCTTGGCATGGTCGGCGAAATTGCGGCCAACGCAGAAGATGCGGCGGACAGGGAACGTGCCGCCGCCGCGAACGGGTACGCGCGGGGTTGGCGAAGCAGGAACGATATCGGTCATGGTTCCCGGCACTAAGCCGGATGCTGGCTGGCGAAGAGGCCGGCCAGTTTATCGCGACAGTGGCATCGCCGGCTTGCGGATCACGCGGTACTCGCCGTCCACCACATTCGCATCGCGAGCGACGGGCTTGCCGCGCTGACGCAGCAATTTGTAAAGCAGGCCACCCGCGATCATTGCGGCGCCGACGAAGACACTGAAGAACACCAGCACGCATAGCAGCGCCAATCCCAACAAGCCAAATGCCAGGCGCAGTAGCGGATGACGCGGTTTGCGCGGAGCAAAGGCGGAACGGAAGTTGTTGAAGTGGAAGTATGCGGACATCAGATCGGGTCGTGCCAAAATGGGGTTGGAACCGGTGCGCCAGTATCGGATGACGAAAAGATGACGGTGTGAGAACTTCGTTAAACGGTGCGCCGCTGATCACATTCGATCATCTGGAGGATGGCGGATTCGCCGAAGTCGAAGCGGTTATTGACGGCGATGCCGAGTCGTTGGTGCTCTTCCGGCAGGGCCAGACCGTCCGTGCCTGGCTCAACGTTTGCCCACACGCTGGGCGGCGACTGGATTGGGCGCCAGGTAAGTTCTTGAAAAGCAAGGAAGGTCATCTGGTCTGCGCGGCCCATGGGGCGTCGTTCGAACTCGGCGATGGCCTATGCGTGGCCGGGCCTTGCAGGGGCGACTCACTGCGCGCGGTGGCTGTGACCGTTGTTGAGGGTGAGGTTCGCCTGGCGTAGGACAGGTGGAAGAGGCTCCGCCTCTCGTAGAGCCGAGATCGTACGTTGATCGTCAAACCGGATGGCGGTACAGCTGCCTTGTGGTAGCGACGTAAGTCGCGACGTTGATGTTTACGGTCGCGACTTACCGGTGCCAGCATGCCGGCACCACTCCCACAAGGAATCATCCGTGCTTTCGTGGATGACATGGTGCCCGCTGCGGCGCAAGGCATCCAAGGCGGATTCCAGCGCGGCTTCCTTCACCAGCACGTAGTCGGTGTCGAAGGTGGACAAGGCGAAGATGCCGATACCGGCTTCCGCCAATGGCGCCAGGACCGCCAGCAAAATGCCGGTCAGTTCGAACGGGAATGGGCCCTGCAACATCAGGCAGCGCCAATCGCGTTCGGCCGATACGTCTGCCGGCACCATCGCTTGTTCGCAGAGGATCGACAACTCTTCGGCTGTCCACGACACCGTGCGAAAACCTTTCGGTTGGAACCAGGATGGCAATACATCATCAGGATTCAAACGAACGACCGCGAAGGTATCCCGCAATACCTTCAACGATAAAGAAATCGCAGGAGCAGGCGCCGTGCTCAACCGGCTCGCCCGTTGAACCAGAACAGCGCATTGACCGCAGCCACCACCACTAGCGTGTAGATCAGCGACAGTGGTGCACCTACGCGCCAGAGTTGCTTGGAGTTGTAGTTCGCCGGCCCGGTCACCATCGAGATAACCGGGTTGGAAGCGGTCATCAGGTTGTTGGACGCAGACAGTGCGACGATCAGTGCGAACGCGGTGGGGTTGCCACCCGCCGCCAAGGCCAGGTTGATCGCCATCGGCACCATCACGATGGTCGCGCCCACGTGGCTGATCACCAGCGAGAACGCCGTAGTCAGCAGCGCGATAGCGATTTCCAGCGCCCAGACCGGGATGCCTTCCGGCAATCGTTCCACCGTATGGCCGGCGACCCAGGCGGCTGCGCCGCTGCTGTCCATCGCCCAGCCCAGTGGAATCAGCCCGGCCATCAGGAATACGGTTTTCCAGTTGATCGCCGCATAGGCTTCATCCATCCGCAACACACCCGTCAACAGCATGCCGGCCACACCGGTCATCAGCGTCAGCGAGACGGGCAACTTCGATGTCAGCGCGATGATGATGGTGATGGCGAAGATGCTCATGGCGATCTTGAATTTATGCGGGCGCTGCTCGCCTTTCGGATAGTCGGTCACCACGACGAAGTCGCGGCTCTCCGCGGCCTGACCCAGATCCTGCCAGATGCTGTGGAACACGAGCATGTCGCCGGCGCGTAGCGGCACTTCGCGCACGTCCTCGCGCATCACTTTCTTGTCGCGATTGATCGCCAGCAAACTGATGCCAGCCTGCTTGCGCAGGCGCAGGTCAGCCGCGGTCTTGCCGATGAACTTGGAAGTAGGCGGCACCACGGCTTCGGAAATACCGGCGCGGCTGGGATTGAACAGGTCGCCAAAATGGCGCAGCCGTGATGACATGCGCAGGAATTGATTCTGCGCGAAATCGTGCACCTGCTGCCGTGGCCCCATCACTCCCAGTACGCTGCCCACCCAGATGCGCATATCGGCTGGCGGCGCCAACCGCGTGTCGTTGCCGGTCTGCAGTGCCAGCATCAACGGGGCGTCATGCAATGCTTCGGCTTCGCCCAGTGACATGCCCACCAACGGACTTTCAGCCGAGACCACGAGCTCGAACACATCGCCTTCGATGCCATAGGTATTGGCGAAATAGCTCTCGGTGCGTGCAGGCGTCACCGAAGTCTCGGTCTCGTCCTTGAGCTTCTTGTCGCCGTAGAAGCGGAAGTACAGCAGCGACGCCGCCAGCAGCGTCACACCGATTGGCAGCGGCGCGAACATGCGCAGCGGCTCCAGCGTGGCCATGCCCGAAGGCAGGTTGTTATTGGCTGATACCAGTAAGTCGTTCAACAGGATCAGCGGCGAATTGCCGACCATGGTCAGCGCGCCGCCCATCACGATCGCGGCGGAAATCGGAAACAACAACCGTTGCAGCGACAGCCCGGTGCGCGAGGACAGGCGCGAAGCCACCGGCAGGTACAGCGCCATCACCGATGGGTTTTGCATGAAGGACGAATTGAGGCCGGCGATGGCGGCGGTCATGATCATCAGCCGCTGTTCGATGCCGTGCCCTCGCCGCAGCAGCCACGACGCCAACCGGTTCAACGCGCCGGTACGGTCCAATCCCGCACCCAGGATCATGGTGGCCATGATGCTCATGACCGCGTTACCGGAGAAACCGCCAAAGATTTCTTCCGGTGCGATCAGACCGGTGACGCCCAGCACCACCAGCACCACCAAGGCCACCAGATCGCCGCGAATGCGTTCGAACAGGAACATCGCCATCGTGAACACGACCAGCCCGAGAACGAGCTTCATGTCGTTGGTCAGCGTTAGCGCGTTTTCCATGAGGGCGGGGAGCCGGGAATCGGGAATGGGGAAAAGCAAAAGCGAAATAGCAAAAGCAGAAAAAGCGAACGTATATGGGCGCTATCCGGACGGCGGAGGCAGTTGCTTCTCCGATTCCTTGTTCTCTATTCCCGATTGCCGGTCATAGAGCAAGTCCCACACCCCATGGCCAAGCTTCTGGCCGCGGGTTTCGAAATGCGTCTGCGGCCGCCAAGCCGGCCGCGGCACATGGCCGCGTGGTCCCGCTCGATTGCTCAGGCCAGGCGTGGCGTCCAGTACGTCCCACATCTGCTCGGCATAGTCCTGCCAGTCGGTAGCCGCGTGCAAGCGGCCACCGCCGCGCAACTTGGACACCAGCAGTGCGGCGAACTCGGGTTGAATCAGGCGGCGCTTGTTGTGGCGTTTCTTGTGCCACGGATCGGGGAAGTAGATGCGCACTTCGTCCAACGCGCCATCGGGCACTTCGTTGCGCAGCACCTCGACAGCGTCGTGGTGGTACAGGCGAACGTGGTCGCTGCCGTCCTCGGCCAAGGCGTTCAACAGACGGCCGACACCAGGGGCGTGTACTTCGATGCCGATGTAGTCGCGCGCGGTGTCGTTGGCCACGGCGTAGCGAAGCGCCTCGCCATTGCCGAACCCGATTTCCAGCACGCGCGGTGCCTGGCGGCCGAACACGGCATCGTAGTCGCGCGGCTTTCCTTCGTAGTCCAAGCCATAGCGAGGCCACAAGGTTTCGAAGGCCCGCTGCTGGGCTTCGGTGAAGCGTCCCTGCCGCAGCACGAAGCTGCGTATCTGGCGGCGGCCTTCTTCCACGGTGAAGGGCTTGGGTGGGGTCTTGGCGCCAGAGCTGGAGAAGGGATCGGTCATCTCAGCCGATCAGTCCATCGATAGGGCTGGAAGCAGATGCATTCCGCCGGCGCGGGATGCGTCCGGCGAGGAACGCTTCACGCCCGGCCTCGACGGCCTTGCGCATCGCGCTGGCCATCAGGATTGGATTCTTCGCGCCCGCGATGGCGGTGTTCATCAGTACGCCGTCGCAACCCAGTTCCATGGCGATGGCGGCATCGGATGCGGTGCCTACACCGGCGTCGACCAAGACGGGCACCTTGGCGTTCTCGATGATTTCCAGCAGGTTGTATCGGTTCTGGATACCCAGCCCGGAGCCGATCGGCGCGGCCAGCGGCATCACCGCCACGCAACCGATTTCCTCCAGCTTGCGGGCGAGGATGGGATCGTCGCTGGTGTAGACCATGACGTCGAAACCATCGGCGACCAGCTTTTCGGCGGCCACCAGGGTCTGCACGACATCGGGATACAGGGTTTTCTGGTCGCCCAGCACTTCCAGCTTGACCAGCTTGTGGCCATCGAGCAGCTCGCGCGCCAGGCGGCAGGTGCGCACGGCATCGTCAGCGGTGTAGCAGCCGGCGGTGTTGGGAAGAATCGTGTAGCGGTCCGGCGGCAGCACATCGAGCAGGTTGGGCTCGTTGGGCGATTGGCCCAGGTTGGTGCGGCGGATGGCCACGGTGACGATTTCGGCGCCGGCGGCGTCCGTCGCCAAACGTGTTTCCTCGAAATCCTTGAATTTTCCGGTGCCGGTCAGCAGGCGGGAACGATAGGTTTTGCCCGCAATGATGAGCGGGTCGGTCGGATGAGTGTGGGGCATTCCGGGATTATCGCCGATGTTCGCCCATTAAGGGCCGCAGGCATTGGATTGCGATCGTGGGAGATAACAGGTGGATGCCTGGCGCGAATGGTTAGCCGCCGCCTAACGCATGGACGATTTCCACGCGATCCCCCGCCTGTAGAACATGGGTGCCGTGCTGGCCGCGGGGAATGATTTCGCCATTTACTTCCACCGCCACCCGGCGTTCGGCCAAGCCTTCGGCAAGTAGCAATGCGGTAATGGTGCTGTCGGCGCCAAGAGGGCGGTCTTGCCCGTTCAATTGGATTTTCATGCGGATATTGTCGCTGGTAGGCGCCGAGCGTGCATGTCCTTGAGTAGATGAAATGGCTGGGTAAGGAAGCGCTTCAGCCATGCCAGCGGAGACGCCAGCGGAGAGCCGGCACGCCCGACACGGGAGTCGGGACGATGCCGCGGTGCAGCGTGAACAGCCCCGGACTTGATGAAACGATGCGCGCCATGCGCAGCCGTACGGCAGAATCCGGCGCGCTTCTGCACGTCCTGATACCCATCCTTATTCCCATTGCCCCGGAGAATCCATGAAGCTTTCCAAATCGCCTGTCCGCTCGTTGCTGGCTGTCGCGCTGGCCGTTGCGGCACCTGCATTGGCACAGAACAATGCTTATTCGCAAACCGTCTTCTTTGGCGACAGCCTGACTGATTCCGGCCACTTCAGGCCGGCATTGGTGCAGGCGGTCGGTCCGTCAGCGGCCATCCTGGGGCGCTTCACCACCAATCCCGGCCTGGTGTGGTCCGAATACGTGGCCGAGTACTACGGCGGCAACGCGGTTAGCGCCAACCAGGGCGGCACCAACTACGCGGTGGGTGGTGCCCGCGTAGGCACCAATACCAGCGGTGCGCTTGGCCCCATTCCCTCGGTCGCCAGCCGAGTCACCAGTTACCTGGCCAGCACGGGCGGCCGTGCCGATCCCAATGCCCTCTATACGGTGTGGGGCGGCGCCAACGATCTGTTCGCCGTAGCGGCGGGTGCTCCGGCGCAAGCGACCATCGCGGGCGCGGTGACCGCGCAGGTGGGTGCCGTAGGGGCGCTGCAGAATGCGGGAGCGCGTTATGTGCTGGTACCCACGGTGCCGGATCTGGGCGCGACGCCTTCGTTCCGCGCGCAGGGCGCCGTGGCTTCCGCTACCGCGACCCAGCTGGCCAACACCTATAACAGCGCCCTTTATGCCGGCTTGAACAGCGCCGGCTTGCGCGTGATTCCGTTGGATACCTTTCACCTGTTGCAGGAAATCGTCGCCAGCCCGGCGGACTACGGGTTCGGCAACGTGACCGGCACCGCCTGCAATCCGCAGCTCACGGCATCGGCCGTTACCTGCAGCCCGCTGAACTACGCCACGCCGAATGCGGCGGATACCTACGCCTTCGCGGACGGCGTGCATCCCTCGTCCAAGGCTCACTCGATCCTGGCCGACTACGCGGTTTCGGTGCTTGAAGGTCCGCGCCAGATCGCGTTGTTGCCGTATACCGCCTCGGTGCACGGCCGCGCACGCGCCGAACGGGTCTTCGCCCACGTGGATGGCCAGCCGGAAGAGGACGGCATGCGCTGGTGGGGTGACCTGCGCGGGGACTTCCTGCGTTACGGGCACGGCAATGTGTATGACGGTGCGGGCCCGGTGGGCACCTTCGGTGTGGACTGGTCGCGTGGATCGTTGGTGTTCGGCGGCTTCGGCGGGTACGGCCGCAACGACTACGATTTCGGTCGCCGGGGCGGCAGCTTCGACGAGTCCGACGCCACGCTGGGTGGTTTCGCCGGCTGGTACGGCGAAAGCGCCTGGGCCAACGCGCAGGTCAGCTACAGCTGGATTTCCTACGATGTCGATCGCGAAGTCCAACTGGGTGACGTCACTCGTCGCCACAGCGGATCGCCGGACGGCACCAATCTGAGCGTCGGCCTGAGTGCCGGCTTCGAAATGGGTGAGGGCGAGCTGCGCCATGGACCTGTCGCCAGCCTGCTGGCGCAGCGGATCAAGCTGGACGGCTATGCTGAAAACAATGCCAGTTCGACCGCGCTGGCGTATCCGGATCAGGATTTCGATTCGTTGATCGGTAGCCTGGGTTGGCAGGCCACCTACACCATCACCGACCATATGCGCCCCTACGCACGGATGACCTACGACCACGAGTTCGAAGAAGCGGCTACGGAAGTCGTCGCCCAGCTGCAGTCGCTGCCTGGCACGCAGCCTTATGCGGTGCCCGGCCTGCAGATGGACCGCAATTACGGAACCGTGGTGCTGGGCGCCAAGAGCCAGGTGTTCGGATTGGCCGCCGACCTCGGCGTGAGCACCACCGTGAATCAGGAAGGTGGCACCAACACGACGGCATTCGTCACGCTCAGTGGCGGCTTCTGATCTGCAATTCGCAATGCGGCGCCGGGAAAATACGGCGCCGCATTGCGCTGGAGCGGGGCGCCGACATAGACTCGTCGCCGTCGCGCGGGTGTAGCTCAATGGTAGAGCTGTAGCTTCCCAAGCTACTGACGAGGGTTCGATTCCCTTCACCCGCTCCAACTTTCCCCCGTCTGCCTGCTGCCGTTTCGTCCGTCATCGTGCGGCCGCATGGGCGTGCCATGCTATCGGCTAACGATCCGCCGCCCACGACCATGAAACTGGCTGTCCTTTCGCGCAACAGCAAACTCTATTCGACCCGGCGGCTTGTGGAAGCGGCGCGCGAACGCGGCCACAGCGTGAGAGTGCTGGATCCGCTGCGCTGCTACATGCGTATTTCGTCGGAAGGTTTCACCGTGCACTACAAGGGCAAGCCGGTCGGCGGCTACGACGCGGTGATTCCGCGGATCGGTGCATCGATCACCCGCTACGGTACCGCCGTGTTGCGCCAGTTCGAGATGATGGGTAGTTACACGCCCAATCCATCCGACGCCATCCTGCGTGCCCGCGACAAACTGCGCGCGCACCAACTGCTGGCCGCGCAAGGCATCGGCTTGCCGGTGACCGTGTTCGGGGACAATCCCGATGACACCGCCGATCTGCTTTCCATGCTGGGCCCGCCGCCGCACGTGATCAAACTCAATGAGGGCACCCAGGGCGCGGGTGTGATGCTGACGGAGAAGTTATCCGCATCGCGTGGCGTGGTGGAGGCGCTGCGCGGGCTGTACGCCAACTTCGTGGTGCAGGAATTCATCGGCGAGGCGGAGGGCGCCGACCTGCGCTGCTTCGTGGTGGGTAGCCAGGTCGTGGCAACCATGCGACGGCAGGCGCCTGAAGGCGATTTTCGTTCCAACCTGCATCGCGGCGGGACAGCGGAGCCGGTGGAGGCCACTCAGGACGAAAAATCGATGGCAATCCGGGCCGCCGAGGTCTTGGGCCTGAGGGTGGCTGGCGTGGACCTGATCCGCTCCCGGCGAGGCCCCATGGTGCTGGAGGTCAATTCGACGCCAGGCCTGGAGGGCATAGAAGCGGTCTGCAACGTGGATGTGGCTGGCCGGATTATCGAGTACGTGGCCGCCAAATCTGAATAGGGTCCCGGTTCAGCCTTTGTGCTTGTTTCACGTAAATTTAACTATGTCTTTAACAGTCGTTTAATCGAAAACCGCGTAGCCTTGTCCGGACCGCAGCTCTGCGTTCCTCCCAGTGGCTCTATCTGGAAAGCACAGGATTACGGTAATCGGGGCATTAGTTTGGCCCAAGCGGGTGACCACCCGCTTGGGCCTCGTTTTTTGCGCTCTCAGGCGACACTTGCTGCTATGGGCGGGGCTGGCTACATTCATCCCTTCCTCTTCCTCATGACAAGGCGCAGCACATGTACCGGTTGATCCTCGCAGTGGTGATGATTGCAGCGGCGGTCACCGCCCACGCCGCCAAACCGAATTCGGAAAAGCCTAAAGCCTTGGATCTGGACCAGCCGTTCCTGGCGCAGATGGACAGCATCGAAAAGGCATTGAACGACGGCGAGACATACGCCGAGATCAGTCAGGAAGACCGTTCCCAGGTCCGCCAAGCGCTGGCCCAGATCGCGACTGCCTTGAGCAAAAGTGGCGGCGATACCTTGAATAAGGTCGAGCAGACCAAATTGTTGAACGAGCAGAACCTCATCAACCAGATACTCGGTCAGGCTGCTGCCGACAGCCGATTGATCTGCCGGCGAGAAGCAACGATCGGTTCCTTGCGAACCACCACTCAGTGCAAAACCGTTGCCGAACGGCGCCGCGAGGCGCAAGACGCACAGGATGCGATGCGTCGCAATCCGACGGGCACCTACAACAAAGGAGGCTGATGCCTGATGCGCATCCTGGTCATAGAAGACAACAGCGATATTGCCGCCAATATCGGCGACTACCTGGAAGAGCGTGGCCATACGGTGGATTTCGCCGCTGACGGCGTTACCGGCCTGCACTTGGCAGTGGTCCATGAGTTCGACGCCATCGTGCTGGACTTGAACCTTCCGGGCATGGATGGGTTGGAGGTCTGCCGCAAGCTTCGCAACGAAGCACGTAAGCAGACGCCGGTGCTGATGCTTACGGCGCGCGATTCACTGGACAACAAACTGGCCGGATTCGATTCCGGGGCCGATGACTACTTGATCAAGCCGTTCGCGCTGCAGGAAGTCGAGGTCAGGCTCAACGCGCTGTCCCGTCGAGGCAAGGGCGTGCAGACCCGGGTGCTGGAAGTCGGCGAGTTGGAATACAACCTGGACACGCTGGAAGTGCGTCGGCAGAGCAAGTTGCTCCAGCTCAATCCCACCGCGTTAAAGATCCTGCAGGCGCTGATGGAGGCGTCCCCTGCGGTGGTGACTCGGCAAGAGCTGGAAACGCGGGTGTGGGGCGAAGAACTACCGGATTCCGATTCGCTGCGTGTGCACATCCATGGTCTGCGCGCCGTCGTAGACAAGCCGTTCGACAATCCATATATCCAGACCCGCCACGGGATCGGTTACCGCATCGCTGCGCCCGATGCCAGCAGCTGATCCACCCAAACGCACCCGGCGAGCGGTCAGATTCCGCCGCCGGCTACGCACTCGCATCATCCTGTCCTTTCTCCTGTTCGGTACGGGATTGACGGCGCTGTTCGCGTATTTGACTGACTACGCAAGGCAACGTGTAGAAGACCAGCTCATCGAAGATGTAATGAACCGCAATATCGATGAGTTCGCACGGAAGTACTTCCAGGATCCGCAGACGAACCCTGAGCTGCAGGTTCAGCAGATGTACGGGCGAGTGGTCAAGCGGGAAAAGTTCGAGGCGCTGCGTGTCGACCAGCCGGATTGGTATGAACTGCCGGATGGCATCCATCAACTGAGTGGCAGGGACGATAACGGGTCGCCGTTCGCCTACAAGCTAGCAGTGAGAAAGACGCCGGAAGAGTGGTTTTTTCTCGCCTATGACATAACCCAGACGCTACGGGGTCAGGAACAGCTCAATCGCGCCCTCTACATATCTGTTTTGTTGTTCAGCGTGCTGTCGCTGCTGGTCGGCTGGTGGGCGGCATCGCGTGTGATGAGTCCTGTATCGGAGCTGGCAGCGCGCCTGCGCGCCTATCGCGGCAGCAGCGATCCACAGCCGCTCGCACCGCACTTTCCGGAAGACGAGGTCGGCCAATTGGCCGAAGCCCTGGACGACTACTCCGATCGCCTGACCGAAGTCGTGCAACGCGATCGCGAATTCAACGCCGATGTCAGCCACGAGCTACGCACGCCGTTGGCCATCATCCGCGGGTCCGTCGAGTTGTTGTTGTCGCGGCCGGATCTCGACGACAAAACCAAGACGCGCATCCAGCGCATCCAGCGCGCCGAGCAGCAGTGCACCGACTTGATCAGTGCGTTGCTGCTGCTGTCTCGCAGCGAACGTGGCCACGGCAATACCGATGTGGCCAAAGTGGTCGAACAGTTGCTGGATGCGCATCGCGCCCAGCTTGGCGGCAAGCCGTTGACGCTGCGGGTGGAGGGCGAATGCCGATTGAGGATCGATGCGCCAGAGGCCGCGTTATCGGTCGCGCTGGGCAACCTGATCGGCAACGCGGTGAAATACACCCTGGAAGGCGAGGTGGTGGTGAAACTGTTGCCCGACAGCGTGGAAGTCATCGACTCGGGTCCCGGCCTGAGTCCTGAAGACGCTGCACGCTTGTTTGAACGCGGATACCGCGGCACTCACGCCGGCCACTCGCAGGGCGGCGGCATCGGCCTGTCGATCGTCAGCCGACTCTGCGACTTATACGGTTGGCAGGTAAGCGTGCGTCCCGGCGAAGAAAAGGGAGTAATCGCCACGCTGCGGTTTGCTCCGCGCCCCGCATTCTTGCCGTGACGATAGCGATGAGGCCGTCGCAACGGCGGGCGATAACGAAGGGCTGCCTGTGGTAGAGCAGAATTTGTGCTTGCATCGCCTCGTGGCTCTGCTGTTCTTTCGGAACTTCTCGGGCGCTGACAATGCAGCCGAGCAAGCTCGGCTCTACATCAGAGCGAGGTGCTTCTCGTAGAGCGGAGCTTGCTCCGCTGCTCTTCGCCCGATGTGCATGGATCCAAGAGCAGCCGAGCAAGCTCGGCTCTACGCCAGAGTGAGGCGCCTCTCGTAGAGCGGAGCTCGCTCCGCTGCTCTCGTCCGATGTGCATGGATCCAAGGGCAGCCGAGCAAGCTCGGCTCTACATCAGAGCGAGGTGCTTCTCGTAGAGCGGAGCTTGCTCCGCTGCTCTCGTCCGATGTGCATGGATCCAAGAGCAGCCGAGCAAGCTCGGCTCTACATCAGAGCGAGGCGCTTCTCGTAGAGCGGAGCTCGCTCCGCTGCTCTTCGTCCGATGTGCATGGATCCAAGAGCAGCCGAGCAAGCTCGGCTCTACGTCAAAGTGAGGCGCCTCTCGTAGAGCGGAGCTTGCTCCGCTGCTCTTCGTCCGATGTGCACGGATCCAAGGGCAGCCGAGCAAGCTCGGCTCTACGTCAAAGTGAGGCGCCTCTCGTAGAGCGGAGCTCGCTCCGCTGCTCTTCGTCCGGTGTGCATGGATCCAAGGGCAGCCGAGCACGCTCGGCTCTACGTCGGAGCGAGGCGCTTCTCGTAGAGCGGAGCTCGCTCCGCTGCTCTTCGCCCGATGTGCATGGATCTAAGAGGAGCCGAGCAAGCTCGGCTCTACGAGAAGCGGAAGCGCTATTCGCCATCGTTTGCCGTTGCGACGGTCCCATTGCTACTGACTCGGCCCCATTGCTGGGCGCAGCGTTACGTCAAACGTACTCCAGCCACCCATAACGATCCTCGGTGCTGCCATCGAACAGCCCGAAGAACAGTTGCTGGATTCGCTTGGTCACCGGTCCAGGTTTGCCGGTGCCGACGGGTTTGCCATCGACCGATCGCAACGGTGTGATTTCCGCCGCCGTGCCGCACATCATCAGTTCGTCGCACAAATACAGATATTCGCGAGGGATGTCTCGCTCCACGACGGAAATGCCTTCGTCGCGAGCCAGGCGAATGATTGAATTGCGGGTGATGCCGGTAAGGATGGAAGCGCTGGCAGGGGTGGTGTGCAGTTCGCCATCGAACACCAGGAACAGGTTTTCGCCGGCGCCTTCGCTCAGCAAGCCGGTGGAAGCCAATGCGATGCCTTCGCCATAACCGTGGCGGCGAGCCTCGCGAGTCACCAACTGGCCGGAGAGATAGTTGCCACCTGCCTTGGCGCCGGCGGGCAAGGTATTTGGTGCGAAGCGCTGCCAGCTGGAGACGCACGCGTCGATGCCGTTCTCCATGCCGTCTTCGCCCAGGTAGCGACCGAAAGCCATGGCCGCGACCGCGACATCGATCGGCGTATCGGCCGCGATGCCGATGCCGCCATAGCCACGGAAAGCGACTGGCCGCAGATAGGCCTTGCTCAAGCCGTTGACGCGTACGACTTCGCGGCAAGCGGCATTGATCTCGTCCAGCGTGTAAGGGATATCGATGTCGTAGATCTTGGCCGACTGGAACAGGCGCTTGCTGTGATCGGTCAGCCGGAAGATCGCCGTGCCTTGCGGTGTTTCATAAGCGCGGATGCCCTCGAAAACAGAAGAGCCGTAATGAATGGCATGCGCCATGACATGAGTGGTGGCTTCCGCCCAGGGCTTGATGGTGCCGTTGTGCCAGATTTTCTCGGGGAAGTTCATGGCGCCTCTCCGTTTTGATGACGAATGGTCCGATTCTGCACCATTCGGAGCGCCATCGTAGGCGCCGTCCCCGCCGCGAGCTCTTCGCTTTTATGCGACCTGACGGGAAGAGCTCGCGGCGGGGACGCCGCTCCTACAGGTCCTAGAGGGTGATCCAGAAACAACCGTAGCTGCGGCGCAGACTGAATGAGGTTTCTGAAGGTGTGGCGCTGTTTTTCAGCGTCTGCACAATGCGAATTCCGATGGGGCGTGGTAGTTGGGTCGTCTGCGGGTAATAACCGTCGGCATTGGTATCCACCACGTTCCCAGCGCCATCCACTATCGGCGGCGGAGCGGGGCGTATCGGTACGATGTCCACCAGCGGGCGCTGCACGACCGCATCCAGCCGGTCCAGGATCCGGTTGGCGGCCGCATCCGAAATCCCCGCCCACTGGTAGACACCCGCCAGTCGGTTAACGTCCTGTGCGTCGATGGCGGCGGAAATCTGCGAAACCAGATCGCTCAATGTGCGTGAGCAACTACCGCGATAAAGGTGGCTGCCGCTTGCGGTGGCTTCTGTGGTGCGAGACGGCAGGTGGTCCATTGCGCCGATATCCTCACAGCGCTTGTCGGTATAAACCGATTCCCCGGTCATGGTGGTGCAGCGCTGCACTTCTTGTGCGGCGGCGGAGGAGATATGGCCGATCAGCGCGCCGGGGGCCGTCAGTACCAGCAGGAACAGAACTGAAAATCGCATGGAGCCAGCGTAACCGTGGTGGCTCGGCAAAGTCACCGGCCTGCTGTCAGGCACGTGCGGATCGTTCAGATGAATGCCGGGTGCGGAGCACGAGGAGCCCGGTAGGAGCGCCGTTTTGGTGGTAGGAGCGGCGTCTCGCCGCGAGCTCTTCGCTTTAACCGCGATCTGACAGGAAGAGCTCGCGGCGAGACGCCGCTCCTACCACAGCAGAGGCCGCTCCTACAAAGAGAGAGTTAGCCGCCCCAGCCCAGCCGCTTCAATACAATCTGAGTGGGCTTGGATAGATTGAGGGTGTAGAAATGTAGGGCGGGCGCGCCGCCGGCTACCAATCGTTCGCAGAGTCCGGCCACCACGTCGGCACCAAAGTCGCGTACGGCCTCGGCATCGTCGCCGAAGGCCTGCATGCGCTTGCCGATCCAGCGAGGGATCTCCGCCCCGCATGCTTCGGAGAAGCGCTTCAGCTGGGTGAAGTTGGAAATCGGCATGATGCCGGGGATGATCGGAATTTCCACGCCAACCTTGCGGGCAGCGTCCACGAAGTGGAAGTACGCATCGGGGTTGTAGAAATACTGGGTGATAGCCCCGTCGGCGCCCGCGTCGACCTTGGCCTTGAAGTACTTCATGTCGGCCAAGGCGTCTTCCGACTGTGGGTGGGTTTCCGGATAGCAACCGACTTCGATATGGAAGGAGTCGCCATGCTCCGCGCGGATGAACTCGATCAATTCCGAGGCATAGCGCAGATCGCCCGGATGGCCCATGCCCGACGGCAGATCGCCGCGCAAGGCGACGATGCGCTTGCAGCCCAAGGCGCGATACAAGCGCAGCAGTTCCCGGATTTCCTCGCGGCTGCCACCGACACAGGACAGGTGCGGCGCGGCAGCGAAACCATGGTGCTGGTGCAGATGGCGCACCGTTTCGGAGGTATAGCTGAGCGTCGAGCCGCCGGCGCCGAAAGTGCACGACACATATTCGGGCGCATGCGCTTTGAGCTTTTCCGCGGTGCGATCCAACTGCGCCCGCTGTTCGTCGGTCTTGGGCGGATAAAACTCGAAGGAGAGAGGGACAGCGGGCATACGTTTCCTCATGCTTTGAGCGGCTGGTGCAGGTTGCGCCAGCCGTACGCGACATCCAGCAGCGGAACGCCGCCGATATCGATGGTTCTTTCCGATACGAAGGTGCCGCCGACGGACTCATAAAACGTTCGGAAAGGATTGCCGCCCAGCACCCATACGATCATCGACGTGAGGTTCTGCTGTAGCAAGCTTTCCGCGGCACTTTCGATCAAGCGCCGCCCAACACCGCGTCCCTGCCATTTGGGCGCCAGATAGAGCTTATGCAGCTCAGCGACGTACGAGAGTTCTACATCGCGATTCGGACCGGCACAGGCGAAGCCGGCGATTTCCAGGTCCTGCGACTCGGCGACCACAACGAAATCGCCATCGTTTGCCGACAGCAACGATCGCCAATAATCCTCCTGGACCGCTTGATCCATGGCATCAAGATAGGCGTCCGGCACCAGCCCACGGTAGGTCGCGTGCCACGTGCTGATCTGCACGTGGGCAATACCGGAGACATCGGCCGGGACGGCGGAGCGGATTCGAAAATGCGCCTGCATCGGATCCCCAAGGAAGAGCCGCGCGGCAGATCGCTGCGCGGCGGTGATCACGTCGGGAGGCCAGGTGGCCTCCCGCTGTGGATCAGTAGCGGTAGTGGTCCGGCTTGTACGGACCGTCCACCGACACGCCCAGGTAGTCGGCCTGTTCCTTGGTCAGCTTGGTCAGTTTCACGCCGATTTTTTCCAGGTGCAGGCGCGCGACTTCTTCATCCAGCTGCTTGGGCAGACGATAGACGGTCTTTTCATAGACGTCCTTGTTGGCCCACAGGTCGATCTGCGCCAGCGTCTGGTTGGAGAAGGAGTTGGACATCACGAAGCTGGGGTGGCCGGTGGCGCAGCCCAGGTTGACCAGGCGGCCCTCGGCCAGCAGGAAGATTTCATTGCCGCTCGGGAACACGAACTTGTCCACCTGTGGCTTGATGTTGATCTTCTTGACGCCGGGCAGGTTGTACAGCGCATCCACCTGGATTTCGTTGTCGAAGTGACCGATGTTGCACACGATGGCCTGGTTCTTCATGGCCTTCATGTGGTCGATGGTGATGATGTCCTTGTTGCCCGTGGTGGTGACGTAGATATCCGCCGTTCCCAAGGTATCTTCGATGGTGTTGACCTCGAAGCCTTCCATCGCCGCCTGCAATGCGCAGATCGGGTCGATCTCGGTGACGATCACGCGGGCACCGTAGGCACGCAGCGAGTGCGCCGAACCCTTGCCGACATCGCCGTAACCGCAGACCACGGCGACCTTGCCGGCCAGCATCACATCCATCGCGCGCTTCAGGCCGTCGGCCAGCGATTCGCGGCAGCCGTACAGATTGTCGAACTTGGACTTGGTGACCGAGTCGTTGACGTTGATCGCCGGGACCAGCAGCGTGCCGGCTTCCATCATCTGGTACAGGCGGTGCACGCCGGTGGTGGTTTCCTCGGACACGCCCTTCCAGTCCTTGACCACGTCGGTCCAGTAGCCCGGACGCTCCTGATGCACGCGCTTGAGCAGGTTCTTGATCACCTGCTCTTCATGGCTGGACGAAGGCGTGTTGACCCAGTCGCTGCCATTTTCCAGTTCGTAGCCCTTGTGGATCAGCAGGGTGACGTCGCCGCCATCGTCGACCACCAACTGCGGACCGAGCTTGCCACCACCGAAGCTCAATGCATCGAGCGTGCAGTCCCAGTATTCCTCCAGCGTCTCGCCTTTCCAGGCGAACACGGGGGTGCCGGTCACCGCGATGGCGGCGGCGGCATGGTCCTGCGTGGAGAAGATGTTGCACGAAGCCCAGCGCACGTCGGCGCCCAGGTCCACCAGCGTCTCGATCAGCACGGCGGTCTGGATGGTCATGTGCAGCGACCCGGTCACACGTACGCCCTTCAGGGGCTTGGTGGCGGCGTGCTTCTTGCGGATCGACATCAGGCCCGGCATCTCGTGCTCGGCGATGTCCAATTCCTTGCGGCCCCATTCGGCCAGCGAGATATCGGCGACCTTGTAATCGCCTTCGGTCGAGAAACTACGTACTGCGTTCATTTGTTTGGCTCCGGAAAAAAGTGGCGAGCGGACTCGCATTCTTGACCGGGCGCCGTTACAAAAGAATCCTGCCGAGCCTGGCCGTGTCGTGAAAAGTCCGCACATGAAGTGCGGGCTTCGCGGAATATCCGCTCACACCCGGTCGCAGCGCCCCTCGGCGGGGCGCGCCATTATATCGCTTGTTCCGGATGAAAAGATGACCAAAACGGCCAGGGCTTGGGTTAGGCTTGGAGTTGCTGCCATGCAGCAACGGCCGCCCGCTCCGCTTCGGGGTTCGGCGGGGCCCGGGTGGGGTGCAGAATCGTTCGGACCACCGCCGGCTCCGCCGCACCGGATGCGCAGGGCAGGTGGGTATCGCCGAATCGACCGGAAAAAACCTCGTTCACATGAATAGCCCCCGCAGTCTGGAATTCGCTCCGCCCGATGTTCCGCTTCGTGAAGATGTGCGCCGCCTGGGCGCCCTGGTCGGCGACATGCTGGCCGAGCAGGTTTCCCCGGCGTTCCTGGAGGAAGTGGAGCGCGTGCGCACCACCGCCATCGCCCGCCGCCAGAGCGATGCGCCGCCGCAGTCGCTGGCCGGGTTGTTGGCCGGGCTGGAGCCGCAACAGGCCGAATCGCTGATCCGCGCCTTCAGCACGTATTTCCAGGTCGTCAACATCGCCGAGCGGGTCCACCGCATCCGCCGCCGTCGCGATTACCAGCGCACCGGCAGCCGTACGCCGCAGCCGGACGGTTTGCACGATGCCTTGGTGAAGATGAAAGCCCAGGGCGTGACCCTGGAGGAATTGTCGGAATGGTTGCCACGGATCGATATCGAACCGGTATTCACCGCGCACCCGACCGAAGCCGTACGCCGCGCGCTGCTGGAAAAAGAGCAGCTGATGGTGGCCAGCCTGATCAACGACCTGGACGGTCAGCGCACGCCGGGCGAGCGCGCCACCGACATCGCCCGTTTCCGCATGGCGCTGACCTCGGCCTGGCAGACCTCCGATTCCTCGCCGGTCCGCCCAGGTGTGGAAGATGAGCGCGAGCACGTCGGCTTCTACCTGATCGAAGTGCTGTACCGGGTGATGCCGGTGCTTTACGAGACGCTGGAGAACGCGATCACCGAGGTCTACGGCCCCGCGCCGGAAGTCACGGCGCATCTGCCCCGGATGCTGCGTTTCGGTACCTGGGTGGGCGGCGACATGGACGGTAATCCCAATGTCGATGCCGGCACCATCGCCGCTACATTGCAGGCACAGCGTGCCGCTATCCTCACCCGCTACAAGAAGGAGCTGTGGCAGTTGACTTCGCTGCTCAGCCAGTCGACGTCGGTCGTCGGTGTTTCGCCGGAGGTGCTGGCGCGACTGGAGGAATACCGCGCGTTGATGCCGAAGGCGGCCGCGCAATCGCGTCCGCGCCACGGCGATATGCCGTACCGGCTGCTCAACGATCTGATGCGTGCGCGCCTGCAGGCGACTCTTGAGGATCGTCCGGAAGGCTACCGCTCGCCTGAAGAATTCGCTCATGACGTTGATCTGGTCCTGTGCAGCCTGGAAGCCAATCGCGGCGTGCATGCAGGTTGGTTCGCGGTCCGCCGGTTGGCTTGGCGCGTGCGCAGCTTCGGCTTCCATTTGGCGCGCCTGGATGTGCGGCAAGAGTCCAGTGTGCACGCACGTGCCGTGGCCGCGGCGCTGGGCGACGATGATTGGGAATCGCGCGATGCGGTGGAGCGGGGTGGGCTGTTGGGCGCCTACGCCAGTGGCGAAAAGACACTGCCCGCGGCAGACGATGAAACCAATCAGCGGCTGGATGCCGTGTTCGCCACCTTGGCCGACGCGCGCAAGCGGCATGGCACGGAAGCGCTGGGCGCCTACATCATCAGCATGGCGCACAACCGCGCCGACGTGCTGACGGTACTGGCGCTGGCACGTCGTGGCGGGTTGGTCGACGCTGACGGCAATGTGCCGCTGGATATCGCGCCGTTGTTCGAAACCGTGGGCGACCTGCAACACGGTCCGGATACCTTGCGCGATCTGGTTGCCGATCCGGTTTATCGCTCTCATCTGGCCGCGCGCGACAACGTGCAGATGGTGATGCTGGGTTATTCCGACAGCGGCAAGGACGGTGGCATCGCCGCTTCGCGCTGGGGATTGCAACGTGGACAAGTGGAATTGCTGCAGGCGGCCAAGGATCTGGGTATCAAGCTGACTTTCTTCCACGGTCGTGGCGGTTCGATCAGCCGCGGCGGTGGCAAGACCACGCGCGCGGTGGATGCCTCGCCGCGCGGCAGTGTGGACGGGCGGCTACGTGTCACCGAGCAGGGCGAGGTCATCCATCGCAAATACGGGATTCGTGCGTTGGCGTTGCGTTCGTTGGAGCAGGCGACCGGTGCGGTGCTGGTATCCAGCCTGCGTCCGCGGCCGCCGGAACCGCGTGAAGCACAGTGGCGTGAGGTCATGGAGCGTGTTTCCACTGAAAGCACCAAGGCCTATCGTGCCTTCGTTGATGCGCCGGGTTTCATGGATTACTTCCGCAACGCCACACCCATCGACGTGATCGAACGCATGACCTTGGGTTCACGGCCATCACGCCGGTTGGGCCAGGATGCGGCGCTCACCAATCTGCGCGCGATTCCGTGGGTGTTCGCCTGGAGTCAGGCACGCGCAGTGATTCCCGGTTGGTATGGCGTGGGTAGCGGCTTGAAAGCGGTGATCGACGACGGCGGCGAAGAGACGCTGCAAGAAATGGCTCGCGACTGGCCTTTCTTCAAGACCTTCCTCGACGACATTTCCATGGTGCTGGCCAAGGGCGATCTGAACATCGCGCAGATGTTTTCGCGGATGGCCGGTCCGCTGCACGACGAATTCTTCCCGCGCATCCAGAACGAACATGCGATCACCCTGGAATGGGTGATGAAGTTGAATGGCAGCGAATGGCTGCTGCAGCACGATCAGCGGCTGGCCTTGTCGATCCGGCTTCGCAATCCCTACATCGACCCGATCAGCGTGCTGCAAGCGGACCTGCTGAAGCGCTGGCGCGACAGCGGCCGCGAGGATGACAACCTGCTGCGTGTGCTGGTGGCCAGCATCAATGGCGTGTCGCAGGGTGTGCAGAACACGGGTTGATCCGGTATCCCAAATGCGACAGGAAATCCGGCTTTCGTAGAAGCGCCATCCCGGCGCGAGCTGTTGCGTTTTTTATCGTGAGATGTGAAGCAAGAGCTCGCGGCCGGAGGCCGCTCCTAAAAAATCAAAAACCAATACGGGATATGCGGGCAAAAGCATCTAGAGCTTTTATCCGTGATCTGGGTGGATACGCATCTGTGCTCTGTTGAGATTCCGGTCGCGACTCACGTCGCTCCCACAGGGAAAGGCAGCGTGTTTGTGGGAGCGACGTGAGTCGCGACCGGAACAATCCGGTAGCAAGAAATTCCGCTTTTGTGGGAGCGCCCTCGGCGCGAGCTTTTGCTTTTTATCGCGAATGTGAAGCAAGAGCTCGCGGCCGGAGGCCGCTCCTACAAAAGCGCGGGGGCAACGCAATCGATCAACCGTCCAGCTCACTCCAACGCCGATACGCGGTGTCCAAGTCGGCCTGCAAGGCGGCAAGCGCTTCATTGGCTTTGAGCAGTGCGGCGGCATCCTGCTGATAGAAGGCAGGATCATTCATCGCCGCGGTACGTTGTGCGATCTCGGTTTCCAGCGACTCGATCCTGGCAGGCAGCTGCTCCAGTTCGCGCGCGTCCTTGTAGCTGAGTTTGCGTTTGGGCTCGGCTGTCGCAGGCGCGGAAGTTGCGGCTGGAGCCGGCGCCGTTTTCGCGGGTGTGGCGGGCTCGGTTGCGAACAAAGCCGCCGGTCGCTGGCGCACCCAGTCGCTGTAGCCGCCCACGTAATCGGCCAAGCGCCCTTGGCCTTCCAGCACCAAGGTGCTGGTGACCACGTTGTCGAGGAACTCGCGGTCGTGCGAAACCAGCAGCAAGGTGCCTTTGTAGTCGATCAGCAATTCTTCCAACAGCTCCAGTGTTTCAACGTCCAAGTCATTCGTCGGTTCATCCATTACCAACAAGTTGGAAGGCTGTGCGAACAGCTTGGCCAGCAGCAGGCGATTGCGTTCGCCGCCGGACAGGCGGGTGATGGGACCGCGGGCGCGCTCCGGCGAGAACAGGAAATCCTGCAGGTAGCCGATGATGTGCTTGCGGCTGCCGTTGATCTCGACGAAGTCGCTACCCTCGGCCACGTTCTCCAATGCATTACGGCTTTCATCCAGCTGGCTGCGGTGCTGATCGAAATAGGCGATCTGCAATCCGGTACCCAGCGTCACTTCGCCTTGCTGCGGCTTCATCTTGCCCAGCAGGATTTTCAGCAACGTCGATTTGCCCGCGCCATTGGGACCGATGATGCCCACGCGATCGCCACGGAAGATGGTTGTCGATACGTCGTCCAGCAGCACCCGGCCGTCGTAGGCCTGGGTGATGTGCTTGGCTTCGATGACTTTCTTGCCGGAATTCTGCGCGGCGGCCGTTGCCATCCTGACGTTGCCGGTCAGGTCGCGGCGCTGCGCACGTTCGCGACGCATCGCCTTCAAGGCGGTCACGCGGCCTTCGTTGCGGGTGCGGCGCGCCTTGATGCCCTGGCGGATCCACACTTCTTCCTGCGCCAGCAGCTTGTCGAAGCGCGCATTCTCCTGCGCTTCCGCATGTAGCCGTTCTTCGCGGCGGCGCAGATAGTTTTCGTAGTCGCCGGGCCAGCTGGTGACCTGGCCGCGATCGATCTCGACGATACGCGTGGCCAGCGAACGCAGGAAGCTGCGGTCGTGGGTGACGAACACGATGCTGCCTTCGAACTGCTTCAGGAAACCTTCCAGCCAGGCGATCGCATCGATATCCAGGTGGTTGGTGGGCTCGTCCAGCAACAGGATGTCCGGCTTGCGCACCAGCGCCTGTGCCAGCAGTACACGGCGCTTCATGCCGCCCGACAATGCTGCGAAGTCCGCGTCCTCCGGCAGCTCAAGCTTGGCGAGCACTTGTTCGACGCGCCGGTCCAGATCCCAGCCATGCTGCGCTTCGATCTGGGTCTGTGCCTCGCCCATGGCGTCCATGTCGCCATCGGCCAACGCGTGGTGATAACGGGCCAGCAGATGGCCCAGGTCGCCCAGGCCTTCCGCAACTACGTCGAACACGGTTCCGCTGGTGTCCTGCGGCACTTCCTGCGCCATGCGCGCGACCACCACGCCGTTCTGCAGGCGCACCTCACCGTCGTCGGCTTTCAGTTCGCCAGCCAATAGTCGCATTAACGTGGACTTGCCCGCGCCATTGCGCCCCACGATGCAGATGCGCTCGTTGGGTTCAATGCTGAGGTCGACGTGTTCGAGTAGCAGCGGCCCGCCGACACTGAAGTCGACCCGCTGGAGTTGCATTAAGGACATCTGGGCATTGTACTCGCCGGGCTAGGCCTGCGGGCCGGGCGCGCGCCATCCTTGTAGAGCGGAGCTGCGCCCCGCGATGGGTCCAGGTCGGTGGCAATCGGGCCGTCGCAACGGCAGGCGATGACGAATAGCTCGTTGAGGCGCTCTACGACGGCGCGTCAATTCCAGACCTACTGAAACCCGTAGCGAACCACATGGAAAAACACCGGCGCGGCGAATACCACTGAATCCAGCCGGTCCAGGATGCCGCCGTGGCCTTCGATCATCTCGCCCCAATCCTTGGCGCCCAGGCTGCGTTTGACCGCCGACAGCGCCAGCCCGCCCAGGAACCCGCACAGCACGATCAGCAGCGACAGCAATGCGGACTGCAGTGGCGTGAATGGGGTGATCCACCACAATGCCGCGCCGATGCCGGCCGCAGCCAGGCCGCCGCCGACCAGACCTTCCACCGTTTTCGACGGGCTGACCTGCGGTGCCAGCAGATGCTTGCCGAACAGCTTGCCGAACACGTATTGCAGGACGTCGCTCAGCTGCACCACCAGCAACAGGTAGAACAACAGCATCAGGTTCTGACCTTCGTAACCGGGGATGCGCAACAGCATCAGCGCGGGCGCGTGGCTCAGGCAGTACACCGTCAGCATCAGGCCCCATTGGATCTTGGTGTTGCGCTCCAGGAACTGTTCCGTGTCGCCAGACAGTGCAGACACCGCGGGCAACAGCAGAAAGCCGTAGACCGGAATGCACATGACGAACAAGCCATACCAATCCGTGCCGATCAACCAGTATTGCAGCGGAATGGCGACGTAGAAGCACAGGCAGAGAGAAAAATGATCGCCGCGCCGGGTCGGCGTGAGAGTGACGAATTCGCGCAGCGCAAAGAACGACAGCAGGCCGTAAAGCACCAACGTGGCGACCTTGCCTAGCGCGAAGCAAGCCACCAGTACCGCCACCATGACCCACCAGGCGCGGATGCGCGCGTTGAGGTTGTCGATGACAGCGCCGGGTTTGCGCCGGCCCAGCAGCCAGCCGATCGCGCTGGCGACCAGCAGCAGCGCGATCACGCCACCAATGACCCACCAGAATTTCATCGGCGCACGTGCGATGGCCGCCTGCAGGAAGCTGTCCAGTTGCTCGGTGGGAACGGTCAGTCTCATGCCAGGTCCACCACCGCCTGCCAGGCGCGTTGCAGGAACGCTGCCTTGTCTTCATCCGGCTGTAGCACGACCGGCGCACCGAAACGCACTGTGCACACCAACGGCACCGGCACCGGGCTCCCCTTGGGCAGGCAGCGGCGCGCGTTGTCCAGGTATACCGCGATCAGTTCGACTTGCGGATAGCGCTGCGCCAGGTGAAACAGACCGGATTTGAACGGCTGCGGCAAGGGATCGTGGTTGCGCGTGCCTTCCGGAAAAATGATCAGCGAGTCGCCAGCATCCAGTGCGTCGTACAGCGGCTGCAGCGGGTCGCCTTCGCATTTCTCGCGATCGCGCTCGATCAGCACCGCATGGAAGCCGCGCCGGGCGATCACCTCGCGGATCCCACTGCCCCAGTAATCGCGCGCGGCCACAGGTCGGGTACGAGCCCGCAGTGCAGGCGGCAGCGCCGACCACAAGGCCACCGTATCCAGATGGCTGGCGTGATTGGCGAAATAAATTCGTTGTGCCGCCGAGGGTTGGCTGCCGCGCCAGCGCGGATAGGCGCCGATGAAAAGTTTTATCGCCGCGACCAGCAGGCGCGACAGCATCAGCCGCCGGCCTGTAGCTGCGCGGCGATGGCGCGGGTGCGGCTAATGCAAGTCAGCAACGAACCGGCGGCAATCACGCCGCTGCCGATGATCAGGCTGTAATGGCTTCCGAAGACCAGCCGCTCTGCAATGGCCAAGAGGCAGGCGGCCGTCAGTACCGCCATCCGGTGTTGCTTCGCCATCGGACCGCGAAAATCCTGCGCCAGTCCCAGGCTGCCGCCGAACACGCGCACATAGGCGGTCAGGGCGGCCAGCAGAGCGCCCAACCAGCCCAGCCAGGGCATGGAGGCCGCATAGCCCAGTCCGACGATCAGTAGCGAGTCGGCGACACGATCCGGGAATTCATTGAAGAGTGCGCCGGTCGCGGTCTGTTTGCCGCCTTCCATCGCGACCATGCCGTCCAGCAGGTTGCAAACCAGCCGCAGCTGTATGCAGGCGGCGCACAGCAATAGACCGATCAGGCTGGGCGACCAGACCAGCATCATCGCCCCGAGCGCGGCGAAGAAGATGCTCAATACCGAGATCTGGTTAGGCGTGACGGATGATTGCGCCAGCGCGGCGCTGAGCTTCACAGCCCAGCCGCTGGCGCGCGCGGCGATCGGTCGGCGGTCGTTGGTCCCCATGGCGGCGATGGTAAGCGAAAGCTTTGTGGAACGGGCGCGGTACGGCGGTCGGAGGTCGAATCTTCCCGCCGGTATGGAACGCCACCGCCAGTGCTATGCGCCACTCTGGACGGCCGCCCCTGATCGGTTTGAGGCAGGCGCACGCCAGACAGCTGCACGGTTTTCGCCGGAATGTGCGCGTTCTCGCAGTTCGGCCCGTGCAACTCCGGTTTTGATGGTGTGCCGCGGCTCTACGTCTGCTCACACAGAATATTGACGCGATTTCCACTAGATCTAATTCAAGCTAACTGCACCCGCAACCGCGGCCATTGAAATGCGCGACATCTCTCCTTAATTGCGCGGTATGTCGTTGCGAACGGTGACGTATCAGGGCGGCCCGCGCCGGTATGCGCAACGCCTTTCTGGAGTTTCTCCAGGCGCCGTGCCACGGCCGTGGCGTTTGACTTCCTGCGCGACTCTTCGCGGGCCACTCGACCATCGCGCAACCGTGGTTGATAAGAGGAGCACATCATGAACGTAAGGCATTTGACTCCACGCCATCGCGAACGCGCATCCCAAGCACGCGAGAGTGGCGACCCCCTGGTTAACCTGCAACGCCAGATGGACCGGCTGTTCGACGGTGTGATGCGCCAGTTCGATCGCCCCATATTCGACCGGCCACTGTCCCGGTTCGGTTTGGACCGTGATAGCGATTGGCCCAGCGTCGAACTGAGCGAGCGTGACAAGGAACTGGTCCTGACCGCGGAGCTCCCGGGCATGAGCGAGCGGGACGTCGAAGTGCTGCATGAAGGCGACGGCTTGCTGCTGCGCGGCGAACGCCGCGATGTCCGTGAAGATGCCGGGCGCCGATACAGCGAGTACTACTACGGTCGCTTCGAGCGGCGCATCCCGATCGAAACCGACGTCGAGTGGGACCAGGTCAAGGCGGAGTTCCGCGACGGTCTGCTGACGGTGACCTTGCCGAAGACACCGAGGGCGCAGGTCGGCAGACGCATCCCCATTAACCGTGGCAATGACCAGGGCCCGACGTCCACTGCGTAAAAGCCCAGCCTTCCGCCAGCCAAAGATCTGCCTGATGGATTCTTCCCATGCGTATCGCTCATATCGCACCGCTGTATGAATCGGTCCCGCCCCGCCTCTACGGAGGCACGGAACGCATCGTGGCCTATCTGGCCGATGCACTGGTCGATCTGGGTCATCACGTCACGGTCTTCGCCAGCGGGGATAGCTGCACGCGCGCAGAGTTGATCCCAGCGCGCGCGCAGGCTTTCCGGCTCGACCCTCACCCGCTCAAATCCGACCTGGCCGCGCATCTGTCGATGCTGCATGAGGTGCGTCGCCGCGCCGATGAGTTCGACTTGCTGCACTTCCATGTCGATCTTCTGCATTTCCCGCTGTTCGAGGACATCGCCGACCGCACCGTCACCACCTTGCATGGGCGCCTGGACCTGGCGGATCTGGCCGGCATCTATCAACGCTGGCCACGCTTCCCGCTGGTGTCCATTTCGGATCGGCAGCGCTTTCCGTTGCGCTACGCCCATTGGATCGGCACCGCGTATCACGGACTGCCTTCGGAATTGCTGACGCCGCTACCTGCGCCGACCGGCGGCTATCTGGCGTTCCTAGGCCGGATATCACCAGAGAAGCGGCCTGACCGGGCCATCTCCATCGCGCGGCGTGCCGGCCGGCCATTGAAGATCGCGGCCAAGGTCGACGCGGTGGACGTGGGTTATTACCGCGAACAGATCGAGCCGTTGCTGTCAGGCGGCGGTGTGGATTTCATCGGGGAGATCAACGACGCGGGCAAGCGATTGTTCCTGGGCAACGCTGACGCGCTGCTGTTCCCGATCGATTGGCCCGAACCATTCGGCTTGGTGATGATCGAGGCGATGGCCTGCGGAACGCCGGTGATTGCCTGGGACTGCGGATCGGTGCGCGAAGTGATCGACCATGGCGTGACCGGCTTCATCGTCGACTCGGAAGAGCAGGCCGTGGACGCCGTGGCGCGTTTGCCGGAGCTGGACCGCGCCGAGATCCGGCGCGTGTTCGAACGACGTTTTTCGGCGCCGGTCATGGCCACGCGCTATCTGGAACTCTACGAAACGGTGCTGGCGAACTCCACGTCCGCATCTTCCATGCCGTCCCTGACTTCCGCGCTGCCACCACCTCCCCAGCCGGCAACGGCGCTGGTCTGCACCGCCTGATCCCGCGGCATGCTGAGCACGGTTCCCGGCAATATCCAGAGCAGCTATTCGCTCAAAGAGGGCGACAGTTTCCTGGTATGCGACGCGCAAGGCGACCTCTACGGCGATTCGGACGGTTTGTTTCATGAGGGCACGCGCACGCTGTCGCGCCTTCGCCTTTGCCTGGACGGTGATCAACCTACTTTGCTGAGCGCGGCGATCGCGCAAGACAAGGTGGTGTTCACCTCGCATTTGACCAACCGGCCACTGCCACCGATCGGTGGCAATCCGGCGGCACAGGGTGTGATCCACATCGAGCGTTCGCGCTTTCTCTGGAGCGGGCGCCTGTATGAACGCATCGAGTGCGTGAACTACGCGGAGAACGAGGTCGTCCTGCCGTTGTTGATCGAATTCGGTGCGGATTTCCGCGACATGTTCGAGGTGCGCGGCATGCAGCGGGCACGCCGCGGCGACTATCCGCCGGCTGAACTGAGTGCGGATGCGGCGACGCTGCGCTACCTCGGGCTGGACGGGACCCTTCGCAGCACCGTGATCAGCTTTTCGATGTCGCCGTCGTCGTTGACGGAAGAGAAGGCTCGATTCGATGTGCGGCTGTTGCCTCACCAGGGATTCGAACTTTATCTGGAGGTCGGCACGGAGCCGTCACGGCCGGGACGCGAACGCTACCGCGCAGCGACCATCCAGGCGCGACGCGCGATGCGTGCACGGCGACGCTCGGGCGGGCGACTGCGAGGCGGCGGCTTGCTGTTCGACGCCTGGCTTGAGCGCTCCCGCACCGATATCGCATTACTGGCCAGTGAGCTGCCGTCGGGCCGCTATCCCTACGCGGGTATCCCGTGGTTTTCGACACCGTTCGGCCGCGACGCGATCATCACTGCCTTGCAGACGCTCTGGCTGGACCCGGGCCTGGCGCGCGGTGTGCTGGCGTTTTTGGCCGAACGCCAAGCGCAAGAGACTTCCGCGTTTCGCGATTCCGCACCCGGCAAGATCATGCACGAATCGCGCAAGGGCGAAATGGCGGCATTGGGTGAGATACCGTTCGGGCTGTACTACGGCGGTGTGGATACCACGCCGTTGTTCGTGATGCTGGCGGGCCGCTACTTTCGCCGTACGGGCGATCTCGCCATGTTGGAAACCCTATGGCCCGTGCTGCAGCAAGCCATGGATTGGATCGAGCGCAGTTGCGATGCCGACGCCGATGGCTTGCTTGCCTATGCGCGCGGTGAGGCCAGCGGTTTGTCCAACCAAGGCTGGAAGGACAGCGGCGATTCGATTTTCCATGAAGATGGCAGCATGCCGAACGGGCCAATCGCGCTTGTCGAAGTGCAGGGTTATGTGTTCTCCGCCTTGGAGGCGATGGCGTCGTTGGCCGCCGCGCGTGGAGAAGAAGAAGCCGCCATTCGCTGGCGGATCCGCGCCGAACGGATGCGTGAGACCGTCGAAACCCGATTCTGGGATGAGGTGCTGGATTTCTACGCACTGGCGCGGGATGGCGAAGGACGCATGTGCCGCGTCCGTGCATCCAATCCGGGGCATTTGCTGTACGTCGGTCTTCCGCAGCCGACGCGCGCGCAGCGGGTGATCGCACAACTGTGCTCGCCCCCGTTCGACAACGGTTGGGGCGTGCGTACGTTGGCCTCGGACCAGCCGCGCTTCAATCCCATGTCGTACCACAACGGCTCGGTGTGGCCGCACGATGTCGCGCTGTGCGCCGCCGGCATGGCGCACTACGGCGCGCGGCGGCAGAGCATGCATCTGCTGGGCGAAGTGTTCGAAGCCGCCACGCATTTCGGCATGCGCCTGCCGGAACTGTTCTGCGGATTCCCGCGTGTCACGGGCGAACCGCCGATCGCCTATCCGGTGGCCTGCCTGCCGCAGGCGTGGTCGGCCGGATCGGTGTTCATGCTGTTGCAAGCCAGCCTGGGTCTGCAGGTGGATGCCGCGCGCAGCGAAGTGATCATTGATCACCCGCAGCTGCCTTATGGCGTGGATCGATTGCGTGTCGAACGCCTGGACGTTGCCGGCGCGCGCCTGGATTTGATGTTCGAACGCGTCGGCGACCGAGTACTGGCCGCGCATGCCGGCGGTTCCCCGGAGGTGCGGGTGACGGTGCGGCTTTAGAGCTGGGAATAGGGAATAGGGAATCGCAAGGCTTATGCCTTTGCCTCCCCCTTTTAAAAGGGGGATTGAGGGGGATTTGCTTTTGCTCTTTAGAAGCAACAGCAAAAGAAAATCCCCTTGCCTTCTTTTAAAAGAAGGTAAAAGCGAAATGCTTTTCCTGTCACCGTTCACCCTTCTTTAGCTTCCAACGAAAAACGGGCCGCTTGCGCGGCCCGTCTTTATTTTTCCCTTCTCCCGTTGGGAGAAGGTGCCGAAGGCGGATGAGGAAATGAATCTTCAGCTTGTAGGACAACTATCTAGGCTGAGTTTCCCTATCCAATAAAAAACCTTACTTCAGCCCGGCATCCTTGCGCAGTGCTTCGGCACGATCCGTCTTTTCCCACGAGAACGCGGTGGCGGTGTGCTTCTTGCCGGCGCTGTCGAGGTAGCTGAATTCCTGCGGCTTGCGGCCGAAATGGCCGTAGGCGGCAGTCTGCTGATACATCGGATGGATCAGGTCCAGCATCTGGATGATGCCGTACGGGCGCAGGTCGAAATGCTTGCGGATCAGCTTCTCGATCTTCTGGTCGTCGATCTTGCCGGTGCCGAAGGTGGTCACCGAGATCGAAGTCGGCTCGGCCACGCCAATCGCATAGGACACCTGCACTTCGCAGCGGTCGGCCAAGCCGGCGGCCACGACGTTCTTGGCCACATAGCGCGCGGCGTAGGCGGCGGAACGGTCCACCTTGGACGGATCCTTGCCCGAGAACGCGCCGCCACCGTGACGGGCCCAGCCGCCGTAGGTGTCGACGATGATCTTGCGGCCGGTCAGGCCGCAGTCGCCCACCGGTCCACCGATCACGAACTTGCCGGTCGGGTTGATGTGGAACTTGGTGCCCTTGTGCAGCCACTTGGCCGGCAGCACCGGCTTGACGATGTGCTCGCGCACGGCTTCGACCAGATCCTTCTGCTTGATGTCCGGGTCGTGCTGGGTGGACAGCACCACCGCGTCGATCGCCACGGCCTTGCCACCTTCATAGCGCAGGGTGACCTGGCTCTTGGCATCGGGGCGCAGCCACGACAGTGGCGAATTCTTCTTCTTGCGCACCTTGGCCTGCTGTTCGACCAGGCGGTGCGACAGGTGGATGGCGGCCGGCATGTAGCTGTCGGTTTCGTTGGTGGCGTAGCCGAACATCAGGCCCTGGTCGCCAGCGCCTTGTTCTTCCGGCTTCTTGCGGTCCACGCCCTGGTTGATGTCGGGGGATTGCTTGCCGATCAGGTTCAGCACGCCGCAGGTGGCGCCGTCGAAACCGACCTCGCTGCTGTCGTAGCCGATGTCCACGATCACCTTGCGGGTCAGCGCTTCCAGGTCGATCCAGGCGGAGGTGGTGATTTCCCCGGCCACGATGGCCACACCGGTCTTGACCAGTGTTTCGCATGCCACGCGGGCGCGCTTGTCCTGGGCCAGGATGGCGTCGAGGACAGCGTCGGAAATCTGGTCGGCGACCTTATCCGGATGGCCTTCGGAGACCGATTCGGAAGTGAACAGGTAATTGGACATCGGGCTTATATCCCTTGATTCGGATGAAAAGATGGGTGCGCATGATACACGCGCCGGGCGGAGCGTGCATTCTGCCCCGTTCACGGTGCTCGTGGGGTTAAACGGGCGGTCATCGGCGGCTGTCATGTGTCTGCCGCAAAACCGCAATGGCAATGTCGCGGATCCGTAGCAGGCTGCGCGCAACCCGACGAGCCTCCTGACATGCGCCCGCTGGAACAACAGATCGCCGAACGTTACCCGCAGTGGTTCCGAGGCCGCCGAGCCTGGGTGGCGCGTCCGCTATTGAAGACCTTGGGCAAATGGTCCCGGCTGGATGAGGCCTACGGCTTCCTGGCAGAGCACGCGCATTTGCACGACTTCGCTTTCCTGGAAGCGGCGATGGACTTCCTCAACCTGCGTTACGCGGTTGACCATGTCGAACGCCGGCGCGTTCCTGAAAGCGGCCGGTTGTTGATCGTCGCCAATCATCCCTCCGGTGCGCTGGATGCCATGGCATTGCTGCACTTCGTGGGCAGCGTGCGGCGCGACGTGAAGATCGTCGCCAACGATTTCCTGACCGGCATCGACAATCTTCGCGACCTGCTGCTGCCGGTACGTATCCTGGGCGGAAATCCGGGTGCGGACAGCCTGCGAGCCATCGAGCAGGCGCTGGAGGACGAACAATGCGTCATCGTATTCCCTGCAGGCGAGGTGTCGCGGTTGGGGCCGCGCGGGGTGACCGACACACGTTGGCGTAGAGGCTTCCTGCGGTTTGCCCGCAATACCGGCGCACCGGTGCTGCCGGTGCGGATACAGGCCCGCAACTCGGCATTCTTCTACGGCGCCTCGACTCTGTTGAAGCCCGCCGGGACGGCCTTGTTGGCGCGCGAAATGTTCGCGCGCAGCCAGCGCCGCATCGTGCTGCGCGTTGGCAATCTGATGCAGGTGGACGAAAACGTCGATGCTGACGTTGCGGTGGCCCAGGTGCGGCGCGCGCTGTATGCCATCAGTCGCGGCAAGGAAACGATTCCCGAAGGACCGGAACCGCTCGTTCCTGCGGTGGATCGCGCGGTACTGAGCGCGGCCATCGCCTCGCTGGAACGCCTGGGCGCCACCACCGACGGTAAGCATATCTGCGTCGGCCGGCTGGCATCCGATTCGCCGCTGCTGCGCGAAATCGGCCGCCTGCGCGAGCTGACCTTCCGCGAAGTGGGCGAGGGCACCGGCAAGCGAATGGACGTGGATCCGTACGACGCCTGGTACGAACACATCGTGCTGTGGGATGCGCAAGCACGGAAGATCGCCGGTGCATATCGGATTGCACGTGGCGCATCGGTGCTCGCCGAACAGGGGCTCAAAGGCCTGTATACCGCATCGCTGTTCCACTACGCCGATGACGCATTGCCGCGCATCGCGCAAGGCATGGAACTGGGACGCAGCTTCGTGGCGCCCGAGTATTGGGGCAGCCGCAGCATCGATTACCTGTGGCAAGGCATCGGCGCCTACCTGCGCCGGCATCCTCGTATCCGCTATCTGTTCGGGGCGGTATCGATGAGCGCCGCGCTACCGCTGCACGCGCGCGAGCAGATCGTCAGCTACTACGCGCAGTACTACGGCGATCTTGATGGCGAGGCGGTTTCGCGCCATCCGTTCCGCTACACAGCCGCGCCACCTACGTTCGGGCAACTGGATGCGGAAACCGCTTTCCGTGTGCTGAAAGCCAATCTGGATGCGTTGGGTGCCACCATCCCGATGCTGTACAAGCAGTACACCGAGCTCTGCGAACCGGGCGGAACGCGGTTCCTGGCATTCGGAGTGGATCCGGCCTTCAGCGATTCCATCGACGGATTGATCGAAGTCGATCTGCATTGCATCCGACCCAAGAAGCGGGCGCGATACCTGGAATCCAACCCGCGCGAATCGGTGCCGGCATGAGCCCCCGGACCGCCACCGCTCCGATGAAGCGCGCGGTCTTCGTTTCCGATGTTCATCTGGGTTCCAAACATTGCCACGCGGCCGAGTTCGCCGATTTCCTGAGTGGACTGCGCTGCCGCCGGCTGTATCTGGTGGGCGACATCGTGGACCTGTGGTGGATGGCACAGCGGCGGGCTTCCTGGGACGCCGCACATAATCGCGTTGTCGAAAACCTGCACGCGCTGGCGCGCAATGGCACGGAATTGATCTATGTGCCTGGCAACCACGACCGTCCCGTACGCCGGTTCTGCGGACTGATGCTGCCCGCCATGCAAGTGCGTCGCCGTGCCATCCACACCACCGCTGACGGCCGACGCCTGCTGGTGACCCATGGCGACGACTACGACGGCATCACTCACTTCGGTGGCTTGCAGGAGCGTTTCGGCGACTGGTTGTACTACCGCATCCTTACCGGCAATCGCCTCATCAATCAGGTCCGCCGCCGCCTGGGTCTGCGCTACTGGTCGCTGGCGGAATATCTGAAGCGCCAGAGCGATGCGGCTGAGCGCTACATCGGCCGCTTCGTGCAGGCCGGTTTGGACGACGCGCAGCGCCGCGGCCTGGACGGCATCATCTGCGGACATATCCACCGCGCGGCGCTGTTCCAGCGCGAGAACCTGGTGTATGCCAACGACGGCGACTGGGTGGAAAGCCTGACCGCGCTATGCGAGGAAGCCGACGGCAGCCTGCAACTGGTGTCGCATGCAGGGCAGGTGCTTTCGGTTGTTCCGGCCCGCCTGCGGCTGGTGTCGCCGGATATGTCCAAGGCGGCGTGATCGGAAATCTTGCCTGCTCGGATAGGTAGGTGCGGCGTTTTCTCTTGTAGGAGCGGCGTCCCACCGCGAGCTCTTTCTGCCAGATCGTGGTAAGAGTGAAGAGCTCGCGGCGGGACGCCGCTCCTAGCGGGACGCCGCTCCTACAAGAGCGTGGCAGGCTGCTAGCATCCCGCCATGGACTCTCTTTCCCAAATCGTACTAGGCGGCGCCATCGCGGCGGCCATTGCTCCGGCTCACCATCGTCGCGCCGCGTTGCTCGCGGGTGCCGCGTTGGGCACGCTGCCGGATCTGGATAGTTTCCCGATCATGCTGTTCACCGATGACCCGATCATGCTGATGACGGTGCACCGCAGTTTCAGCCATTCGCTGTTCGTGCTGCCGCTGGTGGCGTGGCTGATCTGGTGGCTGTTCAAACGCAGTGGCGGCCGGGTCGCCGAATCGCCGCTGCGGTGGTTCTGGGCCATCCAACTGTCGCTGGTGACGCACCCAGTGCTGGATGCCTTCACGGTGTATGGCACGCAGCTGTGGTGGCCGCTGATGCCGCCGCCCACCATGTGGTCCAGTGTCTTCATCATTGACCCGGCGTACACCGTCTGGCTGCTGATCGGCTGCTTGATAGCTTGGTTCGCACGCGAAAGGCGGATCGCGCAGCGTGCGCTGGTGGCGGGTCTGGCATTGAGTTGTGCGTATCTGGGCTGGTCGCTGATGGCCAAGACCATGGTGGATCGCGAGGCGAATCGGACGCTGGCCGCGATGGGCTTGGTTGATGCGCCGCGCTTCTCGGTGCCGATGCCGTTCAACACGCTGCTCTGGCGCGTGGTCGCGATGACGCCTAGCGGCTATGTCGAAGCGGAGCGCTCGGTGTTCGACAAAGGACCTCTGGTCTTCCGCGGCTATCCTTCGAATACGCAGGCGCTTGGGGAAGCGCGGAACATCCCGGCGGTAAAGCGGTTGACGTGGTTCAACCGCGGCTTCATGCGGACACAAGTGCAGGGTGATCGTTTGGTGCTGTCAGATCTACGCATGGGCTTGGAGCCGGACTACACCTTCCAGTTTGCCGTGGCTCAACGGCGGAACGACGCGTGGCAGGCCATCGCACCGGTGCAGCTGCCATGGGCATCTCCGGTTTCCGGAATGGATGGAATGCGTGCGCTGCTGGGAGCCATGTGGCAACGCATCTGGAAGCAATCGGATCAGCCTTTTCGAGCCGCGATTGTCCCTCCCGGTGAAGTAACGCCGCCGCTGAAAGCGGAAGGGCAGCGGTAGTCACAGGCTTCGCCGCTCCTCGTAACGCAATCTTGTGGCAGCGACGTAAGTCGCGATCGGAAAGCGATCGGAAACATCAACGTCGCGACTTACGTCGCTCCCACAGGAATTCATCCGCGTTTCTGCAGAGCCGAGCTTGCTCGGCTGCTTTTCGTTTCAAGAAGGAGTAGCCGAGCATGCTCGGCTCTACAACGTACCGATCAGTAAACCGTAGCCCGCGCTTGCACGAAGGAATAAAAGAACACCGCATTCGGATCGTTCTGCACGTCGTTCAATTCACGGCGCATGCCGTCGACGATTTCTTGGGTGACTCGCCCTGCTTCCAGTAGCTGATCCGCGGCGGATAGCAATAGTTCTTCCCAGAAGGCAATCATGGTTTTACGCCGGGCGGGCTCGCGATTGTCGAAGTAGAACGTCTTGATCTCGGTCGCGACATCGCGATAACCGCCGGCCAGCAACAGGTTGCCCAGCTTGGCGCCAATGAAGGGATCGCCGCCGCTGTCGTATTGGAAGTCGTTGAAGGCCATCCAGTAGCGCCAGACATTGGGAGAATACGGGTCCAACAGGAATGACGAGTTCATCACCTCGGTGATGTACACCGGCGAGCCTGGCGCCAGCACCCGGCGAACCTCGTTCATGACACGCGCGGGAGATGGCACGTGTTCCAGCACCCAGCACAGGAACGCAGCATCGAATTCGCGAGGTGAAAAGGGCAGATTGGTCGCGTCCGCCTGTTGCAGGGTGTAGCGGCCCTGGCACCAGGGCATCTTGCTCAGGTTCCGCTCCGCGGCTTCCAACTGAGCCTCGTTGAAATCCACGCAGGTCACGTGGATATCCGGAAAACGCCGCAGCAGGATTTCGGTTTGCGCACCGACGCCGCTGCCTACCTCCAGTACGCGACGGACACCGGTGTAGTCGATGCTGCTGAAGATGGTGGATTCCGCCAGCCGCGCTTGCTTCATCAACCGCGCCTGTTCCACCGGAGAGAAGCCATGCAGGTAAGGTGTTTCGGGCTTGGTAATACTCATGGCGAATGCTCCGATGCGGTTTAAGGGTATGCACTCAACTGGCGGTGCCTTCTTTTCTCCCTCGCTTGCATTATTAGGGGCGAGGGGAAGTTGATCAGAGTGCTTTCAACCAACCTGTTCCGAATCAACTAGGCCGCTGCGGGCAAGTCTGGCACCACGCCCGCTACCAAGGCGTCGAAATAGTCGCGGGTCAGCCGGATCTGCGCGTCCGCCGTCTCGGCGCGGTTGACTACCGCGCGGAATGCCGCGCGTTGTTCGGCCGAATGCTCGGGACGGTCCTTGGCGTACCAACCCAGGTGCTTGCGCGCGATGCGCACCCCCTGTGGCTCGCCGTAGAAGCCGTGCAGCGCGTGCAGATGACCCAGCAGGATGTCGCGTATCTCGGCGAGCGTGGGTGGCGGCAGTATCTGGCCCGTCGCCAGATAGTGCGCCACTTCGCGGAAGATCCATGGCCGGCCCTGCGCGGCGCGGCCGATCATCACCGCGTCGACGCCGGTGTGCCCCAATACCTGGGCGGCCTTCTGCGGTGAGTCGACGTCGCCGTTGGCGATCACCGGAATGGCGAGCGCCGATTTTATTTCCGCGATGGTGTCGTATTCCGCTTGGCCGGTGTAGTGCTGGTCGCGAGTGCGCCCGTGTACTGCCAGCGCGGCGATACCGCTGTTTTCGGCAATCCGCGCGATGGTCAGGCCATTGCGATGATCGCAGTCCCAGCCGGTACGTATCTTCAGGGTGACCGGGACCTCGACGGCACCCACCACCGCCTCCAATATCCGTGCTACCAGCGCCTCGTCGCGCATCAGCGCAGAGCCTGCCCACGCGTTGCAGACTTTCTTGGCCGGGCAACCCATGTTGATGTCGATGATCTGCGCGCCGTGGTCCACGTTGTAACGCGCGGCGTCGGCGAGCTGCTGCGGTTCGGTACCGGCGATCTGCACGCTGATCGGCGCCGGTTCGCCCACATGGTCCATGCGCCGCTGCGACTTTTCCGTCTTCCAGAAACGCGAATCGCTGATGGTCATTTCCGAAACGGCCGAACCCGCGCCCAACTGTTTGCACAGCTGACGAAACGGTTTGTCGGTAACGCCGGCCATCGGCGCCAGGATCACCGACGGATCGATGCGGTGGGGACCGATGTGGAGGACATTGGTGTGGAGCGTGGAGGACGACATGCCGCCATTATCCGTCCGCCGCGCGGGCAGGGGAAATCGAAGAACAGGGATCAAGGATCAGGGGTTACGAGCAGAAGCGGAAGCCCCTGTTTTGCCTCCCCTTTTACTAAAGGGGGATTGAGGGGGATTTTGCTTTTGCCTTTCCGGCAAAAACCAAAGAACAGCAACGCTAGCGTGCGTGCCGGCGCCGCGCCCGCCAGAACAGGAAGCCGGAAACCAGCAGGAAGGCGGGCACCAGCCCGGTCAACGCGACACCCCACTGCCACGCCCGCCCCCCCACGAAGCCGCCGTGCAGCGGATAGATGGCATCACTCATGCGGCCTCCCAGATCTTGCGCGGTGGCGTCATAGACCTGCACCGGCTGAAGACGGTAAGGATCCATCCAGACCACGCTGCGGCCGTTCGGATGCCATTCGCCCGCGGCGCGGGCACGGATCGACACCAACGCGTCGTCTTTCTTGGGAAGCGCGATCCGCCGCAGTTCGCCGCCGACAAGCCGGCCTTCCGCTGCGACCAGCAGTGCCGGCCAGTCGATGGTTTGGTCCGTCGGCGGCAGTGCCAACGGCGGCACCATCTCGGGCCCATCGTCCAGTGACCACCGCAATGCGGTGCGCGTGGCCTGGTTGTAGACCATCGCCACGCCGCTAGCCACGACCAGCAGCAACACCGGCAGCAGCAATGCGCCGCTACTGCGGTGCCAGCTGAGCCAACGCCGCGTCGGTGGCCCGCGATACCAGCGCAGGCTGGCGGCCAATGCCCGCCATTTCGGCCACCACAGATACAGACCGGACAACAGCATGAAGAGCGCGATCAGTCCGAATACGCCCAGCACTTCTTCGCCCGTATCCCCGGCCAGCAGATGCGTATGCAGATCGCGCAGCCAGAGCACCCAATCGTTGTTCTTGGACCGTGTCAGCAGCAAGTCGCCACTGGCGGCATCGAAATACCGACGCTCGCCGCCGCTGAAAAATACCTGCCAGACCGGGAGCTTGGCCGAAGGCAGGTCCGCGGAGCGCATGCCCCGCGGGCCCCATTGCTCGATGATGCGCGCCAGCGCTTCGCCTTGCGTGCGGATCGGCGGCAGATCGGCTTTCGCCAGTTGCGGGTGCGCCATCAGCAGCAGTTCGCGCTGGAAGGCCAGCACGGTGCCGGTCAAGGCCACCACTACCAGCACCACGCCCGCGGTGAGCCCCAGCCACAAATGCAACCACTTCAACACTCCGCGCAAACGACGTGCCGGAGTGTGGGAGCTGATCTGGCGCGGGAGCATGCTGGACATGGTGAAGGGCCGTCAGAACCGATGCGACCAGCCCACGGTCAGTACACGTCCACGGCCCGCCGTGTAGGTGTCGTTGCGCGGTGGTGTGACCTGTGAGTAGTAGCTGATGTATTGCTCGTTGAACACATTCTCGACACCGACGCTCAAGGTGCCGACTGGCAGCTTGAAGCGTGTCAACAGATCCACCGTGCTGTAGCCGTCGAAGCTAACCTTGTCATAGCTAGCCGTCCGTCCGTTGAGCGTATAGAAATCCCGCCCCTCCGCCTTGCTGGCTTGCAAGCGCAGATTGACCGAAGGCGTGAATGCCAGTTCCCAAAACGCCGTGAGACGATCCGGGCTGACATTGATGCCCGGCAGATCGCTATCGACCCGATCATCATCGTTACTGTCGTAGCGGCCGCGAGTGCGCGCATAGGCCACGCCAATCCGCATATCGTCCTGCACTTGGTATGCGACGCTGCCGTCGAAGCCCTTTATCTCAGTACGCTCGCGGGCGACGTTGTAGGTTCGGGTCGCCGTATCGAAAGTCAGCCGTGAACCCAGATCGGAGTTGGATCGATACGTCGCCAGATGCACCAGCCAATGGCCGTCGTCGTAATCCAGACCGATTTCCTGGTTGTCGGCGATCACCGGAGACAGGTCGACCAAGCCGTCGACGCTGCTACCCGGAGTTGTTACCGCGCGCAATACACGACCGATATCGGCGACGGTGTAGCCCTCTGCGTACGAGGCGTAAAGCTTCAGCGCATCGGTGGCTTCCCAGACCAGGCCGGCGTTGGGCATGGTTTCGCTGGTGGCAGGCGAGCCGCCTTCTACGAAGTACCGGGTGCCCTTCACGCCGGCAGGCACGACACGCTGGTCGGGAATGGTGAGATAGTCGCCGACCCTCAACTTGCCGCGCTCGTGACGCAGCCCGGCAGTCAACATCACAGCGTCTGTGATCCACCACTCAGCCTGCACGAATGGTGACCAGGATTCATAGACGGTTTCCGGCACCCAGTCCAATCCTGCCAGGACTAGCTCCTGCGAGGTGGTGTCGCGGGCTAGGTCTACACCCAGCGTTGCCCGCAGGCGCAAGCCGAACAGGTCGCCGCGCGACCAGCTGAACTTGCCACCCAGCTTTTCGGACTGATTCTGCGATTGGTCATACCAGTTCAGATCGCGACCGTCGCCCCAGAAATCTTCCCAATCGCTGCCGCCGTACAACGCAGAGAAATCAACCCAATACAGCTGGGCCTGCAGGTAGCCGCCGCCGAGCGACTTGTCGGTGTAGTCCAGCACCACCGAGGTGGTCCGGTTGCGTGGGCCTTCGCCCTCCGGATCGCCACGTTCGGAGCTCGTGGGAATGCCGGTGAGCGCGTTGCCGTTGACCACGACGTAATCGTTATTGCCTTGCAGCTGATAACGGTTGGCGGTCACCTGCAGGCGGCGATCGTCGTCGATATTCCAGCCGCCCTTGGCGAACAGGTTGTGGCTGCGCGAATCCATCAGATCGCCCTGCACCGCGTTGATGGCCAGAGGATTGCCATCGCCGTCGTAGTACAGCCCTTCGCTGGCGTAGGACGCACCGCCCACAAAGTCGAACGCGCCCTGGCGGGTGCCGAACAGATAGGAGCCACGGTAGCCGACGCTGTCGTCTTCGTGGGCGAGCGCGCTGCTGGCGCTCAGGCTGACGTCGTGGAAGCTGTCGCCATCCTTGCGCGGTGCGTGCTTGGTGATGATGTTGATGATGCCGCCGGAAGCGCCCAGTCCTTGCAACGCATTGGCGCCGTGGATCACTTCGATGCGTTCGATCATCGCCGGGTCAAGCGTGTGGCCGTCGCGGCCGCCTTCACGCAATGGCGTTGACTGGGGGACGCCGTCGACCAGGTACAGCGGCTTGCGTCCGCGCAGGGTTTCACCCGCGTTGGTGAGCTTCTGCCGGGATGGAGTAAATGACGGAATCAGGTTGGCCAGCACCTGCGACAGGTCTTGCGTCACGGCCAACTGCTGTTCCAACTGCGCCCGGTCGATCACCGTGATGGTGTTGGGCAGGGCGGCTTCGGAATCCGGAATGCGACTGGTGCTGGCCGATACCGTTACGCGATCCAGTTCGGTCGGGTCGGTTTGGGTCTGTGCGTAGGCGGCGGAAGGAAGCGCTAGGGCGACCGCAAGGGTCAGCAGGCGGGAGTGGGGAAGCGTCATGGGTCCAGGTCATTCAGTTGAAAACATCACGCTCATTGTAAATGAGAATTGTTTTCAAAATGAACTCACGCCCGCGCCCCGCGATAACTCCGGCTCCCGATAGCAACGATGCCGTCGCAACGGCAGGCGATTAGCGCATAGCCGCTAAGGCGCTTTTTGCAGGAGCGCCCCACGGGCGTGAACCTTTCCCATCACGTCACGTGAAGCTTCGCGGGCACGGCCCGCTCCTACAACGCTCAATCTGGCTCTACAGGAGAGATTCTTCTTACTCCCCGTAGCGGGACTGCACGTCGGCCAGCGCCGGCATGGCCATGGCCGCGCCCAGATTCTCGGTGGACAGGGCGGCGTAGCGGCTGGCAAAGCGCACATGCTGGGAGAACGGCGCCGCCGGATTGTTTGCCAGCGAGGCGGCCAAGGCACCGTTGAACGCATCGCCCGCACCGGTGGTGTCGACCACGTTGGCGGCCTCGGCCGGTGCGCGGTAGTTGGCGCGTGGGTCGCCACGCAGGGCAGTTTCCGCATGGGAAACAAATACACCGGTACCGCCCAGCGTGACCACCACGGTGCCGTGCGGAAACAGCTGGCGGCAGAAGTTGTGCAACGTCTGCACGTCCGACGTGGCGACCTGGTCGGATTCGATGCGCTCGCCAAGATGGCGGGCGAGCAGCGCGGCGAACTCGGTTTCGTTGGGAGTGATGATGTCCGCCAGCGCCAGCAGATCGGTGTTGGTGCCAGCGTTGGCTGGGGCGGGATTCAAAACGGTGGTGACGCCATGCAGGCGCGCAAGTTGCAGTGCGGCGGTAACGCTTTCCACCGGTGATTCGAGTTGCGCCAGCAGAGTGCCCGCGGAAACGATCACGGCCTGTTGCTGTTCCAGGAACTCGGCCATCAGCGCCGCGTTGGCGCCGGGGCCAATCACGATGCTGTTGCGGCCGTGCGCGTCCACATAGATGCCTGCGGTGCCGGTGGGTTCGTCGCAGGCCTGTGCGCGCAGATCGATTCCATTGGCCGCCGCTAGCGACCTGGCCAGCGCGCCGCCGGCGTCATCGCCCAGCGCGCAGACGAATACCGTGGCCGCACCGGCACGCGCAGCGGCGACCGCTTGATTGAAGCCTTTACCGCCGGGTCCGTATGTGTACTTTCCGGCGATGGTCGCCCCCGCTGCCGGCAGTGTGTCGCAGCGCCAGACATGGTCGACATTGAACGAACCGATGACGGCGACGTAGGCATGGGAAGAAGCTGCGGGGGTATTCATAAGGGTTGCCTGATCGAGCATGAGTGGCGAACGCGTTGCCAGAAAACAACGGAGAAGAAAGAAGGAAAGCGGCCTTGCCCAGCGAATAGGCGAAGGCGCTGCCGTCAACCGAAGTGGGAGAGCACCCCGGCGATGGTTGCCGTCATGAGCGTGGCGACGGTGCCGCCCAGCACGGCGCGCAGGCCGAAGCGAGCCAGGTCGGAGCGGCGCTCCGGCGCCAGGCCGCCGATACCGCCGATCTGGATTGCGATGGAACTGAAGTTGGCGAAACCGCACAGCGCATACGTGGCGATCAACCGGCCTTCTCCCGTTAGCGACACGCCGGCGACCTTGCCGTTGACGATGTCCGCCAGCTGCATATAGGCGACGAATTCGTTGATGACCAGCTTCTGCCCGATCAGCGAGCCGACCGTATTGGCGTCCTGCCAAGGCACGCCGATGATCCAGGCGATGGGCGACAGCACGAAGCCGAAGATCGTGGACAGGTCGGTAGGCTTGCCGATCAGGGCCGACAGCCCGGTGACTTCGCCAAGCCAGGTCAGCGGCGAGTTGATCAGCGCGATCAAGGCGATGAAGGCCAGCAGCATGGCGCCGATATTGAGTGCCAGGCGCAAGCCATCACCGGCACCGGCGGCGGCCGCATCGATGATGTTGCTGGAGGTCTTCTCCACTTCCATCTTTACCGTGCCGCGTGTCAGTGGCGTGCCGGTTTCCGGTATCAGCAGCTTCGCCACTACCAGAGTGGCCGGTGCGGCCATGATGGAAGCGGCCAGCAAATGCTTGGCGTAGAACGCCTGTTGTTCCGGATCGCCGCCGCCCAGCATGCCGACGTAGGCCGCCAGCACGCCGCCGGCGATATGCGCCATGCCGCCGATCATCATGGTGATCAGTTCGGATTCGGTCATCTTCGAGATGTAGGGGCGTACCGTCAGCGGTGCTTCGGTCTGGCCGATGAACACGCTGGCGCAAACGCTGGTGGTTTCCGCGCCGGAAACGCGCATGATTTTCGTAATGGCCCATGCCATTCCCCTGACTACCGCCTGCATGACGCCCAGGTGGTACAGCACGCTCATGAACGCGGCGAAGAAGATGATGGTGGGCAGCACCTGGAAGGCGAAGATGAAGCCGAATTTCTCGGTGTCCATCAGGCTGCCGAAAATGAATCCAGAGCCCGCCTTCACGAAGCCGAGGATGTCCACGAAGCCGTGGCCCAGCCAGTCGAAGACTTCGCGTCCACCGGGCACCAGCAGTACCAGCGCCGCGAAGGCGATCTGCAATGCCACGCCGGTAACGACCAGCTTCCAGTCCACGGCCCTCTTGTTGTTGGAAAACAGCCAGACAATGCCGACCAGTACCGCCAAACCGAACAGGCCGAAGCCAACGCGCCCCAAAGCTTCGAGCATGGAATTCCCCTAAACCCACAGTCATTGTTCCGAAGCGCCGCAGTCTAGCAGGCGCTCCAAGCCCGTTCGCCTGAATCGCTGGTGGGCACCCGTGTTCAGCCAACGCCATTCCAGGCCACCCAGGCGGCAATGGCCAGGAAGACCGTGGCCGCCATTCCGCGCGCCAGCTTCAGAGGCAGCCGGTCGGCGAAGCGATGTCCCATCCAGACCACGGGCAGGTTGGCCAGCAGCATGCCTATCGTGGTGCCGACGATGACCTGCCACAGCGGATCGTACTTGGTGGCCAAGAGAACCGTGGCGATCTGGGTCTTGTCGCCGATCTCGGCCAGAAAGAATGCCACCGTCGTGGCGATGAACGCCCCATGCGGTGGCAGGCGATCGCCTTCATCGTCCAGGTGATCGGGTTTCAGTGTCCACAACGCGACAGCAAGGAAGCTCACCGCCACGCCCCAGCGGAGTACGGTGGGCGACAGCCACTGCGACAGCTCGGCGCCGAACCAGGCGGAGACCGCATGATTGATCAGCGTCGCGACCAGGATGCCGAGTGCGATCGGCCAGGGTTTGCGATAGCGGGCGGCCAGCAGCAGGGCCAGCAATTGGGTCTTGTCGCCGATTTCAGCCAGCGCGACCGTTCCGGTCGATACCAGCAGGGCTTGCAGTGAAAACATCAGGAGCTCCGGGGCCGGGCATTCGCGAACGCGAAGGCAAACATCGCGCAGCCCGGCCCGGGTGGCGCAACGCCTGCCTTCGGTCTTGCCCAGCGGAAGCGGTGGCTTCGGCCCCGCGCACCATGGCTGCTCTCAAGGGGTGATCCAGGAGGAAGCTGCCAAGTATGTTGATGCGCGGACCCTGCACGTGGCAGGTGGGCTACTCCCCGGAGGAAAGTGCGCGCATTGTAGCGGACGCTTCCCCGGGCATGAGTAAACTCTTCTCATTCGAGCCTGTTGACGATTGGGATAGGCCACGCACAAGCCCCTGGCAGAGCGGGGAAGCAACGTGACCTGTCCCAATAGCGCTAACAGGCCCTAACGCAGGAGACCGACATGCAATACCGCCGCTTGGGTTCGTCCGGTCTGCAACTTTCCGCGTTGTCCTTCGGTGCATGGGTCAACTTCGGCGACCGTATCGGTCGCGAAGGTGCGCGCGAGTTGATCTCGGCCGCATGGGAGCACGGCGTCAATTTCTTCGACAACGCGGAGATCTACGCGCATGGCGAAGCCGAGCGCGTCATGGGCGATGCCATCCGTGATCTTCGGTTGCCACGCGACGGCTATTGCATCTCCAGCAAAGTATGTTTCGGAGCGGTCGCTGATCCGCGGCCGACCCAGCGCGGTTTATCCCGCAAGCACGTTACCGAAGGCTGCCATGCGGCGCTGCGGCGACTGCAGGTGGATTACCTGGATCTTTTCTTTTGTCATCGCCCCGATCCGGACACGCCGGTGGAGGAAACGGTATGGGCGATGGATACGCTGATCCGGCAAGGCAAGGTGTTGTATTGGGGCACTTCCGAATGGCCAGCTTCGCAAATCAAGGAAGCCGCCCGCATCGCGCGCCAACATCATCTGCATGGCCCGACGATGGAGCAGCCGCAGTACAACCTCCTGCGTCGCTCGCGCGTGGAATTGGAGTATGCGCCGCTGTATTCCGAACTGGGTCTGGGCACCACGACGTGGTCGCCACTGGCGTCGGGCCTGCTGACCGGCAAATACGATCAGGCCGTACCGGCCGATACGCGACTGGGTTACGAAGGCAACGACGAATTGCAGCGCATGGTGATGGGTTCGCCTGAAGAGCGCCGGCTTGAACGCGTGCGCCGGTTTACCGCGCTGGCTGCCGAAGCAGGCGAAGCACCCGCGCCTTTGGCGATTGCCTGGTGCCTGCGCAATCCTTTTGTTTCCACGGTCATTACTGGCGCAAGCAAGGTGCCGCAATTGCTGGAGAACCTGCGCGCGGTAGAACTATCGCAACGTTATGACGAAGCGTTCTGGGAGCGTTTGAGCGCCGCGGCTTCATAAGGAGCCGGGAATAGAGAACAGGGAAGGGGGAATCGCAGACCCATCCTATGCAGCTTCCCGCTTTCCGTTTTTTTCGGCCCCCGCTAAGAGCAGCCGAGCAAGCTCGGCTCTACAAGAAGCGATCCTTGGCCTATTGACTCCAGAATGAGAATCATTATCATCTGAATACGTTCCGCCACGGAGCTTTCTGATGACCGCAAACGTAACCCCTTTATCGAAGGTCGAACCTCTATCGCTGCGGGACCGGCTGCCGTCGCGTCCGGCGTTCGCGGAAGAGGCCCTGGACAGCGAGACGCTGCTCAAGGGCCAGCGCGAAATCCTGATTCGCCATGGCGACAAGGTGTACCGACTGCGTCACACCAGCAACGACAAGTTGATCCTTACCAAATAAGCATCATTGCAGTAAGTCTCACCGTGTAGCTCGCGATTCGCAGCCCGTCGCCTTTCCCTCTCCAAGGTGGCGTGCGGCGAATCGCCTCTTTATCTCCACCGGGCGCCAGCCAACGATCCTTCGGCCGCCAGCCTTTCCGGTCTCTTTACTTTGAAACCGACAGGAAAGCTGTACGCCCATGATCCGCCCCACGTTGCTGACCTCGGCACTGTGGCTGGCAATCGCCAGCCTGGCCAACGCCGAAACCGCTGTAGAAAGTTCAGCCAGTAATTCAGCCGATAGTTCCGCCGTTGCTGCGGCCAGTTCCGCCAAGACTGCCCACGAGTTCCAGCGCGTCCAGGTCACCGCCACTCGTGGAGCGCGCGCGCTTTCCGATGTGCCCAGTACGGTGGACGTGATCGATCGCGAGCAGCTGGATGATCGGTTGATTCGCGATATCAAGGATTTGGTGCGGTACGAGCCGGGGGTGTCGGTCACTTCCACCAGCGGACGCTTCAATGCCCTGAGTGGATTCCGCATTCGCGGCCTGGACGGCAACCGCGTACTGATCCAGACCGACGGCATTCCGGTATCGGACAACTTCGGCTTCGGCAGCTATCTGTCGGCCAATCGAAATTTCGTCGACCTCGACACCTTGAAGCAGGTAGAGATCGTACGCGGACCCGCGAGTTCGCTTTACGGTTCGGATGCGCTGGGTGGTGTGGTCGCCTTTGTTACCAAGGATCCTTCGGATTACCTGGAGGAAGGCAAGGATGCCTACTTTGGCTTGAAGTTCGGCTTCGAAAGCGACTGGGAAGGATTGTTCGGTGGCGCCATCGCGGCCTTCGGCGGCGACCGCTGGAGCGGCATGGTGGCGATCAGTCATCGCCAAGGCAAGGAAACCGAAAACCAGGGCGATAACGAAAGCACGGCTCCCGCAGCCGACGGCATCAACTATCGGACCGCTCCCAACCCGCAGCGCCGCGATGGCCGCAGCCTGCTGAGCAAGCTGGTCTATGCGCCCAGAGAGAACCAACGCTTCAAGCTGACGGTGGAAGGCAACGAGGACTACAACAGCGTCGAAGCATTCACCAGCCGGACACGACCGGCCGGTTTCACAGCGGGCATTTCGTCGCAGGAAGGAAGAGACCACCAGACCCGTGCACGCGTATCGCTGGAGCATGAAGCCGACAGTCTGGACGCAGGCTTCGCCGACAGCCTGAGCTGGCGGGTCTACCGCCAGGACAGCGAGAGCACCCAGCGCACGCAGGAACTGCGCAGCAACAACACGCGCCGGGTGATGGACCACAACTTCGACCAGCGCTTGTACGGGCTTCAGGGGATTTTCTACAAGGCCTTCACCACGGGCACTGTCGATCACGATCTGACGTATGGCTTGGATGCTTCGTGGTCCGAAACCCACGAGAAGCGCGATGGCATGGCCATCAATCTGACGACCGGTGCAATCAGCAAGGTGGTCGGCATGGAAGTGTTTCCAGTCCGCGACTTTCCGATCAGCAAGACCACCAAGGTCGGCGCCTATGTGCAGGACGAAATGCGTTTCGCCGATGGCAAGTTCAGCCTGATCCCGGGTTTGCGCGTGGACTATTACAAGCTCGATCCCACGCTGGACAACATCTTTGCCGAGGACAATCCCGGAGTGGCAGTGGAAGGCATGGATGAAACCAGTGTGTCGCCCAAGCTGGGCGGCGTGTGGCGCTTCGCCGAGGGCTGGTCGTTGTTCGCCAATTACGCGCACGGCTTTCGCGCACCACCCTACGGCGATGTCAACGTGGGCTTCACCAACATCGCGGCCGGCTACACCGTCATCGCCAATCCCGACCTGAAGCCGGAGACCAGCGATGGCTATGAGCTGGGCGTGCGCTTCTCAAACGACGCGTTCTACGCTGGACTGACCAGCTACTACAACGACTACCAGGACTTCATCGAATCGTTCGTGCAGGTCAGCCGGCCGCCGCAGACGCCGCTGATCGTGTTCCAGTCGCAGAACGTCGCCGACGCCCGCATCTACGGTGCGGAGTTCAAGGCGGGCGTCGACCTCGGTGCGCTCAGTGAACAGATGGAAGGTTGGTCGCTGCGCGGAGCGGTGGTATACGCGCGTGGAGACAACAAGACCGACGACACCCCGCTGAATTCGGTCGATCCATTGCGAGGCACTTTAGGGCTGGCCTACGACCGCGAAGCCTGGGGTGCCGAACTGATCGGCAGTTTCGCGGAAAAGAAAAAACGGCCTGCCGAGGAAGGCCAATACCAGCCGGCCGGCTACGGCGTGCTCGACCTGCTGGCGCACTGGGATTTCGCGCCAGGCGCCAAGGTCAACGTCGGCATCCTCAACCTGACGGACAAGAAGTACACCGATTGGGCCGACGTGAACGGGATACTGGCGAGCAGCCTCGTGCTGGATCGCTACACCCGTCCTGGACGCTCGCTGTCCGCCAGCCTGTCGTTGAGCTGGTAGCGGTCATGGCGAGCGCGCGGTTGCAAGGGGATTCGGAGCGGACAGCGGCGGCGCCGCACGTCTTGCCGCAACCCCAGCAATTGGCGGCTCTGGGTACGGTGCTGTGCCTGTACCGATTGCAGCATGGCAGCGAACTCACCGGGTGGGCGCATGCGGCATACGCCGAAGCGGCGGTCGGCGTGGACAGCGATGGACTGCGCGAGAGCGTGCACTTCTTCGACCGTGACGGGCGATGCTGCTGGCGCCTGCATTTGTTGCCGGACAGCGACTTCCTTGGCTGGGACCGGATGATGACCTCGCTCCCCTGCGCTCAGGAAGCGACGGAAAGAGAACGAGGCGTCGCCGAACGATTGTGGCAACGCTTGGCAGGCCGGGTGCGGGGCGGGCAGTGGCGCGCGTGCACAGTGCGCCTGTATGCACTGGCGCAACCAGGAGCAACGCCCCCGGTGCTTGCCGCCAGCCTGGCGGCGGTGTCTCCGCTGGGTGCCGCGACTGCACGACGGATCATCCATGCCGAAGGGCTGGAGGCGAACATTGCCCTGGATTGCACAGGCGACGAGGCAGCGCTGCTCACGACGCGAACAACGCAGGAAACATATGGAATTGATTCGGAACAAGTCGTGTTTGAAGTCGACCGAATCAATTCCCCCACCCTTGCCCTTCCCCGCAAATGCGAGGGAGGGAAAAAGGAAGGCACTCAACTGATTGAGTGCCACATCCATAAAGGCGGCAATAACGTCGTCCCATTGATCAAACTGAGAAAGCAACCATGAAACGAACGGTAGCCACGCTGTTGTTGTCCGGAATGTCATGCCTGCAGATGAGCGCGGCCTTGGCGCAAGGCGCCGATATCGCCCGCGGCCGACAATCCATTCTCGCCATGCAGGGCGAATACCAGGTCGATTTCGCGTTCGACGAAACAGTATTGTTGCAGCCCGGCTACGAGCGCCAAGCGGCCATGCGCAGTGGTGGCGATGAGACTGTCATCGTGGTCGAGGATGTACCGGGCCGGATCGTGCTGCAGCACATCCTGGTGGATGCGAAGAGCGGCCACGTCACCAAGCATTGGCGGCAGGACTGGACCTACGAAGCGCCGGCGCGTTTCGAATTCACCGCCGACCAGACCTGGCATGTGCGTTCCATTCCCGCGGACAAGCGGCGCGGTGCCTGGACGCAGTGCGTCTATGAAGTCAGCGATGCGCCGCGCTACTGCGGTACCGGGCGTTGGGAATACGGCAACGGCATCGCCACCTGGACCAGCGATCTGAGCTGGCGTCCGCTGCCGCGCCGTGAGTACACCAAACGCAGCGACTACAACGCGCTGTCGGTGATCAATCGCCATACCCTCACGCCCAACGGCTGGACCCACGAGCAGTTCAACACCAAGGTGCTGCGCAAGCCGGACGGCAGCCAGCTGGAACTGGCGCGCGAATTCGGATTCAACGATTACCGGAAAACCAAGGACATCGACTTCGCTCCGGCTTATGCCTATTGGAAGGCAACCGCCGGCTACTGGGCCAAGGTACGCGCGCACTGGGACAAGTATCTGTCGCAGGCGCCGGGTGTGCGCCTGAAGACAAAGGTCGACGGCATGGCGATGATCATGCCGTTGTTCTCCCAGGCCGGTGATGTGCAGAAAGGCAAGGCCGTGCCCGATGCCGACATCGCCAACGTCTTCGCCGAGTGGGTGGAGCGTGCGCCGGGCCTCGCGCCAGCACCGGGTCAGTAGCAATGGAGGCCGTCGCAACGGCAGGCGATAACGAATAGCCGAAGGCGCTTCTCGTAGAGCGGAGCTGCGCCTCGCGATAGCACCGAGTCCGTAGCAATATGGCCGTCGCAACGGCAGGCAATAACGAATAGCCGAAGGCGCTTGTCGTAGAGCGGAGCTCGCTCCGCTGCTCTTGGCTTTACACCGTCCGAAGAGCAGCCGAGCAAGCTCAGCTCTACAAAAAAAACCCCCGCTTCCGGCGGGGGATGGGATTCACCTGCATCGGTTCTTATTATTCGGTCAGTCGGACGGCGGCTTGGGCAGCGCCGGAGGGGCGGGAGGTTCTGGAGGTTCCGGTGCATCGATTTCATACGCCCGGCCTTCCGGGTCCAGCACCATCACGCGCTCGTTAAGCGGTTCGCCTGCGGTCCGCGGCATCTCCGCCAGGAAGGCCATCGGCGGCAACGGTGCGCTCGGCGCCGAAGGAGGCAGCGGCGGTGCAGGCGGAAGCGGCACGCGAATCGGCGAGGCCTTGGGCAGGCGGACATCCGCGGTGCGCGTCTGGCGGTCGCGCAGGAATTCGACTTTCACGCGGCTTTCCTCCGGCTTGCCGCGCAGCGCGGCCATGACCTCGCGTGGCGATGCCACCGGTTTGCCTTCCACCTTGCGGATCACGTCGCCCGCTTGCAGGCCGTCCAGTTCGGCCCCATTGGATAGCACCAGCACACCGGATTCCGTACCGAAGTAGCGGCCTAGCTGCTTATCCACCGCAGCCAGGTTCAGGCCCTCCCAACGGAATGCCTCGGCCAACATCGGTAACCGGCAGTCGTCGCCGTCGCAGCCACGCAAATCTTCGATGCGCCGCAATTCGGCTTGGATGCCCGGCGCGATGCCCAGATGCAAATCGGTCAGCGGCAATGTGTCGGTGAAGAGCATGGGTTGACCTGCTTCGTCACGCATGACGAGAGTGCGTGCGTGCGGGTCTTGGCCGGTCGTATTGGCACGCACGATCGTCATGGCCGGACGGCCCGCCTCCGGTATGACCTTTGTTTCCTGTACTCGGCCGTCGCGGCGATAAGTGATGGTGGCCGGTGTTCCGGCCTTCAGTTGGGCCAGCGCGAGGCGTGCGCTGGCCAGCCGCGCGGCATCATTCGCACCGGCGATGGCTTTACCGTCGACTTTCAACAATTGATCGCCGGCTTTCAGTCCGGCCTTGGCAGCACCACTGTCAGGCGTGACACCCGTGATACGCACGCTGTCGGTGTCGGGTGCCAGCAGTACGCCCAATATCGGCCGGGTTTCGACGCGCCGCTGGACATGAAGTGGACGTTCCGCCACGCCTAGTCCGTGCGAGAGCTCGGCCACGCGTTTGGCCGCGCGCTGCAGATCCGCGCGCGCCGCTTCCAACTCCTTCTGTTGTTCGGCGGAAGTCTGCGCGTGGGAGGCCGCAGATAGCCCCGCTGCCAGCGCAAAGGCTAAAACGGAAAGCCGAGAAAATGTCGATTTCATGATTACCTCGTGTTTGTTTAGTACACCTGGGCCAGCGAGCCTTCCGTGGCCGTGCCCTGGGCTGCCATCCAGCGTTGGGTGGTTTCCACGCCCGTCAGTTGCCGCAGCGCATCGACTCGCTGTTGCCACAGATCGAGCTGGGAAGTGGAAGGCATGTCGGATTGGGAAAGCGCGTTGTCGATATCGGCGATACGGTCCTGGAGTTCCGCGCTAAGTGCCGTCATGGTTGCGCTGCCTGCACGGGGTTCCTGCAGTTGCGCAAGGATCGCCTCCAGGCGTGCGGATTCGGCGTACAGGTTTTCCAGCCGGCTGTCTTGTTCGGCAGCTTCTGTTGCCGGGATGACGGGATTCTTTGGCTGGTTCGCTAGCTCGTTCGGCGACACCTTGGGTGAGCGAGTTTGCTTGGCGACCCGCGGTGCCGTTGCTGCCGCTGCCTTGGTTGGAATCGAAGAAGCCGAGCTCTCCATCGCGGATGGTGGAGCCTCCAACGGTGCTTGATGGGTAACGGCCACCGACGCGGCAGGCGCGGCGTCAGGGGAAATGGAGGATGGGACAGCGACGGAAGGGGGTGAAGTGGATGGAAGAGGCGATATCGCCACGGAGCTGGATACGGCTGGAGTTTCGTCTCCGCTCCATCGAAGCGCGGGAATCACCGCCGCCAGCGCTATCGCCGCCGCTGCGGCGAACCAATAAGACCGATGCCTGCGGCGTGACGCTGACGGGCGCGATGGCAGTCTGTGGGCAATCGAACTCCAAGTGTCGGCCGGCGGCATTTCCAGAGGTAAGACGGCGAAGGCCTCATCCCAGCCGCGCGGTGCGTCGTAAGAGGTGCGGGAATCAGGCATGAGCGGGCTCCTCGATCTGCAGCAGGGCACGTAATCGGCGGGTGCCGCGCGCGAGCTGCGATTTGGAAAAGCTGGCGGTGCGTTGCGTCATCGCCGCGATTTCGTCGTGGGTATAGCCCTCGGCGTGATACAGCCAGAGCACGGTGCGGGTAGCGACGGGGAGCGCGGCCAGCGCTCGTTGCAGCATGGCCGCGTCGGCCGCGGCGGGCGGTAGCGGACCCTGGTCGTCGGGCAGGTCGTCCCCGCCTATCGCGACCTCACCATCGAGCTTCCGGCTACGGCGAAGGCGCATCAGCGCCTCATTGACCGCGATCTGCCGCAGCCAGCCCCAGAACGGGCTGCCACCGCGGTAATCGCCAATGTGATGGAAGACTTTCAACATGGTGTCCTGCAGTACTTCGGAAGCCTCTTCGCGGTCGCCACAGATCCGCAGCGCAAGCGTGAACACGGGCCGCTCGAACCATCGATAGATCTGCTCGAACGCATCCTGTCGACCCGCGCGCGCCTGGGCGAGCAAGGTGTCCGGCACGTCGATGGCGAAGCGGGAAAGGGAGGGCATGTATTCCTCTAGATGCGGTACCTGGGCAAACCGTCGCAGCCGGGCGGAAGGGCCGGAGCATTCACGGCCACCACCTGCGTCTATACTCCGCCCATATCTAGGGAAAGGAAGGGGTGTAACGTCATGTTCGAAACAAGTTTTCTTGCCATCGTCGTCCTGTTCGCCGGGGTGATCGTGCTGTTCAAGACCGTCCGCATGGTGCCGCAGGGTTTCGAATGGACGGTGGAGCGGTTCGGCAAGTACACCCACACGATGACCCCGGGTCTGCACTTCCTGATTCCGGTGGTCTATGGCGTCGGCCGCAAGGTCAACGTGATGGAGCAGGTGCTGGATGTGCCCAGCCAGGAAGTCATCACCAAGGACAATGCGGTGGTGAAGGTGGACGGCGTGGTGTTCTTCCAGGTGCTGGATGCCGCCAAGGCCGCCTACGAGGTCTCCAATCTGGAGGTCGCCACCATCGCGCTGGTGCAGACCAATATCCGCACCGTGATCGGCTCGATGGACCTGGACGAATCGCTCAGCAACCGCGAGACCATCAACGCGCAACTACTCAATGTGGTGGACCAGGCCAGCAATCCCTGGGGCATCAAGGTCAACCGCATCGAGATCCGCGACATCCAGCCGCCCCGCGACCTGATCGATTCGATGGCCCGGCAGATGAAGGCCGAACGCGAAAAGCGTGCGCAGATCCTGGAAGCCGAGGGATCGCGGCAATCGGAGATCCTGCGCGCCGACGGTGAGAAGCAGGCGGCGGTGCTGGAGGCCGAAGGCCGCAAGGAAGCCGCGTTCCGCGATGCCGAAGCACGCGAGCGCCTGGCCGAAGCGGAAGCCAAGGCGACCCAGATGGTCAGCGACGCCATCGCCAATGGCGACGTGCAGGCGATCAATTACTTCATCGCACAGAAGTATGTGGAGGCCTTCAAGGAACTCGCTACCGGGCCCAACCAGAAGTTCGTACTGATGCCGATGGAAAGCGCCGGCATGATCGGTTCGATCGCGGGCATCGCGGAACTGGCGAAGGAAGCCTTGGGTAAACAGCAGGCGGCGCCGCCGCGTGTGCCACCGCGGACGGGAGTCTGAGTCATGCGCTGGGATGTGGTGTCCTGGGCGACGATCACGCTGCTGCTGTTCGCGGCGGAAGCCATGGCGCCTGGTGCCTTCATGCTGTGGATGGGCTTCGCCGCGGCAGTGGTGTTCCTGGGCGTGCTGCTGATACCGGGTATTTCCCTGCTGGTGCAGGTCGCGGTGTTCATTGTTCTGAGCTTCGTCTCGATACAGATCTACCGCAAATGGTTCCGCGACACTGGGCGCGTCAGCGATCAGCCGTTGCTCAATCGCCGTGCCGAGCAACTGGTTGGCGTGGTGGCGCCATTGGACCAGGCGATCATCGGCGGACGCGGCCGGATCAAATTGGGCGACGCCTATTGGGTCGTGCAGGGACCTGATCTGGCGGCGGGTACGCCGGTGCGGGTGATCGCGGTGGATGGCATGACGCTCAAGGTGCAAGAGGCCTGAGCATGGGTGCGGCGGTCTGGCCCCTGCTGCTGGCACTGTCGTCTTCCGGCGTTCAAGCTTCCGGATTGATCGGCAAGATCGTGCCGCCGTATCCGGAGGGCTTGCACGACGCTGGAGGCAGCTGTATTTCCGAATCGGACGATTACGCGCGCGTGTGCGATTACTCCATAGGCGTGCTGGCCGCCGATAGCGGCGAAGATCAGGAAGGTGATCCCGAAGCCGAGCCTGCGCTACGCTACGTGGTGGCAGCCAAGATGGCCGGTCGGGACGGACAAAGTGCTCTGTGGAAGATCACAGACGCACAGCCTTATCCGAAAGCGGCGGAAGGCTATCAACTGCAATTCGGCAGTTGCCGGATCCACGGCAAGGACGACGAGCGGCTGGCAGCGGTCGTTCGCCAAAGCATGGACAAGGAATATCTGCAGGATGTGATCTGGGCGCGCCGTCTGGATTTGCCCAGCGGCAAGCTTGTCGAAGTCCACCCGTCCGCGGTGGATTGCATCAACGAGGCTTACTTCGGCCTTTAGAACCGCGCCCCGCGCCGCACGCACCGCGTCATCTGGGATAATGCCCGTCTTTGCGCCGGACGCCGCCATGACCCAGAAGACCATCCTCAATGACACCCATCGCGCGCTCGGCGCCAAGATGGTGGATTTCGGCGGCTGGGACATGCCGATTCACTACGGCTCCCAGATAGAAGAGCACCACCAGGTGCGCCGCGATGCCGGCATGTTCGACGTCAGCCACATGACCGTGGTCGATCTTCACGGCCCGCGCACGCGTGAATTCCTTCGTCGCCTGGTGGCCAATTCGGTGGACAAGCTGAAGGCGCCGGGCAAGGCGCTCTATACCTGCATGCTGGACGAGAACGGCGGCGTCATCGATGACCTGATCATTTACTTCATGTCCGACTCGTTCTTCCGGCTGGTGGTGAACGCCGCCACCCACGACAAGGACCTGGCGTGGATCAACAAGCAGGCCGCGCCGTTCGACGTGCAGGTGAAGGAACGCGCCGACTTCGCGATGATCGCCGTGCAGGGGCCGACCGCCCGTGCCAAGGTGCAAAGCCTGCTGCGCGAAAGCGACCGCGCAGCAGCCGACAAGTTGACCCGGTTCGCCGCCATCGAAGCGCAGACCGTCGATGGCGTGCCGCTGTTCGTCGCGCGCACCGGCTACACCGGTGAGGACGGTTACGAAATCGTGCTGCCGGAACCAAATGCGGTGGCGTTCTGGAACGCCCTGCTGGAAGCTGGTGTGAAGCCGGCGGGTTTGGGCGCGCGGGACACGTTGCGCTTGGAAGCGGGCATGAACCTGTATGGCCAGGACATGGACGAGACGGTTACCCCGTACGAAGCAGCCTTGGCGTGGACGGTGGCACTCGATGAAGGCCGCGACTTCACCGGCCGCGCAGTACTGGAAAAACAGAAAGCCGAAGGCGCACCACGCCAGATGGTCGGCCTGGTAATGGATGAGAAAGGCGTGCTGCGCCACGGCCAGAAAGTGCTGACCGCCCAGGGCGAAGGCGAAGTGCTGTCCGGCACGTTCTCACCCACGTTGGGCAAAGCGATCGCCTTCGCCCGCATACCGGCAGGCGCACCTGGCGAGGTGCGCGTGGACATTCGCGGCAAGGAAGTGCCGGTGCGCGTTATCAAGTTTCCGTTCGTGCGGGAAGGTCAGGCGCAACCCGGCGTGCTGGGCTGATCCGCCATGGCCGCGACGGTCGATTATTTCCTTAGCCTGGTGTCGCCGTATGCGTATCTCGGCCACGAGGCATTCCAGCGAGTGGTACGCGAGCAGGATGTCCAGGTGCGCTACCGGCCGGTACGCATGCTGGAAGTATTCAAGGCGGCAGGCGGCGTTCCATTGGGGCAGCGGCCGCCATCGCGGCAGCGCTATCGCTTGGTGGAATTGACACGCTGGCGTGAAGTCCGGGAGCTGCCGCTCAACCTGCACCCGGCGTTCTTTCCCGTCGATGCCGCACTGGTCGACCAGGCGGCAATCGCGCTGCTGCGATTGGATGCGAACCCGACTGATTACATGTGGTCGGTCTTCCGCGCGCTTTGGGTGGAAGATCGCAACCTGGCTGATCGAGGCACCGTTGCCGAATTGCTGGCGCACCACGGGCACGATGCCGAAGCCGTGTTGTCGCTGGCGTCAAGTGACGCCGTCGTCGACGAGTACCAACGCAACACCGAAGCGGCGATCGCGGCCGATCTTCCCGGCGTGCCCGGCTACGTGCTGGCCGGCGAACCGTTCTGGGGCCAGGACCGCATCGAGCATCTGGAAAGCGCCTTGCGCACCGGGCGCGCACCCTATCGCCCTGCATGATGCTTTCCTTCCCCAGGCGTTACTTCGCTAAACTAGCGCCCTGTCCCCTGACCACGTTCGAATCCGGAGTAGCCCCATGAGTGAGATTCCTGGCGATCTTAAATTCCTCAAGTCCCACGAGTGGGCCCGCGTCGAAGGCAGCCGCCGCATCACCGTCGGCATTTCCGATCACGCCCAAGGCTTGCTCGGTGACCTGGTGTATGTCGAGCTGCCGAAGGTCGGCGACGACGTCAAGGCAGGCGACGCCGCTGCCGTGGTCGAGTCGGTGAAGGCTGCTTCCGACGTCTATAGCCCGGTCACCGGCAAGGTAGTCGCGGTGAACGAGGATCTGTCCGAGAAGCCGGAAACGATCAACGAAGACGCGTACGGCGAAGGCTGGATCTTCGTGGTCGAAGTCGAGGATCAAACCCAGCTCAAGGAGCAACTTGATGAACTGCTCGCCCCCGACGACTACGCCGAACTGCTAGAAGACGACGAGCACTAAGCGAGGCGTCCTGATCAGGGAGCCGGGAAGGGCAGGCTGTCGCCGCCCCTTCCACGGCTCCCTTTTTGTTTTTGCGATTCGGCATTTCGCCCGTCGTTCTTCGCCTCTCCCCGCTGCCGCCGATGCATGGCGCAACACAGCTCCACCCGCGAAGTCGTTATCGGCCCGTGTCGAAGACATGGCTGGTTTGGAACTCCGGCCTTCCCTCACCCGTCGCACAAAGGATTGCGGGGTGTCGCGGTATGCAAGCTGCATTCCAACCGCATGACGTGCCGTCCTCATCCTTCCATCACTCGTGCCGCTTACCGCAGGCAGATGAAAAATCGCCGTTACTGATGCGACTGCCAAGATGGCGGAGATGCCTGGGCCCGCATTCTCTTCTGGCAGATGAGCAGTCCAAGCGCTTGGCGCCCGAGACACTACGAACCGGAAGTGGCACGTCAAAAAGCAGCGGAGCCCTCCAAGGCTCCTCGATGGGAGCGCCTTGAGGTGGTGTTCGCGATCTCCTGCCGTTGCGATGGCCTCATTGCTACCGACTCGGCGCTATTGAGCGGCGTAGCTCCGATTTGCACCGATGTTGGTAGCCGCCGCATCCGGTGTCGGAGGAGTACATCGCGCCGAAGAAGGCGTCGCTCTTCCACTCTTCGGCAGGGGAACGAAGCGTCGTTCGATCCATCGCATGCGTCCGCTGCCCGACGTCGAGCATCCTCCGAGCCGCCTCGTGGACCGAAAATTTTTTGCGCAAATCGGCGCATTCGACCTTGTGCGACGCGAAATCCAAGAGGGCGCCGACAACTTTTTTTTAGGCTAGGTTTAGCCGCGCCAGCGGCTTTTGAAAGCGCAAGAAAGATTCCGCCGAAAGACGGTGGAGCGAGTGCGTGCGCTATCGCGTTTAAAAAAACACCTAGATTTATAGGGGTTTCTAAAAATGAGTTTGCATGTGCGGCACTTTGCCGGATGGCGAAGGACGAATCGGCGGGCGTATCTCTTGTGCTCGTTGACTACGCCGACGGCACCGCGGCCCAAAAAAATTTACGCAAAACAGTTGACACCTTGAAAAAGCGTGATTAGGTTTCGCCCCAAGCAGACATACTGCGGAAGCGAGTGAGTCGAATCAACACATCAGTGCGAGAGACAACAGGGCCAGCCGTCCGCAACCCAATCGCGGTGGACGCAGGGCTCGCTTCCCCCAAAAAAACGCAACGCCTTCTACCTCACGCACCCGTGCCGCTTCGCGACGCGGGTGTTTCTGTATTTGTAGGGAGGCGGGTTTTGCGCTCGCCTTTCCAGGAATCCGGTTCGTCGCGCGTGGCGCGGCGGCGGCTGTCTGCGGGTCCGACTCCCGCGGCGTTTTTTGCAACTGGGCCTGCCTTAGGGCAGATGTGCTGTACCAGATGTACCAATCCATAGTTCACTGACGAGGAGCCATAACATGGCAACGAAGAAAGCTGCGAAGAAAAAACCGGCCGCTAAAAAGGCCACCAAGAAGGCTGCTAAGAAGACTGGCGCCAAGAAGGCGACCAAGAAGGTAGCCAAGAAGTCCGCCAAGAAGGCGACCAAGAAGGTAGCCAAGAAGACTGGCGCCAAGAAGGCGACCAAGAAGGTAGCCAAGAAAGCCGCGAAGAAGGCGACCAAGAAGGCTGCCAAGAAAGGCACCAAGAAATCCGCCAAGAAAGTAGCCAAGCGTCCGGCTGCCAAGAAGGCCGGTAAGAAGACTGCCAAGAAGGCCACCAAGAAGGCCGCTGGCAAGAAGACCGCCAAGAAGGCTGCCAAGAAAGCAACCAAGAAGCCGGCCAAAAAGGCCGCTAAGAAGGCCGCTAAGAAGCCTGCTAAGAAGTCCGCGAAGAAGACGGTAGCGTTTCCGCCTACACCGGCTCCGTTGATCTAAGCCAATCCGATTGCCGTAGAACATGACTCTCTCCTCGTGCCCAGCGGGGAGGGAGTTTTTTTATGGGTGAAGAGGTAGCCTGTCGCCGGTCTGAAGTTACCGGGTCGAAGGAGACGTCATGAAGTTCTTGAGGAAGGGTTTGGCCGTCCTGGTCGTGCTGGGGCTGTTGTTGGTGGCGGGAAGCCTGCTGCTGCCAGCCAGCACGCACGTCGAGCGTTCGATCGTGATCGATCGCCCGCCAGCGCAGGTGTTCGCAACCGTCAACTCATTCCAGCGCTTCCGGGAGTGGTCGCCTTGGGCGGCGTACGACCCCGACGCCAAGTACACGTTCGAAGGCCCCGCCCACGGTGTCGGAGCGCGCATGACATGGACCGGGAATCGATCGGTGGGCAGCGGCAGCCAGGAGATCGTGGAAAGCCTGCCTGACCGTCGCGTCGGCGTTGCATTGAATTTCGACGGCAGCCTGGCGCAAGCGGCATACGCACTGGCGCCCGAAGGCAGTGGCACTCGGCTGACATGGAGCTTCGACTCTCACCACGGATACAACCCGATGTCCCGGATGTTCGGCTTGCTGTTCGACAGGATGGTCGGTCCCGACTACGAGCAAGGACTGGCGAAATTGAAGTCTCTGCTGGAAAGCGAGCCGCGCCCCGCGATAGTGCCGGACCGACCACAATGAGGCCGGAGCAACGGCGGGCGACAGCGAATAGCTAAAGGCGCTTCTCGTAGAGCGAAGCTGCGCCGCGCGATAGTGCCGAGTCAGTTGCAGCGGGGCCGTCGCAACGGCAGGAGATTACGAATATTGCTCAAAGGCGCTTCCCGTCGAGGAGCCTTGGGAAGCTTCGCCGCTCTTTGCCATGGGCACCGGAGGCAATCAGTCGGATCAGCCAAGCAAGCTCGCCTCAACATCGGATCGATACGTACCCGGCAGGTCATGGTTTCGGGCTCACAAACTCGAGGAGACCGTAGGACGAGCAATGCAAGGAACGCTCGCCCCAAAAAAGGCACTCTTACCGCGCCGCGCTCTTAGGCGTCAGTCGGGCGAAGCAGTCGCCTGCGTGGCGGATGCGCCGCTGTCGTTAGCGGGCGTGCCTGGTGTCTCGGCCATCAGCAGGTCGCTTTCGTACGGCACATCCAGCCACTGCTGCGGAGGCAGGCCAATGGCGCGATCCAGGATGGTAGGCAGCAAGCCCGACGGAACGCTGCTGTCGCTGTTCCAGAGAATCGCGATGCCCAGGTCACGTTCGGGTACCAGGGCAACCAGGCCGCGATAACCTTGTACCGCACCGGCGTGGAAAACCACCTGCTGGCCGGCGTAGTCGAACACTCGCCAACCCAGGCCGTAGCTCGCCGAGTAAATGCGCTCGCGTCGCCAACCGGCACGCATCTCGCCTGGCGTGGCGATGATGGGAGAGTGCAACGTGGCCAGCAGAGGTGCGGGCAGCACATCAGGGCGATGCCCCGTCTGCGCGATCAGCCATTGCGCCATGTCGCTGGCGCTGGCGTTGACGCCAGCCGCGGGCGGCAGGCGGTAGTAGGTAGGCTTGGGCGACACCGACACCCAGCCATTGCGACTGCGCACATGTGGGCGCGCCCAGCGCGCACTGCTCTGAATACCGCTCAGCCCGATGCTGGCATCGTTCATGCCTAGCGGTTTGAAGATACGGCGGTCGACCGCCTGGTCATAGAAGCTTCCGGTGGCGGCGAAGACCACATCGCCGATCAGGCTGAAGGCGACGTTCTGGTACGCGTAGCATTGACCAGGCGCGCATTCGAGCGGCGCGTACGCCAGCTTCTGCGCCACGGCGTAATACTCGGCATCGGATTCGATGTCCCTGTCGTAGGCGTTGTGGACGCGCAATCCGACGCGGTGGCTGAGCAAGTCGGCCACGGTGGCGCGCTGCGTGGCCATCGGATCGCTCAGTTGGAAACTGGGGACGTAATCGCTGACCTTGCTGTCCCAGCGCAATGAGCCGTCGGCCACCAGCAGGCCCGTCATGGTGCCAGCGAAGGCTTTGGAGAGCGATGCCAACCGGAACACGGTGTGCGAATCGACGGGCTGCGGTGCGGCGACATCAGTGACGCCATAGCCGCGCGCGCTGAGTACGCGGCCGTTCTGCACGATGGTCATCGACAGGCCCGGCACGCGTTCGCCGACCGTCAGCTGCTGTGCCATGGCTTCGAACGCCCTGACATCGAATCCCTGCGCGGGCGGCAATACCCGCCGTTGCGCCAGCGAGGCACGGTAGGGCATCGGTTGTGCCGGCGCTTCGCGGCGCTGCGTGGTATCGACCGTTGCGGTGGAATCCCAACGCAGAGGTGTCTGGGCTGTCGACGAAAGGGTAAGCGGCAACAGCATGCCCACCAGTCCTAAGCGCAAGGCTCGTAATGGCCGCCGTGTAGGATTGTCTTTCATCGTGCGTCGGCCCTGCGTAAGCTCATGCTGTTCCGGATAATAGCGCCGGTTTTTAAGATTGCACAAACAGGAGAGATTTAATGTCCATCTTGTTCATCTTGCTGGTGATTATCGGCCTGGCAATCGTCCTGGCGCTGTGGGGTGTCGGCATCTACAACGGGCTGGTGACGGCACGGAACGCCTTCAAGAATGCCTTCGCCCAGATCGACGTTCAGCTGCAGCGCCGCTTCGACCTGATTCCCAATCTGGTGGAGACGGCGAAGGGCTACTTGAGCCACGAACGCGAAACGCTGGAGGCGGTGGTCGCCGCGCGATCGGCCGCGCAATCCGGCCTGGCAGCGGCGAAAGCCAATCCCGGCGATCCGGAAGCCATGGCGCAACTGGCGGCGGCGCAGGCGCAGTTGAACACCGGACTGGGCCGTTTGCTGGCGGTCGTTGAAGCGTATCCGGATCTGAAGGCCAGCCAGAACATGATGCAGCTCACAGAAGAGCTGACCGCCACCGAAAACAAAGTCGCGTTCGCGCGGCAGGCCTACAACGACATGGTGATGGCCTACAACAACAAACGCGAAGTATTCCCATCCAGCGTCATCGCCGGCATGTTCAACTTTGTGCACGCCGCGCTGCTGGATATTCCCGCGGACAAGGCCGAAGTGCGCGAGGCGCCGAAGGTGAAGTTCTGAGGACCTGTTCATGATCCGTCGCGAGCGAAGGCAGGCTGCACGTGGCGGAGCGCAGCGTATGTGGAATACGTGAGCATTGCGAGCACCGCACGCGAGCCGCATGCCGAGCGCAGCAGGATCGTGAGCAGGTTCTGAGAAGTCGGGAAACGGGAATGGGGAGAGGGGAGACGATGAAGCGAAATATCGACGCTGTTGGTTCCCGTCGTCGAGCCGGGGGGCGCGGAAGGCGACTGCTGTCGCCAGCTGGGCGAATAACGCCTCTCCCTATTCCCGGTTCCCATCTTCCGGCTTTCCAATGAATTTCTTCGAACACCAGGCGGCGGCGCGGCGCAGCTCCCTGCGCATGGTGATGCTGTTCGCGCTGGCGGTGATCGGCATCGTGGTGGCGGTCGACATTGCAGTGCTGGTGCTGCTGGGTAGCCAGATGCGCGGAGACGGCGGTGCGGTGATTGGCCTGCTGGTCTTCAGCACCTTGGCGACGCTGGCGATCATCGGCCTGGGTTCTCTATACCGTCTGGCATCCTTGCGCGGCGGCGGCGAGGCGGTGGCGCTGCAGATGGGCGCCACCGAAGTGCCGGAAGACAGTACCGATCTGCAGCTGCGCCGTCTGCGCAATGTGGTCGAAGAGATCGCCATCGCGTCCGGCGTGCCGGTGCCCAAGCTCTACGTGATGGAGCACGAAGCCGGCATCAACGCGTTCGCCGCCGGCTACTCGCCGTCCGATGCGGCGGTGGCGGTGACGCGCGGTGCGCTGGAACGGCTCAACCGCAGCGAACTGCAAGGCGTCATCGCCCACGAATTCAGCCACATCCTCAACGGCGACATGCGCCTGAACATCCGTCTGATGGGCGTGCTGTTCGGCATCATGATGCTGAGCATCATCGGCCAGCGCGTGCTGATCTTCGGGCGCGGCGGTCGCAGCAAGGAAGGCAACGCGGCACTGGTCATCGCGGTTGTAGCGATGATCGTCGGCGGCATCGGGTTGTTCTTCGGCCGCATGATCAAGGCCGGTGTCAGCCGGCAACGGGAGCTGCTGGCGGACGCTTCCGCGGTGCAATTCACTCGCCAGACGACCGGCTTGGCAGGCGCGCTGAAGAAGATCGGAGGCCTGCACGAAGGCTCGCAAATGGCCGACCCGGCCAAGACGGAGGAAGTCAGCCACATGCTGTTTGGCGAAGGCCGCTCCTTCTCGCGCCTGTTCGCTACCCATCCGCCCTTGGTGGAGCGAATTCGCCAGTTGGATCCTCTGTTTGATCCGGGGCAGCTGACCGAACTGTCGCGCCGCTGGTCGATGGCGCCACCGGATGGATTGCAGGAAGACCTGGCGATGGGGCTGGGCGGCGCGGTATCGCCACCACTGCCGTCGGCATCGCATCGGATGAATGTCACGCCGCCGATGATCGCAGCACAGGTCGCCACGCCAACACAGAACGACTATCTGCGCGCAGGAGCCGTGGTGGGTACGATCCCGCCGGAACTCGCCGCCATGACGCGTCAGCGCGAGCAGGTCATGCCGCTGCTGCTGGCGTTGCTGCTGGACGACTCGCCGCCGATCGCCGCCAAGCAGAAAATCGAGATCACTTCGCGCATGGGCGCGACAGCCGCGCGCCAAGCCGCCGATGTCCATGGCCGACACCTTGCCGGTCTTCATCCCATGCTGCGCCTGCCATTGGCGGCACTGGCGTTTCCTTTGTTGAGAATGCGTCCGCGACCGGCACTGGAAACCTTTCTGGACACCGTGCAGGCAGCAGTGCATGCCGATGGCAAGACATCGTTGTTTGAGTACTGCTTGGGGCGGCTGCTGCACGTGCAACTGCGCGAGTCCCTGGATCCTTCCCGATACGCCCGCTTCGGCCGCCGCAAGCCGGGCAGCGTGAAACAGGAATTCGCGACCTTGCTGGCGGTTGTCGCGCAGGCAGGCAATGCCGGCCCGGCCGAGGCTCAACGCGCCTATCTGGCCGGTCTGCAGCGGGTATTACCGCGCGATCACATGCCCTACGCACCGCCCGCCGAAGGCGTACTGGCGCTGGATGCGGTCTGGGAACCGCTGGATGCACTCGATCCGCTGGCCAAACAGGTGATGGTGGAAGCCATCACCGCCGCGATCAGTCACGACGGACGCGTCAGCGTGGCGGAAGCCGAGTTGCTGAGGACGATCTGCGGCGTGCTGCATTGTCCGTTACCGGCGATGTTGGAGCAGGGATAGGCCCGCGCCAACATGCATGCGTCAGCCGACGGTGGACAGCTCCGCTAGTGGCTCCGCATCGCGTTCCGACGCCGAAGTAGCTTCGATCAACCCCCGGATCAAGTCCGAAGCCCGCTCCGCAACCATGATGGTCGGCGCATTGGTATTGCCACCAATCAGCTGCGGCATCACCGAGGCATCGATCACTCGCAGGCCTTCTACACCGCGTACGCGCAGCTGCAGATCGACCACCGATGCTTCGTCGCTGCCCATGCGGCAGGTGCCAGCAGGGTGGTAGACGGTCTCGGCCTTTGCACGGATGAACTCGACCAGCTCGCTATCCGAAAGATCGTTGCGAGACGGATAGATGAGCGCGCCGCGGTAAGCGTCGAAAGCCTTCTGCGCGAACAACTCGCGCGATAACCTGGCGCATTCGACCATCATCTTCAGGTCGAAGCCTTCCGGGTCGCTCAGGTAATTGGCCTCGATGCGGGCATTGGTGCGGGGATCGGCATTGTTGAGGCTGATGCTGCCGCGACTGCGGGGACGCAGAAAGCAGGCGTGCAAGGTGTAGCCGTCCCCGGCCAAGCGATTGCGACCATGGTCGTCCAGCATGGCGGGCACGAAGTGCAATTGGATATCGGCGCGATGATCCGGCGCCAGCGGCGAACGCACGAAAGCGCCGGCTTCGGCGATGTTGCTACTACCAGGGCCGCTGTGACCGCGAAGGAAATAGTCGAAAGCGGTCTTCAGCTCGCTGGTGCGATCGTAGGTGACGCGCTGGGTGGAATGCTGCAGCGTGCAGATGTCCAGGTGGTCTTGCAGGTTCTGGCCGACCTGCGGGGCGTCGACGCTGACGGTTATGCCGTGCCGCCGCAGGTGATCGGCGGGGCCGATGCCGGACAACATCAGCAGTTGCGGCGAATTGATGGCACCACCGCTCAGCAGAACCTCGCGTTCGGCATGGACTTTGATCTCACGACCGCCACGCGCGTAGGCGACGCCTATAGCGCGGCCATTCTTCAGCAGGACGCGCCGCACCAGCGCGCCAGTGACCACATCCAGGTTGGGGCGGCTGCGGGCAGGTCCGAGATAGGCGACCGCGGTAGAGCAGCGTGCGCCATCTTTCTGGGTCACTTGATAAAACCCGAAACCGGTTTGGTCGTCACCATTGAAGTCGTCATTGCGGCGATAGCCGGCTTGCAGACCTGCGTCAATGAACGTGGATGACAATGGATTGGTGTAGCGAAGATCGGACACGTACAGCGGTCCGTCGGCGCCATGCAGCGCGTCGGCGCCGCGTGCGTTGCGTTCGGCTCGCTTGAAGTACGGAAGCGCCTGGTTCCAGTCCCAGCCATGGGCCCCTTGCGTTGCCCAGTCGTTGTAATCGCCCGCGACGCCACGGGTGTAGCACATCGCATTGATGGAGCTGGAACCGCCCAGTACCTTGCCACGCGGCCACCAAAGCCGCCGCCCATTGAGTTGCGGCTCGGGAGCGGTGTCGTAGTTCCAGTTCACCCCTTTCTGGCCGACCAATTTGGCCAAGCCGGCGGGCATGTGGATAAAGGGATGCCAATCGCGAGGACCGGCTTCCAGCAACAACACGCGGCAATCAGGGTCTTCGGTCAGGCGATTGGCCAGCACGCAGCCGGCTGAGCCGGCGCCGATGATGAGGTAGTCGTACACGCGCGAACCTGTTGCGAAGAACGCCCGAAGCTATCGGCCAGACGTAGAGCAAATGCTCGGCGGAGGGAGTCGCCGGCCGAAGATGCGCGCCGATAGGTGGGATTGGGGGCAGAGAGTGCTGGAAAACCGCTGGCGATGTTGCAGTGCATCGTATACCGTGCGCGCGTGACGGGACATCAAATGTGGTGCTTGTGAACTACCGAGTCCAAACGGCCAGCGACTATCCATGAGTCACTCGATCCCGTTGTCAGGGCCCTTGGGCCGCTTCCGAGCGGCGCTGGCCGAATCGCCGCCGCTGCTGTGGGCTTTCCTCTATTTCTTCTGCTTGTTGAGCGGCTACTACGTGCTGCGGCCTGTGCGAGAAGCAATGGCCGCCTCCAGCGACGTCCAGGCCGTGTTTCCGCCGGCGATGATCGAGTTCTTCGCGGCACGCGGCATGGCATTGAAGGACTTCACCCTGCAGGTGCTGTTTACCTGCACATTCCTGATCATGCTGCTGCTGCAACCCGTATACGGTTGGGTCGTCAGTCGTTATCCGCGGCGAGTGTTCCTGCCGGCGGTGTACGGATTCTTCATCGTCACGTTGTTGCTGTTCTACGCCCTATTCAACATTGGCGTGCCCGGGCGAGGCATGGCCTTTTTCTTGTGGACCGCGGTCTTCAACCTGTTTGCGGTGGCGGTGTTCTGGAGCTTCATGGCCGATGTCTTCACTAACCTGGAGGCTCGCAATTACTACGGTTATATCGGTGCTGCCGGCACGCTTGGCGCATTCCTCGGGCCGATGCTGACGCGCGGTCTGGTCGGACAGATCGGCATCGCCAATCTGATGCTGGTGTCGGCCGGATTCCTGGCGGTGTGCTTGCTGTGCCTATTGCGTCTGCGCCTATGGGCAGTCGCGCGCGAGCGCGAGCGAAAGCTTGTGAGCGGGGAAGTGCCGATGGGTGGCGAAGTGCTTGCCGGGTTGAAACTGATCGTGCGCGAGCCGCTGTTGCGCTGGCTGGCGGTCATGGTGGTGCTGGGGGTGGGAGTAGGCACGTTGCTCTACAACGAGCAGGCCGCGATCGTCCGCCGCTTCTATACCGACCCTGCCGCCAGCACCGCCTACTACGCCACCCTGGATCTGGCGGTCAACGCGCTGACCTTGGTGGTCCAGCTATCGCTCACGCGCTTGCTGATGTCGCGCTACGGCATCGCTCCGGCGCTGTTGATTCCCGGGTGCGCGGTCATCCTGGGCTTTTCGCTGCTCGCCGCCTCACCGCTGCCGATGATGGTGGCGATCGTGCAGGTGATCACCCGCGCGAGCGAATTTTCGCTGGCGAAGCCGGCGAGGGAGACGATCTATACCCGGGTCGGCCGCGAATGGCGCTACAAGGCCGGTGCAGCGATCGACACGGTGATCTATCGCGGTGGCGACTTGAGCTTTGTCTGGTTGCACAAGTTGCTGTCCGCATTCGGCTCGAACGTGGTCTTCGCAGCGGGCTTGTTGGCTGCCGCGGGCATGACTTTCGGCGCATGGCGGTTGTTGCGGGAGGAGTCCAAGCTGCCCTCCGAACGCGCCGCAGCGGCGGCACCGACAGGAACGGACCCATGAAAGGGCGTAGAGAATTCCTCATCACCGCCTCCGCCGCAGCCGCCTGGCTGGCGTTGCCCAATGCCGTCGCGGCTGCCGCTCGCAAGAAGCCAGGCAAGCCCCTGAACATCCTGGTGATGGGCGGTACCGGTTTCCTGGGGCCGCATTTCGTCGAGGCCGCTCGCGCCAAGGGCCACAAGCTGACGCTGTTCAACCGCGGCAAGAGCAATCCCACGCGCTTCAGCGGCGAAGAGTTCAAGGATATCGAACAACTTCATGGCGATCGTAAAACCGACCTGTCCGCACTGGAAGGCAAACGGCGTTGGGACGCGGTGTTGGATACGTCCGCTTATCTGCCCGGCGACGTGAAGCGCTCTGCGGAACTGCTGGCGCCACGCGTGGGGCAGTACGTCATCATTTCCTCTATCTCGGTCTACGCCGACAACAGCACGCCTGGCGCTGATGAAACCGCTGCGGTAGGCACCCTGCCGGATCCGACGGTGACGGAAATCACTGGCGAGACCTATGGCCCGTTGAAAGCCCTATGCGAACAGGCCGCTGAAAAAGCACTACCTGGCCGCACTACCGTCGTCCGCCCGGGCCTGATCGTAGGTCCTGGCGATACGACCGATCGGTTCACTTACTGGCCTGCACGCGCCGCGCGTGGTGGTGAAATCCTCGCACCAGGTTCGTCCGAAGATCCCACGCAGGTGATCGATGTGCGTGATCTGGCGGCGTTCATCGTCCACCTCATCGAAACCCGCAACTTCGATGTGTTCAATGCGGATGCTCCAGCGGACAAGCTGACGATGGGCGCTGTGTTGACTGCGAGCCAGGCGGCCGCAACGAGTGCGAACAGCATCCAGTGCGTACGCGCGCCGTGCGAGCAGCCGCCGGAAGCCATGTCCACCGTCACCTGGGTGCCGGCGGATTTTCTTGAAGAACATAAAGTCAGCGCCTGGCAGGACATGCCGGCGTGGATTCCCGCACGCGGCGAGTACGCGGGCTTCGGCCGGCGCAGCACCGCGCGTGCGCAGGCGGCGGGATTGACCTATCGACCGTTGGAAACCACCGTGCGCGATACCTTGCAGTGGTGGCTATCGTTGCCGGAAGAACGCCGCGCCAAGCCGAAGGCAGGGATTCCCGCCGAGCGCGAAGCTGAAGTATTGAAAGCCTGGCATGCGCGCGCGGCAAAATAACCCCCGCAACGGCCACTGACTTCCTCTTACCGCTATGCTGTCGCCATACCGGCGGCAGGGGAAGTTCGATGATATGGCTTGCACAGATACTGGTAGGGCTGGTGGCGTTGCTGCACCTGTATTTCCTGGTGCTGGAAATGTTCCTGTGGACCCGGCCGCTGGGGCTGAAAACATTCCGCAATACGCCGGACAAGGCGGAAGTGACTCGGGTATTGGCAGCTAACCAAGGACTCTACAACGGCTTTCTTGCCGCGGGCCTGATATGGGGCATGTGCACGGCACAGTGGAATTTTGTGCTGTTCTTCCTGGGTTGCGTGGTCGTGGCCGGGCTCTATGGCGCTTACAGCGTCAACAAGCGGATTTTCTTTGTGCAGGGCGTTCCAGCGATTGCGGCGATAGCCGCCGTCCTGGCATTTGTAGGAGCGACGTGAGTCGCGATGAGGCTTTACCTGGTAACACCCTTCGCGACTCACGCCGCTCCTACAGGGGGAGCAAGGGCAGCGCGAAGAGCGCCGCGCCTAGGACAAACAATACGGTCAACACATGCACCATCGGCCGGTTGATGCGCAGAAACACCAACTGTTCGATAGTCCGCCCCACCCAGAACAATGACATGAACACCAACAGCGCCTGTCCCAGCGGTGTTGTATGCAGCTCGCGGGTGAACAGGAAGCAAAGCGTTCCTATCCCCAGGAATACATAGATCAAGCGCAAATTCAGTATCTGGGTGACGGCGCCAGTGATCAGCCCGACTTTCGCCAATTCGCGATCCCAGCGAAACAGTTTCCAGAAACTCATATGGAACAAAGCGAAGGCGAAGCTGTGCAGACCGGCGAGTTGGATCATCAGGTCACGGGACATGGCCATTCTCCTGCGGTCGGCTAGTGGGATGCCCGGGCTGGCTTTGGCGATACCCACATGGAGATGCGGGCTCGAAACACTGCATCGCCTTGCGGATTGGTTATCGATATCTCCATCGGCAGCTCGTAGCCTTCGGTGGATTCGTGCGGCGTGAAAGCCGGTACGGCGACGGCATGCATCGTTCCCACGGCCTTCTTCAAATACTCGACTGTCATCCCTTTCGGAATCCAGCGCATCGATTTAGGAATACTGACGTCGGTGGTCAACCCGCCGATGTACTCCGCCAGATTGCACAGCGCGATGGCATGCACGGTGCCCAGATGGTTCGTGACTTTGCGGCGATGGGCAATGCGAGCCTCGCCGCGATTGGGCTCCAGCAACAGGACACGCGGGCCGATGCTGCCGAAGTAGGGTGCCTTGAAGCAGATCAGTTTGGAAAACAGCCAATGTCCGAACGGCTTGCGGCTGAGTTTGCGATAGATATCTAGAACATCGGCGCTCATTCGGAGTCTCGTTTTATCCAACCTCTGCACAACGATGGATGGAGGGAAAAAAATCCACACTCGACACAACTCTCCGCCGAATGCTCGCGAGCTCCGTCTTACCCCCTACCAACCTCCCCCTGCTGCGCAAGGGGAGGGGCTACATCACGCCGCGGCGCGCGACTTATCGTGCGGCTTGTGTAGGTCGTAGTAGCTGGCCGCACGCAGTTCATGCGGATCGAAGTCATCCACGGTGATGGTGTCCAGCGTCATCACCCGCAACTCTTCCAACTGCTTGCGCTCGTCGGCGGTGATCCAGCCCTCGCGCACGGCCTCTTCCAGCTGAGAAGTGAAATCCAGCGCTTCGATGCCCTTGGTCTTCAATGCTTTCAGGAACTTGCGCTCCACCGGCTCAGCCAACACGGCTTTGGCCAGATAGCTGTCGATACGGCCGGCCGGGTTGTTCTCGCACGGAGTGGTGAACACGCCCTGCGCCAGACGATCGCGTGCTTCATTCGGCGTCATCAGCAGCGCGGCGGCGCGATGGCTCAGACGGTCGCCGGGCGCTTCCGCGCGGCGGCCCCACGGGAAGATCAACGCCCACATCAGCCAGCCGACCGGACGAATGGGGAAGTTGCGCAATGCCCCCGACAGCGCCAGTTCCATCTCGTGCACGCTGTTGTGGAAGGCCCATGCCAGCAGAGTGCGATCAGCGACCGGCGCGCCCTCGTCCTGATAGCGTTTCAACATGGCGCTGGTCATGTACAGATGGCTCAGCACGTCGCCCAGCCGGCCGGACAGCGATTCCTTGAATTTCAGCTTGCCGCCCAGCGTCAGCATCGATATGTCGGCCATCAATGCCAGATTGGCGGAGTAGCGATCGAGCTTGCGGAAGAAACGGCGGGTGTACTCGTCGCCGGGCGCGCTGCCGAAGCGAGCGGCGGTCAGGCCGAACCAGAACGACCGTACCGCGTTCGAGATCGCGTAGCCGATGTGGCCGAACAGGTTGCGGTCGAACTCGTCGATGCCGGCAGCGACATCGGGATTCTGCGCCGCCTTCATTTCCTTCAGTACCCACGGATGGCACAGGATGGCGCCTTGTCCGAAGATCAGCAGGCTGCGGGTCATGATGTTGGCACCTTCCACCGTGATGGCGATCGGCGATGCCTGCCAAGCGCGGCCGACGAAGTTGCGCGGCCCCAGGATGATGCCTTTGCCGCCCACTACGTCCATCACGTCCTTCACCACTTCGCGGCTCATCGACGTGCAGTGGTACTTGGCTATGGCCGAAGGCACCGCGGGCTTTTCGCCACGATCCACCGCCGCGGCCGTGGCCTGCGACAGTGCGCTGATCGCATAGGCCTTGCCGGCGATGCGCGCCAGCGCTTCTTCTACGCCTTCGAAGCGGCCGACCGACAAACCGAACTGCTTACGGATACGCGCATAGGCACCGGTCACCACCGCGCCCATCTTGGCGCCGCCGCTGGCGGTGGACGGCAGGGTGATGGAGCGGCCAATGGACAAGCATTCGCTGAGCATGCGCCAGCCTTCGCCGATGCCCTTTTCTTCACCGATGATCTGCGACAGCGGCAGGAATACTTCCTGTCCGCGTACCGGGCCGTTCTGGAAGGGAGAGTTCAGCGGGAAATGGCGACGTCCGACTTCGACCCCCGGCGTTTCGCGCGGCATCAGCGCCAGCGTGATGCCCAGGTCGCGCTTGTCGCCCAACAGACCATCCGGGTCGTACATGCGGAAGGCCAGGCCGATGATGCTGGCGACCGGCGCCAGCGTGATGTAGCGCTTGTCGAAGGTCAGCTTGATGCCGACCACCTTGGCGCCATTCCAGTCGCCGGCGCACACAATGCCGTAGTCGGGGATTGAAGTTGCATCGGAGCCGGCGAACGGCCCAGTCAACCCGAAGCAGGGCACTTCACGGCCATCGGCCAGACGCGGCAGGTAATAGTCTTTCTGCGGCTCGGTGCCGTAGTGCATCAGCAACTCGCCTGGGCCCAGCGAATTGGGTACCCCGACGGTGGAGCTCACCACACTGGAAACCGACGCCAACTTCTGGATGACCTTGTGGTGGGCCAGCGCCGAGAAACCCAGGCCGCCATAGGACTTCGGGATGATCATTCCGAAGAACTTGTTCTTCTTGATGAAGTCCCACATTTCCGGCGGCAGATCCGCATGGACATGGGTGATTTCCCAGTCGTTGGTCATCCGGCACAGCTCTTCCACCGGGCCATCCAGGAATGCCTGCTCTTCGGCCGTCAGTACCGGCTTGGGCTGCGAGAGCAACTGGTTCCAATCCGGATCGCCGGAAAACAGTTCGCCTTCGAAGCCGACCGAGCCCGACTCCAGTGCAATGCGTTCGGTCTGCGACAACGGCGGCAGGATCTTCCGATAGAAGCCCAGCAGCGGTGCAGTGATCAGCGGCTTGCGAATGGCGGGGATCAGCAGCGGTACCGCAATGGCGGCCACAATGATCGCCGCGATAACCGTCGACGTCGGGTTGGCACCCAGCAGCCAACAGGCGACCAACAAGGTGGCGGTGATCGCAGCCCAGTACGCCAAGCGCAAGCGGTGGTAAGCGGCGAAAGCGCCCGCCAGCAGGAAGGCGAGGAACGGGGCGACGATGCTGAAAAGCGAACTCATGGGCTTGCTCCGGTGACGGATTCGGTAACGTCTTCGGCGACGTCGGATTCGTTTGTGGTGCTGGCCGTACGCAGATCAGCCAGGTATTCCAATACAGCGGCACTGAAAGCGTCGTTGTCGTCGCCAGCCACCATGTGCGTGGCCTGCGGCAAGTGCACGTGGCGCGCGTGCGGCGCCAGCAATCTGAATTCTTCGACGGTTTTTTCCGACACCAGGTCGCTGCGGCCGCCACTGATCAGCAGTATGGGGCATCGGATGGCGCGTGCCGCTTCGGCGATAGCGTCCTGATGCTGTGCGCTGTCGCGTGCGAGTTCGTCGACCAGGCGCGGATCCCAATGCCAACGCCAGCGGCCGTCTTCGCCTTCGCGCAACAGTTCGCGCAACTCTTCCGGTGATTTGCGGGAGCGACGGTGCGGCAGGTAGGCGGCGATCACCTCGCTGGCATGGTGTAGCGATTCGAAACCATCGGGAAACGCGGTCATGAAACCGAGGACGCGTTGCATGCCGGCCTGTTCCCAGCGCGGGGTGATGTCCACCAACACCATGGCGCTGAACAGCCCCGGCCAACGTGCTTCGGCGATCAATCCGAACAATCCGCCCATCGACGCGCCAACCAGCACGGGAGGCTGCGCTCGTTCGCCGGCGACGATGATCAGGTCATCGGCGAACTGTTCGCCCGCATAGGGCAAATTGGCGGCGTTGCGCTCCGATCCGCCATGCCCGCGGGCGTCATAGGCCAGGCCGGCGTAGCCATGGGCCGCCAGTTGTTGGGCGGTGCGCGACCAGGCGCCGCGGGTCTGGCCAAAGCCATGCGCATAGACCAGGGCGGGATCGGTCTGAAGGGCAGCGACCGTTGAAGGGAAGGCGGTCGCTGCCAGCGATATTCCGCCGGCAGCGGTCAGGCGCAACGTCGCCGCTTCGCCCGATCCGGAAAGTGGCTCGGTCGACGAGGAAGTAGTAGTGGATCGAGGCGTAACCATACGGTCTAGTATGGGCTCTGAAATTTAGAGCAGTCAATCGGTTTTCACCTCCGTCGCTGCACAAGTCCATGATTTTTATTAAATTTGTGCTGCATCGCAGCAAACGTACCGCAACAAACCTCGGCGTATGGTTAAATGCCGAATATGACAACACCCGCCTCTGAATCCGCTAGCGCCCCACCTGCCCGCAGCTCCCGTTTGAGCGCCGAAGACTGGGCTCAAGCCGCTTTGGACCTGATTGCCGAGCAGGGCGTTTCGGCGGTCGCGGTGGAGCCGTTGGCCCGCCGCTTGGGCGTCACCAAGGGCAGCTTCTACTGGCATTTCCCTTCCCGTGATGCGTTGCTGCAAGCGGCGCTGGAACGCTGGGAAGTGGTCGAGCAGGAAAGCGTGTTCGGCAATCTGGAGAAAGTGCCGGATCCGCGCGAACGCCTGCGTGCGCTATTTCAATTGGTCGGTCATGAAGTCAAGCCGCACATCATCTACAGCGAGCTGCTGAAAGCGCTGGATCATCCCGCGGTGCAGCCGGTGATCAATCGCGTATCGCAACGACGACTCGAGTATCTGGTGGCGTCGTTTCGACAAGCGGGGCTGGGCCGCACCGATGCGCATCACCGCGCTCGCCTGACCTATGCCGCTTACGTCGGTTTCCTGCAGCTATCTCTACAGCTGCAACAGCCACGGATGTCGCACGACGAGTTCGAGGCGTATCTGGAACACGTCATCTCGACGTTGATTCCGACCTAGGTTCATCCTAGAGCGGAGCTTGCTCCGCTGCTCTTCGCCTGCGTGCCAGAAGCAGCCGAGCAAGCTCGGCTCTACAAAAGAACGAATGCCGTGCGGATACCGCCGCGTTGATGGACATTATCTACGCAGGGCCTGGTTGTGCCTGCAGGCGGCCATCACGCCATTCCTGCTGACGTTCGACGTATCCGGCTTGATCCAGATACCGGAAAATCGAGCGCACGGTGATCACCGGATAAGCGCCTGACAATCGTGTCGCCACCGAGTGATCAGTGAATACGGTATTCGCTGAAAAGAGTCCGCCGAGCACGCGCTTGGAATACGGGATGTGGATCGTGTCCGGCGCGAAGCCGTCGCTGCGGGTAAACGCATAGGCGGTAGCGCGGTCGTAGAAATCATGGCCCGCCAGTGCAGTCGCCATCATCTCAACGATCCACGCGGTGGAGTTCTGGTAGTCGCGGCTACCGGGGCGTGCGATCAGGTTATAGCGCGGGTGATGCAGGCTGTGACGCGGCATTTGCCTGATCCGTTCGGCCAGCCGGTTCGCGACATCGGGCTTGAACCAGACGATACGCAGATCCTGGTTGACCAGATCGTCGGAAAAGAAATTCACCAGTCCTTGCGCGTAAAGGCTGGAGCGATCGCTGCCGCACTCGTTCAACAGATGCACAACGGTCCAGCGACCATGCGCGTGATCGCGTACGGCGAATCCGGCGTGGCTATAGACCAAGCCTTGCTTGGACAAGTCGGTACCGACGCGGGCGATCAACGCTACCGGCGCGTCGGCTTTATCCAACGCAGCTGCCGCGAGAAGTGCGGTCTGCGCAGCGGCGGCGACTTTGTGTGGAGCGACCTGTTGTTCATCGCAGGTGCTGCCCGCGTGTACTTTGCCCCATGGCAGCAGCGATGACAGCATTGCCAGCACGGCGAGTGCGCGCTTCATCGTGTTCACCCGCCGTAACGATGGCTATGGATGTGTGGGCGCACGGCGTCGTTGCCGATGAAGCACAACGCTTCACCGGCGGCGCTCAGTATCCATCCTGTGGCCACTACGGTAACGCTGATCGCCGTGCCTGCCACTATTCCCAATCGGCGAATTGCTTCCGCCGAGAGATAGACCACGAACGAGGCGCCTACTGCCGTCATGGAGACAGTGACGGCCACGCTTCCGCCCACCCCCGCGACACCCGAGACCACAGCTGCGGCGCCATGCGAAAGCGCATGCGTGACGGCGATGGGTACTTCGATCGAGGTAGCCAAGCTGGCTTGCGACTGCCTGCTGGCGCCGTCGGACTGAGGCGCGGCTGCCGCCGGAAAGGCGAGACCTGCCGTGGTCCAGGTAAGTGCGGCCAGAAGCAGGGAGTTCGGGCTTGCCATAAGGGTGTCTCCATTGATGCCGGAGAGTGGGCACGCGCCGAGTCGATGCTCAAGCATCATCGACAAGGTAAGCTCCCGCGGAACGAAAGGTATAGGAATTCGCTACTCATGGCCGTCTCTTTCGACCTGATTGACGCACTGAAGCGCTGTCTGCGCGCTCAGGGAATGACGTACCGCGATCTGGCGGCGCGGGTGAAGCTGAGCGAGGCGGCGGTGAAGCGGATGTTCTCGCGGCGGGCGATGAGCCTGCACCGGCTGGAACAGATCTGCGATGTGTTGGATGTCGGGCTGGCCGAGCTGAGTGCCGAGGCGGCGCGCGGACGCACCGCCATGGCGCGTCTCAGCGAAGCTCAGGAGCAAGCGCTGGTCAGCGAGCCCGCGCTGTTATTGGCGCTGTTCCTGACCCTCAATCGCTGGCGCCAGGACGACGTACTGGCGCATTTCGGGTTCACCCAGGCGCAGTGGACTGGACTGCTGGTAAAGCTGGATCGGCTGGGCGTCATTGAACTGATGCCAGGTAATCGCGGGCGTGCGTTGACGGCCCGCAATTTCCGTTGGCGTGCGGATGGCCCGATGGAACGCTATTTCCGGCATACGTTGCTGGGTGACTACTTCGCTGATCCTTTTGACGGAGAGCAGGACGCGTTGTTGCTACTTAGCGGCAGCCTGAGCATCGATGGCGTCAGGCAGCTCCGACAGCGGTTGGAGGAAGTAGCGCGCGAATTCGACGCATTGCTGGCGCGCGATGCGACTTTGTCGGCGCAGGAACGGGTGGGCGTCAGCTTGGTGCTGGCCCAGAAACCCTGGCTATTGCAGCTGTTCCACCCCTATCGACGCTCTCAAGACTAGCGAGCCGACAGCCTGAAGCGGGGACAGGACGCGGGGACGGGAGGCGGGAGACAAAGCGGAAGCGCTTCGCCTTCCCATCGAAGCAAACCGTAGTTGCGTTCGTCGGCCCACGCGCCTGAGGCATACCAAGCCGCGAGCAACACGGCTGCGCGTGCGATTGGGGCGACGGCTCGTGCGCAAAGAGCACGCTACGACAACCATCAGCCCGCAGCGGGCGCTGCCCCCTGGGCGACCCCATCAGGAGTGACCGCCCGCCCCTGAACCCCAGCGAGCCGGCTATTCATGATTGTTCTCGCATGTTGACCCAGGACATTGGTATCATTTTGGTCTGACTTACCGAGGACAAGGCATGAACGCAGCGGTCGACCATTTCAGGACGAAGGATTCCCCCGGCAGCGAATTGGAGACACTCAATGCCTGGGTCGCCGAAGTCGCCGCCCTCACTCAGCCCGATCATGTTCACTGGTGCGACGGCAGCGATGCCGAATCCGCCGCCTTGCTGGCGCTGATGCAATTAGATGGCACCTTGCTGCCGCTCAATCCGCAGACCAATCCCAATAGCTGGCTGCATCGGTCCAGCCCGAATGACGTTGCCCGAGTCGAGCACCTGACCTTCGTCTGCACGCCGCAGGAGGAAGACGCAGGCCCCAACAATCACTGGATGGCACCGGCCGACGCGCACGCGAAGATGGATGCGTTGTTCGCCGGCTGCATGCGTGGCCGAACGCTCTACGTAGTGCCTTACTGCATGGGGCCGATCGGTTCGCCACTCGCGCGGTGCGGCGTGGAAATCACCGACTCGCCCTACGTTGTCGCCAACATGCGCATCATGACGCGCATGGGGAGCGCGGCACTTGCACGCATCGAGCGGGAAGGTCGGTCGGGCGGCACGTTCGTCAAAGGGCTGCATTCCATCGGGGAGCTCGATCCAGACCGCCGTTTCATCATGCATTTCCCGGAAGAGCTGACGATCAAGAGCTACGGCTCTGGCTATGGCGGCAATGCGCTACTGGGCAAGAAGTGCCATGCGCTTCGCATCGCGTCGTATCAGGCGCGCCGCGAAGGCTGGTTGGCCGAGCACATGTTGATCCTGGGCATCGAGAACCCGCAAGGCGACACGCATTACATCGCCGCGGCGTTCCCTTCTGCGTGCGGCAAGACCAACCTCGCCATGCTGATCCCACCGGAAGGCTATCGCCGGGATGGCTGGAAAATCTGGACCATTGGCGACGACATCTGTTGGATGCGACCCGGCAGCGATGGCCGGCTATACGCCATCAATCCGGAAGCCGGTTTCTTCGGCGTGGCGCCGGGCACTTCCCAGGCTTCCAATCCCAATGCGCTGGCAACGCTGGCGCAGGATGCGATCTTTACCAATGTCGCGCTGACCGACGATCAGCAGCCGTGGTGGGAAGGTCTGGACTCACGGACCCCTGTTACCGATTGGCAGGGCCGTCCATACGATCCCTCCCAAGGTCCGGCCGCGCATCCCAATTCCCGCTTCACCGTGTCGGCCAAGCAATGCCCGAGCTATTCGGCGCGTGCCGAGGATGCGCAGGGCGTGCCGATTTCCGCCATCGTTTTCGGCGGTCGTCGCGCGTCGCTGGTGCCGCTGGTGTTCGAGGCGCGCGACTGGACGCATGGCGTGTTGGTCGGTGCAGCCATGGGCTCGGAAACCACGGCGGCGGCGGCCGGCGCGGTCGGGGTGATGCGTCGCGACCCGATGGCGATGAAGCCGTTCTGCGGCTACAACTTCGCCGACTATTTCGGGCATTGGCTGTCGTTCGATCAGCCCGGCGCGAAGCTGCCGAAGATCTTCCACGTCAATTGGTTCCGCAAAGGCGAGGACGGCAAGTTCCTGTGGCCCGGCTTTGGCGACAACCTGCGCGTGCTGGAGTGGATGGTAGGTCGCGTGACGGGTCAGGCCGAAGCCACCGAAACCCCCATCGGCTATCTGCCCGGCCGAGACAGTCTCAATCTGGACGGGGTGACATTGTCCGAAGAGGCCCGGACCAAGCTCTTTGATTTCGATCCAGCAGGCTGGCGGGCGGAATTCGCCAGCATCGGGGAATTTCTCGGCGAGTTCGGCGAACGTACGCCGCAAGCGCTGAAGGAAGAGCAGCAGCGTATCGCGGCCTTGCTGGCTGGCTGAGGGCTGCTCAGTAAAAGAACGCGGCAGCGCGCCTGACGACAGGCGCGTCTTCCTGATTCCGTCGCTGGCGTCCCCGGCGCCTTAAACCCCCGGGCGCTGGACTGCATCCAAGTCGTTATGCTGAACTCAGCCGTGAGCGACTTCATGACCGCTACGACCACCGACGAGGTGGCCGCCGAAACCGATGCCGTGCTGGTGCGTTCAGCGGCGGGCGGTGACATGCAGGCCTTCGAAACCCTGTACCGCCGCTATGCCGGCCGCGTGCACGGCGTAATCATGCGGTTGGTCGGTGGCCAAGGCGTGCGTGCCGAGGACCTGACCCAGGAAGCCTTCGTGCGCGCCTGGCAGGCGCTGCCCAAGTTCCGGTTCGAGAGTGCCTTCTCCACCTGGCTGCATCGACTGGCCGTCAACACGGCGTTGATGGAGCTTCGCAGCCGCCGTGCGCAGCCACGCTTCGACGACGATGAAGATGCCCTGGAGGATCTGGGCCTGCTGGATTCGGCTGGCCAGGGAACGGCGCTTTCCATGGATCTGGAGCGTGCGGTCGCCACGCTGCCGCCGCGCGCCCGTGCCGTGCTGGTGCTTTACGACGTGGAAGGTTGGAAGCATGAAGAGATCGCCGCCGAGTTGGGCATGGCGGTCGGTAGTTCGAAAGCCCAGTTACACCGAGCCCGTCATCTGTTGCGCGGCCGGTTAGGAGTAGAAGCATGACGAACCAAGACGATTCCCTGCGCTGGCGGTTGCGGGGGCTGCGCCAGGACACTCCGCCGCAACGCGATTTGTGGCCTGGCATTGCCGACCGTATCGCGATGGCGCCGCAAGTGTCGGAACCCTCCCGGTCGCGCCGATTGGCGCCATGGGCCGTCGCGGCCTCGGTGCTGCTCGCGGTCGGGTTGGTTTGGCAGAAACAGGCGCCGCCGGAAATCGAAGAGTCGTTGTTCCAGCGTGAGGCCATGGCGCTTACCCGCGAATACCAGGGCGCGCTGGCCCAGTTCGGCGGTACGGAAGCGCCTCCCGAACTGGCGCCGGCGTTGGACGCGCTGGACCGCAGCGCGGCTCAGATACGCACTGCCATCGATACCGATCCCAACGCACGCTTCCTGTTGGATCAGCTGCGCCGTACCTACGCAAGACGCCTGGCATTGAGCCAGCGCGCCGCCATGACTTGAGGAGTTCCCATGTCCCGCATCATCACCCGCTCATCGAGTCTCCCGTTGCTGTTGCTGGCGACGGCCGCTTTCGCCCAGACGCCTATCGACGAAACCCGCCCATTGGATGCGCGGGGCCGCATCGATATCGACAATGTGAAAGGCCGCATCGAGGTGCGTGCCTGGGACCGGGATGAAGTGAAAATATCCGGCACGCTGGGCGAGGGCGTGGAAAAATTCGTTGTCGAAGGCGACCGCCAGCATCTGGTTGTGGAAGTGCGCTATCCACAGGGCGGCTGGGGCAACCGCGACAAGTCGGGCCCCACCGAGTTGCTACTGAACGTGCCGCGCCGCGCCGACCTGGAAATCGAATCCGTTTCCGCCAACGTCCATGTCACTGGCGTCGCGTCATCAGTGTTGTCGATCAACACCGTCAGCGGCGATGTGGTGGCGGCGGCCGCACCCGCGAAGGCCAGCATTGATTCCGTCAGCGGCGATCTCACGCTCACGCTCAACAGTGCGGATGTCGACGTGCAGTCCGTCAGCGGGGATATAGGACTGCGCGGCCGCTTGAATGGCGACATCGACACCGAAACCGTTTCCGGCAATATCGATATCGCGGTCAACGGCGAACGTATCCGCAAGTTGGATGCGAACACCGTCAGCGGCGACGTGAGGATGCAAACTGCCCTGGCGCCCAAAGGCGAGATCCGAGTGGAATCCGTTAGCGGCGACTTGTTGCTGCGCCTACCCAAAGACGTGTCCGCCCAAGCACGCGGTGAGAGTTTCAGTGGCAGCCTGAAAGCCACTGGCGTGACGGTGGAAAAGCGTCAGGGGCCTGGTTCCAGTTTCTCCACCCGCTATGGCGACGGATCGGGCGACATCAACCTGCAGACGTTTTCGGGTAGTGCGGAAATCAGGCTGGAATGAAGCCAGCTGGGGTGAGGCTTTGGATTGAAGATCGAATCCCGTTCTCCCTTATCATTCGAATCATCATCGATTAGCTGGTTCGGGAGAACTGATTCCATGACGAGTGCAGCGTCCCATATCGCGCAGTCGCGTCGTCATTTGGAATCGGGCAGTGCAGCGGAGGCGCTAGCCGCCAGTGAACGCGGATTGGGGATTTACCCGTCCGACGAGGAACTCCAACTCCTGCGCGCGCTGAGCCTGATGGCATTGGATGACCATGCACGGGCGGTGGAATCGCTACGTGTCCTGGTAGCAGCGAATACCGGAAATGAAGAGGCCTGGTTAAGGCTCGGGGCGTGCGAGGCCAGGCTGGATAATCCACGCGGCGCCGTCGAGGCCTTCGAGAAAGGGCTGCAGATGCGCCCGGATGCTTTCCTGGCGCGGCTGCAATATGCGGAAAACCTGCTTGCGTTGGATAACCACGATGCCGCACTCATCCAGGCGTTCCGCGCAGTGACGACCGCGCAATCGAAAGGCCGCTGGTTGAACGATCAGACCACCGCACCGGAGTTGCGTGCCCGGGTCAAGAGAGCGATGGTGCTGATCGACGAGGGCCGGCGTGACTTGTTCCTGTCGTCAATCGAACCATTGTTGGAAACGTACGGCCGTAGCGAACTGGTCCGGGTCATTGCTGCGCTGGAGATTTACCTGGGCCTGGTCAAGGGCGGTAGCCCGGATCCTCGGCAACGGCCGACGTTCCTGTATGTGCCCGATCTGGAACCCAGGCCGTATTTTGCCCGCGAGCTGTTTCCCTGGTATGCCGCGCTGGAAAGTGCCACGCCGCAAATCCTGGCTGAACTGCAGGCGGTGATCGGAGCCAGGCAAGGTCTGCAACCTTTCCTGATATTCGACAACGGAGCGCGCAAGAGCGATTACCTGGATAGCAAAGGCGGCGAAGCAGCCTGGGATGCTTACTTCTTCTACCGGCACGGTGAAGCTTTCGACGACCATCTGGCCGCCTGTCCGGTCACCGCGAAAGCATTGGAGCATGTGCCGCTGACCCGCATAGAAGAGCATGCACCGGAAGTGCTGTTCTCGTTTCTGTCGCCCGGGACGTTGATCAAGCCACATCACGGTGTCACCAACAGCCGCGTAGTAACGCATCTACCGCTGATCGTGCCGGAAAACTGCGCGTTGGAAGTTGGTGGCGTGGAGCACTCGTGGGAGGTCGGCCGTTGCGTGACCTTTGATGACTCTTATTCGCACCAGGCCTGGAACCACAGCGACCGACTACGCGTCGTGATGATCCTGGATAGCTGGCATCCAGATTTGCGTGAACCGGAAACGCTGGCGCTCAGGCAGCTGGTGGAAACCATTGGTGCTTTCAACAAGCAGGTGGGGATCCGCTAACGTTTCTTTTTGTGCCAAACCACGATCGTCGTCCCGGCCTGCGCCAGGACGACGGTTCCGCGCCGCGGATACACTTCGGCTATTCGTGCGTATGTTCAGCGCCACCAGGGCGGTCAAACAACAAGTAAGTCGACAGGATGTACTTGTCGTTGGAGACCGGTGGATTTCCCACGTGCTGAAACATCCAGTACGGCGGAAACATCAGCAATCGTCCCGCTTTGGGCACGACTTCCACGTCCAGGTCCATGAAGCGGGTGGTGCCTCCGGTTTCGACATCGTTGAGGTACCACAGGAAAACCATATACCGGCCGGCTACTTCGTCCACCGAATCGAAGTGCGGCTGAAACCGATCGGTACCGTTGGCTTTGTACTTTTTCAACGTGACGCGATCGATCCTGGGCCGCAGGGGAATCTCCAAGGTCAGCGAGAGATCGGCGTTATAACGTGCCAGATAAGACTCGATCTGCGCCATGAAGTAACCAAGGAAAGCCGGATCGGCGAGCCGGCTGATGTTGAGCTCGGTCCAACTGCTATCGTCGAGCGCGGGGCGGATGCCTTTGCCGTTGGGCTGCTGGAACTGCGCGGAGGCTTCGAAGGCATCGATCAACTGCTGGCAAAACGCGGCCGGCAGGGCATCGTCATAAACGCGGATATAGTCGGCCAAGGCTTTCATGAGGCTTATCCTACTGTCAGATCATAGCCCCAGTGATCGGCCACGGGCTGCAGGATGGGTAGGGCAGGACGCAGCCATTCGGCGTACGGCCGCCAGCGACCAACAGCGCGATTGTTCACGGGTTCCACTACCTGCGAGTAACTGGGCGTACTGATATAACCCTTGCGTGCGGCGTGTGCGTTGAACTGGGCCAGAAAGTCGCTGTCGTCGATGCCCAGGAATTCGCTGATGCGGTCCACCTGCGCGGGGAAATCGCTGACGGTCTCTTCATAGCGAAGAATCAACATATCCGGTGTCAGCAAAGCTTGGTGATGAATCCAGAAACGCATCGCGTTGACGTAGCTTTTCGCCAGCCGCTCCAGGGTGGAGCATAGAACCATGAAGGCAGGCGAGCGGAAGTTCTGCATATAGCAGCTCAACAGCACATCGCATGGATGGCGCAAGGCCAGGATGATCTTCGCATGGGGGAAAAGCCGCACGATCATCGGCAAGCGCAGCATATTGAGCGGGTTCTTGTCGACCAATTGCTGCCCCGGCGTCAGCGTGATCACCTTGGACACTTCCGTCCAATAGACCTGCCGTAGATCGTCTGCTGTCGACTTGTCCAGCGTATGCAGGTCGTGGGGATATTCCTTCTCCTGCGTTTCCAGGCGTTCGATGCAGCGCTGCAACGTAGCGCGCTCGTCCATCGACGCGTAACCAGGATGGGCGTCCAGCATTTGTTCCAGCATGGTGGTGCCGGAGCGTGGAAAGCCAAGGATGAACACCGGCGAATCCTTTTCCGAAGGCGCATCGGGGTCATGTCGAAAACCGCACTCATTCGGCTTCAACCACTTGCTGGAAACCTGTAGCGGTTCACCGCTGGAATAAGCGATCTCTGGCGCTACGTCCGCGGCAAGTTTGAACTGGATGGCGTGGGCTCTTTCGAGATGCTCCATCGCCAGGGCGGGATTCTTTTGTTTATCGGCGATTGTGGCGAGGGTGAAATGAGCGGTGGCCTCGGCCTGGATCGGTGGACGCAGCGAGAGAATGGCTTCCGCAACCCGTCCTGCCAGCTCGTAGTTTTTGGCGCGCAGACTCAGTGAGGACTCCAGGTGAAGGATGTCGATCCGTTCCTGGCTGTCATTTTCCCATGCGATTGCGCGGGCTCGACCTAACAACTCTTGCGCACGCTCCACGCGATTGGTGCGCTCGCTGATCTGGGCTAGCCGCACGATGCCTGCAAGCGACGGCTTCCTGCTCTCGTCGAGCAGCAACGCTTCGGCTTCTTCGGTCCGACCTACTTGCATCAGCGCCGTGGCCAGCTCTTCCCGCAAGTCGTCGGGTAACCCATTCCATTCTTGGGGCGGCGGGATCAGACTGGCCGCGCGCTGCGCGTCGCCACATTCGAAACACGCCAGCGAGGCATAGATGCGCGACTCGGCTGCAGCTGGGTCAATCTCCACCGCGTCCAGGAAGCGATGGCGCGCATCGGCGATACGTGCCATATCCAACAGCAGCAGGCCATAGTCAATCAGATAACCATGGTGCCGGGGTTGTAGCGATAGCGCGTGACGGTAAGCGTCCTCGGCTTCCGCGAACTCGCCGATCTGGCGAAGCGCCATGCCCAGGTTCGCCCAATACGCGGACTTTCCAGGGTGCGACGTCGCGAGCTGATGATAGACCCGAGCGGCTTCGGCGTCGCGCCCGAGACCTTGCAGGCTCATCGCGCGAAGGGTTGTGAGTGATTCGTCGTTTGGGGCAACGAGCAAGCCTTGGGCGCAAAGCTCAAGCACGGCTTCGTAGCGGTCTGCCTGGTACAGGGCGACGATTTTGGACAGTTCGGGAAGGCTCATCGCATCTGATTCTAATCTCTTCAACAAAAAAAGCCGCGCGGGGTTGCCGCGCGGCCTAAGGTCAAACAGGTAAAGCTTTCAAGCTTAGAAGTTAACCGTGTAACGAGCCCACAGGTAACGGCCGACCGTGTCGAATGTGCTGACGTCGGTATTGGCGTTGAGCACGTTGTTCTGGTACATGACCGGCGGTTGCTTGTCGAACACGTTGTCCAGGCCTACCTCGATCTTGGAATTGAACCAAGGCAAGTTGTAGTTGGCACTGACGCTGTGAAGCATGTAGTCGTCGAACGCCACCGCGTAGCAATATTCCGGTGTGTCCAAGGTGCATCCACCGTCGGCGCTGGCGATTTCGAAGCCGCCAACATAACGGGTACGCCAACTGACACCGAAATCACCCTTCTGCCAGTTCAAGAACAGACGGGCGCGGATGCGCGAGTAGTTGCCGTAGGACGCGTCGTACCTGCCCGCCAAGTGGGCGATTTCATCATCCGAGCTTTCCGGATTCACGTCGTTGTCGTATTGAGCGATATAGGTCGCATCCAATCCTGCGATCCAGCTGCCCCATGCGGTATCCGGCAAGCGGTAGCGCAGTGCCAGATCCCAGCCCTTCGTGTCCAGGCGGCCGAGATTGACGATCGGTTCGCGAATGAAGTCCACCTGACCGTTTGCACGGCGATTGATGAATTCGCAGAACGCGTGATCGTCGTTGGCGTAGCAGGTATCGATGACGGTCTGAGCGTCAGCACGGGTGATGGTGTCGTTCAGATACAAACGCCAGTAGTCCAAGCTGACCGAGAAACCTGGCAGGAATTCAGGATCGTAGACCACGCCCCAGGAGAACGACTTGCCTTCTTCCGGCTGCAGATCGAAACCAGCCGCCACGGAGCCGGACCATACGCCATTGCTCTGCGAAGTCGGGGCCGGGCCGATACCGGTAGCCGGAATGTTGGTAGCTCCCGCGCCTGCACCGCAAGCATTCTCGTGATCGCGAGGTGTGCCTGCAGCGCCATAGCCTTGGCAGATATCGTTCAGCTGAGGAGCATCGCCTTGCGGACCCGCATAAAGGTCCTGGATGCGCGGAGCACGGAAGACTTCCGCCACGGTGCCGCGGAACAGCAGGTTCTCGATCGGACGCCATTCCACCTGCAGCTTGCTGTTGGTGGTGTCGCCGAAGGTGCTGTAGTCGGAGTAGCGCGAACCCAAGGAAACGGACAGCAGGTGCGCGAACGGCATCTCGGAGAGGATCGGCACATAAAGCTCGCCGTAGACTTCCGTCACGTCGAACTTGCCGCTGAGGGCGGAGCTACAAGCTTCCTGCGAGATGAAGCAGCGACCTTCGGAGTCAGCGATAGCGATGTAGTCCACTTCGCTGCGTTGATACTCTTCACGCCACGAAGCACCGAACGCCAACTGCACGGCACCGGCGGGCAACGAGAACAGCTCGCCGCTGGCATTGGCTTCGAAGCTGCGGTTCTGGCGCATGGTGGAGTAGTACGGACGCGCTTCGTACTGGCTCAGCGTTTCAACAGACTGCGGATCGTCGATGTTGAAGATGTTGAGCGGCACGCATCCAGAGATAATCGCACCCGGAGTACCGCACTTCACAACGCCGTCGGTATCCAGGAATGACGGCCCCAAGGCATCAGCCAGACCTTCGTAATACACATAGCCGTAGCTGGTGTTTTCACTGAAGTAGTGGCCGTAGTTGAACGCGGCATCCCACTTCCAGCTATCGCCGATGAAGCCTTCCAGGCCCGCGACGACTTGCGACGTCGTGGTGTCGTAGTACGAGCGGCGCTGACCCAGCGAAGTGAAACGGGTCAGGAACAGATTATCGTCGGTCGCGCTTACCGGCCCGAAGTTGATGTCGAACGGGTTGTAGTAATTGTCAGCCGAGATGACCACACCGTCGGAGCCGGTGTCGAATGGCAGCGCGGCGATGGCGAAGTTCGACGTGGTCTTGTTGTGATAGACCTCGGCGAAAGCATTCAGGTTGTCGTTGATCTGGTAGTTGGCCAGGAAGAACGCGTTGGTGCGCTCCTGCGGCGTGACGATCAGGTTGGTCGACTGATAGTTATAGGCATCAGTTCCGCCGCTGTAGCAGCGGTAGTCGTCAGTCGTGTCGCCAGCGGCGCCGGGGATACGGGTGACGGAAGGGCAACCGTACTGGGTTTCAAGCGGGGTGCCTTCCACGTAAATACGACCGCGGGGATTGCGGCTGGAACCAGCCACGAATACTTCACCGCTGTACAGATAGGTGGCGTCCTTGGAGAACGCGCGGTCGGCAGACGAAATGCCGTCGAACTTGTTGTAGTTCAAACCGTCGATGATGTTGCCCTTTTCGCCAACCTGGCCAAAGGTGATCGAGCCGCCACTGCGCTGGCCGTCCTGCTTGCTCGGGGTGATACCGAAGTCGACCGATGCGGTCAGGCCTTCGAAGTCCTTGCGCAGAATGAAGTTGACCACGCCTGCCACTGCGTCCGAACCGTACACGGCGGAAGCACCGCTCATCAGTACTTCGATGCGCTCCACGGCGGTGGTGGGGATGGAGTTGAGGTCGTTGTTGACGATGCGTCGGCCGTTGACCAACAGCAAGGTGCGCTCCGAACCCAAACCGCGCAGCTCCACGGTCGAGGAACCATCACCACCGCCGTTGTTGACCTGAGGATTGGTGGCAGCGCCGGAGACGGCTGGCAGTTCCTGAACCAGGTCGCCCAGGGTCAGCTTACCGGTCTGTTGGATAGCGGCGCGGTCAATGATGACGACCGGGCTGGCGGTCTCGGTTTCGACACGGGCTACGCGGGAGCCGGTGACCTGGATAGCATCCAGGGTCTTGGCGCCTTCTTCGGTGGATTCTTGTGCGAACGCGATACCTGTACCGGCAAGGGTGGTCGCGCCCACGGCGAGAGCGAAGCCAATGGCGTCGCGCAGCTTGGTGGTTTTACAGTTCATTCTCTCTCCAAATGAGTCTGGTTGAAGCACTGAGGAGCCCGGCCGGCTGCCAAAAAACGGCCACGCAAAGCGGGGGTAGCCCGATCATAGACGGCACTGAGAAAGAATTAAAGTGTTGTTAAGTCACAACGTCGGCATATTGAACCGACAGAATCCGCTGATTGAGTTGTTCAGATCAGACAAATCCGCAGAACGACGGTGAATCATCGATGGTCAGGCGATCAGCTGTCTGTAGTGGTATCGGGCAGGAAAATAGTTAACTGTTTGAATAGTAAAGAAAAAGTTGCAATTGGCTTCGGTGGTGGCGGTACTCAGCGCCATCGATATTGGTCTGGTGTGCAAGCTGCCGCGATGCCGCTGGGCCATTGTTGTTTTGCCTGCATATCGAACAACCTAGGGCAGAAAGGCCTACAAACATCGTGCTTTGGAACGCCCATATCTCTCAGGTCGGTATTACGTCAAACGCCAAACTGATGCGTGGTATAGACCCGTGGTAAGGCACGGTGTGGTGAAAGAAGTAAGAGGGAAATGACAAAAATTGTCCGCTTTCAGGATTGTGGATCCATTTCCGCGGAGCGACTTGTAGTCCGACTTCGGTCTGCGGATGACCAAACACGATCGCGCCTTCGTTGTTACCCTGCGGCAGTCCCACATTGAGGTAGAAGACCCCGCTCATCCAGCCAGCGGGATGAATGTGTGGTGTTTGATGGCCCCCGTGATGCAGGATGGTAGCCCAGGCCTGTAGCCGCCACCGATCCGGGCAGGAAAGCATCCACGGATGCTCTGCCAACTCCTCTGTACGGCGTAGCTGGCCAATACGCTCTTCCACGTAGGCAGTTGCGACCGTTCCGAATTCATGGAAAGCGGAGCCCACCCTCAAATCCAGCATGGTGCTTTGTTGGCCTCCCGTCGTTGAGCGTCCTGGTGGTTCCCAGCTCAATCCGGGATGACCTTCCACGGCAGCACGCAATGCGCCGACGTCCAGTTTGTCTGCGAACCCGGCGTCGGTAACGTCGATCAATCGTTCATAGTCCATGAGGAGGTCGACTTTCTGCGTCAGCGCGAGCTCGTTGGCCGCCATGTAGATGCCAGCCAAAGCGGTTTGATCGGATGGGGAGATCGCCAGCGCAGCCGAATATCGGCGATAAGCCGCTTCAGTTTGGCCGTCGCGCAGCAGGCAAAGCGCATGGTCTGTCAGCAGCTCGGGAGCCACCGGCAGCCGTGCTTCCAAATCAGCATAAAGGCGGAGCGCGGAATCCAATTGTCCCAAGGCGTCGTGAGCGTTAGCGAGCGAGTGAAGAACATCTAGCCTGCTCGGCGCCAGCTTTTGCGCCATACGCAGAGCTTCGACCGCCGCGCTCGCGTTCCCGCTGCGCAAGTAAAGAGAACCCGCATTGGCCCAAGCATCAGCTGCGCTTGGCTGCAATCGAGTGGCTTCAATGAAATCCGATAACGCCTCATTGATTCTGTCCAGCCTGAGGCGAGCAACCCCTCGCTGATAGTAGGCCTGGGCCATGTTCGGCATCGCCGCTACGGCGGCATCGAAGTCGGAACACGCCTGTAACGCATCGCCTAACGATAGCAGGACAAGGCCACGGAGGAATCGCCAATCTGTCCGTGACGGATCCGGTGCCAAGGCTTGGTCAAGTACGGCGAGCGCTTGAGCGAAGTTTCCAAGGGTGTAGTAAAGACCCGCCAACTCGTTCGCGACAGGCATGCCCCGTTCTATGCATTCACGGTACGCGGAGACAGCCTGATCATGGCGTCCACCATGCAAAGCATCACGGGCGGATGAAAGCAGTTCTTGGTCAGATGGCTGTGACGTCTGCATGTGTCAACCTGATCTCATCCGGCTGACCAGTGCATGGCTGAACGTTCAAGACGGCCGTTGGACTGCCGTAGGATATCTGTGCATACCTGTTCGATTGCAGCCGCGCTTCGCCGTGGATCAAACAAGCCGCAGTGATGTGCAGCCGAGGATAGCCGAGAACGTATCTTTGCCAACTCTCCTGGATCACCGGCAAGTCGGACGGCAATATCGATGTAATCCTTTGTATCGCTGGCAATCAGCTCTTCCATGCCCAGCACGCGATTGATGCTGAGCCCAAGACGGGACGGCACTGTATTGCCGAACCGAGTAAGTACAGGCAGCCCACTGGCGACTGCATCTAATGTGGTAGCGCCACCTTGATAACGGAAGGAGTCCAGCATCAGGTCACAACTGGCGGCGCGATCGGCCTGCATTTCTGCGGGCAGCGCTTCGACGACGATCAGCCTCGATGAAACTCCGCCCAATCGCTCCCACTGTTGCATGAAACCAGCGCGAGCCGCTTCTGGAAGGTAGATCATGAGGCGTGCATCGGAAGCCTGTTTGAGGATATCGAGCCATGCCGTTAGAAGAGCGCCATCGAGTTTGTAGGTGTTATTGAAGCTCGCGAAAACCATTTCCCCTTCTTTAGGTAGGCCAAAGCGCTCACGATCGCGATGGCCTTGCCTGTTCGGAGCGCCGGGAAACAAGGTGCCTGGCAAGCGGATGACCGAGTCGCTATACGGCCAAGCCTCATTCGCCGGCTGAACATGCTCATCCAGCAGAATGGCATCAAGCCAGGGAGCCTCTTGAGCATGAATGAATCCAAGCCATCCTATTTGAATGGGAGCGGGTTTCAGTGCAAGCACTTCGGGTTTGGAGCCGTCGGTGGGACCATTGAGATCGATCAGTACATCGAGATTGTGCTGCCGGATAAGGTGGGCGATATCGACTGTTCCAAGTTCGTGGCAATCTTCGAAGTGCTCGCAACCTGCGCGAATGCGGCTGGCGATGGGATCGTTGTGTTTGCGAAGGGAATAGGCAAATACCTCGAATCGAGTCCTATCGTGCTGATGAAGCATTTCGCTCACGAGGCGCCCGACCGCATGGGCTCCGAAATCAGAAGAGATATAGCCTATGCGAAGGCGGCTGCTTGAGTACTGAGAGTATGTCGTGCTATCAAAAATAGGTCGAAGATGCGATGCGCGCATCTGGACGTGCTGCGAACTCTTCTGCAAAGCTATTTTTTTCAGCGATGTATCAAGCGGAAGAAATGTTAGAGGAAACGCTTCAATGGCACCATCGTGATGGTCATGATTCTGAAGAAGACGCGAAAGGCGGTCAGTAGTGTCGAGCTCTTCGGGAAAAAGGCACAGGCGGGCTTCGACCTGGGCCAAGCGTAGCATCACATCAGAACGGCCAGGATAAAGCTGTGACATCCTGAGGTAACTATCCCGAGCCAGCACGAGATCACCAGCATGCTCTGCGCACATCGCGATGTTGAACAACTCTCCCGGCTGTTCCACCGCAGCCATTTGATAGGCCCGGATTGCTTCTGACCAGCGCTGTTGACGATGAAATGTTTCGCCCAGGTAATGCCATGCTTCCCCAAATCCATTGGCCATCGAGAGGCATCTGCGGAGCGACTCTTCAGCGAGCTGGAGGTGCCCTGTTTGCACCTCCATGCTTCCTTTCAGCATCCACGCTAGAGGCGCATGGGGAACCAATAGAACGGCTGCATTGGCAACCTCCAGTCCTTCCCTGATCCTGCCGTCGTCCCTCAGGCATGTCGCTAAGGCTAACGTGGCGTTCAGATCGCCGGGTTTCTCGCGAAGGACGGCCTGGAACGTCGATACTGCTTGCTCTAATCGGCCGGACTGCATGAGGAGAACGGCATAGTCGTATCTAAGGGCAACGTCGTTGGGCGTCGAGGCTAGGGCGCGCAGGTAGAGCTGCTCGGCGGCTGGTAGGTTGCCGTCGCTGTGGAATCTACGTGCAAGCAATGAATCAGACATTTGATATCACCAGCGTCCAGCCCATGCGGACTCCATGGTCCTGCTCGACAGGGGCGAGAACTGTCTGGGAATAACCAGCGTTCATGCAGCTATCCAGCAGTGCAAGCAGTTCGTCGTGGGTCATGATGGCTTGCTTCAGGTGTTTCAATCTGGCTTGTTCGTTCAGGAGGTCTTCTTCCGCGGAATGCAGGTATTTCAATGCGTCGTTAGGGTCGCGCTGAGCGCGCCGGAGCGCATTGAAGACGTAGTGCGCGGCTTTTTGCAGAATCACGGCGTCAGGATGTTGATCGATACGATCGACAATCTGTTGAGAGGCGGCATTGAAGGAGTCCCTCGCTATCTGCGCTTCCGGATTCTTGGATAGTTCCATGCGCTGAAGCTGGGTTCTAGCTTCACTCATCCTCTCTACGATTCCAGCCGCCAGTTCTAAGATTCTGTTATCGCGGAACAGAAAGGAGCAGGCGTCGATTTGCAGATCGGCGGTTCGCGCGATCAGCGAATCGTTGCTGTGCATGATCAGCGCCGCACGGCCCCGCATCCCGATAACGCGAAACAGCTCAGTAAGTGTGGCCTCCCGCGGTCGGCAGTACTCGAATGCGTACTGGGAAGTTAAAAGTGAAACGCTTCCGTCAGCGAATGGGAGATTTGCCGCGGAAATACCAGGATGGAAAATAATTCCAGCGAACAAGGATGGCCCACCGTCCACCCAATTGGGCGGGTCTATCGCCGCAGTATCCACCCCATGGATATCCAGGTGGACTCCGCGTTGGAGTGCGTCCTGTTTTGCAAGGAGGGGAAGGGCGCCATTACCGGTGCCTATATCGACCAATCTGTCGCCAGAGCCCATGCGATTGAACTGCTGGCGCCAGAAATCGGCGATGGCGCCGTCGTAGTTGCCTGCGATACCGGTCGAGCAAGAATGCAGCGTGCCGGTCCGCCATAGGCTGGTCCATGCATCTGCGTCGTTCATATGGGTAGCCAATGGAAGTGTCATCAGTGAGTAATGCTGCTTTGAACTAGCTTGCAGGAGGCTGTTTCCAGCGGCACCAGGAATTGAGCGCTACCACGACCCTTGGACGTTCGCCCGTATAAGGGAATATTTCATGGAGCAAGTAAGAAGGAAACACCAGCATCTGCCCAGGTATGTGATTGAGTTGCCATGGGCCCATTCTATAGGGCGGCTGCATGCGCTCAATGGAAGGATCGCGGTACATGTCGCAACCGGTTCGTGGATCATGAAATCTGACCGCGCCACTCTCCGGTTGCGAAGCATCACCGGGATCGACGCAATATATCGCCGACCAGCTGGCATTGGGATGATTGTGCAGGCTCTGGAATCCGCCTTTTCGTGTTACGTGGAACCATGAGTGCATATCCAGGACGATGTTGGACATCTCCTGATCGGTGAACTGATTTATGCCTTGTATGAAAGTGTGCAACGAAGCGCGGACGAACTCGAACAACTTGCGGATCGGCGCCTCAGATCGCTGATGCAGGAAGAAGTTGCTCTCGAAAATACCGTATTGAGTGTCGCGTTTGATCGGGTCGCGATGGCGGTCCCCTTCGCGTTCCAGATCAAGGAAGAGTTCCGTCAGTTCTGAATTCAGGCGATTCGCGTCGGCAATACTGCATTGCAGCATCGGAACCGCGTATAGAGGATGTACCGTCGCTTGAATCTCGTTGGTTGTCATGCCGTGTATTCCGGTTCCGCCTGTCCGGAGATCATGCCATGTCCAGCCGCCCACAAAGCACGATGCCCCCAAAAGGGGGCATCGTGTGAGCACTGGTGCAACTGGCTCCTATCGACGACTGATCAGAAGTTCTGTTCGTAACGCATATACATCATGCGGCCGTAGATGTTGTACAGCTGGTTGCTGTAGAACGGAAAGCCGAACAGCGTGCTGTTGATCGGCGGATCTTTGTCGGCCACGTTGCGGGCACCGATGGATACCTTGGCGTTCCAAGGCAGGCTCACGCCGGCCTGCACGTCGAAGGTCGTCCATGACGGCAGTGTCGTAGCCGCGGTGCCGTTGGTGCTGGAACCGATGTAGTTGGTGATCACGCCGAAGCTGTAGGCACCACCGGTCCAATTGATCCCCAACTGACCACGGTCATCCGGGAATGTCGCCGTGCCCGCACGTTCGATGGTGGATGCGGCAATCGGAGTGAAGTCGTATTCCAACTGATGCGACCAGGCCAGCTTGGTACTGAACATGCCGAAACTGTCGGTCTGGAAGCGCCAGTTAGCCTCGAAATCCAGGCCTCTTGACGTTTGCAGTGCGCCATTGTCCGTCGGCAACAGGATCAAGTTGGGCACGCCCGGCAAAGCAGCACCGTTCGGTGCAATGATGGGGGTGCCACGAGTGACGCCATAGCCAGGCACGCCAGCATCGCCATTGCGGAATGCCAAAGCACGCGGCACCGTGCCGATCACGTTCTCAAGCTCGATGTCGTAGTAGTCCAGTGCGAACGACAGGTCCGAACTCGGACTCCACACCACGCCGAGACCCCAGTTGGTCGATTCTTCCGGGGTGAGATTCGGGTTGGACGAGACCAGCCAGGTGTACTGGCCCGACGATGTGCAGGGATTGACGGGGTAAGGCTGGTACGCTGGGTTTCCGGTCGCAGTGCGCACGGCCGTCAGCGCCGCGCAGGCCAGTTCGTCGCCGCCGGCATGTGGCGGAGACAACGTATTGACCGGCGGGCTGTTCAAGTTGGTGCTGGAGCTGTCGCCGTACATGTCGACCAGGGTCGGTGCACGGAAGCCCTTACCCCAGCTGCCGCGGAACAGCAGCGAATCGATCGGGCGGAACTCCAGCGACACGCGTGGCGAGAACTTGCTGCCGAGGTCGTTGTAGCTATCGAAACGGCCAGCCAAGGTCAAGTTCAGACTCTCTAGAATCGGAACCAAGGTCTCGAAGTAAGCCGCATAGTAGGCGCGCTCGCCCTCACCACCGGCGCCTGCAGAGCCGAACACGTTACGTGCGGCGCTCTGGGCGTCGTAGATCTGAGTGAAACGATCATCGCGGTACTCGAAGCCAGTAACGAAACCGACCGCGCCAGCCGGCATTTCGAACAGATCGAAGCTGATGTGCCCGTCGGCCGTGACCGTACGCATCTGCGATTCGACGAAAACCGTATGGCCGATACGACCTGCATTGGCCGCCACGCTCGGATGAGTCGGATCGAACGGATTGAACTGTCCGGAGTCGATCAGCGCCTGCAGTGTGCTGCCGATGCCGTAGTTGTAGTTGACGCTGTTCTGTATGTTGGTGCCATGTCCGACGCTGACTTCCCAGTCGGAGCCACCGAACCAAGAGTTGGTGCCATTCAGGCCGACCAGATACTCGCGCTGCTTGTCTTGGCGAATCGAGTCACGAGTGCCCAGTGGCGTAAAGCGATAATACAAAGTACCCGCTTGGCCGAATGGGTTGAACGGGTTGGTTGCCGAGATGGTTGGCAGCAAACCAGGTCCACGACCACCATTGTCCACCGGAGCGGAGGCGTAAACGCCCAAGCTGCGCGTTTCCGAATTCAGGGCGCGGAAGAAGAACTGCGTGTTCTCGGTGATGTCGTAATTGCCGTTGACGAATAGTGCATTGCGGCGAAGCGACGATTCGTTGGCAGACGTTGCGCCATGGTCAAACGCGCAGCGGGTGGGACTGATACGGATGCTGTTCTCGAACGTATCGCAGTTAGCGACACTCTGCAGGCCGGCGCTGCCAAGGAACGTGGCGGAGGAGTTGTACGTGCTTAGGCCAGCAGTCCACAAGGCGGCGGGAATCTTGTCGCGGATGTCACGGTTGTACATCATGTCGCGCTGCTGATGATCCAGCACGAAAGTGATGTTGCCGCGGTCGGACGAAATGCCACCGGACACGCTCAACGAGTTGCCGTCCGGACCCGCACTGGACGAGGTTTCATAGCTGGCGGTGACGTTCAGTCCTTCATAATCCTTGCGCAGGATGATGTTGACCACGCCGCCGATAGCGTCGGAGCCATACACGGCGCCCGCGCCTTCACGGAGGATCTCGATACGCTCCACCGCCGAGGTGGGGATCATATTGATGTTGGCGGCGCCACCGGCGAGTGCGCCGGAATTGGTCATGCGACGGCCATCGATCAGCACCAACGTGTAAGCCGAACCCAGGCCGCGCAGGTTGATGGTCGCCTGCGAACCTGTAGCTGAGCCAGAGGATTCACGCGCCGAACCGAACGAGTTGTAGACGTTGCTGCGCAGGAAATCGGAAACTGACAATTCACCGGCGGCTTCGATGTCGGCCCGCGTAATGGTGGTAATGGGCGCGGCACCTTCAATGTCGGTACGCTTGATGCGTGAACCCGTTACTTCGATGCGGTTAAGGGTTGTTGTAGTTTGTTCAGAGCTTGTGTCTTGTGCAAAGGCGAGGCCTGTGCCAACGGCAGACACAGCGCCGACCGCGAGCGCGAACGAGATTGCGTCACGGAGCTTGGTGGTTTTGCAGTTCATTCTCTCTCTCTCCCGATAGGGGGTGAATCCCAAAAGTTGCCCTTAGCACAGCAAAAAGTCGAAAGCTGCAAAGTTAAGGGGTGGCCGGATACTAGACGGGTTTGAGAAAGAATTAAAGATCTGTAAAGAATTAAGAAATGTTACGTGACGCCCGGGAGTGGTAGGCATCGGGCAACAGGCATAAGAAAAACGTGACGACCACCACTGGGCGTCAGAATCTTGGCGCAACGTATGGAGTGTTAGAGGTCTTGCTCGTACCGGACGTAAGGCACGGTGCCTTCGTCGGCATTCTCATTTGTTAATGAGAATGGATTCTTGCCGCGGGTGACGACGTTCTCGGCACCGACGGTCAATTGGCCGCTCCATGGCGTGCGCCAGGTCAGGCCCAGCCCCAGGCCTTCCACTTTGCCCGGTTGACCGGGCACATCGACCACGCGGCCGACGATATTGGCGCTGAAGGGACCATAGCCGCCGCCCAGGCTGATGCTTTTACTGTTCCAGCGGTCAGCGAGTGCCGGCAGATCGGAGGCAGGGACCAGGCGGGCGCGGGCGACGTTGCCGCCGATCGACACGAAGAAGCCTTCGCTGCCGATGTCTTTCTGGCCGAAAACAGCCAAGTCATTCTGCTCGACCTGGCCGCCGGCGGCCTTGCCGGCAGATAGCCATGCAGGCAGGGTGTCGCGGCCGGTGCCGGCCGACAGCCCCAGTTTGCCGCCGGGGCGGCTCAGCGTGGCGCCGATGGAAATACGCTGGCTTCCGCCATTGTCATCTTCGCCAAGCGTGGCGAGCATGCAGTGGCTGGCCAGGCTGCCAATGCTTCCGACGATGCCGCTTTGGCGATTGCAGACCAATCCGAGCGAGTCGTCCGCATCCAGGCCGAATGCAGCGCTAAGTGTGTTGCCGCCTAACCGCCACCGGGCACCAGCGGAGGCCTCGCCCGTAGGTTCCAATAGCAGTACCGCCTCTACTTTTCCGTTGCTGTTGTTCCAGACGGGCAGGGCGGTGGTGGTGTTCCTTTTGGCAACGGGAGCCTTTACCGGTGCGGATTGCGCATGCGCGCCTGCCGCCACGCCTAGGGCGAGCAATACGGCAAACGACAGTCGCAGACAACGCAGTTTCATGGCTCGCTTCAGACTCCCGATAACGGACGGAGTTCCCACCAAAGGGGGAACCAATCCTATGCGATTTATGTTTCTTTAACAAGTCCCCAGAGCCGTGGAACACCCTCCAATAGTCTCATTGGAGCCTTGTCGGAGCGTCTATTCCGACAGACGGTAATGTAAAGAGTTCCCCAACTTCGGCAGGTGAAAACAGGTAGCTCTGTCCACAGAACTCGCAACGCACTTCGGCGGCCCCTTCGGCCAGCGCAGCGGTCGCTTCCTCCTCTCCCAGCGACTGGAGCATGCTCGCCACTCGCTCCCGAGAGCAAGAGCAAGCGAAGCGAATTGGGCGCTCGGTCAGTATTTGGGGGGCTTCTTCGTGGAACAGCCGATGCAGCAGCTGGTCAATGGGCACCTCCAGCAGCTCGGCCTCGCCCAGCGTGTCGAACAGGGCGCCCGCGCGCACCCATCCATCGGAATCGCCTTCGTCGCCCGGCAGTTTCTGCAGCATCAGCCCGGCCGCCCTCGTGGCATTGGTCGCCAAGAGCAGGCGGGTAGGCAACTGCTCGGATTGACGGAAATAGTCTTCGAACGCTTCTGCCAGCCGGCTGGATTGCAGCGTCACCAGGCTTTGGTAGCGCTGAGGATCGCGCGGGTTCAGGCCTGGGTTTTCGATGGTGATCGCCAGCAACGCGTCGTCGCCCAGTTGCAGTAGATCCCGCGGGGCATCGCCGGTGTCTGTCAGCTGCACGATGCCGCGGATGGTGCCGGCAGCGGTGCACTCGGCAAACAAGGTGCGCAAGTCGCCCTGGCTGCGAAGTTGGATCGACAGTCGTCCATCCACCTTGGTGTGTCCGGTAAAGAGCACGGCCGCTGCACACGCTTCGCCCAGCAGTTCCGCGGCAGCCTCCGGATAGTCGGCACGACCGAGCACTGTGCGCCAGGCATCGTCCAGATGGACGATGACGCCGCGTACACCGGCTTTCGGCAGCAGGAAGCGGGTCAATGCGTCGGTGCTAATGGTGCTTGTCATCGAGGTGCCTTGGGAATTTGTACAGGTGACCGCGTCGCATCGGCATAATGATGCGATTACGGCTGGGCAGGAAAGCATCACGATGGGGGCGATGAAGACCATCCTCAACCCAGGGCAGGGCGCATGAGTTCGAGCTCCCCTCCCCGCGTCCGCCTGCGGCGTTGGCTGCGCTGGATGCTTGCTTTCCCTTTTTTATTCGCGGCCGCCAGCATTCTGCAGGTGGCGGTGTTGCGCTTTGTCGATCCGCCGCTGTCCGCCTTCATGGTGGCGCGGCAACTGGAAGCGTGGGGCGAAGGCGATTGGCGATTCCAGGTTTCCTATCGCTGGCGGGATATCGAGCAAATCGCGCCGAGCCTGCCGGTGTCGATGGTGGCAGCCGAGGATCAGAATTTCGCCGAGCATGGTGGTTTCGACCTGAAGGCCATCCAGAAGGCTCGGGCCAACAATGCCAAGGGCCGCAAGGTGCGTGGCGCCAGCACCATCAGCCAGCAAGTGGCCAAGAACCTGTTCCTGTGGCAGGGCCGCAGCTGGCTGCGCAAGGGCATCGAGGCTTGGTATACGTTGCTGATCGAAATGCTGTGGCCGAAAACCCGGATATTGGAGGTTTACGTCAACATCGCCGAGCTTGGCGATGGCGTCTATGGCGCGCAGGCGGCAGCTCGACGCTATTGGGGCAAGGACGCTTCCGGATTGAGCAGCGCCGAAAGCGCGCGTTTGGCAGCGGTGCTGCCTTCACCGCGCCGGTACGATGCAAAGAATGCGGGTCCTTATGTACAGCGCCGCGCTCGCTGGATCCAGCGCCAGGTGCGCCAAATCGGCGGCGCCGGCTACCTGCAGACTTTGGATAATGGATAGCAATGGAACGTCTGACCGTCGTCATCGCCGCGCATAACGAAGCCGAATCGCTGCCGTTGCTGCACCCGCGCATCGTGTCGGTGCTGCGGCAAATGGAGATGGTCGATGGCCATGTGTTGTACGTTGACGATGGCAGCACCGACGGCACTTGGGAGATATTGCAGCGATTGGCGCGGCAGGACGCCAAAGTGTCGTTGCTGCGCCTGTCACGTAATTTCGGCAAGGAAGCGGCCCTGACTGCCGGACTGGACCAAGTGGAATCCGGAGCGGCCGTCATTCTGGACGCCGATGGGCAGGACCCGCCGGAGCTGATTCCCGAATTCGTGGCGCGATGGCGTGAAGGCTATGACAACGTGCACGGCACGCGCATCCAGCGAGAGGGTGAAGGTTGGTTGAAGCGGTCCACGGCCCACCTGTTCTATCGCGTCATCGGCCGTCTTTCCAAAACCCCCATCCCGGCCGATACCGGCGACTTCCGCCTGCTGTCTCCGCGCGCCTTGGAAGGGTTGCGGCAGATGCGGGAACGCCATCGTTTCATGAAAGGCTTGTTTGGCTGGGTAGGCTACAAACAGATCGCCATTCCCTACCGACGCGAGCCGCGGGTGGCGGGCGACAGCCACTTCGGACTCTGGAGGTTGTGGAACTTCGCCCTGGAGGGCATCACCAGTTTTTCGACGGCGCCGTTACGGGTAGCCACTTACCTGGGCGTGACGACCGCATTGTTCGCTTTCGTCTTCGGATTGTGGATCGTAGTGAAGGCGCTGTTATGGGGTGACGCTGTCGCCGGCTGGCCCACCATGATGGCGGTGATCCTGTTCCTCGGCGGCATGCAACTGGTCGCGCTGGGGATGATCGGCGAATACCTGGGCCGGTTGTACGACGAATCAAAGCAGCGGCCGCTGTACCTCGTGGATGTATGGCAACCGGGCGCGGCAGGAGTATCCTTTGAGCAATCCAGCGTAAAGGAAGAGTCTCATGCGCACGGTACGTCAGTTGTTGGGGGCCAAGGCCCCTGAAGTTTTCGCCGTATCTCCGGACGATTCGGTGCTGGATGCGATCAAGCTGATGGCACTGAAAGGCATAGGCGCGGTGCTGACGATGCAGGATGGCCGATTGGTCGGCATCGTTTCCGAACGCGACTACGCACGCAAGGTCGTCCTGCAGGGGCGTTCGTCCTCCAACACACCCGTGCGCGACATCATGACAGCCGATGTGGTGACCGTCCGTTTGGACGACACCGTCGATCGCTGCATGCAGATCGTCACCGACCATCGCATCCGCCATCTCCCCGTGGTCGAAAGCGGCAGTGTCATTGGCGTGGTTTCCATCGGCGACCTGGTGAAAGCGGTAATTGAGGATCAGCAATTGGAGCTCGATCAGCTGCAGCGATATATCGCCAGCTGACCTGGTGTTAGCCCCCGGGGGTTATTTCGCGTACTTGCCCCCGCACTGCGCGTCTTTACCCGGCCCGAGTTCGAGTGTCGCCAGCAAGGCCGCGGGCGGCGCGATGCTGCCAAGCGCTAATGCGGTGGCGCCACGCAGGCCCAGGCGCTTCAAGTCCGGACGGAAGGATGGATCCTTGAACGTGCCGCCCACCACCAACGGCGAGCGCAATGCCAGCAGGCTGCGATCCTTCGGGCGCGGCCGCAGTTCCAGATCCAGCGTCTCGTTTTTTAGATTGATTTGACCTTTGCCGACGATGATCGTGTCGGTGGAATCAAACGCCAGGGTTCGCGCATCCATCACGCCATCTTTCACCGCGAAATCGCCAAAGGCGCAACGGACGGGAATCGTGCGGTCCTTCGTCACCATGAATTTCAGCGCTTCGGCGATGTCGATGCCGGCTAGTTCCATCAGCAGATTGCTGATCTGGCCCTGCCCCATGCCCAACGCGATATCCCCGTCGGCGCTGCCCAGGATCTGCGCGACGGAGTTGCCGTTCCCCACGATAGCGATATCTCCGCCGATAAGGCCGATGGCATTTCGGGTAAGTTCCGCATCGGGAAAGAGCTTGCCCAGATTGATCCGGCGAGCTGCGATCTGCGCCCGCGTCCGGATGACTTGCCCACGCGCGTCCATCAGGATGTTCGAACGAAGATCCCCGCCGGCCACACCGAAGTTCAGTGGCTGCAGGCGCAGCACGCCCGCGTCCAATTTCAGATGTGCATCCATGTCGTCGATAGGCAGTCTAGGCGCGTTGATGCGGTTCGCTTTCCAGCGCACGTCCGCATCCATGGCCCGCAACTTGCCCAGGTCGTAAGGTGTCCGTGGAAGCACGCGGGCATTGGCTTCATCACGAGCATCTTGCTGTGCTTCCCCTTCGCTACGATTGGAGTCGTCCTCACGCGGCGTCGCACCGACAAAACCCGCAAGATCGTCAAAATCCAGTCGCTTGGATACCAGATTGGCTTTCAGCAGCGGCCGGTCGCGCCCCACGGTGATGCTGGCCGAACCACCAAGATCGCTGTCGCCCACCTCGCCGGTGAAGCCGTCGTAATGCCATGTGTCACCATCACGAGTGAAACGCCCATCCAGTCGGTAAGGGGGCGTCGGTGGCATGGCGATGCCAATGAGCGGATACAGGTGCTCAAGGTTTTGCCCGGTCAGCATCAGCTTCACGTCGAAATCACGCAGGCGCAGTGGATCGAGCAACGTGCCACGCGCATGTGCCTGGGTCGGCCCCGCCGCGGCGCGCAAATCGATGCGATAAGGCTGATCGGCGTTGCGCAATTCCAGCGGAGACTCCGCCCGGCCCTTCAGAGTGAAGGAGCTACCCGTCCAATGCCCCCGGCCTTCGATATCGACAGGTGGCGCCCCGCCCACTCGATCGGGCGGAGCGCTGTCGAGTTGGATATCGATGTCGGTCCTACGTGCGGCATCCAGGAATTCCAGCCGTCCATCTTCAATCCACAGTCGCCGGAAGACCGTCTCGCCTTTGCCGTCTTGTTTTCCGAACACCCAATTGCCTTTTCCGTCGGGTCCCGTTTCCAAGCGCAGGTGAGGCTTGGTCAGGCGTATTTCGGGGATGCGAGTTTCTCGCCGGAAAATCAGCGACCACAACTCGATGTCCATTTCGGCATGATCCGCTGACGCCATGGTAGCTTCCCGCGACCATGGAGCGTTGCCGAATCGCAGCGCGTCGGCGCGAATGGTGGTGACCCGACCGAGATCGACGTCGAGATCGCCTCCGATCCTGAATTCTCGTCCCGTCGCCGCACTGACGCGCCGTTCGACCGGCGCCTTGAACCAGTTCCAGTCGAACAGCACGATGAACACGATCACGGCAACCGCTACCGCAGCCGCCGCGGTCAGCGTTTTGCGTGATGGGCGCCATGGCGTGAGCGGCATCGTGCGAGATCGATCGCGCGTCATGCCGCCAATATAGGAGCGGCGTGTTCAGATACCGCGAAAGCAATGTCTGCGAACTTACCCGGCGGACAAGGCCCGTTCAGCCCGAGGGCAGGGGTTAAGCGGCGGGTAGCCTGGGCAGTAGAACCTGTTCGGTAACGGCAACAAAATGGCAGACACTGCCGGCGATCACGAATAAGTGCCAGATTGCATGCGAATAGCGGATCGATTCGCGGTGATAGAAGTACGTGCCAAGCGTGTAGAAGATGCCGCCTGCCAGCAGCCAGCCCAGCGTCCAACTGTCCAGCGATGCCAGCAGTGGCTTGATCGCTACGATCACCAGCCAGCCCATCGCAATGTAGATCAGCGTGGAGAGCAATTTGAACCGGCCGGTGTAGAACAGTTTGAAGATCACGCCAGCCACCGCCAGTGTCCAGATGGCGGCAAACAATCCCCAGCCCCAAGGGCCGCGCAGGCCGATCAGCGTGAAGGGCGTGTAGGTGCCTGCGATCAAAAGGTAAATGGCGCAGTGATCGAAGACTTTGAGGCGAGACTTGGCGACTGGGTGCTGGATGGCGTGATAAAGCGTTGAGGCGACATAAAGCAGCAACAACGTTACGCCGAAGACGATGGCGGCGCCCAGCTGCCATCCGTCGCCATGCAGCGCTGCCAGCGTGATCAGCACCGCACCGCCCGCGAGCGCCGCGGCGGCGCCTACGCCATGGGTCAACGCGCTGGCGATTTCGTCACGCATGTCGGCGAGGTGATCCGCGCGCTGGCGTGCTTGCATATCGTGAGGGGGAGTTGATTCGTTACTCATGCCGGGAAATTACCGCACTGCGTCATTTGGCGCATCTATACGCTGTTGCTGGTTTCCGCATGGAGACATTTGCGACAGCCAACATTGCGTCCTTGCGACCGGAAACTTCAACGTCGCGACTCACGTCGCTCCCACAACCAATTTCATCCATGCCTTCGTAGAGCCGAGCTTGCTCGGCTGCTCTTCGGTCGGTGGACGTAGCAAAAGCAGTGGAGCAGCTCCGCTCTACGTCATTACGGGCGAACAAATGGATCCGGTCAGTCCACTGCCACCGCGTGCGCATGCTCGCGGGTGGCGTGGAACCTGACATCCGGCGCGCGCTCCTGCGCCAGTTGCAGGTTGACGCGAGTGGGGGCCAGATAAACCAGTTCGCCAGCCGCATCCAACGCCAGGTTCGGTGCGTTCTTGTCGCGGAACTCTTCGAATTTCTTGCTGTTGTCGCAGTGCACCCAGCGTGCCGTCACCACGCCGACCGGCTCGAAGCTCGCATCCACGCCGTACTCGTCCTTCAAGCGGTATGCCACGACATCGAACTGCAGCGTGCCCACGGCGCCCAGAATCAGGTCGTTGCTCATCAGCGGCCGGAAGAACTGGGTGGCGCCTTCCTCGCTCAGCTGCGCCAAGCCCTTCTGCAATTGCTTCAGCTTGAGCGGATCGCGCAAACGTGCGCGGCGGAACAGTTCCGGAGCGAAGTTGGGAATGCCGGTGAAGCTGATCGCCTCGCCTTCGGTGAACGTGTCGCCGATGGAAATGGTGCCGTGGTTGTGGATGCCGATAACGTCACCCGGCCATGCCTCCGCGGCGATCTCGCGATCGCTCGCCATGAAGGTCAGCGCGTTGGCCAACTTCATGTCCTTGCCCGTACGCACATGGAAGGTTTTCATGCCAGCCTCGAAGCGGCCCGAGCAGATGCGCATGAACGCCACGCGATCGCGGTGCTGCGGATCCATATTGGCCTGGATCTTGAACACGAAGCCCGTCAGCTTCTCTTCCGCCGGCTGTACCGCGCGCGTCGTGGTGCTGCGTGGCAGCGGCGACGGCGCATGCTCGACAAAGAAATCCAGCAGCGGCTGCACGCCGAAGTTGTTGACCGCGGAGCCGAAGAACACCGGCGTCTGCTTGCCGGCGCGATAGGCTTCCGAATCGAATGGGTGGGAGGCGCCTTGCACCAGTTCCAACTCGTCGCGCAGGTTGGCCAGCATGTCGGCGCCGATCTTCGCTTCCAGGCCCGGGTCGTCCAGCGACGCGAAGATGGTGGAATCCTGGCGGGTGAAGTTGCGACCGGGTTCGTAGAGATGCACTTCACCGCTGACCAGATGCACCACGCCTTTCAAGCGCGAGCCCATGCCGATGGGCCAAGTAACGGGCGCACATTGGATACCCAGCACGCTTTCCACTTCATCCAGCAGCTCGATGGGCTCGCGGCCTTCGCGGTCCAGCTTGTTGATGAAGGTCATGATGGGCGTGTCGCGCAGACGGCACACTTCCATCAGCTTGATGGTGCGCTCTTCCACGCCCTTGGCGACGTCGATCACCATCAAGGCAGAGTCCACCGCGGTCAGAACGCGATAGGTGTCCTCGCCGAAGTCGGCGTGTCCCGGCGTGTCCAGCAGATTGACGATCTTGCCTTCGTACGGGAACTGCATCACCGACGAGGTGACCGAGATGCCGCGCTCCTTTTCCAGCGCCATCCAGTCGGAGGTCGCATGGCGCGCCGCTTTCCGGCCCTTGACCGAACCCGCCATCTGGATGGCGCCGCCGAACAGCAGCAGCTTTTCGGTCAAGGTGGTCTTGCCGGCGTCGGGGTGGGAAATGATGGCGAAGGTGCGGCGGCGCGCGGCTTCGGTGGAGACTTCGGACATAGCGACGGCGCCCGCGAGGGCGCTGGGAGGAAGGGGAAAGGCTGATTATAGCGTCAGCGTGGATGAAGCCCTGACATTGCCATCGATGACACGCTCCGGCTGGCGGTTCAGCGCGGCGCCTGGCCTGCGCCCATGACCGGTTCCGATTCCCGATCCGGCGTGCGGCTGGGGAATTTCAGCTGTCCCAGCGGCCCGAACATCCGAAAGGGGATCGATTCCAACTGCATGCCGCGGTTGGCCTGCACCACGAAATGCAGGTGCGGCGCCGTACTGAAGCCGGTATTGCCCGACAGCCCGATGCGCTGGCCCTTGCGGACGTATTGGCCGACCCGCACCTGCGCGCCTTCCGGCTTCAAGTGCGCATATACCGCCATGCTGCCGTCGCCATGCAGAATCCGGATGAAGTTGGCGCGGCCGCCGTATTTTTCACGGTTCAGTCCGGCTTTCTCGAAATCCGATTCCACCTGCATCACCACGCCTTCGCGGACGGCCAGGATGGGCGTGCCTTCCGGCACCGCGAAGTCGATGGCATACAGGTTCTGGGTGTCGTTATGGCTGAAGTTGCCCCCCGGTCCCTGGTCCACCCGGACACGGCCGTAGTCGAACGGCAGCCGGTAGTCGTAATCCTGCGGCTGGCTTGCCGGATCGCCTGGCAGCCCATCCAGCAACAGCTCGAAATCGCCGCCGCGGATGGGGTCGGTCATGTCGATGGTGGCTACCAGCACGCTGCTGCGCGCCGGCACCACGGCGCGTGCGGGTAAAACAGGTGTGCTGCGAACGTTGCTATTGCGTTTGAACTTCATCAGCACTTCCACCGGACCGTGCATCAGATTGTCGGCCCAGGCCTGATAGCGCAGGCCCTGCTTTTCCAGGCGCAAGCGGATCAGCGCGCTGGGCGAATTACGGAAGCGCTGGACCGATACGTCGCTGCTGGGCAACTGGTCCGGGTGCGGCGGCTGATCGCCATAGTGCGTATAGCCTTCCTTGTCTTTCCAGCGGTACAGGCGCGCAGCGTCGGCCGGGGCGGCGGCGGCCGTCAGCAACGCCAGCCCGGACATCAACAAACACAATCGCCTGAGGATACTCACCGCACGCAATTGTCCTTCAATCCCAGCGCGCTCGCGACATCGCGCAGATCGAAGGCCGCCAATGATTGATCGTTATGCAACGCGAACAGCGCGCCTGCGGGGAAGCGCGGCGTCGGAGAGGCATAGATCGTTTCGCCATCGGTATTCGCCACGACATGCCCGGAAAAAATGCCCTGCGGCGTCAACGTGGTGCGGTCGAAGACACGGAACAGGGTCGGCGTCAGCTGATCCACTGCAATCCAATACCCGTCGTCACCGTCGCAGTTCCACAACGCGATGCCTTCTGCATCGGCGTCGAACGTCGCCAGGCTATGACCGCGATAAAAACCGTTCAAGGTGTAGTCGCGCAAGGTCGAGCCCACTCGGCGATCTTCATCGGCAATCAGCAGGCGATCGTGGCTGGCGTCGCCAGCGATCGATTCCACCATGCGCAGGGCGCCGGCTTCGCCGGTATCGCCGAAGTCGCCGCGGTACTCGGAGCGGAAGCTGCCGTCATCGTCGAATTCGATCTGGAAGCGCTTCACGCGATGCTTCAATTCCGCCATTGGTGGCAGCTGCCCGGTCCGGAAATCGGCCATGAAACTATCGGTGACGAACAGTTCCAACTGTCCCGGGCCGGTTTCCTGCGCCCACAGCCCATATGGCACTCGCAACACGTCTGCGCCGAAGTCGCCCAGCGGCGAAAAATCGGGTAGCCGGAAAACCTGCACCCGGTGGTTGTCGCGCTCGGCTACAAACAAGGTATCGCCGAATACCACGATGCCATTGGGGCGATTGAACTGGCCGGGCCCGGTGCCCGGTCCGCCGACAGTTCGCAACCTTTGGCCGTTGTCGGCGTCGTAGACAACCAGGCGATGGGTGGACTTGGCCGTGGCGATCAGCCAGACCTGGCCATCCTCGGTCGGCCATGCCGCCACCGAATCGAGTTCGTCGCCAGGCACGGGCTCCGAGATCCAGGCCTCGACGATCCGCGCATCCGCCGCCGTGGTGGGCTTGGGGGCGGGAGGCGTGGAGGTGCGCACGGCAGGCGCGGTGGCGCAGGCGGTCAGTAGCGCCATGCATGCACAGGCCAGGAGGGTTTTCCGATTCATTAACAAATTATGCGACATCGCGGGAGGCGGGGCGATAGTAAGAAAAGAAACTATCTCTTCATCCGAATAAAGCGATTGACACCCCCCGGGCGGGGTGGCAAGCTGGCGCCACCATCGAGACCGGCAGAGGGACAGGCCCGAAGAAGCCGGGGCAGCCAGCGACGCGCAAGCGCCGTGTAGGTGCCAAATCCTGCGGAGACCACGCGTCTGCCGAAAGATGGTTCGTACCGTGCCACCGCGCGGCGAACGCGAGCTCCGCGAAGCTCGATGGTCGTAGTCCAGTTTTCCTTCGGATACCGCCATGAGTTTCGTGAACGCCAGTTTCATAAACGCCAGTCTCCAGCCCGTGGCCGCGCCTGCGCAGGTCGTTGGCGACGAATCCACTTACGTGCCGGAAAGCGCCCGCGCGCTGCGTGGCGAGATCACCATCGAGTTGGCGATGCGCCACGCGGGTACCCGTACCATTACGCTGCGCTACGAATTGCAGGGACCTGCGAATGCGCCCGTGGTATTCGTCGCCGGCGGCATTTCCGCGCATCGTCATCTGGCGCCCAGCCCTGTTTTTCCCGAGGCGGGCTGGCTGAATTCGCTGGTCGGCACGGGACGCGCGCTAGATCCGGATCAGCGCCGGCTACTGGCATTCGATTTCATCGGCGCCGACGGCAAGCTGGACGCGCCTATCGATTCGTCGGATCAAGCCGACGCCATCGCGCAACTGCTGACAGCGCTGAATATTCCTTCTTTGCACGCTTTCGTGGGCTATTCCTACGGCGCACTGGTCGGCCTGCAGTTCGCGCTGCGGCATCCTTCCCGGCTGCGCCGGCTGGTGGCGGTAAGCGGCGCGCATCGCGCACATCCTTATGCCGCTGCCTGGCGTGCGCTGCAGCGTAAAGCGGTGTTGCTCGGGCAGTTGCAATGCGCCGATGCACAAGGTCTGTCGCTGGCACGCCAGTTCGCCATGTTGAGCTATCGCACGCCGGAAGAATTCGAAGAACGCTTCGATGCCGCGCCGGAGATCGTCAACGGCCGCGTGCGTTGCGCCGCCGAAGACTACCTGGACGCGGCGGGTGCGCAATATGTGGCACGTACACCGGTCAATGCCTATGTGCGCCTGTCCGAATCCATCGACCTGCACCGCGTCGATCCGGCCGATATACGCGTGCCGACGATTGTTGTGGCGGTCGAAGGCGATCGGCTGGTGCCGCTGTCTGATTCGGTCGCTCTGGTCGAAGGCCTGGGCACCCACGGACAACTGCGTGTGCTGCGCTCGCCTTATGGCCACGACGCCTTCCTGAAAGAAACCGATCGCATCGATGCGATCCTGCAAACCGCCCTGCGCGGCAACGGAGAAAATGCATGAGCAACTTTGACGCCGAGTCGGGCATCCCTGACTGTAGCTCCGCCACTGCGGCGGTTCGCGCCGGTATCGACCGCGATACCGCCTATGGCGCGGTCACACCGCCCATCGTGTTGTCGTCCAATTTCAGCTTCGATGGCTTTGGCAACAAGCGTCAATACGACTACACCCGCAGCGGCAATCCCACCCGTGACCTGCTGGCCGAGGCGCTGGCCGAACTGGAAGGCGGAGCCGGCGCGGTCGTCACTTCCACCGGCATGTCGGCGATCACGCTGGTATTGAACGCATTGCTGCAACCTGGCGATCGCCTGGTCGTGCCGCACGACGCTTACGGCGGCAGCTGGCGTCTTTTCAACGCACTGGCGACCAAGGGTCATTTCGAACTCATCACCGCCGACCTGACCGATCCTCGTTCATTGGCCGATGCCTTGGCGCGATCGCCCAAGCTGGTGCTGATAGAAACGCCTTCCAATCCGCTGCTGCGCATCACCGATCTGCGCTTCGTCATCGATGCCGCGCACAAGGCGGGCGCCATCACGGTGGTCGACAACACCTTCCTGTCGCCGGCCTTGCAGAAGCCCATCGAGTTTGGTGCGGACCTGGTAATTCACTCCACCACCAAGTACATCAATGGCCACAGCGATGTGGTCGGAGGCGCGGTCATCGCGCGCAGCGCCGAAACCCACCAGCAACTGGTGTGGTGGGCCAATGCGCTGGGCCTGACCGGTTCACCATTCGACAGCTTCCTGACCCTGCGTGGCTTACGCACGTTGGATGCGCGCTTGCGCGTGCATCAGGAAAACGCGGATGCCATCGTTGCACTGCTGGACGAACATTCCGCGGTGTCGAAGGTCTATTTCCCCGGCTTGGCATCCCATTCGGGTCATGCGGTGGCTGCGCGGCAGCAGCGCGGTTTTGGCGCAATGATCAGCTTCGAACTGTATGGGGCCGATGCGGCGGAGCAGGAGCAGGCCGTGCGCGCTTTCGTCGACGGGTTGCGATATTTCACCTTGGCCGAATCGCTGGGCGGCGTGGAAAGCCTGGTGGCCCATCCGGCGTCCATGACGCACGCGGCGATGTCCGCCGAGGCGCGCGCCAAGGCCGGTATCACCAATGGCCTGTTGCGCCTGTCCGTTGGCATCGAGTCGGCAGACGATCTGCTGGCCGATCTGGCGGCGGGTCTGGCACGCGCCGAGCGCGCGGTAGCCGAGTCCAAACGAAAACTCGCTGACGCATGAGCGTCGTCCGTTTGGCGCCGGTGGAACGTCGGGCGTCTCGATTGGCGCTGCTGGGTACCGGCGTGGTTGGCAGCGCGTTCGTCGCGCGCTATCAGCGTTTGCAGGAGGGTGAATCGCCGTTGCCGGATTTCGTCTGGCTGGCGAACTCGCGCGCCGTGCTTGCCTGCGCGCCTTCGCACAGCGATTCGTTGGGAGAAGCCCTGGCTTTGGCGAATGCCGCCCCGGCGCGCACCGATCCGCTGCCGCCATGGGCGGAAACCGAAGCGCTACGTGATGGCGACATCGTGATCGACGCGACCGCCAGCGAGGCGGTCGCCGATTGGCACGCGGAATGGCTGGGACGTGGTGTCCATGTGGTTACCGCCAACAAGCTGGGCGTCGGCGGTGGCTTGGGCCGCGCGCAGGCGATCCTTCGCGCGCGCGGCGAAGCGGCCACACGATATGGCGACAGCGCGACGGTTGGCGCGGGCCTGCCTTTGTTGAGCAGCCTGCGCGCACTGGTAGCAGGCGGCGACCGCATCCATCGTGTCGAAGGTGTGCTGTCAGGTTCGTTGGCGTGGCTATTCCATCATTACGACGGGACTCGTCCGTTCTCTAGTTTCGTCCGTCAGGCGCGGCAGGCGGGATACACCGAGCCCGATCCGCGTATCGATCTCTCCGGCGAAGATGTGCGCCGCAAACTGTTGATCCTGGCGCGTGCTGCGGAACTACCCTTGCAGAGCGAAGACGTGAAGGTGGATTCGCTAGTGCCGAGCAGGTTAGCCGCATTGCCGCTGGCGGCGTTGGACGACGCATTGGAACTGCTGGACGCACCGCTTGAGCAGCGCTTCCAGACGGCTCATCGTGATGGCGCCAGGCTTCGTTTCCTGGGCCGTTTCGATAGCAGCGGCGCCAGCGTTGGACTGCAGGCATTGCCGGCAGACCATCCGCTTTGTGGCGGTGGTGGCACCGACAATCGTGTTGCCATCTTCAGCGACCGCTATCCCGAGCAACCGCTGGTGATCCAGGGACCCGGTGCGGGTGCGGAAGTCACTGCCGCGGCGCTGCTGGATGACGTGCTGGGGATTGTCCGGAACTGAGCGGTCGCCTTCCTTTTCTTTGTAGGAGCGGCGTCCCGCCGCGAGCTCTTGCTGCCAGATCGCGATAGAAGTGAAGAGCTCGCGGCGGGACGCCGCTCCTACCGCCGGGATGGCGCTCCTGCATGGTGCCGGCGAATGGGAAATAGGCTATCGATTCAGCGCCTTCACCAAGGCCGCATTGAAACGCGCCGGATCCTCCACTTGTGGTGAGTGGCCGAGATCTTCGAACTCGATCAGAGTCGAACCTGGTATCGCCTTCGCGGTGCGCTTGCCCAGCGCGGGGTAGTTCCCTAGCCGTTTGGCAACGTCCGGCGGCGCTTTGTCCTTACCGATGGCAGTACGGTCGCGTTGGCCGATGAAAAGCGTGGTGGGCACTTTCAGATTCGGGAATTCGTAGACCACGGGCTGGTTGAACACCATGTCCGAAGCCAGTGCCTGGTTCCAGGCCACGCGCTCCTTGCCGGGTCCGGCATACATGCCCGCCAGCATCCCGACCCAGCGATCGTATTCGGGCTTCCAATGTCCGCCGTAGTACACCGCTAGCTGATAGCGTTTGATGGATTCGAAGTCGGTCTTGAGTTCGCCCGCATACCAGTCCTGGATATCCCGCCAAGGCACACCTTCGGTCTTCCAATCCTCCAGGCCTATGGGGTTCACCAGTACCAGCTGCTCGACCGCAGTGGGATATTGCAGCGCATAGCGCGTGGCCAGCATGCCGCCCATCGAGTGGCCGACGATCACGGCGCGCTCTATGCCGAGTGACTTCAGAAGCCCTTGCGTATTGGCCGCCAACTGCGCGAAGGAGAATTGATAGCGTTCCGGTTTGGTGGATTTGCAGAAGCCGATCTGGTCTGGGGCTATCACTCGATACCCGGCTCCGCTCAGTGCTTCGATCGCGGATTCCCAGGTCGCTGCGCAGAAATTCTTGCCATGCAGCAGCACGACGGTCCGTCCGTTGGCTGCACCTTGAGGCGCGACATCCAGATAAGCCATTGACAGCGATTGCCGCTGCGATCCGAATTCGTGACGGCGTATCGGGTGCGGATACTCGAAGTCTTCAAGTTGTGCGCCGTAGCGCGGGAAGGATTCAGCCGCGTGCAATGAGGTGGCGAAGGAGCAAGCCAGGAGGGCGGACAAGAGTGTGCGTCGCACGAATGACTCCGAATAAAACATGACCGCGCGAATGATAGGACAGGGATTGTTATGATTTCCCGATGTTCGAGGTCCACCTTGCGCGTTGGCGCTTGTATCCCGACGGAGATGCGATGCATACGCATGGCAGCGATCTGCTGCCCGTACTCACCGCCGACGGCGTGCGCGCGATGCTCAAGCTGCCGCGGTGGCCCGAAGAGCGTACCGGGAGCGCGCTGATGCGATGGTGGAATGGTGATGGCGCGGCGCGTGTGCTGGAGGCGGACGACGACGGGTCCCTGTTGATGGAACGGGCGGTCGGCGGTCGCAGCTTGCTGCAACAGGCGGAGAACGGCGGTGAGGAGGACGACCAAGCCAGCCGGATAATCTGCGGTGTATTGGATCGGCTGCACGCGCCGCGTTCCGCCTCGCCACCGGCCTTGAAGCCACTGGCGGAATGGTTCAGTGCCGTGCGCGTTCAGGCGGCGCGGCGCGGCGGCGTGCTCGTGCATTGCGCGCGTGTCGCCGACGCATTGCTGGCCGATGCACAAGACGTGGTGCCGCTGCATGGCGACTCCCATCACAGCAACGTGCTGGAGTTCGGCGCGGACGATTGGCGCGCAATCGATCCCAAGGACCGTATCGGCGAGCGCGGCTTCGACCATGCGCAGATCCTGTGCAATCCGGACATGTCGTCCGCACCGGATAAGACGCGCATGGCGCGGCAGTGGCGAGTGGTGGCGGAGCGGGCGCGGCTGGAGCCTATGCGTCTACTGCGCTGGACCGCTGCGCACGCCGCGCTTTCGGCGGCATGGTCATTGGAAGATGATGACCATGAAACGGCGGAACACGAATTGGAGACGGCGGAGGCGGCGTTGAGCTTGCTGCTTCAAGCGGGCGAGACTTTGCCCTGATTCGCGGGCTGGCTTCACGCCTTATCTGCTTCTTTCTGCGTTAATCCGCGTCTGAAGCTCTGCCGTTCTTTCCGGTCGCGACTCACCGGCACCGGCGTTCCGGCACCACTCCTGCGCGGCAATCGCGGTATGCCTCAACACTCGATGACGTTTACCGCCAAGCCGCCGCGGCTGGTTTCCTTGTACTTGTCCTGCATGTCACGGCCGGTATCGCGCATGGTTTTGATGACTTTGTCCAGGCTGACCTTGTGTTTGCCGTCGCCGCGCATGGCCATGCGGCTGGCATTGATCGCCTTCACTGCGCCCATTGCATTGCGTTCGATGCAGGGAATCTGCACCAAGCCGCCGATGGGGTCGCAGGTCAGGCCAAGGTTGTGTTCCATGCCGATTTCGGCCGCGTTTTCAATCTGGCTGCTGGTGCCGCCCAACGCCGCGACCAAGCCGCCCGCGGCCATCGAGCAGGCAACGCCGACTTCGCCCTGGCACCCGACTTCGGCGCCGGAGATGGAGGCGTTCTCCTTGTAGAGAATGCCGATGGCCGCAGCGGTCAACAGGAAGTCGAATACCCGTGCTTCGTTCGCACCTGGAATGAAGCGATCGAAGTAATGCAGTACCGCCGGAACAATGCCGGCCGCGCCGTTGGTGGGTGCCGTCACCACGCGTCCTCCGGCGGCATTTTCCTCGTTCACCGCCAACGCATACAGATTCACCCAGTCCAGCGTCGTCAACGGGTCGCGCATCGCGGCCTCCGGCTTGCTGGACAGTTCGCGGTAAAGCGCGGGTGCACGGCGCGACACGTGAAGACCGCCGGGCAGCGTGCCTTCCTGGCGAATACCGCGGGCCACGCAGCTTTGCATGGCGTTCCAGATTTCACGCAGGCCGTTGCGGATCTCGTCTTCGCTGCGCCAGACCTTTTCGTTCTCGAACATCAGCTGAGCGATGCTCAGGCCGTTCTTTGCCGATTGCGCCAGCAGCTCATCGCCGCTCTTGAAAGGATAGGGCAGTACCGTGCTGTCGGCCACGATACGATCCACGGCCGCGTCGTCCTGGTTGACTACGAAACCCCCACCCACAGAATAGTAATCGCGCGTAGCGATGGGCTGATCGTTGGCATCGAAAGCACTGAAGCGCATGCCATTGGTGTGATAAGGCAGCTTCTGCCGCTTGTTCATCAGCAGGTCGCGTTTCTCGTCGAAAACGACTGCGTGCCGGCCCTGCAGGTATAGCCGCTTCTCACCGCGGATGCGCTCCAGCGCTGGCGGAATGATGTCCGGATCGATCTGGTTGGGGTAGTGCCCCTCCAGCCCCATCAGCACGGCCTTGTCGGTGCCATGTCCACGGCCGGTCAGCGCCAGCGAGCCGAACACCTCCGCGCGTATCCGTGCGACATCCTGCAGGCGTCCAGGTTCGTCCAGCCAGCGCGCGACAAAACGCGCCGCGGCCCGCATGGGGCCGACAGTGTGGGAGGAACTCGGCCCAATGCCGATCTTGAAGAGGTCGAACGTGCTGACTGCCATGCGCCTATTCTATGCTGGCGGCGTTGAATCACTCTCCCGCGCCGCAGCAGATTCCACGCCGAGCCCTCCCGTGCCCCTGATTCTTTACCAACGCGACGATTGCCACCTTTGCGACCTGGCGCTGGAAGTGCTGGCGGCCGCGCGGCTGCCGGAGTTCGACAGCGTGTTCATCGATGAAGACGACGTGCTGGAGGAGCGCTATGGAACGCGGGTGCCGGTACTGCGCCGGGAAGATACCGGCGCGGAGCTGGACTGGCCGTTCGACCTGGAAAAATTGCGCGAGTTTTTGTAGGAGCGCAGTCTCTGCGATAGGAGCGGCGTCCCGCCGCGAGCTCTTTCCAACAGGTCGCGATAAAAACGAAGAGCTCGCGCCGAGACGGCGCTCCTACAGCATAAATGCCGGAGGCGTTATTTCACCGGCTTCAGAACCACCTTGGTACTGACAGCGACTTCGTTGGGGATCGTCTGGGTGTCCGTCCACTCGCCACTGCCGACGCCAAAATCCAGGCGTTTGACCGTGGCTTTGCCGTTGAGCACCGGCTGCGGGCCGGGTGTCCAGGTGAAAGTCAGCGTGACCGGCTTGGTGACGCCACGCAGGGTCAGAGTCCCATCGGCTGCATATTGATTGCCACCCAGTGCACGGAACTTGGTGGAGGTGTAGCGCGCCTGGGCGAACTTGGCGACGTCGAAGAAGTCGCTGGTCTTCAGCGTGTCGTCGCGGTCGCTGTTGCCGGTCTGCGTGCCAGCCAATTGAACCGTGACGTCCAATTTTGATGCGGCCAGCTTGGCCGGGTCGAAGCTCAGCGCTGTGTTGAAGCTGCCGAACTTACCGGTGAAGACTTCGCCCTGGTAGTTGCTGGCGAAGATCAGCGTGGAGCCAGGTGCCTGCACATAGTCGGCGGCGAAGGCGGGTGCGGCAGCGGCAGCCAGCAGCAGCCCGGCGATGGCCAAGCCCAAGCGGTTAGACAGCGTCATTGGACGGTTCCTCGGGAAGGGGGGAAGAAGTAGCTTGGCGGCGCCGCGGCAGCATTCGCTTGAGCGTGTCATCACTCTGGAAAAGATGGTGATAGAACGCCGCGCCTGCGTGGGCCACCACCAGCGCCACCAATACCCAGAACATGGTGGTGTGCGCTGTTTCGGCCAATATTTTCAGCTCCTCGCTGCGGCCTGCGATAGCGGGCAGATTGAAGAGCTTGAACCATTGCAACGGGTAGCCCGCAGCAGAATTGAACAGCCAGCCCGACAGCGGCATGGCGAACAACAGCACGTACAGGCTGAAATGGGTGATGGACGCGATACGCTGCTGCCATACCGGCGTTCCCGTCAACGGCGCAGGCGCACCGGCGTACAGCCGCCATAGCAGCCGCAACGTAACCAGCGCGAGAATCGTCAGCCCGACCGATTTGTGCAGCGCATAGATATTGATCTTGCGCGGCCCATTGGGCAGGCCGGTCATCGTTAGTCCGAGATAGGCGATGAGCAGGATCAGCGCGACGATAACCCAGTGGAACAACTGACTGACCGCGCCCCAGCGCTCTGCGGTGTTCTTCAAACTCATCGTGTGGGTTCCGGTACAGGAGGAAGAGGAGGTTCGCCGGCTTCAGGGGAATTTTCCGCATCGGTGGCGTCGGCATCGCCCTGGTTGGCGCGGCCGCTGCGGGTGGCTTCGGCTTCGATGCGCAGCTCTACATCGTCGCCGATCACGTTCTTCCACGCCGTCATGCCGAAGTCGGCGCGGCTGATCCGTGCCGTCGCTGAAAATCCGGTCGTGCGGCGGAACGGGGGCATGGGGTGCCGCTTGACCGCATTGAGCGTCACATCCAGTTTCACCTCCCGGGTTACCCCGCGCAGGGTCAGCAAACCATAAACGCAGGCATGCCGTGCATCGACAGGTTCGATCCTGGTGGAAGTGAAGGTGGCCGCTGGGAAATCATTCACGTTCAGCAGGCCGCTCTTGCCTGCTGCCCGGTTCCAGTCTTCATCGCCCAGGTCCAACCGTGACAGCGGTACGGTGACCTCGATGCGAGCGGTTCGCCAATCATCCGGGTCGAAGACCAAAGTACCTGTACTACCGGATACGGTGCCAAGAGCACGCGAAAAACCGGCGTGTTCCACCGCGAACATCACCCGTGTATGCACAGGATCCAGTTGGTATTCGGCAGCGGCAGCCTGCGCCGTAGCCGGCGTCGCAAGGCATGGCAGCGTCATTAACGCCAGCACGCAGGCGGGGCGGAAACTGGCGATAAGGCGCTTAAGCATCATGAGCAGGGATTCTAGGCGTACGTTCGGAAAGATACCCCGTTTGTAGATGCAACGGATCGTTGCGAACGTACCGCGGCACTGGACCCGCATCGGATTGCGAGACCGCCGAAAAGGATTGAATCTCCTGCGCACAGCGTAAGCGGCCACGGTCGCAGCTCACACGCCGGACTTTGTGGCGCCGATATTGCTGGGAGTGGGTTCGGTCCGGATTGCTGTCAAGCACGGATATTGATCTTTTGACGAATCAGGGACTCATCACCAAGCGGGGTGCTATCAAGCAGATGCCGTGTTATTAAACACGCGGCCAAGCGTCAGGGCCTCGAATTCAGGGGCGGCGAGACGCGTAGAGGGAGCAAAAGGTGAGAATTGTTGGTGCCGGAGATGCGCGAAAAAAAGACAGGCGCAGCCTTGATGCCTGGCTTTGGATTAACTTATGGCTGGTCTGCCTTTTCGCGCTAGATGCGAACGCCGGCCTTCCTGAAACTCCGCAACTGCGGCAGCTGACCGTTGCTGATGGGCTGCCTTCCAACATCATCAACAAGATTGCCCAGGACAAGAACGGCTACCTATGGCTTGCCACCGCTGACGGCCTGGTGCGGCACGACGGTACCGGCTTTCGGGTTTGGCAACTGGGCGAAGGATTGCGCGAGAACGAGGTGATGTGGGTGGAGGTGGACGCCGACGACCAGGTATGGGTGGGCACCTTGGGCGCGGGGGTGGCACTGTTAGATCGAAAGCGCGAGCAGTTTCGCTATTTCGACAACCAAAATACCCCTGGACTGGATGACGACGATATTTTGAGCGTCCTACCGACCGATGATGGAACGGTCTGGATCGGCACTCGGGATTCGGGCCTGCGCAAGATGGGCCGCGATGGGGGCATCACCCGCTTCGTGCCGCAGCCCGGCAATGTGCGCAGCCTGCCGGGCAAAACCGTGACCAGCCTGCAGCTTGGTCCCGACGGAAGTCTCTGGGTGGGCACTGACCAAGGCGCCGCGCGCTGGACCGGCAGCGACTTCGAGCGATTGCCGAAAGCGGCGCACCCGTCGATGTATGTGTCGACAATGCGCTTCGATCACGCAGGCAACCTTTGGATAGGCAATGAGCTGGGGATGAGGGTTTATGGGACGGACGGCAAGTGGTCGAAAGATCCCTGGGGTCTTTACCAGCAAGTCACGGCTCACGGGTTGCTGTTGCAGGACAGCACCGGCATTCACTGGCTGAGTACCTTCGACGGCATGCGTCGTAGCAATGATGGGCAGACCGTCAACGTACCGCTGTATAGCAGCCTCACTCGCGGCCGCGTCAAACCGCAGTGGAGCGACGCGCTGCAGGATGTGGAAGGCGGACTATGGTTCGCCAGCACAGATGCAGGCCTGTGGTATCTGCCGCCCGCTTGGCGGCAATTCTCAGTGCTGGGCAAGGCGGAAGGTGTTCCTGCATCGCTGGGCAACATTCAGGTGTACGGCATCGCCCCGTCAGCCACCGGCGACATATGGCTCGTTGGTACCTCGGATGTGTTGGATCGATTGGACCCGGAGACGGGATCAGTCCGACACATGGTTGACGGTATAGGCGAAGGTACTGTCGGTTACGCGGTAGCCGAAGCCACCGACGGGCGTGTGTGGGTGGGCCATTCGGGCGGTTTGGTGCGCTATGACCCCATTTCTGGTGCGATCCGGCGTTGGAACTCGGGTTCCGGGTATGACGCTGCCATGGACATCTATTCCATCGTGCAGGCCACGGACGGGAATTTGTGGCTCGGGCAAGACACAGGTTTGCAGGTGCGCAGTCCGGAAGGACGGGTAGTCGACAACATAGGCTTTGGCGAGCGGGGTCTTGTTGCCGGGGACGCTTACAACCAGTTGGACCGGGGACCGGACGGCCGTATCTGGTTGGCAAGCCGGCAAGGCGTGGTGGCATGGGATGCTGGCGCGAGCCGATTCGTGCCTATACCCGGACTGCCACAAGCGCCGGTGGGGGCTTTCGCATACGACGCGGAGGGGTTGTTGTGGCTGGCCCGGGTGGGTGCTTTGGAGGGCTACCGCGAACAGGCGGGACAATACCGGCGAATAGAACGGTTGGACGCGGCGGCAGGAATACCGCAGGTTATGTTCAACGGACTGACGGTGGATCGTCGCGGCATCTTGTGGGCTGGCAGCACTCGTGGCCTGACCCGGATGGATCCGGTGAAACGCATGGTACGGGTCTATGGTGTTCATGATGGGTTGCCGGGGCAGGAAATCTTGTTCGGACCGGTGCAGCGGCTGCAGGACGGCCGCTTGATCGTCAGCGCCTCGCACGGACTGGTGATCTTCGATCCGATCGCATTGCATCCGGCAAACACACCGCCGCCGCTGGTCGTGGACGCGATTACCGTTCGTCGCGGTTCCGACCCGCTGGTGTTGCCATTGGGGCAGCCGTTCCAGCTGGAACACGATGATCGCGATCTGCAGGTCGTTGCTCGATTGATCTCGTACAGCAATGTTCAGGCGCACCGCTATCGATTCCGGTTGATCGGCTTCGACGACGACTGGGTAGAAGTGGACGCCGATGGTGCGCGTGTTTTCTCTCAGCTGCCGCCAGGCGATTACCGCCTGGAAATCGCCGGCAAGAACGCGGACAACCTGTGGTCGCGGACGCATACCATTGCTTTTAGCGTAGCGCCGCCGTGGTGGCGAACCTGGTGGGCCATCACTGCATTGATCGTATTGTTGCTAGCGCTGTTGAGCTGGATCGCGCTGGCATATCGCAGTTGGCTTCGCCGCCGCAATGCCTGGCAATTGGCCACGCACAAGCACGAGCTGGCCGAGCAGGCATCCGAAGCCAAGACACGATTCCTGGCGACGCTCGGCCATGAAGTGCGCACGCCGATGACCGGAGTACTGGGCATGAGCGAGCTGCTGCTGGCGACACCATTGAACGAACAACAACAGCGCTATACGACGGCCATCCAGCGCGCCGGTACCCATCTGGTGCGTTTGGTCAACGATGCGTTGGATTTGGCGCGCATCGAAGCTGGCAAGCTGGAGTTGCAGGAAGCGGATTTTGATCTGCACGTGCTGATCAACGACATCGCGGCCTTGATGGCACCTGTGGCGGAAAGGCGCGGGTTGGCTTTTTCCAGCGAAATTGCTGCCGGCGTACCGCGTATGGTGCGCAGCGATCCGCTTCGGTTGCGCCAAATACTGCTCAACCTGATTGGCAATGCCATCAAGTTCACTGATCACGGCCACGTGGCGCTGAGTATCGCTCCTCTTCCCTCAGAGAGAGTACGCCTGGCAATCAGCGATTCCGGTCCTGGCATCAATGCCGAGCAGCAGGCGCGATTGTTCCAACGTTTCGAGCAAGCGGAAGGTGCCCGCACCGCTGCGCGGTATGGGGGCAGCGGCCTGGGCCTGGCGATCTGCCAGGAGTTGGTGGTCGCAATGGACGGGCGGATCGGCGTGGAGAGTGCCCCAGGTGCCGGCGCGAGCTTCACCGTCGATCTGCCGATGCCACGATCGCTCATTGCCGAAGGCAGCGAGACATCTGCCGAGAAGCCACGGACTATCGCGTGCAATCGCGCCTTGAAGATTCTGCTGGTGGAGGACGACTTGACCGTGGCTGAGGTGGTGGCCGGTTTGCTGCGCGCACGCGGACATCATGTTACCCATGCGGGTCATGGGCTGGCGGCGTTGAGCGAAGTGTCCGTAGGCGAATTCGACATCGCGCTGCTGGATTTGGATTTGCCGGGCCTGGACGGGCTGGCCTTGGCGCAGCAATTGCGGATGGGCGGATTCGCCGCGCCATTGATCGCAATCACGGCGCGGGCTGACGCCGAAGCGGAAAGCCAGGCGCAAGCCGCCGGCTTCGATGACTTTTTGCGCAAGCCGGTGACGGGCGAGGTGCTGGCGGAAACGGTCGAACAGGCGTTGCGAAAAACGGCTGGGACGGACACAGGCAACAGCTGATCTCAATGCGACGATGCTCTGCACTAGCGTGCGCTGTGCGCACGCTACGGCTTCAATCGGTCCACGTTTTCACGTGGGTTTTCAGGCGCTCTGATCTCACTGGTTCAGCGCGCGCGTGAGTTCACCGGGCGCTGAATTCGTGAACGGCATCCACCAGCACGGCGACGTGCTCCGGGTTCATGTCCGGCGACATGCCGTGTCCCAGGTTGAAGACGTGGCCATCGCGGCTGCCGTCGGCACCAGCGGCATAGCTGTCCAGCGTCTGCCGGACCTGGTGGCGGATGGCCTCGGGCGAGCCGTACAGCACGGCAGGGTCGAGGTTGCCTTGCAGCGCGACCCGGCCGCCGGTGCGCCGGCGCGCTTCGGACAGTTCCACCAGCCAATCGACGCCGACGCCTTCGGCACCGCTCTCGGCCAACGCGTCCAGGTGTACCGCGTTGCCTTTGCCGAACAGGATGAGCGGTGTCCGTTCCGCGCCTTCTCCACGTTGCAGTTCTTTTGCGATACGGATCAGGTAAGGCAGGGAGAATTCCCGGTACATCGCGGGTGACAACACGCCGCCCCAGGTATCGAATACCTGCAACGCCTGCACACCCGCCGCGCGCTGTGCGGACAAATAGGCGATGACAGCATCGGTATTGACCGCTAGCAGCGCGTGCAGCGCGGCGGGCTCGTTCAACGCCATCGCCTTGATACGTGCGAAATCCTTGCTGCCGCCGCCTTCCACCATGTAGCAGGCCAGCGTCCAGGGACTGCCGGAAAAGCCGATCAACGGCACCTTGCCATCCAACTCGCGCCGGATCAGGCGTACGGCGTCCATCACATAGCGAAGTTCGGTTTCCATATCCGGCACCGCCAGCTTGGCGGCATCGGCGGCGCTGCGCACCGTATGGCGAAATTTCGGGCCTTCGCCATCGACGAAGTAAAGCTCCAGGCCCATCGCATCGGGGATGGTCAGGATGTCCGAAAACAGGATCGCCGCGTCCAGATCGAACCGGCGTAGCGGCTGCAGGGTGACTTCGCAGGCGATATCGGGGTTTTTTGCCATGCCCAGGAAACTGCCAGCTTGCGCACGCGTGGCGCGGTATTCGGGCAAATAGCGGCCGGCCTGGCGCATCAGCCATACAGGAGTGCGGTCCACGGGTTCGCGCTTGAGCGCGCGCAGCAGGCGGTCGTTGCGGAGGGGGGTGGACACGTGCGATTTCCTTACGGTGGTAAAGCCGGCGGTGGTGCCGCCTGCAAAGGGTTAAGGGTCAATGGGAAGAGCGGGCACCACGATTCATTGGCAGGCGGCGCAGTCGCCGACTTCACCCTTGGCAGGGTGCGGAGCACGAGACATCACGCCTTCGGCGCCTCGGCGCCGCGGACGAAGGTCACCTGGAAGCCACGCTTCAAGTGGCTGTCGCGGACTTTTTCGAAGGCGGCGGTGGCTTCGTCCTGCAGCAGATACTGCTCCCGCTTGAGCTGGGCGCGACCGCCGATCTGGCCGGTTTCGCGCAGTAGTTCCCAGCCGCCGAACAGATCGGGCTGCAAGGTCAGTTGGACGTAACGGGGCAATTCGCCCGCGCCGGGGCGTTGCTGTAGGAAGACGCGCATGCGGACATTTTAGCCGGAGAGCACCGCCAAAACGCGGGCTTCGTCCACGTCGGGCACCACCTCGGCCTGGCCGATACCCCGCAAAAGCACCAGGCGCAGCCGTCCGGCCAGGTTTTTCTTGTCCAGGCGCATCCGATCCAGCAGCCCCTCCGGAGCCAGCCCGGCTGGGATCGCGACGGGCAGTTCGAAGGCCTCAAGCAGGGCCGCAAGCCGATCGGTGTCCTCGGCGCTGGCCATGCCCAGGTCGGCGGATAAGCGGGCGGCCAGCACCATGCCTACCGATACTGCCTCGCCATGGTTGAGATTGTCATTGCCGGTACCGCCATAGCCTTGTTCGGTCTCGATGGCATGACCGAAGGTATGGCCTAGATTGAGCAATGCGCGCTCGCCGCGTTCCAGCGGATCGCGTTCGACGATTTTCGCCTTGTGCTCGCAACTACGGGCAATGGCTTCCGTCAGCGCCGCTGGTTCGCCGGCCAGCAGCGACTGGCGTTGCGCAGCGAGCCAATCGAAGAACGCTGCATCGCGAATGGCCCCGTACTTGATCACCTCCGCCAGTCCCGCGCGCAGTTCGCGCGGCGGCAGCGTGCGCAGTGTGTCGGTGTCGGCGAAGACCGCGCGCGGTGGGTGGAAAGCGCCGACCAGGTTCTTGCCCTGCGGGATATCCACCGCGGTCTTGCCGCCGACCGAAGAATCCACCATCGATAACAAGGTGGTCGGCAGTTGGACGCAGTCCACGCCGCGCATCCAGCACGCGGCGGCAAATCCAGCCAGGTCCCCAACCACGCCACCGCCCAACGCGAAGATGCAGGCATCGCGGGTAGCGCCCAGCGTCGCCAGCGCATCGATAGCCGCGCCGAAATTGGCCAGGGTCTTCGACTGTTCACCGGCCGGCAGCACAAAGGTACCGATGCGCAGATCCGGGCGTGTGGCGTGCAGTGACTCGCGCACCATGGCGGCGTAGCGCGGCGCGACAATGGAATCGCTGACCAGCAGCACGTGTCGGCCACGCACGCGAGCTGCCAGTGCGGCACCATCGTTCAATAGGCCTGGGCCAATGGTGATGGTGTAGGGGTGCTGGCCGCCGACATCGACGGTGCGGAGGGAAGCGGTCATTCGGCGTTCTCGGTGCGTTGCCAGCGGCTGGCGAGCAGCCGGATCAGTCGCGCGGTGGCTTCCGGCGGCATCAGATGATCGGTGTCCAGGGCCAGATCGGCAACCTCGGCATAAAGCGGTTCACGGGCGACGGCCATGTCCCGTAGCACTTGCTCGCGGTCCGGCCGCTGCAGCAGCGGCCGGTTGGTGCAGCGGCCCAACCGCCGGAGTTGAGCCTCCACGCTGACCCGCAGGTAGACCACGAATCCGCTTCGCCGTATCAGTTCACGATTGCCAGGGTCCAGGACCGCGCCGCCGCCGGTGGATACCAGCTGCTTTCGTTCAGCTAGCAACTCGCGCAGTACCGCGCGCTCGTGTTCGCGAAAGCCGGCCTCTCCGACGTGTTCGAAGATGGCCGGGATGGTGGCGCCGGCGTGTTCGGTGATGGCGTGGTCGACGTCCACGAAGGTCAGTCCGAAGCGTTCAGCCACGCGTTTGCCGACGGACGTTTTGCCGGCACCCGTCGGGCCGACCAGGATGAGATTGGAGGCGGGATTCATTGATACGGATGCTAGCACTCCCGTAGCGAACGCTTAACAGCAGGAGGCATACGGTGGGCGTCCCGGCGGAGCCCCGCCCTGTAGCGAAAGGATGTGCCATGTCAGTCGCCAAGATCATCGAAGTGAACGCGTCCTCCAAGGTCAGCGTGGAAGACGCGGTGAAAACGGGTTTGAAGAAGACGGCTGAGTCCGTCAAGGGCATCAAGGGCGCGTGGGTCAACGAAGTGAAAGTGGTGACCGACGATGGCGGCAATATCACCGAGTGGCGGGTGAACATGCGCATCAGTTTTGTCGTGCAGTAGTCGGAAAGCCTCCGCAGAACCCGCGGAGCGGTAGATTCTATAGAACCATGTAGGAGCGCCGTCCCGGCGCGAGCTCTTTCCGTCAGATCGCGGTTAAAAGCGAAGAGCCCGCGCCGGGGACGGCGCTCCTACAAAAACCGAATGCGCTCCTGCGGCTCCACCGGCCTGCGCTGCGCGTCCAGGTCGACGGTGCGCTGCGCGATGGCCGGCAGCGTGCGTAGCGCCTGCCGGCTGACGCGTTCGAACAACTGCACAAAGCGATCTATCTGCGGACGCGTCATTGCGGTTTTCGACGGATCGGCATGTTGCAGCGCTTGTTCCTGCTGCCATCGCCAATCCGGTACGACTTCGAAGCCAGGTCCCCGCAGGAACCACAACGTGTCCAGGCGCTGCCACAGCGCTGGATAGTCGCGTTCCAATGCTTGGTTGCACCAACGCCTCCAGTGGCTGTCGGGATCTTCTTCGCGTTCCAAGGCATTGATCGGTTCGCCCAGAGCTTCGGCCGATTCGGGAGGTGTCTTCAGGCACCAGCCTTCGAAGATCACCAGATCAACGGAACCGTCGACGCGCGGCCAGCGAGCTTCCGGCAAGCGGTCGTCGCTCAGCTTATCGAAGTGAGGTAGAGCGACCGGGCTCGCTGCACGCAGGGCGTCCAAAGTGCGGCAGGCCAATGCGATGTCGTGCGTGCCGGGTGGTCCTCGCATTGCCAACAAAGGGTGGACCTGTTGTGCCAGCGTTTGACGCTGCGCGTGGGTCAGATAGAAATCATCCAGCGAAAGCACCGCTACCGACAGGTCTTGCGCCCTGGCCATCGCTGCCATTTGCGCGGCCAGCGTGGATTTTCCGCTACCCTGCAAGCCCACAAGGGCGAATATCGCCGGACGGGTCGCTGCCGCCAACGCCGCCGCCAACGCTTCGGCGACGAACGCCCTATCAAAGCCTTCTGATGGTGGATGCGGAGGAAGCATCGCGAGACAATAGCGTATGCCGCCGTGTCCCACGACGGCCTTTCCAGCGGGGCACCATGAGCGACCTGTACACCGAAGCGCTGTCCACTTTCACCACGCTCTTCAACGAAGCCAGCGCAAGCAGCGAGATCGAACCCAACGCCATGGCTTTGGCGACGGCCACGCCGGATGGACGCCCGTCTTTGCGCACGGTACTGCTGAAATCCTTCGATGAGCGGGGATTCGTTTTCTACACTCACCTGCACAGCCGCAAAGGCTACGAACTGGAAACCAACCCCCGTGCGGCGCTGTTGTTCCTGTGGCGCAGCCTGCGCGAGGCCGGCATCCAGGTGCGCATAGAAGGTGCCGTTGAGCAGGTGGATGACCACGAGGCGGACCTCTACTTCGCCTCGCGCCCACGCTTGAGCCAGATCGGCGCGTGGGCGTCCGCGCAATCCGAAACCCTGGATTCGCGGAAAGGGTTCGAAGACCGTATCGCTCAGGTCGTGGCCGAATTCGAAGGCCGCGACGTACCACGCCCGCAAGGCTGGAGCGGTTACCGTGTTGTCCCGGAGGCCATCGAATTCTGGTACGGCGCGCAGTTCCGGCTGCACGAGCGCTGGCGCTACGAGCGCGATGGCATGGGCCAATGGGCCAAGCGGATGCTGTATCCATGATGGCGACCTGGCACATCCGTCGCGGCACGACGGCCGATGCGGCGCAGTGGGCGCCCCTGCGACAAGCGCTATGGCCGGATGAAGACGCGACGCAGCTTGCTGATGAGATCGACGAGATGCTCGCCAGTGGTGCCATCGTTTTTCTGGCCTTTGACAACCAGGGCGCTGCCATCGCATTCGCAGAAGCGGCGCTACGCCATGATTACGTCAACGGTACGGAAAGCTCGCCGGTAGGATTCCTGGAGGGCTGGTACGTCGCTCCGCAATGGCGGGGCAAAGGTGTGGGCCGCGCGCTGGTCGCAGCCGTGGAGGGTTGGGCACGTGATCAGGGTTGCCGCGAATTTGCATCGGATGCGCTGCTCGACAACAGTGCCAGCTTGGCCGCTCACATGGCCTGTGGATTCGAGGAAACCGAGCGCGTGGTGTACTTCCGCAAATTGCTGGGTGCCTGATGATCGGGCCGCAGCGCATCGTCTGCCTGACCGAGGAACCGACCGAAACACTGTACGCACTCGGTGAGCAGCAGCGTATCGTGGGTATCAGCGGGTTTACCGTTCGGCCACCGCAAGCGCGCAAGGAAAAGCCGAAAGTCAGTGCTTTCACCAGCGCGAAGATCGGCGAGATATTGAAGCTTGAGCCTGACCTGGCGATTGGATTTTCCGACATCCAATCGGAGATTGCGGCCGAGTTGATCAAGCAGGGCGTGGAAGTCTGGATAGCCAACCATCGCAGCGTTGCCGGCATTCTGGATTACGTTCGCCGCTTGGGTGCGCTGGTTGGCGCCCACGAAAAGGCGAATGCGTACGCGGACGAACTTGAGCGCGGATTGGATGAGATAGCGGAGCAGTCGGTGCGGCTGCCGCGACGGCCGAAGGTCTATTTCGAAGAATGGGATGACCCGCCGATCACCGGCATTCGCTGGGTCGCCGAGTTGATCCGCATCGCGGGCGGGGACGATATCTTCCCTGAGCTGGCCGTCGAATCATTGGCCAAGCACCGGATTCTTGCTGATGGCAATGAAGTGGTGCGGCGGGCGCCGGATATCATTCTGGGTTCGTGGTGCGGCAAGCGTTTTCGCCCTGACAAAGTCGCCACCCGGCCAGGCTGGGATGTGATCCCCGCGGTACGCGATAGCGAACTGCACGAAATAAAGTCGCCGCTGATCCTGCAGCCCGGCCCCGCGGCGCTAACGGATGGCGTGCGCGCTATTGCCGATATCGTGCAGGCGTGGGCTGCGCAAAAACAGTAGGTGCAGCCGCTGACCGGTAGGAGCGCCGTCTCGGCGCGAGCTCTTCGCGTCAGATCGCGATAAAGGCGAAGAGCTCTTCAACAGCAAAGCAGGTCAAAGCTCGCGCCGAGACGGCGCTCCTACAGTCGGTTGCTCTCAAAAATTCCGTTCGAACTGCACAATGTCTTTCCGGCCGTTCGCCGCGACGGTGATATCAAAGCGATAGGTATTGCGCTGTGAGACACGAACGGTGCCGATATGGTCGGTGTAGTCGCCGGTGTCAATGGTGCGCAACGTGACCGGTTGGCGAGCACCGGAAATATCGGATACCTGCCCTGTCACTTCGCCATCGGTGTCCGTCTCTTCGCCATTCTTGACCTGGCGCAACGCGATCACCACCAATGCGGTGCCGGTGTCCCGTTCCACACCATATTGCCTGGCCATTTCCTCGCTCAGCGACATCGTGGGCAGGGCGTTGTAGCGCACGCGCAGATCGCCGAAGTCGGTATGCGCCGGTGCAGCCGGCACGAAGTTGGCGGCGCGTGGCGCTTCGCTATTGGAGCAGGCGGCAAGCAACCAGGCCGCCAGTAAAAGGAAGGCAGCGTTATGAAAAAGCCGAGAATAGGGAACGGGGAACGGGTGATGACGGCGTACTGGGGCTGTTGTTTTCATGCTCGGTCCGAATTTTGGATTCATCGTGTTCGCAGACGTGGATCGCATGCGTTTATGTCTTGTAGCTTTATCTGCAACGCTCAATCATTGGCTGCCGATAGTTCACGGCCGCGTTCCGTTGCCGCATGGACTGCTTTACCCACCAGCGCCTCGAAACCACCTGCCTGGAAGGCTTCGATCGCGGCTTGGGTAGTGCCGTTGGGTGAAGTGACGCGGCGGCGAAGTTCGGTTGGGTCGACGTCCGATTCGGTCAGCATGCGTGCCGCGCCTAACAGTGTTTGCAGAACCAGCGTGCGTGCGGCTTCATCCGGCAGGCCTTCTTCCTTGGCAGCGGCTTCCATCGCTTCGGCGAGCAGAAATACGTAGGCGGGCCCGCTGCCGGAAACGGCGGTCACCGCGTCCATCTTCGCTTCATCCTCAAGCCACACCGTCTTGCCGGCGCTGGACAGCAGGCTTTCAGCACGCGTGCGGCCGGCGGCGTCGACCTGTGCATTGGCGAATAGCCCGGTAACACCAGCGCCCAGCAATGCGGGTGTATTCGGCATGCAACGGACCACTGGCAGTTCGCCGCCCAGCCAGGCCTGCAGTTGCCCAGTGGTAATGCCGGCGGCAATCGATACGATCACCGGATGCTGCGCCAAGGCCCGCGCCGAAAGCGATTGGCAGACATCGCGCATGACTTGCGGCTTCACCGCGAACAGCCACATGTCCGCGCCATGGACAGCCTCGCTGGTGTCGGCGAAAACCTGCACTCCGAATTCAGCGGCCAAGGACGCGCGCAGTGCTTCCACCGGTTCGGCCACGCGAATCTTCGCGGTGTTCGCGCCACCGGCCACCAAACCGCCGATCAGGCTGCGCGCCATATTGCCGCCGCCGATGAAAGCGATGGGATGGGAAAGCAAGAGGCGGGAAGCGGAAGTCGTGGTCATGTCGTTCTTCGTCATGCAGAAGGAGAGGGTTTTGGAGCGCGTGCGCCAAACAAAGCCGTGCCGATGCGCACCATGGTGGCGCCCTCGGCGATGGCCAGGGGGAAATCGCCGCTCATGCCCATCGACAAGGTGTCGATCTGCGGATGATGCGCCGCCAGTTCATCGAATAGCGTCTTCATTCGTCTGAAGGCGGCCCGCTGCTGGTCGGGGTCGGTTTGGGGCGCCGGAATGGCCATCAGGCCGCGCAACGATAGCCGAGGCTCGCCTGCGATTGCTGCTGCCAGGGCGGGTATTTCTTCCGGGCGGCAGCCATGCTTGCTGGCTTCATCGTCGATATTCACTTGAATCAACACGTTCAGGGGTGAGCGGTCGGCAGCGCGATATCTCGACAAGGCCACAATCAATTTGTGACGGTCTACCGTTTGTACCCAGTCGAACACGTTTGCCGCCGTCTCCGCCTTGTTGGACTGCAAGTGTCCAATCAGATGCCATTCCAGGTTCAGCGCCGTTAGTGTCCGCGCCTTGATTTGGGCTTCCTGGACGTAGTTTTCACCAAAAGCACGCTGCCCCGCCGTCGCCAGGACGGCTACCGCCTCGGCCGGCTGCGTCTTGGAGACAGCCAGTAAACGCGGCACTGGCCGATTGGCTACTTTGGCCGCGTTTTCAAGGTATTGAAGGGTCTCGCTTAGGGTGTCGGCGAGCATGGTGGTCCAACCGTTGGATATCGTGGCAACAGCGCTATACTGCCTGCCGGGGTTGTATCGTTCCAGTCGCAGCATTTCGGGGAAGCAGCGTTATGGATATCGCCGAGCTCTTGGCGTTTTCGGTTAAGAACAAAGCATCGGACCTGCACCTGTCTGCCGGTCTGCCGCCGATGATTCGCGTGGATGGCGACGTCCGACGCATCAATATTCCTGCGCTGGATCACAAGCAAGTACATGCGCTGGTGTACGACATCATGTCGGACAAGCAGCGCCGCGACTTCGAAGAATTCCTGGAAGTCGACTTTTCGTTCGAAATCCCGAGCCTGGCGCGTTTCCGCGTCAACGCCTTCAATCAGAACCGCGGCGCGGGCGCGGTATTCCGCACCATTCCTTCGGAAGTGCTGACCCTGGAAGACTTGGCCTGTCCGCCGCTGTTCCGGCAGCTGATCGAACAGCCGCAGGGATTGATCCTGGTCACCGGGCCAACCGGCTCCGGCAAGTCGACGACGCTGGCGGCGATGGTCGACCACATCAACAAGAACGAGTACGGGCACATTCTCAGCGTCGAGGATCCGATCGAGTTCGTGCACACCTCGCAGAAGTGCCTGATCAACCAGCGCGAAGTGCATCGCGATACGCACGGCTTCAACGAGGCATTGCGTTCGGCATTGCGTGAAGACCCCGACTACATCCTGGTCGGCGAGTTGCGCGATCTGGAAACCATCCGCCTGGCGCTGACCGCGGCGGAAACCGGACACCTGGTGTTCGCCACCCTGCATACCAGCTCGGCGGCCAAGACTATCGACCGCATCATCGACGTGTTCCCTGCCGGCGAAAAGCCAATGGTCCGCTCGATGCTGTCCGAATCCTTGCGTGCGGTGATCTCGCAGGCGTTGCTGAAAAAAGTCGGCGGCGGCCGTACCGCGGCATGGGAAATCATGGTGGGCACCCCCGCCATTCGTAACCTGATCCGCGAAGACAAGGTGGCGCAGATGTATTCGGCCATCCAGACCGGCCAGCAAAGCGGCATGATGACCCTGGACCAGCACCTGCAGGACCTGGTGAAACGCAGCCTGGTCACCCGCCAGCAGGCCAAGGAATACGCCAAGGACAAGCGTTTGTTCGAGTAAGACGAGAATCGGGAGTAGCGAATCGGGAAGGGTCTGGAGCCACGGCAATTCCGATTTCCATTCCGAAGCGGCTTTGACGATTCCCGAATCCCGAGTCCCCATTTCCGGCTCCGAAGGAGCACACCATGAGCACCATCGATTTCACCTCCTTCCTCAAGCTGATGGCGCACCAGAAGGCGTCGGACCTGTTCATCACGTCCGGCATGCCGCCATCCATCAAGGTCCACGGCAAGATCTCGCCCATCACGCAGACGCCGCTGACGAGTCAGCAGAGCCGCGACCTGGTGCTGAACGTGATGACGCCGGCGCAGCGCGAGGAATTCGAAAAGACCCACGAGTGCAATTTCGCCATCGGCGTGGCCGGTGTGGGCCGCTTCCGTGTCAGCTGCTTCTATCAGCGCAACCAGGTGGGCATGGTGCTGCGCCGGATCGAGACCCGCATTCCCACCGTGGAAGAGCTGAATTTGCCGCCGGTCATCAAGACGCTGGCCATGACCAAGCGCGGCATCATCATCTTCGTGGGCGCGACCGGCACCGGTAAGTCGACGTCGCTCGCGGCGATGATCGGCTACCGCAACCAGAATTCGACCGGCCACATCATCACCATCGAAGACCCGATCGAGTTCGTGCACAAGCACGAAGGCTGCATCATCACCCAGCGTGAAGTCGGCATCGACACGGATAGCTGGGACGCTGCATTGAAGAACACCCTGCGCCAGGCGCCGGACGTGATCATGATCGGTGAAGTGCGTACCCGCGAAGGCATGGATCACGCCATCGCGTTCGCCGAAACCGGCCACCTGGTGCTGTGCACGCTGCATGCCAACAATGCCAACCAGGCGATGGACCGCATCATCAACTTCTTCCCTGAAGACCGGCGTCAGCAGCTGCTGATGGACTTGTCCTTGAACATCAAGGGCGTGGTGGCGCAGCAGTTGATTCCGACGCCGGACGGCAAGGGCCGCCGCGTGGCGATGGAAATCATGCTGGGCACGCCGCTTATCCAGGACTACATCCGCGACGGCGAGATCCACAAGCTGAAGGAAGTGATGAAGGAGTCCACCAACCTGGGCATGAAGACCTTCGATCAAAGCCTGTTCGAGTTGTATCAAGCCGGCGAGATCAGCTACGAGGACGCGCTGCGCCACGCCGATTCGCAGAACGAAGTTCGCCTGCGCATCAAGCTGGCCCAAGGCGGCGACGCACGCACCTTGGCGCAAGGCCTGGATGGCGTGGAAGTGGCGGAAGTGCGTTGAAGTATCTGCACGGGTTCTAGCCTACGTAACTCGGCGGCATCTAAGCAGATAACCGTAGGAGCGACGTGAGTCCCGATGAAGCTTTCCCAGGAAAGCGTCATAGGGCCTGACCTGGGTCCAACGGGGAAACGGTAGCGTTATTCGTGTACAGCAACCCTTAGC
>NZ_JBDKXI010000002.1:239292-422707 GCF_039710385.1 Pseudoxanthomonas sp. CCNWLY206-1 | reverse complement strand
ACACCCATAAACCCTTCGCCGCTCGGTGCGCCCCTCTCACCCTTCCCCCGCATCGATTATGCGTCACCCACGTCGCTCCTACGGGTAAACGTTCGCTTTAGTCGTCTACAGCTACCATTCGCTTCATGGACTCCCTCGTACGCGATTCGATGCAGGAACCCGCTGAGCAGCTAAGTGCTTGGTTGACGGCGTTTGAGCGGGTATTCGTACTGACTGGCGCTGGGTGCAGTACGGCTTCCGGAATCCCGGACTATCGGAACACGGACGGGGAATGGAAGCGGCCGCCGCCGGTGACTTATCAGGCATTCGTCGGCGACCCAGCCGTGCGTGCTCGCTATTGGGCTCGCAGCTTGGTGGGCTGGCCGCGCGTCGCCAGCGCGACGCCCAACGCAGCTCATGTGGCTTTGGCGCAGTGGCAGGCATCGGGCCAGCTCTCCGTGCTGGTCACGCAGAATGTCGATGGTCTGCATCAGCGCGCCGGCAGCGGCGCTGTCATCGATCTGCATGGGCGTTTGGATGTGGTCGTATGCCTGACTTGTTCCGCACGGCAGTCGCGGGCCGATATGCAGCAGCGGCTACAGGATGACAATCCGGAGTGGATCGGATTGGGGGCGGCGAGTGCGCCGGATGGCGATGCCGATCTGGAAGGCTACGATTTTGACTGCTTCCATGTTCCGGGTTGCTCAATATGTGGGGGGCTGTTGAAACCGGACGTGGTGTTCTTCGGCGAGAACGTTCCGCGGATCCGCTACGAAGCGGCACGCACAGCGTTGGAGGATTCTGGCGCGGTGTTGGTGGTGGGCTCGTCGTTGATGGTCTATTCCGGCTACCGCTTTGCGCGCTTGGCGCATGAAACGGGAAAGCCGATAGCGCTGCTCAATCGCGGACATACCCGCGCCGATCCCATTGCTGATCTGAAGCTGGACGCCGATTGCGTGGAGACGTTGCCGCGCGCGTTGACTCGCTATGACTCCATTCCCATGCCCCGGGTTATTTGATTGCCGGTCGGCATCTGGGGAAATGTAGGAGCGGCGTCCCGCCGCGAGCTTTTCATGTCTCTGCCGCGATAATGGGACGAACAAAGAAAAGCTCGCGGCGGGACGTTGCTCCTACGTTAGGTGTTGAGAGGTGTTTCAGCCTCCCAGTTTCTCCCGCAAGCGGATCGCGTCGAACGGCGCATGCACCTTGGCATCGTTGTCGAAATAGCAATACAGGTCGCGCGATCTTCTCCGTGGTGGCGCCAAGTCGCTGAACTTCTGCGCATCTTCCGATTCGCTTCCCGACGTCCATCGGCGGATGCGGTCGGCCCACCGGTCCAAGGCAGTTTCGGAATAACCGCTGACGTACAACTCCTTGTCGCCATGCAAGCGCAGGTACATGAAGTCGGCGGTGACATCCTCTGCGTAGGGGAAGCGGCCCGCGCTATCCGCTACCACGAGCGCGATGCGGTGCCGGCGCAGCAGCCGGATAAAGGGCGTCTGGGCGAAGCTGGGATGACGGATTTCGATCGCGTGCCGCAGCGGAAGTGAGTCGCCCGTCGGCAAAGCCGTTCGTCCTTTCATGCGTGAGCGCTCACGACGCCGGGCAAGTGCAAGCGCGCTTTCGGTATTCCGCGGCAACGCATCGAAGAATGCTTCGAAAAGCGCCTCATCGAACTGCAGGCTAGGCGGAAACTGCCATAGCAGCGGTCCCAGTTTGGGGCCAAGTTGCAGTACTCCGGACGCGAAGAAGTTCGCCAGTGGTTTCTCTATGCCGCGCAGGCGCAGCACGTGGGTGATGTAGCGCGGGCCTTTGACGGAGAAGACGAAGTCTTCCGGTGTTTCATCGCGCCAGCGGGCCCAGCTGGCAGGCATTTGCAGGGAATAGAACGAGCCATTGATCTCGATGCTGGGAAAAGCGCGCGACGCGTATTCCAGTTCGCGCCGTTGCGCGAGACCGGCGGGATAGAAAACTCCTCGCCACGGGGCATAGCGCCAGCCCGAAATGCCGATTCGGATAGCCATTCACGGAGTCTGACGCGGGTGATGGCGAAGGCGGGTGAAGGCTGCTTTTCAGTGCCGAAGAGAGCTCGCGGCGCGACGCCGCTCCTACCGGTTTGGTGGCGTTGCCGATGTCGACTGCCAAGGCGTTCCTTGCTGAGTGAGCGTCCGATAGACCGGACAAGCCGGCTGATGCGCGCCCGGAAGATACCCCAGGCTCATCAGGAATTCGCCGGTGATCTCGCCGCCGGTGAAGCGGAACGTCTTTTTGAACAGCTTGATCCACTCCGGCTTGTCCCTCGGGTGGTGGGCGTCCAGCCATTGCGCGAAGCCGCCATGGGACGCGCGCAGGCGCTGGATGACCTGGGCGTTGTGGATGGCGGCGTCCACCTTCAGGCGATTGCGGATGATCCCTGGATCGTCCAACAGACGGGCCCTGTCTGGTTCGCCGTAAGCGGCCACGGTGTCCACATCGAAACCGCCATAGGCGCGGCGGAAGCCCTCGCGCTTCCTCAGGATCGTCTCCCAGCTCAATCCCGCCTGGTTGATCTCCAGCAGCAGGCGCTCGAAAAGGACGGCTTCCTCGCGCTGGGGAAACCCATATTCCTGGTCGTGGTAGGGTCCATGAACGGCATGGCCGGGGGCAAAATCGCAGTAACTTGGCATAGGGCTAGAATACCGCCATGTCAGACGCTATTTCCCCCCTGGCCAACCAACTGCTGATCGCCTCGCCGGCGTTGGACGACCCGCATTTCGCGCGCAGCGTGGCGTTGATCTGCCAGCACGACGATGAAGGCGCGATGGGTGTCGTGGTCAACCACCCTTCGGAATACACCTTGGGTGAAGTGCTGCAGCAGATGAACCTGGATACCCAGGACGCCGCACTGCGCGAGCAGATCGTGCTGAGCGGCGGGCCGGTGCACCCGGAGCGCGGCTTCGTGCTGCACGACGATGCCCGCGCCTGGGAATCGACGCTGGAAGTGGCGGCCGGGCTATACCTGACCACGTCGCGTGACATCCTTGAGGCAATGGCCGGCGGCAACGGACCGGCGCATGCCATCGTGGCGCTAGGCTGTGCCGGCTGGGGCGCGGGGCAGTTGGAGTATGAGTTGGGCGAAAACGGCTGGCTGACCGCGCCCGCCGACGCCGAATTGCTGTTCGCCGTGCCGCTGGAAAAGCGCTGGCAAACCGCCGGCAGCCGCATTGGCGTGGACATGACTCGGCTCACCGACTACAGCGGCCACGCATGAAAAGTGATCCGCAAGGCATCTCTGAATCCGGTCCTCGCGGCGGCGGTAATACGCTCTTCGGTTTTGGGAGGAGCTTATGAAACTCGACGGTACTGTCCTGGGCTTCGACGTCGGCGCGCGCCGCATCGGCGTGGCGGTGGGCAGCGCTTTTGGTGTGGGCGCCCGTGCGCTGGCGGTGATCGACGTGCATGCAAACGGGCCCGACTGGGCGGCTATCGACAAGCTCTATGCGGAATGGCGCCCCGACGGCCTGGTGGTGGGCGATCCGATGACCATGGACGGCGGTGACCAGCCTATCCGCAAACGCGCCCATGCTTTCGCCAGAGAACTGCGCACCCGCTACCAATTACCGGTAGTACTGGTGGACGAACGGGCCAGTTCCATCGAAGCGGCGCAACGTTTTGCGTTGGACCGCTCCGAAGGCCGCAAGCGCCGGCGCGATGCAGCGGCGTTGGATGCGGTGGCGGCAGCAGTGATCATCGAGCGGTGGCTGGCGGCACCGAACGATGCGATGAAGGTGGTTTAGAGCGCATGTGGAAGTGAGAGTGGACCGCTTCGTACTCACTCCAAAGTTCATAATATGCTCCGGTTCCATCCCCTTACCCGGCCTCGCTTCCTGGCGGAAGCGCGGCGATGCGACGCGGCGGTTAGCACATGACCCAACAAATTGATTCCGACGGACACTTGCGGCACCTGCTGACCTTGGAAGGCCTGCCTAAAGAGATGATCTGTCGGCTACTGGACCGGGCCGGCCAGATTCGCGATACCGCCCTGGGCCGAACCCAGCGCCGTCACTCGCTGGATGGCACCACCATCTGCACTTTGTTCTTCGAACCTTCCACGCGTACACGCAGTTCCTTCCATATCGCCGCCCAGCGGTTGGGCGCGGATGTACTGAACGTCGATGCGTCGACCTCATCCACCCGCAAGGGGGAAACCGCGCGCGACACGCTGCGCAATCTGGAAGCGATGGGCGTACGCGGCTTTGTCGTCCGCCATGCCGAGGATGGTGCCGTGGCGACGTTGGCCGGGGAAGCGGGCGAGGGCACGACGCTGGTCAACGCGGGCGACGGCACCAGTGCGCATCCCACCCAGGGTTTGTTGGACGCGCTGACGTTGCGCCAAGCCAAGGGCGCCGATTTTTCCAAGCTGAAAGTGCTGATTGTCGGTGACGTCAAGCACTCGCGGGTGGCGCGCTCCGACCTGCATGCGTTGCGCGCGCTCGGCACCGGCGAAATCCGCGTATGTGGACCGAGTGCGCTGCTGCCCGACGACGCCACGCTGGCGGGTTGCACGATCGGCAATGATTTCGATGAGATGCTGGAAGGCGTGGATGCGGTGATGATGCTGCGGTTGCAGCGCGAACGCATGGAAGAGGGCCTGGTCTCCTCGCTGGAGGACTACCATCGCCAGTACGGTCTGACCGCGCAGCGGTTGTTGCGCGCGGCGAAGGACGCGGTGGTGTTGCATCCCGGCCCGATCAATCGCGGCGTGGAGATCACCGATGAAGTCGCCGACGGTCCGCAATCGCTGGTGCTGCGCCAAGTGAGCAATGGCGTCGCCATCCGCATGGCGGTGCTGGAGACGTTGCTGGGGTGAGCAGAATGCTCTTGTAGGAGCGCCGTCCCGGCGCGAGCTCTTCGCTTCTATCGCGATCTGCCCGTAAGAGCTCGCGCCGGGACGACGCTCCTACAGGATGGCTTTTATAGGTCTGAGCCTTGTGGAAACCGCCGCAACGCTTCTTCGACGATGGCCAATTGCTGCTGGGCTTCTTCGTTACCCTCGGCAGCCGCTTGCCTTACTTGCTCCAACGACGGATGCGACACGATCAGCAGCAGATTGGCGCACTGGGGACACGCGTAGTCGGTGACCTCGTCGTGCAGTTCCATCGCCATGTTCCTGCTGTCGCCTTGCCATCCGCAGACGCAATCGAGCACACGGCTGCGCCATCCGGGCGCGAAGTAGTCATGGACGATTTCAGCCATGGCGTCGGCTCAATCGCGGCGCTGCGCGAACAGCCACGTCCACAATTCGGTCGACGCATAGGCCGAATCCCAGGCGTTGTGGCTGGCATCAGGAAATTCGGTGTAACGCACATCGGCACCGGCAGCCTTCATGGCGGCATACAGCCGGCGCGATTGCGCTGGCGGCACCACATCATCTTTCGCGCCATGGAACATCCAGGTCGGAATGGCGCGCAGCTGTTGCGCCGCATCGGCAAAGGGATCGGTGTGCGACGCGACGCTGGAAACTTCCAGGTCGTCCAGATCGGGCCGCGTGCCAGGCGGCGTGATGCCGCCACACACAGGCGCCAGCGCGGCGAATCGTTGCGGCTGCATTATCGCGAGTTCAAAGGTGCCGTACCCGCCCCTCGACATGCCGGTCAGGTAAATCCGATCAGGATCGCCACCGAATTCGTTGATGGCCACATCCAGCGCCGCGAACGCCATCTGCGCGACATCGCCATCCCACGAGCGGCCATCCGGCGATTGCGGAAATACCACGATCGCGGGGAAATCCTTGGCGTGAGCTCGGACGTACGGGCCCAGACCGGCCTGGGTCTGTTTTTCACCATCAATGCCGCGTTCGCCGGAGCCGTGCAGGAACAGGACCACGGGCGTCTTGCCTTCGACCACTCGGGACGGAACAAACACCTGATACCGATGAGTCTGTCCGTTCAACGCCAGCTCGCGTGGGACGAACCGGCCGCCAGTGGATTCCTTGACATGGGTGCAAGCAGGCATCAGCAGCGCCGTGGCGATGAGGAATGAAGAAATTCGTAGTGCGTTGAGGAATCTGGACATGGCGGCATTATGCCGCGCCCCGGTAGCTTTTTAGTGCGCGTGATCAAGAACGCGCCGCAGCGCATCCAGATGGGCTGGTTTTCTTTTGTAGGAGCGGCGTCTCGCCGCGAGCTCTTTCCGTCAGATCGCAACAGAAGCGAAGAGCTCGCGGCGAGACGCCGCTCCTGCAAGAGGCGGCGGGGATACGCCTCCGCTAATGCAGCAAAAATACCGTCGCCAATCCCAGGAAGGTGAAGAAGCCCATCACATCCGTCACAGTGGTCAGGAAGATGCCACTGGCAAGCGCAGGATCGAAACCAAACCGCTTGAGCGTCAATGGAATCAGCACACCCGCGGACGCGGCCAGCAGCAGGTTGATGGTGAGCGCCGTTGCGATGACCAATGACAACTGCGGATCGCCGAACCAGAACCAGACCACCATGCCCAGCACGAAACCAAGCGCCAGCCCGTTGAGCATCGCGATGCGGGTTTCTTTCCACAGCAGGGTATTGAAGTTGGATGCGCCCACCTGGCCCAGCGCCAAGCCGCGCACCATCAGTGCCAATACCTGGGTACCGGCGTTGCCACCCATGCCGGCCACGATCGGCATCAGCACCGCCAGGGCGACCAGGCGATGGATGGTGTCCTCGAAACGCCCGACCACGCTGGCGGCCAGGAAGGCTGTGCCCAGATTGATGGTCAGCCAGATCAGGCGACGGCGAAAAGCGCGCGGCACGGGAGAGAACAGATCTTCATCCTCATCCAGGCCGGCAGCGCTCAAGGCCTGGTGCTCGGCCTGTTCGCGGATGATGTCCACCACGTCATCGATGGTGATGCGGCCCAGCAGGATGTTGTTGTCGTCCACCACCGGTGCGGAAATCCAGTCGTGGTCGGAGAACTGGCGCGCGACTTCCTGCGCGGATTCTTCCACACCGATGGCGGGCTGCTGGTCGTCGATCAGGCGGTTGATCGGCGTGGTGTCTTCGTGCGTGACCAGAGAGGCCAGCGAGACGCGGCCCAGATATTGATGGCGCCGGCTAACCACGAACAGATGATCGGTATGGTCCGGCAACTCGCCGCGCAGGCGCAGGTAACGCAGCACCACATCGACATTGACGTCGGCGCGGACCGTCACCACGTCCGGGTTCATCAGGCGGCCGGCGGTATCCTCCGGATACGACAGCACTTGCTCCAGTCGCTCGCGGTTCTCGCGATCCATCGACTTGAGCACTTCGTCGATGACAGTATCAGGCAGATCCTCGACCAGGTCGGCAAGGTCGTCGATATCCAGGTCTTCGACCGCGGCGATGATTTCGTCCGGGTCCATGTCGGCCAGCAGGCTTTCGCGGACTTCTTCGCCCACGTGCACCAATACTTCACCGTCGTCCTCGGCATCCACCAAGCCCCATACGATCTGGCGCTTGGCTGGCGGCAGGGATTCCAACAGGTTGCCGATCTCGGCCGGCGCCAAGGTGTTGACCAACCGGCGCACTGGACCCAGCCGGCCGCTGTCCAAAGCGTCGGAAAGCAGGCGCAGTTGACGTGCGGTCTTGTCATGGCGGACGGCTTCGGCCATACGGCGCTCCGAAACGGGGGCCCATCCGCAAGACGGATGCGCCGTGGCATCAAGTGTTCATCAGGGCATTATCGCTCGCCACTGGGAATATGGACACCCCGCATTTTGTTGTTGCCGGCGCGACGTAAGTCGCGGCCGGAAGAAAGCCGAGCCTTGACACGGATTAAAGCGCAAAGAGCCGTATCAGCAGTGAATGCGTTTGTCCGCGTCTGAACGTTCGGATTTTCGGTCCACTCACGTCGCACCTACGACAACAGAAGACTCAGGCCGTGGCCGACTTCAGCCAGCGCTCGATACCGGCGCGGTCGCGGGCCTGCAGCAGTAGCTTCGCGCGGCCCAGCAGTTTGGACAGATCGCTTTCGCGGATTACCCGTCGCAGCTCTAGCAACGTCGCGGGATGCAGGCTGAATTCGGTCAGACCGAGTGCCAACAATATTGGCGCCAGGCGCGGATCGCCGGCCATTTCGCCGCATACCGCCACCGGTATCTTGTACTCCGTGGCAGTGCTGATCACATGACGCAACAGACGCAGCACGCCGGGATGCAGCGGTGAGTACAGTTCACCCAGCGCTTCGTTGTTGCGATCGGCCGCGAGCAGATACTGCACCAGGTCGTTGGTGCCGATGGACAGGAAGTCGACCAGATCGACAAAGCCGTGCAGAGCGATTGCGGCCGCGGGCACTTCGATCATGGCGCCCAGCGGCAGGTGTTCGGCCAAGGCATGGCCGCCTTCCTTTTGCAGTTGGGCGACGACGCGCTTGAGCCGGCGACGCACCGCCAGGATTTCCTCGCGGCTGCTGACCATGGGCACCAGAATGCGCACCGGTCCATAGCTGGAAGCGCGGGCGATGGCGCGCAGTTGGGTATCGAACACGCCGTCTCGGGCCAGCGACAAACGCACGCCGCGCAGACCTAGCGCCGGATTGTCTTCGTTGCTCAGCGTCAATCCAGTCCGGTCCGCCTTGTCGGCACCCAGATCCAAGGTGCGGATGGTGACCGGCCTTCCGCTCATGCCCAGCACCATGTCGCGATAAGTGCGGAACTGTTCCTCTTCATCCGGCAATTCATTGCGTTGCAGGAACAGGAACTCGGTGCGATACAGACCCACGCCGGAAGCGCCGAAGGCGTGGGCCTTGGCCACATCGTCCAACGACTCGGCATTGGCGTACAACGCGATGTCGACGCCATCCTTGGTCCGGGTCGGCTTGGTGCGCAGCCGGCCCAGCTCGCGTTGTTCCTTGGCGGCCTCGCGCAGGCGTGCGCGGTATTCCTGAAGATCCGCGGGATTGGGATTGACGACCACTTCGCCGGTGCTGCCATCGACGATCAATACATCGCCATCATTGATGCGCTGCAGCGCGTGTACTGTTCCCACCGCCAGCGGCAGGTGCAGGCTGCGCGCCAGAATGGCACTGTGCGAAAGTGTGCTGCCGGCGGAAGTGACGATGGCTACCACGCCGTGCGATTGCAGTTGCGCCAGTTCCGATGGCGCCACGTTGTCGCTCACCAGGATTTCGCCGGCAACGCCATGGGTGTCGACCGCGCGCTTCTGCAGATGCGCGTGGATGCGGCCGATCACATGATCCAGATCGTCCATGCGGCTTTTCAGATAGGCATCATCCATGCCATCGAATACAGCCGCCAAGCGGTCCCGTTGAAGGCGCAATGCGTAGTCGGCGGAGTAGCGGCCGGTACGAATCAGTTCGTCCAGGCCCAGCAGCAATTCCGGGTCGTCGAGCAGCAATGCATGCAGATCAAGGAACTCGCCGACCTCCTTGGCCAATGCGCCGTGCAAGCGTGCGCGCAGGCCATGCATCTCGTCGCGGGTGGCTCCCACTGCCTGATGCAGGCGTTCCAGTTCGCCGGAAACTTCCTGGGCGGTGATGCGTTGCTCGGCCACGTCCAATGCGTGCGGCAGGCGGACCCGGGCGCGTCCGAGCGCACTTCCGCGCGACGCTCCATGGCCGACCAGCAGCAAGCGCATCAGGTGTCCTCGTCGAAACGTCGCTCGAACAGCGAGACGATGTCATCCATGGCTTTGGTCTCATTTTCGCCATCGACCCTCACGATCACCGGCGTGCCTTGACCGGCGGCCAACAGCATGACGCCCATGATGCTCTTCGCATTGACCTCACGCCCCTTCGCCTGCAGCGTCACGTTGCAGCGAGGGTAGTTGGCCACTGTCTGCACCAGCTTTGCAGTGGCGCGGGCATGCAGGCCCAGGCGATTGGAGATAGTGAGTTCGCGTTCAAGCATCGTCGTGAATGACTCCATTGCGTGCGCCGGTAGCGGCGGTGACCGGCAGATCGTCCAATCCCTGTTCCGAGTAGTTCATCACCCGCAGCAGCATGGGCAGACTGAGCGCGGAGACTCGCCTTACCGGCGTGCCCAGCCGGGCCAGCTGTCCTGCCAGGTTACTGGGGCTGGCGCCATACAGGTCGGTCAACACCAATACCCCATCGCCGTCGTCGACCCGGCGTAAAGCAGCCGATGCGTGCGGTAGCAGCACGTCCAGGTCGGCGTCGAACGGAACTTCGAACGCCTCGGTCTTCAGCGGCAATTGCCGCAGCAATCGGGTCGCGACGGCGAGGATCGATTCGCCGACACCAGGGTGAGTTATCAGGAGAATGCCACAGGCCATGGCCAAACGTTAACAGACGGCGATGACAGGCTGGAAGCGCCATCACCAGAATACGGTGTTGTGTGGGCCAGATATGGCGCTGTAGCGCCACCCGGCTCTGTAGGAGCGCCGTCTCGGCGCGAGCTTTTGCTTCGCCTGGCCGCCCAGGGAAGAGCCCGCGGCGAGACGCCGCTTCTACAGGCAGACGTTCCCCGCGCCCGCAGGCTTTCGCTCAATCCAGTTCGCGATGGAAAGTCGCTACTTCTTCCCAGCCCAGGCTGCGGGTGTGCCGGGCCAGCGTTTCGGCCAGGTACACAGACCGATGCTTGCCGCCGGTGCAGCCGAACGCGATGGTCACGTAGCTGCGGGTTTCGCCCCGCAGGCGCGGCAGCCAGGTGTCGAGAAAATGGCTGACCTGGCCGACGTACTCGATCACTTCTGGCTGGCTTTCCAGGTACTCGCGCACTTTCGGGTCGCGGCCAGAGTAGGGGCGCAGTTCCGGATTCCAGTGTGGATTAGGCAGCACGCGGGCGTCGAACACGAAATCGGCATCGGCCGGCACGCCTCGCTTGTAGGCGAACGATTCGAACAGCAACGACAATGAGGTGCCTTTGTTGAAGGCGAACTCGGCGATGATGCGGCGCCGAAGCTGGTGCACATTCAAATTGCTGGTGTCGATGATCACGTCGGCTTCGCCGAGCAGCGGTTCGACGATCTCGCGCTCGCGTCGGATGGCGTCCTGCAGCGACAGGCCTCCATGGCCCAGTGGGTGGCGGCGACGAGTGTCGGAATAACGACGCAGCAGCACTTCGTCGCTGGCATCGAAGAAAATGAGTTTGCCTTCCAGTCCCAGTTGCGCCAGCGCCGCGCGCCACTGCGCCAGCTTGGTCAGATCGCTATGGCGGCTGCGCACGTCGATGCCCACGGCGATTTTCTGCGGCAACACGTCATCGCGCATCAGGCTGCGGACGAACGACGGCAGTAGCTCGACCGGCAGGTTGTCGATGCAGTAGTAGTCCAGGTCCTCGAAGGTCTTCAAGGCGACGGACTTGCCGGAACCCGACAGCCCGCTGACGATGACGACCGTGGGAGAAGACGCTTCCGTAGCAGCGTTGATGTCTTCGCCGGTCTCGCCGATCTCGTGCATCTCGCGAGTCATCGTGTGCTCTGTTCCAGCAGGTTGCTATGCCGGGCGACGAACATGGCGGCAGGATCGATGCCCTTGGTACGCAGGATGTGCAGACGGGTGGCGGCCTCGGTCAACACGGCCAGATTGCGGCCCGGCATGACCGGGAGCGTGATCAGCGGAACATCGAGATCCAGCACATGCCGCGTGCCGCTGTCGCCGGTCAAGCGTTCGTAGCCATACGGATTGGGTTCGGTCATCGGCCGCGTCAAATGGACGATCAGGCGCAAGTACTTGTTCTTCTTCACCGCGGTGTCGCCAAACATCTCGCGCACATTCAGCACGCCCAGGCCGCGCACCTCCAGCAGGTCCTGCAGAAGTTCCGGACACGTGCCATCCAGCACGTCAGGTGCGATCTGGGTGAACTCCGGCGCATCGTCGGCTACCAGCCTGTGGCCCCGGCTCAGCAACTCCAGCGCCAGCTCGCTCTTGCCCGAACCGGCTTCGCCGGTGATCAGCACGCCTATGGAATAGATTTCCATGAACACGCCATGCAAAGTCACCCGCGGCGCGAGTGTGCGCGCCAGGTGATACGACAGATGATTGAGCAGTTCATGGCCACGCTTGGGCGACACCCATAACGGTGTGTCGGACTCATTGGCGGCTTCGCGCAGGTCCTCGGGGCATTGCTGATTTTTGCTGATCACCAGCGCCAATGGGCGGAACTGGACGATTTTCTCGATGGTTTCCCAGCGCTGGCGGGAATCCAGCGAATCCAGCCAGCTGAGTTCCTCGGTACCCAGGATCTGTACCTTGTTGGGGTAGACCGCATTCAGATAACCGGCCATGGACGGGCGGCGTGCAACCGTGTGACCGGCCTCCAATACGCGATTCTCTCCTTTCTGCCCCGCCAACCAGCGCAGAGCCAGTTTTTCCTTCTGCTGATCGAACAGCTCGCGGGCGGTGATGCTGGTGTTCATGCGCTGTGATTCGAATAGGAAAGGGTCCGGGCAAGCCGCGCCACTGTGCGTGGTGCGGCACCGCGGAGCCGTCGGGGATGGCAACCCGCAGGCTCCAACGACAATGCCGGTAAGGACGAGTGTAATGCGATGGAACCGCCATCGCGAACTCGCCTTGCGGGCTGGTGGAATTGCTCGTGGGCCCAACCTTCAGTCCGGCCGCCTCGAAGGCGAGGAACCCGCCGTCGCGCAGGGAACAAGACGGAGCGGCGTTACCCGGCGATGACCTGCGAAGGCCGAACTCGCGACGAGCGCGCCGCTCCCAATCTACCCGCGTCCACCATCTGTTAGCGTCCACGCGCCTGAGCGCCGGCTCCGGCGAGTGGCTAGCGGAAGACGGTGGGATTCGGCAGTGGCGTCAGTCGGCGTTTTCGCCGCGCGGACTGCGTTGCATGTCGGTCTTTTTCTTCTTGTGCTTCAGCAGGAGACGGTCGAGTTTGTCGGCCAGCGCATCGATGGCGGCATACATGTTTTGCGCATCGGCGTCGGCATGCAGGGGAGGGCGACCTACCACGGAGAGCGTGGCCTCGGCCACATAGTCGGGCTTGCGGGTGCTGAGTTGCGTACGGACTTCGAAGTGTTGATCAAAGTGGCGTTCCAGCCGCTTCAGTTTGGTCTCAACGTACTCACGTAGGGCGGGAGTGACTTCGATTTCGTGGCCGTAAGTCTCGATACGCATCGTGATATCTCCTTCTTGGGTCTGGTAAGCCGCACGGAGTGTGCGAGTAGCGCGTCGTAGTGAAGACAACGCGAAAGGTCTCTGGGTTCCTGCGATCTCCTGGTAAATGAAGGGAAGTAAGGACTAGTGCCTGTTGACGCTATTGGGCAACAAGAAGTCCTTGCGACAAAGATGGGCTTGAATCGGCCAACTATCAACCGGTAAATCCCAGTTCTTTGGTCGAACCCACGCTTTTGCTTGCACATTCCAAAACCGTTAAACGGTCCCGGAAACGCGTTGCCGGCGTGGGATGAGATGTGCGGGCTACCAGCTGATGCGCGCTAGCTGATGCGGACCCGCTCATGCGAAGACAGGATGTTCATCGCCTCGCGGTATTTGGCGACGGTGCGTCGCGCCACCGGTACGCCCGAGGCTTTCAGCAGCTCGGCCAACTTGGCATCGGACAAAGGCTTGCGCGGGTTTTCGTTTTCCACCAGTCGCCGGATCATGGCCTGAATGGCGGTGCTGGACGCCTCACCACCGCCGTCGGTATCGATGCCGGAAGCGAAAAACGCTCGCAGCGGCAGTGTTCCACGAGGCGTGCGTACATATTTCCGGGCGATGGCACGTGAAACTGTGGATTCGTGGAGGCCGACCTCCTGAGCCACTTCGCGCAACGTCAGCGGGCGCAGGGCCTGTTCGCCGAATTCCAGGAAGCCAGATTGTTCCCGCAGCAGGCAGCGTGTCACTTTCAGCAAGGTTTCCCCGCGCGCCTCCAGGCTTTTCAGCAGCCAGCGGGCTTCCTGGAGATGACCGCGCAGATAGCCTGCATCGCTTTCGCCGCACTGCCGGATCATCTGTTCGTAGCCGCGATGGATGGTGATCTTCGGCAAGGTGTTGCCCGCCAGTGCGGCGCGCCAGACACCGCGCTGGCGCCAGACCACGCAGTCCGGAACCACATAGGTGTCGTGGCTCAGTTCGCCGATCTGGGCGCCCGGTTTCGGGTCCAGGCCGCGCAGCAGCCGAACCGCTTCTTCGACGGCGCTCACCGGGCGCTTGAGCTCGCTGGCCAAACCGCTGACGCCGCTTTTCGGCAACCGTTCCAGGGCGCTGTCGGCGATCAGCAGCGCCAGCTCCTTTCCGGGGGTGTCGTCACTGAGCACCGCCAATTGCAGGTGCAGGCATTCGCTTAGCGTACGAGCGCCCACACCGACGGGGTCGAATCGCTGCAGCTGATGCAGTACGACCAGGATTTCGTCTTCATCGACCTGCAGATCGGGTTTCATCGCATCGGCGATGCTGCTCAGGGGCTCGCGCAGATAACCGTCATCGTCCAGCGCATCGATCAGCGCCGCGCCGATCCGGCGATCCTGCACGGACAAATGGGAAAGGTGCAGTTGCCATAGCAGATGGTCGTGGAGGGTGTCCGGTTCCACCATGCGCTCGGCAGCGCTGCCTTCTTCGTCGTCATCAAAGGAGCCGCCGCCTCCCGCACCGGCCCATGGACCGTCGTCGGGCGACCAGTCATCGCCCGGTCCGCTGTCTCCGTCTTGCTCCGGTGCGCTTCGTTCTTCGGGTGGCGTGTCGGCGGACGGAGGGGCATCGTCGCCCGCGGTGCCGGCATCTTCGGCCCAGTCCAGCAGCGGATTGCTCTCGACTGCCTCGGTCAGTTCGACTTCCAGTTCCGCCGTGGACATCTGCAGCAGCCGGATGGCCTGACGCAACTGTGGCGTCATGACCAACTGCTGTCCCAGCGATGTTTGCAGGCGTGGTTTCATTCCCGACCCATGAAGCGCGATGGACCAGCCATAGCCGGTCGGGTCGCGGATCAGAGGCGGAAAGCTTCGCCCAGATAGACGCGACGAACGTCCGGATTGGCCAGCAACGCATCCGGCGCCCCCTGCGCCAGTACCGTTCCGGCATTGAGGATATACGCCCTGTCGCAGATTCCCAAGGTCTCGCGCACATTGTGATCGGTGATGAGCACACCGATGCCGCGGTTCTTGAGATGTTTGACGATGCGCTGGATTTCGCCGACCGAAATCGGATCCACGCCGGCGAATGGTTCGTCCAGCAGCATGAGGCGTGGCTTGGCGGCCAACGCGCGGGCGATCTCACAGCGCCTGCGCTCACCGCCGGACAGGCTTGCGCCAAGCTGATCTGCGACGTGGCTGATCTGCAGCTCGTCCAGCAAGGACGATAGTTCGCGCTCAATGCCGGCGGCGTCCAGGTCCTCGCGCAATTCCAGCACCAGCCGGATGTTGTCCGAGACCGAGAGCTTGCGGAATACCGAGGGTTCTTGCGGCAGGTAGCCCACGCCCAGCTTGGCGCGTTTGTACATGGGCTCACTGGTGATGTCGCGGCCGTCCAGTTCGATCTTGCCGGCGTCCGCCGCGACCAGGCCCACGATCATGTAGAAGCAGGTGGTTTTGCCGGCACCGTTGGGACCCAGCAGACCGACCACTTCACCCGCATCCAGCGTCAGGCCGAAATCGGCGACGACCTCGCGTTGTCGATAGCGCTTGCGCAGACCTTGGGCGGTCAGCATCAGTTCTTGCCCTGCGCCGATTTGGGCTGGATGACAGTACGCACGCGAGTGCCGTCACCGCCACTCTCCATGTTGCCGCTCTTGGTGTTGTAGACCATCTTCTGGCCGCTGTTGGAACCGCGCGGAGATTTCATCGTGTAGTTGCCGATGAAGGTGATGGTTTCTGATTTTATGTCGTACTCGACGCGGTCGGCTGTCGCATCCATCCAGCTGCCGTCGTCCATCTGCTGTTTCAACTTGACTTGCTTGCCGGTGAAAACGGCGCGCGAGATCTCACCGTCATCCAGATAGATCTCGCCGGTATTCGAACGGATTTCCAGCGAACCCTGGGTGACGATCACGCCCTGTGACAGTACGGTCTTGCTACTGCCTTCGAACGAGCCGGACTGATGGCCCGAATCAATGTTCATCGGCTGATTGCGGTCGGTGGACTTGGCCAGCACCAGCCCGGATACGAGCAGCAGCGACAGCAATGCGGCGCCAGCAGGCAGATTAGGGTTCATAGATAGATTTGACCTGCGACTTGAACTCGTATTCCTTGGTCTTGAGATTGGTCTCAAAACCGCGACCGGTGAGTATAGAGCCCGGCTGGGTGATGGTCACCGTATCATCGGACACTGCGACGTTCTTGTTGGGGAAAACATTCAGCCGCTGGGTCTGGAAGAGCGTCGGCTGCGCGGCGCCTTCCGGACTGGTTCCGCGGACCTCGCCGGTCAGGCGCAATTCCTCGCCCTTGGCGCTCATCCAGCCTTTCTGGGAGCGCATCTGCCAGTACTTCCCCTGCTCATCAGGCAGCAGAAACAGCGGGGTGGTGATGTCGAAAGTCTGGTCTTTCGGATTTCGGTGCATTTCCGGAGAACGCAACGTCAAGGCCTCCTTGCCCTGCCGGTCGAGGGCGATCATCTCGAAGTCCTTCATGATGTAGTCGGACCGATCCGCCACCACGCGTGCCGGCGGCGGGATATCGCGGTTGCGCCAGGCCGACCAGCCGCTCAGGACGGCGGCAACCAGCAAGACCAGCCCCAGTGCCATCCGCCAACTCATCCTGCGTCCTCCAGCAGCCGTTCCACATGCCCTTGCGCCGCCAGCAATAGATCGCAGGCTTCTCGCGCGGCGCCTTCGCCTCCTCGCGCCTGGGTGTGCCAGTGCGCGTGCTTTGCAGTCCACGGATGGGCATTGGCGGGTGCTATCGCCAGGCCGACGACCTTGAAACAGGACAGATCCGGCAAGTCATCGCCCATGAAGGCCACTGCTTCCAGACCGATGGTCATCTCGCTGCAGAGCTCCCGCACCTTGGCCAGTTTGTCCTTTACGCCGACGTGGACCTCCACGCCCAGTTCCTTGCCGCGTCGTTCCGCGACCGTGCCGCCCCGGGCCGTGATGAACACCACCCGTACACCCGCGCGGCGCAGCGAAGCCAAGCCCAGGCCATCTTGCACGTGGAACGCTTTCAGCTCGCGACCTTCACTATCGAAGTACAGCCGTCCATCCGTGAGGGTGCCGTCTACGTCAAAACATGCCAGCTGGATGCGGGAAGCACGGGCAATCAGGTCGGCATCGACGGCGTGCAGGTGGGAGATGGGCATCAGGGAAGTGAATGAGTGAGTGATGAGCGGTGAGTGAGTAGTGGCGAGCGAAAGATCGTGGTTATTTTCCATGAAGAAGAAGCTTAGACGTCTTCAGTCCTTGCAACATTTCTCAACAGCCGAACGGCGAGTCAAAGCGGATTAACTTTGGGAGCAATGGGCGTTGCGGCAATTGCTCGCCCATCTTTAGACCACGCGTGCGCGCAATAGGTCATGAATGTTCAACGCACCGACCGCGCGCTGATCCCCGTCGACCACGATCAATCCGCTGATCTTATGCGTTTCCATCAGGCGGGCAGCCTCCGCGGCGAGCTGATCGGCGCCGATGGTCTTGGGATTGCGGGTCATCAGATCGGCGATCTTCGCCGTGCGCACGTCCAGCGCGGCATCGTCCAGGGTGCGGCGCAGGTCGCCGTCGGTGAACAGACCGATCAGGCGTTGCTGGTCGTCGACGATCGTGGTCATGCCCAATCGTTTGCGGCTCATTTCCATCAGCGCTTCGCTGAGCGTGGCATCTTCAGGTACGCGTGGCACGTCGTCTCCGGCGTGCATTACATCGGTGATGTGCAGCAGCAAGCGACGGCCCAGGCTTCCCGCCGGATGCGAGCGGGCGAAATCATCGGCGGTGAATCCACGCGCATCCAGCAACGCCACTGACAGCGCATCGCCCATTGCCAGCGAAGCGGTGGTGCTGCTGGTGGGTGCCAGGTCCAGCGGACAGGCCTCGACGGAGACGCTGACGTCCAAGTGGATATCGGCTTCCCGGGCCAAAGTGGATTGCGGGCGCCCGGTCATGGCGATGACGGGATTGCCTTGGCGTTTCAGCACCGGCAGCAGGGTCAGGATTTCATCCGACTCTCCGGAATACGACAGTGCCAGCACCACGTCCGCATCGGTGATCATGCCCAGGTCGCCGTGGCCGGCTTCGCCCGGATGCACGTAGAACGCCGGCGTGCCGGTGGACGCCAGCGTCGCGGCGATCTTGCGGGCGATATGGCCTGACTTGCCCATCCCGGTGGCGACCACCCGCCCCTTGGAACTCAGGATCAGCTGGCAAGCGGCGGAAAACGTGCCATCGATGCGTTCGGCCAGCGCATCCAGTGCGCGTGCCTCGATTTCGATGACGCGGCGGCCGCTGGTGGCCAGGCCAGCTTGCAGGTCGGCATCGGTTTTGGGGAGCGTCTGAGGCATGCGGATGCCGAGCCAAGGGTAGAATAAGCCGGACATTTTATTAGGAAAGCCCGTTGGACGCCGAAACCATCCGTAAATTGATCGAAACCGGCCTGCCAGGCGCCCAGGCCGAAGTGCAGGGCGACGATGGCGTGCATTTCGAGGCGACGGTGGTGGCGGAAGCCTTTCGCGGCAAGCTGCCCTTGGCGAGACACCGGATGGTCTACGCCACGTTGGGCGATCTGATGGGTGGCGCGATCCATGCGCTGGCCCTGAAGACGGTGACACCGGACGGTAAATGAGTGTCGCGGCGACAGCGCAGGCGAGCGGCAGCTGCCTCTGCGGCGGTGTCCGGTACCGCTTCAGTGGCGAGCTGGGACCGATCATGGTCTGCCACTGCTCGCGCTGCCGCAAAGCCAATGGTTCGGCCTTCCAGGCCACGGCGCCCGTGGCCACAGCGGATTTTCAGTTGCTGTCCGGCCAGGAATTGCTTGCCGAATACGAATCATCGCCGGGTGTATTCCGCGTGTTTTGCCGGGTTTGCGCATCGCCGCTTTACAGCCGGCGCACGGCGACGCCGGAGGTGCTGCGGTTGCGAATAGGTAGTCTGGATACGCCTGTCGGCGGCCGACCTGCGTTGCATATTTTCACGGGATCGAAGGCCGAATGGCACGAAATCCACGACGACGCACCCCAGCACCCCAACGCCCCTGACAAGGTGCCGCTGCCGGATCAGCGCCGATAATCCGCTCTCACCCTTTTCATTCCTCTTCTCTCCCGAGTCCCCGTCCTCATGCAGAAAATCGTAGTCACCGGCGGTAATCCGCTGCACGGCGAAGTCACCATCTCCGGCGCCAAGAACGCCGTATTGCCGATCCTCTGCGCCACGTTGCTGGCCGATGCACCGGTGGAAATCACCAACGTGCCGCATCTGCATGACGTGGTGACCACGGTCAAACTGCTGGGCGAACTGGGTGCCGGCATCAGCATCGACGAAGGCACGCTGTCCAAGGGCAGCGGCATCACCGTGGATCCGCGCAGCGTCAACCAGCATGTAGCGCCTTATGAGCTGGTCAAGACCATGCGCGCATCGATCCTTGTGCTGGGACCGTTGCTGGCCAAGTACGGAGCAGCGGAAGTGTCGTTGCCGGGCGGGTGCGCCATTGGTTCACGACCGGTCGATCAGCACATCAAGGGATTGCAGGCGCTAGGTGCGGATATCACGGTCGAAAACGGATTCATCAAAGCCGCCGCCAAGCGCTTGAAGGGCGCGCGCTACGTGTTCGATATGGTCACGGTCACCGGTACCGAGAACGTGATGTCGGCAGCGGTGCTGGCCGAGGGCACCACGGTGCTGGAGAACGCCGCGATGGAGCCGGAGATCACCGACCTGGCGGATTGCCTGATTGCGCTGGGCGCCGATATCGAAGGCGCGGGCACCGCGCGGATCGTGATACGCGGTGTGGAGCGTCTTTCCGGCGGCCGCCATTCGGTATTGCCCGATCGTATCGAGACAGGCACTTTTCTGGTGGCAGCGGCCATGACCGGCGGCAGGATCACCGCGCGGCGTGCGCGTGGGGACACCCTGGATGCGGTGTTGAACAAGCTTACCGAAGCCGGAGCGTCCATCGAGACCACCGCCGACAGCATCACGCTGGACATGCAGGGCAAACGTCCACGCGCGGTCAGCCTGACTACCGCGCCTTACCCGGCGTTTCCCACCGACATGCAGGCGCAGTTCATGGCACTCAATGCGATCGCCGACGGAGTGGGCGTGATCAATGAAACCATCTTCGAAAACCGCTTCATGCACGTCAACGAGCTGCTACGCCTGGGCGCGGATATTCGTGTGGAAGGACACACCGCCATCGTCCGTGGTGTCGAGCGCCTCAGCGGCGCGCCGGTGATGGCCACCGACCTGCGCGCCTCCGCGTCGCTGATCCTGGCAGGCCTGGTAGCCCAGGGCGATACCGTCATCGATCGTATCTATCATCTGGACCGCGGCTACGAGAATATCGAAGAGAAGCTGGGCGCGTTGGGCGCCAAGATTCGTCGCATTTCCTGAGGCGCATATGGCGAGCACACGTAAAGTTGAAGTCCGCAAGAATTTTTCGATGCGGCGCAAAGTGTTGCTGGGCTTCGTGGCGGTACTGCTGGCGGCCGTGGCGTATCTGCATTTCACCGGCGCCGCAGGTACCAGCGGGATTCCCAGCAAGGACATGGATTGGGATGGAGACGGCACGGTCACCGAGCAGGAAATCCTGCAGGCGTTTTATGCCGTGGTCGTCGACAAGACCAGCGAGGGCCCTCGCGAATGCCGCGCGTATGCCTGGCGCGCCGATGGGCGCTCTATCCGCGTGGATTGCAAGACTGTCATGCAGCCCGATGCTTCTGCAAAGGAATAAAAGACTGCGACAAAAAAGCCCGGCAATGCCGGGCTTTTTATTCCAATCAATCCTGACGGGATTTACTGCCAGGATTTGATCTGCAAGTCGATCGAGTCCTGCCCATTTTCGCGTTGCAGGATCCTCGCCGGCACCGGCATATCAGGCACGATCCAGACCAGCATCTGCTTGTTGCCGTCGGTTCGCGTTACCTTGGTGGCTTCACGTGTTTTGCCGCCAATGGTGATCTTTTCCTTGCCGGCCACCTGGTAACTCATGGTCCGCGCCTTGCCGTTCTCGACCATACGGTAAGTCAGCGGCTTGCCGTCGGTCACGTCGCGAACGATGGCCAGGTTGACCAGCAGTGCGTCCATGTCGCCTGGCTGCAGCTTCACTGGGCCAGCGCGATCAGGCTTGACGTCGCCACTCCACGTGGCTTGTGCCTTGTTCCAGTCGTACACCGCGTTCACGGCTTTTTTCTTCACCAGGATGCGCGAGTTATCGCTGCTGGACAGGGGGCGTAGACGGCCGTTCTGCTCGTCGAAAGTGGTCTTCTGGCTCATGTCGACCACCTGGTTTTTTACCGTCAGGCTGTAGACCCAGCGGTTGCCTTGCTGGCTCAGAGTCATCTGTCCGTCGCCCGTCATGCCCAATGCATTGGCTTGATAGTTGGCGGTAAAGGCTTCGATGGCGAACGCGGGGGCAGCCGCTACGGTCAACAGGGCGATCGTTGCCAGCGCGCGGATTTTCAAAGTCTTGGCTAGGTTCACGTTTGGGGCACTCCTTGGTATTCGACCAGGCGCAAATCGATTTTGTCCTGGCCATCTTCCCGCTGCAGTATGCGGATGGGCGTGGGCACACCGTCGGCGACCCAGAAAATGGTTTCATCGTTGCCGCCATTGACGCGGCTCACGCGCATGGCGTTGTAGCTGAGGTCCTCGACCGCGATGATCTCGGCCTCGGGCGACACCGCATACTCATAATCGCGAGATCGGCCGTTGTCCACCACCCGGTAGCGCAATTGCTTCCCCGGCTGGGCGTCGCGGATCACCGCAAGATTCATCAGCAAGGCGCTCATGTCTCCCGGCTGCAAGGGAATCGGATCGCGCCGGTTTTTCTTGATATCTCCTTTCCATTGCGCCGTTTGCGACGCCCAGTCGTAGGTGCCGGTCATCTTCTTGCCGGCAAACAGCGCGTGCCTGACGGTGGCCTGGCTGATCGGGCGGAACTGTTCGCCGACCGTATCGAACAAGGTGCTCTGTTCGATATTCAGCCCGACGACCCGCGCGAAACCACGCGTGCCTCGAATGCCGAGATCAACTTGCCACCGCGAAGCTTCGTGCTGGTACACCTTCATGGTGGCGCTACCCGCCAGCTTGCCCTCGTTATACGCCTGATAAGTGGCTGTGAACGGTTCCAACGCGCACGCAGGCGCGCTAGCGGACGCCAGCAATGAGCCGAGCAGAAGGACGCGAGCAAGCACGGGGGGCATGATTCAGGGGGAAAGGGAGAGGTTACCGGACGAATCTAGGGTCAGGGGCTTTAATAGCGGCTGACCATCGCACAGTGGGTGGCCGTCCTGTTCAGTCAGCCGGCCGCTGGTCGCCAGTGCCGCGCAGGCGGTCAATAGCGCATGTTCACGCGAAAGTAGCCGCTCAGACAGGCTTTCAGGCGTATCCCCGGGAAAAATGGCGATAACCGCCTGGGCGATGACGGTTCCAGCATCCAGTTCAGGCACCACGAAATGCACGCTGGCGCCGTGTTCGACGTCACCCGCCGCCAACGCACGCGCATGGGTGCGCAAACCGCGGTACTTCGGCAGTAAAGACGGATGGATATTCAACAGTCGTCCACGGAATCGCGCAATGAAGTCATCGCCCAGGATGCGCATATAGCCAGCGCAGATCACCCAGTCGGGACGGCAAGCGGCAACCGCATCGGCAAGCACTTGGTCGAAGGCCAGGCGGTCGGGGAACGACTTGGCGTCCGCACTCCACCGTAATGCCTCCGGCACCTTTTGCAGTGCAGGCGCGTCGGGACGGTCGGAAAATACGCCCACCAGATCGGCCGGGAGGGTTCCTGCTTCCATTGCATCCAGCAGCGCCTGCAGATTGCTGCCGCGGCCGGAAACCAGAACAGCGATCCGCCGGCTCACGACTTCACCTGCCGGGCAGCGGCAACGTCGGACATGGCGGCGGTGGATCCACGCGGCCACGCAACAAAAGCGCCCAGCGTCGCCAGCAGCATGTCGGCATGCGCATCCCATATGTCGCCTTGCTGGCCGTTATAGGACTCGGCGGCTTCCGGCGACAATGCCAGCGCGATACCCCATTCCAGCCACTCGTATATCAGGCTGCTGCACATGATCAGCATGACGGCGATGGTGAACGCCTGTCGTGGATTCAGGGCCCAACGCTGGCCCAGGTAGTGCCGCAACGCCGGAGTGAAGCAGACGCCGTACAGCACATGGATGAGCCTGTCGGTGTGATTGCGCTGCCAGCCAAAAGCTTGGTCGGGCGACCACCCGAGCAGCGCCTGCAGCCAGCGATCGTAAGGAAAGTTGGAGTAAAGCCAGCGCGCCGCGATGCTGTGTACGCAAATGAAAACGCAGATCAGAACAAAATGCCGGGTCACCATCGGCCAGCGGCGGTCATGCCTCCATAGCCAGAACAAACCCACCACGGTCAAGCTGCTATGCAGTGCCTGTTCCGCCGGCCACAGCGGCGACAACCAAGTGGCAGCGAAGACGGCGAGCGTCAACGCTAACGCGATCTTCTTGCCCGGTTGCATGCGGGAGCTCAGCCGATCTTGACGCGTTCGGCGCTATCCGATTTCACCGTTTGGCCGATCCGCCAGTGCGCAAGGCCCAGCCGATCCAGGTCCGACTCCAGCGCCGGCGCTTGCTCCGGCGACACAATCAGCACGAAACCGATGCCGCAGTTGAAGGTGCGCCACATTTCGGCGTTCTCCACCGCGCCCTCGCGCTGTAGCCAGTCGAATACCGGGGGCAGCGACCAGGCGCTGACGTCGATATCCAGCCCCAGGCCTTCCGGAATCACGCGGATGATGTTTTCGGTCAGGCCACCGCCGGTGATATGCGCCATGGCGTGCAGGTCGTGCGCCTGCAACAGCTCAAGCACGGGTTTCACGTACAGCGTGGTGGGCGCCATCAGGGCGTCGACCAGCTTCACGCCGCCCAGGTCGAGTTCCGCCGGCCGGCCGGCACGGTCGTAGATGCGGCGGATCAGCGAGTATCCGTTCGAATGGGCGCCGCTCGACGCCAGACCGATCAGAAGATCGCCCGCACGCACCTTGGCCCCATCCAGCAACCGCGATTTTTCCACTGCGCCCACGGTGAAGCCGGCCAGATCGTATTCGCCCGGCGCATACATGTCCGGCATCTCGGCGGTTTCGCCGCCGATCAGGGCGCACCCGGACATTTCGCAACCCTTGGCGATGCCGCCCACCACTGCCGCGGCGGTATCCACGTCCAGCTTGCCGGTGGCAAAGTAATCCAGGAAAAACAAAGGTTCGGCCCCCTGCACCAGCACGTCGTTCACGCACATGCCGACCAGGTCGATACCGATGGTGTCGTGGCGGTTCAGCTGCTGGGCCAGCTTCAGCTTGGTGCCGACGCCGTCGGTGCCGGAGACCAGCACCGGCTCGCGGTACTTGCCCGACAGGTCGAATAGCGCGCCGAAACCGCCCAGGCCGCCCATGACTTCCGGGCGAAAGCTCCGCTTGACCAGGGGTTTGATGCGCTCGACCAGTTCGTTGCCGGCGTCGATATCGACACCCGCGTCGCGATAGGTCATCGGGGTGGAGGCGGGCGGCTTGGGCTGGGTCACGGGCGATCGTCTGCAGGGCAAGAGGCGCGATTTTAAAGGAATCCGTCACCGAATCGCGCCGGCATGAACAGATGACGTTGGCGCTTGGGCGTCATTCGAGCAACAATTCCCCCGATTAACACGCTCTTAGGACGGTCGATGCGCCGGATTTCAGGTTTCGCCCTCGTTGCTGTTCTGCTCTTCACCGCCACATCGCTTGTGACTCCTGCCGCCTGGGCGCAGTCGGATCTGCGGACCGAAGGCGATGCCGTAGCCGCGCGGGGCATCTATCAGGCCGAAGTGCCGGTCAACAGCCAGGGCGAGGCGGAGCGGAGCAGTGGGTTCGCCCGCGCACTGGGAGCGGTGCTGAGCAAAGTGTCAGGTGACCGCAACGCCATGGGTCGGCCCGGCGTGGGCGCGGAATTGCGCAACGCGAAAAACTACGTCGATGGCTATGACTATCGCCAGGACGATGGGACTTCGGCCACCGGCGCGCCGACGTTCCGTACCATGCTGATTGTCCGCTTCAAGCCGGACGACGTGAACGCGCTTGCGGGTGCGCTGGGGTTGCCGATCTGGCCACAGCCGCGTCCGAAGCCGGTGGTATGGCTGGCCATCAACGACGGCAGCGGTCCGCGGCTGGTGGGTCTTCAACAAGCCAATGCGGCACGCCCGCTGCTCAACCGCGCCATCGAGCGCGGCTTCAGCCTGGGACTGCCGAGTGGCAACGCGGCCGAACAGGTGCTGGTCGGTGCTATCTGGCGACAGGACAGCGCGGCGGTCGCACGCGCCTCGTCGCGTTACAGCCCGCCGATGCAACTGATAGGCAAGCTGTACCGCGACAACGGCGGCTGGACTGCGGATTGGGTATTCGTCGACGCCGGCAAAGTGCTTGCCACTTGGTCGACCAAGGACGCCGATGCGCGGCGCGCGATGGCCTCCGGTGCCGACGGCGCTGCCGACGCGTTGATAAAGCGCTATGCCAAGCGTGGCGCAGCGGGCCAGCCTGGGACTTATCGTTTGATTTTCAACGGCGTGGACAGTGCGGACGATTACCTGCGACTGATCGGCTATCTCCAAAAGATGGCCGTGGTGCGCAAGATCACGCCAGTACGCGCCAACGGCAATTCTTTGGAACTGGATCTGGAACTGCTGTCGGGCCTGCCTGGTTTCCGCCGTATGCTGGGCGACGATGCGCCCTTCGCCGGCGGCGAAGGCGAGCCGCCGGTTTATCTACTCAAGTAACGCTACCGGAACCAACAGCCGATGGATCTTTCTCCTACCCCTGTAGGCACGCTGGCTCGACGCTGGCAATGGCTGCTGATCGCGGCCATCGCCGGTTGGCTGATCTGGCTGCTGGCGCCTGTGCTGACGCCCTTCGTGCTGGCGGCATTGTTGGGATGGCTGGGCGATCCGTGGGTCGACCGGCTGGAACGCGTTGGGCGTTCCCGCACCACATCGGTCGTGCTGGTGTTCACGCTGATGATTCTGTTGTTGGTGCTGGCCATGGTGATCCTGGTGCCGATGATAGAGCGGCAGATCGTCACCCTGATTGACTCACTGCCGACGTATCGCGACTGGATCGTCCAGCGTGCGCTGCCCTGGGTGGAACAGCGCACCGGGCTGGAGTTGGTGGCTTGGCTGGACCCGGAGCGGCTGACCGAGTGGGTACGTGGTCATTGGCAGCAGGCTGGCGGCGTGGCCGCCACTTTCTTCGGCTACCTGTCGCGTTCCGGATTCGCGATGATGGCGTGGGTCGCCAATCTGGTGCTGTTGCCTATCCTGACGTTCTATTTCCTGCGCGATTGGGACAAGTTGGTCGAACGTGTCGCCGCATTGATACCGCGCGACCATATCGCCATAGCCACGCGATTGGCTCTGGAATCCAACGACGTGCTGGGCGCCTTCCTGCGTGGACAGTTCCTGGTGATGCTGGCGCTCGGCGCCATCTATGCCATTGGCTTGTCTGTGGTGGGTCTGAAGCTGGGCCTGCTGATCGGCATCATCGCCGGCCTGATCAGTTTCGTTCCGTACCTGGGAACGGCCACCGGCATCGTATTGGGCGTGATAGCGGCCTTGGTGCAGTCCGGTGGCGAGTGGAATCTGGTTGCTCTGGTGATGGTGGTGTTCGTGGTTGGACAGATGCTGGAAGGCTACGTGCTGACACCGCGCATCGTCGGCGACCGCATTGGCCTGCACCCGGTGGCGGTGATCTTCGCCATCATGGCGGGCGGGCAGTTGTTCGGATTCCTCGGGATGCTGCTGGCGCTGCCGATAGCCGCGGTGGCTAATGTAATGCTGCGCTATGCGCATGAACGCTATACGCAAAGTCCACTGTATGCCGGCGAGCGTTCGGCCATCTTGCTCGATTCGTTCATCGATAGAAAAGCGGTTGATGAAGCGCAGCCGCAGGAACCGGAAAACAAGTGAGTCGCAGCCCCCATTCGGCACCAGGCGTCACTCCGCAGTTGCCGCTGACACTACGGTACCCACCCGACCAACGCTTCGACAGTTTTGTGGCGGCGCCGGAAGCCGTATTGGAGCAGTTGCGCCTGCTGGCGGAGAATCCCGGCGCCGATTGGCTGTACCTTGCCGGTGCCGCGAAGACTGGCAAGACTCATCTGGCGCTGGCGCTGTGCGCAGCGGCGGAACAGGCCGGAAGGCGCGCCGTGTACTTGCCGATGGCCGCGGCTGCGGGGCGTACGCATGAAGCGCTGGAAGCACTGGAAGGCAACGACGTGATCGCCCTGGACGGACTGGAGGCCGCTGCCGGTGCACGCGACGACGAAGTAGCGCTCTTCGATTTCCACAACCGTGCCCGGGCGGCCGGGTTGAACGTGCTTTATACCGCGCGCGGCGTGCCCGACGAGATTGGGCTGACGCTCCCTGATTTGCGCTCGCGGCTGTCGCAATGCGCGCGAGCGGTGCTCTCGCCCCTGGATGACGATGGCCGGCGGGAAGTGCTGCGTGATCGCGCCCAGCGCCGGGGACTGGTACTGGAAGAGGCTGCCATTGATTGGCTGCTGACCCGCACCGAGCGCGACCTGGGACATCTGATCGGGTTGCTCGAAGTGCTGGACCGCGAATCGCTGGCAGCGCAGCGGCGCGTCACGGTGCCGTTCTTACGGAGCGTGCTCGAGGCGCGTTGAGCGGCGCGGTTGTTCCTACAAAGACGCCAAGGCTGCTGCCAAGACGGGTCGATATTCAACATAGGATATCGGCTCTACAACGGTAAGCCGCCTACACCGCAAGTTCCTTGTTCAACTGCGCCAATCGCTCGGGTGTGCCAACATCGGTCCAGCGCCCCGCGTGGTGTTCGCCGGTGGCGCGCCCTTGCGACATGGCATGGCGCAGCAATGGCGCGAGCTTGAAACGGGGCGGGTTTTCGTCGGCGCCTGGAACATTGCCGATCACTTCGCGCCAGGCCTCGAATAACGTCGGGCGATAAACGCCGATACCGGAGAAGGTGAACCGCGGTTCGCCACTGGCGTGCAGCACACCTTGTGAGTCCAGCGAAAAATCCCCGTGAGGATGGTGGGGCGGATTTTCCACCATCACCAAGTGCGTATCGCCGACTAGCTCAGATGGCAACCGGGAAAAATCAAAGTCCGTCCAGATATCGCCGTTGACGGCGATGAAAGCTGCATTGCCCAACAACGGCAGTGCGCGGAACATACCGCCGCCGGTTTCCAGGGGAGTCGGGCCTTCATAGGAATAGTGCAGGCGCAGGCCCCATCGCGAACCGTCGCCCAAAGCTTGCGGGAACTGATCGGCCAGCCAACTGGTGTTGATGACCACTTCGTCCACGCCGACGGCCGCCAATTTTTCCAGATGCCAGGCGATCAGCGGTTTGCCGCCGGCTTCCAGCAAGGGCTTGGGAGTGCGATCGGTCAGCGGACGCATGCGCTCGCCCAAGCCTGCGGCGAAGATCAAAGCTTTCATGCCTTCGCCTTGGCTTGCAAGGCGGGTTTGATTCGGGATTCCATCAGTTCCTGCAACGCCCTCAATTCCGGATAGCGCGGCAAAACCTCATCCAGATAGGTAATGAAACGCGGAATGTCCGGCAGGTATTTGGTCTTGCCATCGCGGTAATGCAGCCGCGAGAAGATACCCATGATTTTCAGATGCCGTTGCACACCCATCCAGTCGGCATCGCGCTGGAATATCTTCAGCGAAGGTACCGGCAAGCCGGCTTGTCGCGCACGCGCGTGGTACTGCGCCAACCAGCCGTCGACTCGTTCCAGTGGCCAACTGAGGAAGGCATCCTTGAACAGGCTGATCGCATCGTACGCAACAGGTCCCCGCACGCAATCCTGGAAATCCAGCACGGCAGGGCCAGGCAGCACAGGCATCAGATTTCGCGGCATGTAATCGCGATGGGTCATTACGCGCGCCTGCGACAAAGCGTTGTCCATCATGCGACGCTGTACCAATTCAAGCCGGTCGATGTCATCGCAATTCAGTTCGAGGCCCAAGTGGCGGCGCAGAAACCATTCTTCGAACAATCCCGCGTCCCGCTGCAGCAGCGCTTCCCCGAACTCCCCCATGTCGGCGGGAGGCTCGATAGACTGCAAACGCAGCAGTTGTTCGATGGCCGCGTCAAACCATTCATCGGCGGTGTCTGGTGTCATGACCTGCGCGAGCGTAGGGCCACCCAGGTCTTCCAATAGCAGAAAACCGGCATCGACATCGCGTGCCAGCACCTGTGGTACCCGTACTCCACCGGATTCCAGCAAGTCGCGCATTCTCAACCAGAGACGTACGTCATCTTGCTCGGGGGGCGAATCCATTACGATTCGACTAAGCCCTGTTCCCAACGTGCGCCAGTAACTGCGGAAGCCCGCATCCACCGATGCCCGTTGCAGGAGCACGCCATCATCGTCAAGCGCCGTACGCGCCCAGTTCAGGCGGGCGGCTTCACGGTGGTCGATGTCTTGAATTTGGGCTGTCATGCAATTGGCGACCTAGTGTCACATTAAGAGGCACAGATTAAACCGCCTTCATTGTGCGTTGCGAGCATGGCTACTTAGGCTGCCGATTTCGAGGCGTCGAAAGATGAAAGAAGCGAACATCGGTAAAGGCTTCTGAAAGCGAGCGCAACACGCCACGTTCGAAAAAAAGCCCCGCATCGCAGGGCTTTATGTCAAAACGAACCGACTGTCAGGTTTTCTTTTTCACCATGCCATAGATAACGAGCAGGATGATGGCGCCAACGACCGAGGCGATGAAACCTGCCGGCTCTTCAGGCCCATACCAGCCCAAGGCGCCGCCGAGAAACCGCGCGAGCAGCGCGCCGGCAATGCCGAGCACGATGGTCCAGAGGAGATTGAGCTTGTCGTTGCCGGGCTTGATCGCGCGTGCGAGCAGGCCGGCGAGAAAACCGATGAGCAAGGTCCACAGGATACCGCCACCAAATATCTGTTCCATCTGAACGCTCCGATGAGGAAGTGGGGGGCGGCGACAGCCTAACCCATGCTTGGCGTCATGTCCCGCCGGTACCCGCCTGGCTGCTGGGTCCGCGGTCGACCTTGGCGTATGTAAACAAGCGATTGAGACAACACTGCTGCGCAGCGATCATCTGGCGGCGGAAGCTCCAGAGGAAGGAGCTGGCAAACGACACCAGCCCCGTATTTCTCGATCAACAGCAGCCGTGGTCGCCGTGCTGGTCGCCGCCGGCCACCGCCGCCACGCCGGTGGTTTCGCCACGTAGGCTGGCGGCATGGTGATCGGCGATCACCCGCGCCACACAGGCAGTGACTTTCTTGCCCATGGGAATGTGCAGGAATTCGTTAGGGCCGTGCGCGTTGGAATGCGGTCCCAGAACGCCGGTGATCATGAACTGCGCGCCTGGGAATTTTTCGCCCAACATGCCCATGAAGGGGATGGTTCCGCCTTCGCCCATGTACATGGCGGGCGCGCCGAAGAACTCGCGGCTGGAGGCGTCGATGGCCTTTTCCAGCCAAGGCGACATCGCAGGCGCGTTCCAACCCGTGCTGGCTTTCTCCAGGTCGAGACTGATCTTTGCGCCATTCGGCGGATCTTTCTCCAACAGTTCCTTCAGCAGTTGCCCGGCCTGCTTGCCGTCCAAAGTCGGCGGCAGGCGCAGTGACAGCTTCACCGACGTGAAGGGGCGTAACACGTTGCCGGCAGATGACAACGCGGGCAGGCCATCCGCTCCGGTGACCGACAACGCAGGGCGCCAGGTGCGGTTGAGCACCAATTCGGTCAGGTCTTCCGCCATCGGCTTCATGCCGGGCAAGAAGGGAAACTTGTCGAACACGGCGGTATCGAGCACACGCGCCGCTTCCGCTGCTTGGGTCAGGCGGTCGGCGGGGACTTCCACTCGCAAGCCGTCGGGCAGGATGCGGCCGGTGTTTTCGTCCTCCAGCCGTGACAGCAATTGCCGTAGCAGGCGGAAGCTGGAGGGCACCACGCCGGACGCGTCGCCCGAATGTACGCCTTCCTCCAGCACCTTGATGGTGAGATTACCGCCGGCCAAGCCACGCAAAGAGGTGGTGCACCACAGCTGGTCGTAGTTGCCGCAGCCCGAATCCAGGCAGACCACCAGCGAAGGCTTGCCGATGCGGTCTGCCAGATGGTCCACGTAGGCGGGCAGGTCGTAACTGCCGGATTCTTCGCAGGCTTCGATCAGCACCACGCAACGGGCATGAGGCACGCCCTGTTGCTGCAAGGCTTGGATGGCCGCCAGTGAACCGAAGATCGCATAGCCATCGTCGGCGCCGCCACGACCGAACAGCTTGTCGCCCTTAAGCACAGGCGTCCAAGGGCCCAAATCACTGTCCCAGCCGGTCATCTCCGGTTGCTTGTCCAGATGGCCGTAAAGCAGCACGGTATCGGCGCCGGTAGCGGAGTCCGTGGCGGGGATCTCGATAAAGATCAGCGGAGTGCGGCCTTCCAGGCGCACCGTTTCCACTTGCATGCCGGGAATGGCCTGGGCTTTGGCCCAGCTTTCCATCAGCTTTACCGCATCTTCCATGTAACCGTTGGCAACCCAATCCTTGTCGAACATGGGCGACTTATTGGGTATGCGGATGTATTCGATCAGCTGGGGGACGATGTCGTCGTCCCATTTTTCGGCGACGTAGCGATCGGCCTTGGCGATGTCCATGGAAACTCCATCATGTGCTGCTAGTGGTAGCCCGACATTCTACGCTCCGTGCGTGTAGGACTTTTCCTACACGCAGCAACGGGCTTTCCCGGCAGTTTTTCCGGGGCCCCAGCGATATCTTGACGGCGTCGGGCAATGGAGACTGATCACACCGGCAAACGAGTCCTCTCGGTTGCCGGCCAGCGATAAGGCCTGGGGCCTAATCGCGAAAGTATCCAGTCAAGGATTTCCATCGCCACAAGGAGAGTTGTTGTGAAAACGTTCGTCAATTTATTCAAAGCCGCCGCTCTGTCGCTGTTGTTGGCCTCCAGCGCCTTCGCCGCCGACAAGGTCGACATCAACACTGCCGATGCGGCTGTGCTGGAAACCGCGCTGGTCGGCATCGGGCCTGCCAAGGCGGCAGCCATCGTGGAGTACCGCAAAACCAATGGGCCGTTCAAAAGTGCTGAGGAGCTCGCCATGGTGAAAGGTATTGGTTTGAGAACCGTCGAGCAGAACCGTGAGCGCATCGAATTACGCGTTACCGCATCGGGTGCAAAACCTGCGGCGGCCGCCCCAGCGAAGGCCGCGGCGGCACCAGCGACCAGACGCTAAAAAATCCCGGACCGCGGGCCACGCAGGATGCTAGACCGAGGTAGAGAGGGGTAAGGACACCAGGGGAGCAGGCTGGGAGCCGACATGGATGTACTTATTGCGTAGGAAGCGCAGGGGTAGGAGCAACACAGGCACGCGCTGCCTGAAGAGGCAAGGAGCTAACACGGAAGTACCCATCGCCCGGATACGCACTGTATCCGGGCGATATTCTTTTCAGCCGTCAAAGGTTTGGAGCCGGCGAGGAGCGGTTTAGAATTGCGGTTGCTCTTTTGTCCTGCCAGGGCCAGAAATGTCAGAAGTTTCCCGGGTGATTCCGGCCAACGAGTACCAGCGCAGCCGCTGGAAAAACGGCCTGGGCTGGACCCGTGAAATCGTCCGGGTTCCTGATGGCGACCACTGGGACTGGCGATTGTCCATCGCCGAAATCGAACGCGATTCGGAGTTTTCGATTTTTCCTGGCATCGACCGTGACTTGGCGTTGATCCGCGGCAATGGGTTGCGGCTGAGATTTGGGGATGGCGAGGTAGCTGAGCTGGCACCGCCGCACGGTCGTTTTCGTTTTGCTGGCGAGCGTGTAGTGACTGGCGAGCTAGTGGATGGCACGACCCATGATTTCAATTTGATGTGGCGCAGGGGCGTGATCGAGACAGAGCTGCTGCATCGGCCGCTGGTCGGCCCCATGTTGTTCTTCGTGGAGCCAGGTACTCACTGGGCGATTCATCTGCTGAGCGGCCAAGCGGAGTTCGATGCTGATTCCGGATTGCCGCCGCTCTGGACCGGTGATACCGCTTTGCTTATCGGTGACGCTGGGCGCAGGCGTTACGCCTTGCAGGGCGGTGGAGAACTGCTGGCGATACGTATCCGAGAGGTGGAGCAGGAATAGTCCGTAGTGTCGTAGAGCGGACCTTGCTCCGCTGCTTTTGCTCTTGGTTTTTCCAACCAAGATGTTCGCACTCACGTGAAGAGCAGTGGAGCAAGCTCCCCTCTACGAGAAGTGCTTTTATGGCTATTCGCTATCGCCTGCCGTTGCGACAGCATCACTGCCTTTAGTTCAGGTCTATCGCGGGGCGCGCCATTGCGGCGGCCTCATTGCTACTGAGTCGGTGTTCACATGGGGCGCAGCTCCGCTCTACGAGAGCGGCACCTCAGAATATGCTTCTGGTGAAGATATCTGCATCAATAAACATCCCGCCGGTACCGACCTTCCAATAGCAGCTGCTCCACCCCTTCCTGTCCCAGGATTTCGCGCAAGGCGGCATCCACACCAGGCGCCATTCCAGTCAGGCTCCCGCAGACGTAGATCGCCGCACCTTCGGCTACCCACTCACGCAGCTCGTCCGCCGCTTGCCGGAGCTTATCCTGCACATAGGTGCGTTCTGCCGAGTCGCGTGAAAACGCCAGATCAAGGTGTGAAAGCAGCCCATGGGTGTGCCATTCCTTGATCTCTTCGCCATAGAAGAAGTCGCGATCCGCATGGCGCTCACCTAACAACAGCCAATTGCGGGTGGCGCCGGTAGCGATACGCGCCTTCAGATGCGCACGTAAGCCAGCGATGCCGGTGCCGTTGCCGATCAGGATCAGCGGACGTGAAGGCTTTGGCGGATGGAAATTGGCGTTAGGACGAACGCGCAAGGCGATGGTGCCGCCGACCGGTGCTTCGTTGCACAGCCAACCGCTGCCCAGGCCGGGCGACCCATCCGAACGCAACTGCAGCCGGACCAGTAGATGCAGCGCACCATCCTCCGGTAGCGAAGCGATGGAATACTCACGATGTGGTAGCGGTTGGAGATTCTCAGCGATGTTCTGCGCGTCGTAACCGATTCGCGCTCCCGCCGGGGGCAGATGCGAACGAGCCAGTAATTCCGCGAGAGATTCGCGACGGCCATCGCGCTCGATCGCGATCTCTCCGTCCAACCCCCGCGCCTGCAGCCACTGCTCGACCATATGCGATGCATGGCAGGGACCAATTTCAGCGATGTCGCCGGCCTGCCAACGCAAGGCCGAATCATCGATTGGGCGTATCGCCAAATGGAAAGCACCGCCGCCCGCACTGCCGGGATTGAGTTGCCGACGCTCGATCAATGTCCAGTCTTCGTATCGCGGCGGAGTCCAATCGGGAAACTCGCTGGTATCGCCGAGTTGGCTGAGGTGATGCTGCCAATGCCGTAGGGCGCTTTCATCAGCATTATCGACTTCGACGATATCGAACAGCGATTGCGCGCCATGCTGGCGCAGCCAGTCATCGAGCTGGTGGCCAAAGCCACAGAAGCGCTCGTATTCACGGTCTCCCAATGCCAAGACCGCATAGTGCAGCGACGTCAGCGACGCTGGCTGGCCCATGACGTTGCGCAGAAAAGCGAGGGCGTGGTCGGGCGGGTCACCCTCGCCGGTGGTGCTGACGACGAATAACGCGCGTTCGGCGGAAGAAAGCGCTTGAGCATCAATATGGTCAATGCCGCACAACCTGATCGCAACGCCGGCCTGCCGCAGCGACTCGGCCGTGCGTTCGGCCAACGCTTGGGCGAATCCGGTCTGGCTGGCATAAACGACCAGCACGGGTGATTCGTTCGTTTCGGCATAATCCGCGGTTGCATCGTGACGCGGTGCGCGTCGACCCACCCGATCGCAGAAGAATAGATAAGCCACCAGCGCCGCCGCCGCGATGAACCAACGTTTGGCACGCGGTGCGGCGATCCACCAATCGGCGTTGGCGTTCCAACTCAGCAAAGCCAATGCTATCGCTATCAACGAAAACAGGATCAGCGCGTTGCCCAGGGCGGCCCGGCTTGGACGAGGCATGGCGAGCGAATTGGTCATGCGGATCGGGCGTTCGTGGACAAATGGGCCTCGAATCGCGAGGTCATCCGTTCTTGCAGGCTTTCATCGCCGCGAATGAGGAAGCGAGCTGCGAGATTTTGTTGTTCGGCAAAAGAAAACCCATCGTCCGCGCCCATCACGGTCAAAGCGGTTGCCCACGCATCAGCACGCATTGCATCGGCCGCAATCACCGTGACGGCAGCCGGGGCATGTGCCACCGGCAAGCCGGTGCGTGGGTCCAATGTATGCGAGTAGCGTTGGCCACTCTGTTCGAACCGATGCCAGCGATCGCCTGACGTGGCGATGGCGAGATTATCCAGATCGATCACGCGCGGCACGACGCTCTCGGCTTCTTCGTCCGGTGAAGATTCCACCAGCACGCGCCAGGGTTCGCCGTCCGGCTTCCGGCCGTAGCCATGGAGTTCGCCACCTACTTCGATCAGTGCGCTGGTGATGCCGCGCCCGCGAAGGAATCGTGCGACACAGTCCACCCCGTATCCCTTGGCGATTGCAGAAAAATCCAATTGCAGGCCACCGGGTTGCAACAGGCATCGACCGTCTCCAGTCGCGAGGCGCCTCCAACCAACACGCGCCTGAGCGGCCGATAGCACGGCGTCATCCGGGACGCTGCGGGCGGCGGAGCCGGCACCAAATCCCCAGGCCGCGACGAGCGGCCCTACGGTGGGGTCATAGGCGCCGCCGCTAGCCCGTGCCATCTCCAAGGCGCAGCTCAGCACTTCCCAGAATTGCTCCGGCAACGTGTGCCAGGTGCCGGCGGTGGCCTGATTGAAACGAGTGATGTCCGAATCCGGCTCCCAGGTACTCATCTGCGCAACCACGTCGTCGAGCTGCACCTGGATACCCGCATGCAATGCATGCGAATCGGTACGCGCCGGCGCAACGAGCTTCACGCTCCAGGACGTGCCCATGGTATGGCCGTAGAGCGAGTGAATCGTGCCGGCGGTGGCGGGGAGGGAGGAAGAGGAAAGCATAGTGGTCGGCCATTCCCCCTCCGCAGTTGCGGAGAGGGAGCGCATCGCTATTTACTGCGGCAGCACTTCCAAGGTAGCCACGTAGCTCAGCCGGCGCTGCTTGGCTTGCGGCAGTGAAGTCTTCGCGTCTTCGGTGCTTGTTTCCAGCCAGTACATGCCTGCTTCCGGCCAGGTCACACTGAATTCGCCGTTGGCGTCGGTAGTGACTTTGATCTCTTCCTGCGCATTGCGGTAACGGGTACCGCCGCGGGTGATTTCGAATTCCAGGCCGGCCGCGGGCTTGCCGTCCAGCAGCAGCTTGAACTTCGCTTGCTCGCCAGCGAATAAGTCATTGGGATGGGTGGTCGGTACCAGCTCCAATCCCGCGCCGGTGGCCTTCAATGCGGTTTCGTTGGGCGAACCGTTGGTGACGAAGGTTTCCACCCGACCGAGCGATTGCGAGATCTGCAGGTTCTTGGCGTCCTTCGGTACTTCAGTGGCAAAGGTGGCCGGCGTGCCGCGCCAGCGCTTGGGCTTGCCGTTCTCTTCCCAGCTGCCGAACAAACCACTGTTGACGGTCGCGATCCGGTACGTACCCGATTGCTTCAATTCGACATCGAAGACCGTGCGGTATTTTCCGGTCGCTAGGTTCTGCGCTTCCACGTGGCTGCCATCCGGTGCCGTGATGACCAGTCCTTCCGAGCGCAGTGGAACGTGGTTGAAATAGAACAGATCGTTGGAGACCGCTGCATCCACGGTGATCCAGGGATTGTTGCCGGCAATCACCGTCTGCGACGGTAGCAGCCAGGCTTTGTGCGCCAGCGCGGACAATGGAAATGCTGTGGCAACCGCCAAGGCAATGGTGAGTGAACGCTTCATCAGAAATCTCCAGCTCAGGTCAGGGTTTGACGATCAGGTTGACGGCGCCAAGTTCGGCGTTGCCTTGGGCTTTGCCCGATTGCGGTGCTTTCTTTGCTGGCCAGGTGAAGGGAACCTTCAATAGTTCGCGGCCACCCACTTCGCGTACGGCTTCCACTACCAGCGTGTATTCGCCCGGTGCCAATCCCGCCAGCTGCGGCTGCGAGTCGGTGAAGGAAAGCGCATGCTTGCCCACGGGCCTGGTCGGACCAGTCACGCCATCCACCGGCACTTTCAATGTGCGGCCGGACTTGCGCCACCATTGCCGAAGATCGGGCAACCACTTGGTGCCATGGCCCTCGGCGCTGTCGCGCTGCTGATACCAGACCGATAGATTGGCGGCGACCTTTTGATCGGCGCCTTCCAGGTAAATGGCGACGTACGGCCGGTGGTATTCGGCTACGTTCAACTGCGGTATTTCAACGCTGATGTCGAGCTGAGCGGCATAGGCCGGCATCGTCAGCAGACCGCTCAAGGCGATGGTCAATGTGGTGTGAATGATGGTCTTCGACATGGGAGCGCTCGCGATCAATGGGAATTTTTTAGTGGATGAGCAGCAGCGCCAGCAGCAGCGGCACCAGCAACCCCAGGCCGACCATCGGCCAGGTCATGCGGCGCTGGCGGGCATGCAACTGCAACAGCAGCAGGCCGGTAATGCAGAACACCAAACAAGCCAAGGCGAAAACATCCAGGAACCAGCTCCACGCGGGTCCAGCGTTGCGACCCTTGTGCAGATCATTAAAGTAGGAAATCCAACCGCGTTCGGTGCGTTCGTACTCCACTTCGCCGGTGTCTCGCTGGATGCTGAGCCAGGCGTCCTCGCCGGGCGTGGGCATGGACAGGTAGATTTCCGTTTCCGACCATTCCGCCGGGCGCTCGCCGATGGCGATGGATAGTTCATCACCCAGCCACGTGGCGACGGAAGGCGGCAATGGCGCGTTGCCTTCCTTGGGCTCTTTCAGTTCGACGGCCAAGGGGGCAGGCAACTGCGTGGTCCGCTGTGTGACCTCGGGTTGTGCTTCGATACGGCTGGCATGATTCAAGGTGATGCCGGTGGCGGCGAACAGCAGCATGCCGATCAAACACACCGCGGAACTGATCCAATGCCATTGATGCAAGGTGCGCAGCCAGAAGCCTCGACGTTGCTGGCTGGACGACATATCGGTTTTCAGCGTTCGCGAGCTCACACTTCGGCCCATTCCCGCAGCAGGTTGTGGTAAACGCCTGTCAGCTGCACCAGCGCAGGGTGCTCAGGCACATCTTGCGTCAGCCGGCGGATGGCAACATCCATCTGGAACATCAGCCGCCGATGACCGTCATCGCGCAGCATGCTTTGCATCCAGAAGAATGAGGCGAGCCGCGTGCCACGAGTAACAGGAGCGACCCGGTGCAGGCTGCTGCCGGGATACAACACCAGATGGCCGGCCGGCAGCTTGACGTTCTGAGTGCCGAAGGTGTCCTCGATGATCAATTCACCGCCGTCGTATTCGTCGGGCGCGCTGAGGAACAGCGTGGCGGACAAGTCAGTGCGGATGGGTTCCGCTCCTCCCCGGCTACGGTCGTAACGCACGGCGTTGTCGACGTGATAGCCGAACGATTGTCCGCCGCTGTAGCGATTGAACAGCGGCGGATAGATGCGCTTGGGCAATGCCGCCGAGAAGAACGTGCTGTTGCGCGATAGCGCTTCCAGCACCACCGCACCCAGCTCATGCGCGACCGGCGAGCTTTCCGGCAACTGCGCATTGTCCTTGGTCTTGGCCGACTGATAGCCGGCGGTGATCCGACCGTCCGCCCAATCGGCGGCATCCAGTTGAGTCCGGGCCTGAGCTACTTGTGCGGCAGTCAGTACATCGGGAATTTGCAGCAGCATCGGATCATCCTTCCTCGCCAAGTCTGCCTATTCTGCATGGGCAGACCCTCGTCTTGCCTGGAGACTAAAACCGGAAAGTGGCGGTCAGTACCACCGAACGCCCCTCACCCGGAATGGCCCATCCGCTGCCGGCTGTCACCACGCCTGTCGCATTGACCGTAAGGTTGTTGCGAATGCTGGTGTAGTACTCCTCGTCGAAAAGATTATTGACGTTGAGCTGCAAACCGATGCGATCGCCGATCTGGTAACCGACCATGGCGCGGTGCACCCAATACGCGTCGGTCTTCAGATAAGCCGGCGTGTTGGTGTTGTTGGGATAGAACGCGCCTTGGTAGGTAGCGCCGTAGCCGAAGGTCCATGCGCCTAGCTCATAGGTGCTCCACAGGCTGGCCGAGTGGCGCGGCGTCTGCGTCAGCTGGCGCCCCTTGACCGGATCGGAAGCGCCATCGGCAGCGTTCTGCAGCACTTCGCTATCGAGGAAGGTGTAGTTGGCGAACACGGCCCATTCGCGAGTGATGTTGCCTGCAGCGCCCAGCGCAACGCCGTCAACACGCGCCTTGCCATCCAGTACCTGTTCCGGTTGCAGAGGATCGGCGCTGGCGACTTTGTAGTTCTGCCGCTCGTTGCGGAATAGGGCGGCAGTCAGCGCCAGGTTGTCCAAGATGTCCCACTTGGTACCCAGTTCGACGTTGACGGCGGTTTCCGGATCCACGTTGCACGTGACGGCCGAGCATGCGCCGTTCACTGATGTCTTGGACGGCGTCTTGCTATTGGCATACGACAGATAGACGCTGGCGTCTTCTACCGGCTTGTAGACCATTCCCGCACGGTAAGAGAACAGATCGTCTTCATTCTCGAATACGGTGCTTACTCCGGTGACTTGCCCGATCGAGCCAGGCGTGGTCGACACGGCGTAGTTGACCGTATCGCCTTCGTTGTGCTCGTAACGCGCGCCCAGGTTCAGCAACCACTTTTCACCGAACTTCATAGTGTCGAAAAGATAGACGGCCTGATTGCTCAAGCTACCCTTGCTGCGGCTGGTCCTGACATAGTTGGTTGGACCGGTCCAGACGTTGTAGGGATTGTTGAAGTCTTGCAGTGGATAGGCACTGTTGTTGTCGGGAAGTGCACTGCCATCGGCATTGCGGAAGCCGTTGCCGCTATCGAGCTCGAAGTCTTCCTTGCTGAAGGCCAAGCCAGCGACCAGATGATGTTCGACGGTGCCGGTATTGAAGAACGCCGTCAGGTCGGTCTGGCTGTGCGCGATGAAGTTTTCGGTGTCGCGTACCAGGCCGCGTGGGCCGCCGGTAGGCGACCATGTGCCCGGAGGTTGGACCGTACCAGCTGGAACGCCAGGGCCGACCGGCAAGGTTGCGCAGGCGCCGCCCGTGTACGGATTCATGCCGTTAGCTAGGCACCACGTTCCCTGCAATGCCGTCGCGTTGGTGTATTGCTCTACGCGTTGCAGGCGGCCCAGGCTGCGCAGGCGCAGGTTGTCGCTGAAATCCATTTCGAAAACGCCGGTCAGCATATCGACATCGATCTCCTGCCGCGACGTATTGCGATAGCCAAAGTAGGTTTCCGGATCAACGCCCGGCAACGGACCGTCGTTGAACGGGCTGAGCGCGAAGGGCACGCCGTATTGCGGTGTGTTGTTGTCGTGCTGGTGCAGATAGCTGAGGGTGAAGCGCGTATCCGATCCCAGGCCGAACGCGATCGACGGCGCGAAACCCCAGCGGTGCTTGAATTCTTCGTCGCGTCCGGGCACGTCCTGGCTATGGCCCATCGCGTTCAGACGCACGGCCACGCCGTTCTCAAAATCGAAGTTGCTATCGGCGGTGACGCGACCGTACTTGTCGCTTCCGGCGCCAATAGTGAAGGTACTGGAATCGCCCTCCCGCGCAGCCTTGCTGACCAAGTTGATATTGCCGCCCACTGAGCCCGCGCCCGACATGGCCGAGTTGGCGCCGTTGACCAGCTCGATGGCTTCCAGGTTGAAGACGTCGCTACGGGTGTACTGGGCGCTGTCGCGCACGCCGTCGGTGGTGATGTCGCTGCTGGCGGTGAAGCCGCGCAGGTTGATGCTGTCTCCGTAGCCGCCACCACCTTCGCCGGCGCCAAAGGTGATGCCGGGCAGGGTGCTAAGCACATCGCGCAGGCCGATCAGGTTCTGCTGATCCATGACCGCCTTGGTCACCACGGTGATCGTCTGCGGCGTGTCCACCAGCTTTTCCGTGTACTTGGGCGAGCTGGCTTTCTGCACCTGTTCGCCCACCACTTCCACGGCATCCAGGTTCTTGGCGTCGTTGGCACCAGCGGCACTGGCTTCGGCAACGGGAGCGGCATGCGCGGCGCACATGGCCAGGGACAGCGCCGCGGCCAGAGGCGTGAGAGCGAGGGATTTTTTCGACATGGTCTCGGGCGTTCAAAATGGCGGCAGCCAGGGAATGGCGCCGTAGCCCGTACATGCTAATGATAATGATTCGCGATTACAACACAATGTTTACAATCTAGCGAAACGGGAAAGACGGCCTGCGGGCCCTTTCAGTCCCGGTCGTCGCGGGTCCAGACGCCGCCGTGTTCCAGCTTTACCGGGAACTTGGGTACCGGCGAGTAGGCCGGCGCACACAGCGCGCGCCCGTTCCGAATGTCGAACTTGGCGCCGTGCAAGACGCACTCGATAGTGGCGTCTTCGGTGTCGAAATGTCCGGGCGACAGCTCGAATTCCTCGTGGCTGCAGCGATCTTCCAGCGCATAGAGGTCCCCGTCGTAGTTGAATACCAGGATGGGAACGCCGGTCACTTCATCGAAGACGGTCCGCATCTCGCCAGGCAACAACTCACCCGTGGCGCAGACGAAGGTCCAGTTTTCGCTCATGCGTCCGTCTCTGGCAGCTGCTTTTCCAGGATTTCGAAGCGCAGATCGTCGCGCTTGGGAATGCCGAAGCGCTCGTCGCCGTAGGGAAATGGCTTCTTGATGCCAGTGCGGGCGTAGCCCCGGCGCTCATAGAAGGCGATCAGTTCTTCGCGAACATCGATGACCGTCATCCGCATGGCGGACAACCGCCATTCGTCGCGGACGATGCGCTCGACTTCGTTCATCATTATTTTGCCCAGGCCGCCGCCTTGCTGATCGGGCCTGACCGAGAACATGCCGAAATAGCCCGCGCCGTTTTCTTCTGCGATGTGGGCGCACGCCAGCATCGCGCCATCGCGTTCGGCGATCACGATGCGGCTTTGCGGTCGTTCGATATCCTGGCGAAGCACCTCGGGATCGATGCGCTGGCCTTCCAGGAGGTCGGCTTCAGTGGTCCAGCCTTGCTTGCTGGTTTCGCCGCGGTAGGCGGAGGTCACCAGTTCGACCAGGGCAGGGATGTCCGCGAGCGTCGCGGGGCGGAAAGTAAGTGTGCTCATGGGGGCGATATTACGGAAAACAGGCGCCCACCTGTAGCGTGCGCTGTGCGCACGTCCATGGAATCCCGCATATGGCCATCGTGCGCACAGCGCACGCTATTGATGATCAGGCCAGCAGACTGCGTGCTTTCTTCAGGGCAACGACGAACTGCTCGATCTCTTCATGCGTGTTGTAGAACGCAAACGACGCACGGCAGGTGGCGGCCACGCCAAAGAACTGCAGCAGCGGGTGCGCGCAATGCTGGCCGGAGCGAATGGCGACACCTTCCAGGTCCAGCAGCGTCGCCAAGTCGTGCGCGTGCGCGCCTTCTATCAGGAAGGAAATCACCGCTGCTTTTTCCGGCGCGCTGCCGAAGATGCGCAGGCCGTCGATCTTGCCGAGTTCTTCGGTCGCGTGGGCCAGCAGCTCAGTCTCGCGCGCTTCGATGTGCGCCATGCCCACCGATTGCAGGTAGTCCACGGCCGCGCCCAAGCCGATGAAGCCGGCGATATTCGGCGTACCCGCTTCGAACTTGTGCGGTGGATCGTTGAACACGGTGCCTTCGAAGCAGACTTCCTTGATCATCTCGCCGCCGCCGATGAAAGGCGGCATGGCCTGCAGATGCTCGCGCCGGGCCCACAGTGCGCCGGTGCCGGTAGGGCCGCACATCTTGTGCCCGGTCAACGCGTAGAAATCGCAGCCTATCGCCGCAATGTCCACTGGCCGATGCGGCACCGCTTGCGAACCATCGACGACGGTGGCGATGCCACGCTTGCGCGCTTCGCGGCAGATTTCGCGCACCGGATTCACCGTGCCCAGCACGTTGGAGACGTGTGCGACGGCCAGCAGCTTGACCTCTGGCGTCATCGCCGCATAAAGCGCACGCAGGTCCAGCGAGCCGTCGGGACGTATTTCGGCGACGCGAATGCTGGCGCCGGTGCGCTGGGCAACCAATTGCCAGGGCACGATGTTGGCGTGATGCTCCATCCGCGAAACCAGGACCACGTCGCCGGCTTTCAAGCGCGGCAATGCCCAGGAATAGGCGACCAGGTTGATCGCGAATGTGGTGCCGCTGCACAACACCAGTTCGTCCGGGCGGACGTTGAGGAACTGCGCTAACTTCTTGCGTGCGCCTTCGTAGGCGTCGGTCGCTTCCGAGCCCAGTGTATGCACGGCGCGACTGACATTGGCGTTGTGCAGGCGGTAGAACGCGTCCACGGTCTCGATCACCGAGGCAGGTTTTTGGCCGGTGTTTGCACTGTCCAGATAGATCAGCGGCTTGCCGTGAACCTCGCGGGTCAGCAGCGGGAAGTCGGCGCGTCTCTGGCTCCAGTCGACCAGGCAATCGCCTTCCGCGTGAACAGGCGCCGATAACGGTTTGGCGATAAAAGAAGTCATGCCGGATCCAACTGCTCGAGGGCGGCGTCCACTTGCGACGTCAGCAGCGCGAGCGTGTCAACGTCCTCGATCGTGGCCAATGGCTCACGGCAGAACGCGGCGGTCAGCAGCCGTTGCGCGTCGGCTTGGGGCAGGCCGCGGGAGCGCAAATAGAACAATGCATTGGGTTCCAATTGGCCGACCGTCGCGCCGTGAGCGGCCTTCACTTCGTCGGCGTGGATTTCCAGTACCGGCTGGGTGTCGATCTCGGCGTTGTCGGACAGCAACAGATTCTTATTGGACAGCGAGGCATCGGCGCCGTCGGCACCTTCCCGGATCAGGATGCCGCCATGGAATACGACGCGGCCGCGACCCGCGCCCAGTCCGCGCCAAGTCAGCTCGCATGATGTGTCCCGCCCGATGTGATCGATGCCCAGGCGCGTATCGATGTGGCGGCGCCCGCCGGCCAGCAGTACACCATTGGCAGTCAGTTGGGCGTTGTCGCCTTCGAGCCGGACGTTGAGCTCGTTCCGCGACAACCCGCCACCCAGCTCCAGATCGACCCGGCGGTACTGCGAATGACGGGAAAGCACGGCATCGGTGCGCAACAGCGACGTAGCGCGATCGCTTTCGTTCTGCGCGCGTGCATGCGTCAGCTGCGCATCTTCCGCCAGATGGACGTGAGTCAATGCATTGATGAGGTGCGCGTGTGCGCCGACTGCCAGATGATGTTCGACCAGCGTCAGTTGTGCGCCTTCGCGCAGCTCGATCAGGTTGCGTAGGTGCCACGCGCGGTCCGCGCCATCTTCCGCACCGATGAAGACAAGATGCAGAGGCCGGTCGCCGACAATGCCGGCTTCCGCTCTCAGCAAGACGCCTTCGCTGGCCAGCGCCGCGTTGAGGCGGGCGAACACATCCTCGCTGCGTTCGAAACGCCGGGCGAGAAAGCGCGCGATATCGCTCTGGTCGGCTTCCGAAAGCAATTGCACGCTGACGCCAATCGGCAGATGGGTCGTATGCGACAGCGGCACCGAATAGCGGCCGTTGACGAAGACCATGCGCGGGGTCGGAATGGTGGCCAACATCAGTGGATCGATGTCGGGCACGGTATCGACCGTAGCGAACCGGCGTCGTTCCAGCGCCCGCAATGAGGTGTATTTCCAAGCTTCGTTGCGCGCACCGGGCAACCCGTCGCGCAGCGCTTCGTCCAGCACGCTGCGGCGCCCAGCGTCGCCGTTGAAACCTTCCGCCAGCGATTGCAGCAGAGCGTTCATTACGCAGCCTTCTCAGGTTCGACGCGATCCTTCAGCCACGCGTAGCCATGCTGCTCCAGCTCAAGCGCCAGTTCGGGTCCACCAGACTCGACGATGCGGCCATCGGCCAATACGTGCACCACATCGGGTTTGATGTAGTCCAGCAAGCGCTGGTAATGGGTAATGACGAGGAACGCGCGATCCGGCGAACGCAATGTGTTGACGCCTTCGGCGACGTTCTTCAGCGCGTCGATGTCCAGGCCGCTGTCGGTTTCGTCGAGGATGGCGAGCTTGGGTTCCAGGACGGCCAGCTGGAAGATCTCGTTGCGCTTCTTTTCGCCGCCACTGAAGCCTTCGTTGACGCCGCGATGCAGCAGTTCGTCCTTCAGGTGCAGGACGGCAAGTTTTTCGCGGACCAGCTTGAGGAACTGCATGGAATCCAGCTCGCCTTCACCGCGCGCCTTGCGTTGCGCATTGAGCGCAGCGCGGAGGAAGTAGGTGTTGTTGACGCCGGGGATTTCCACCGGGTATTGGAAGGCCAGGAATATTCCCGCGGCAGCGCGCTCTTCCGGCGCCAGCTCAAGCAGGTCCCGGCCTTCGTAGCTCACCGTGCCGGCAGTGACTTCATAGCCCTCGCGCCCGGCCAGGATGTTGCCCAGCGTGGATTTGCCGGCGCCATTGGGACCCATCACGGCATGCACCTGCCCGGGCTTCAGTTCCAGCGACAAGCCTTTGAGGATTTCCTTGCCGGCAACGCTGGCGTGGAGGTTTTCGATCTTGAGCATTTCATTCTTCCGTAGGGCGGCTCTTGACCCGCCGCTGTTACTTGTTGACGCGATGAGATCAATCCCGCCGCTGTTATTTATTCGTGCTATGGCGGGTCAAGACCCGCCCTACATCAGCTTCGGGCGTGTTCTTCCCCGCAAGCGGGAAAAGAAGATCAGCCCACCGAGCCCTCCAGGCTCACTTCCAGCAGCTTCTTGGCTTCCACCGCGAATTCCATCGGCAATTCGCGGAATACCTGTTTGCAGAAACCGTCAACGATCATGCTGACCGCGTCTTCCTGGCTGATGCCGCGGGCGCGGCAGTAGAACATCTGGTCGTCGGAGATCTTCGAGGTGGTGGCTTCGTGTTCCAGCGTAGCGGTCGGGTTCTTGACCTCTATGTAGGGGAACGTATGCGCGCCGCACTTCTTGCCGATCAGCAGGGAATCGCATTGGGTGTAGTTGCGTGCGTTGCTGGCGTTGCGGTCGATCTTGACCAGGCCGCGGTAGGTGTTCTGGCCATGGCCGGCGCTGATGCCCTTGCTGACGATCTTCGACTTGGTGTTCTTGCCGATGTGGATCATCTTGGTGCCGGTGTCGGCCTGCTGGCGGTGATGGGTCAGCGCCACGGAGTGGAATTCGCCCACCGAATCGTCGCCCAGCAGCACGCAGGACGGATACTTCCAGGTGATGGCCGAACCGGTTTCCACCTGCGTCCAGCTGATCTTGCTGCGTGCGCCACGGCATTCGCCGCGCTTGGTGACGAAGTTGTAGATGCCGCCGCGGCCTTGTTCATCGCCTGGGTACCAGTTCTGCACGGTGCTGTACTTGATCTCGGCGTCTTCCAGCGCCACCAGTTCCACCACCGCTGCATGCAGCTGGTTCTCGTCGCGCATTGGCGCCGTGCAGCCTTCCAGGTAGGACACGTAGCTCTTGTCCTCGGCGATGATCAGGGTGCGCTCGAATTGGCCGGTATGACCGGCGTTGATGCGGAAATAGGTGCTCAACTCCATCGGGCAGCGCACACCCTTGGGGATGAAGACAAAGCTGCCATCGGAGAACACCGCTGAATTCAGCGCGGCGAAATAGTTGTCGCCGGTGGGCACCACGCTGCCCAGGTATTGCTTGACCAGCTCGGGGTACTCGCGGATGGCCTCGCTCATCGAGCAGAAGATGACGCCTTTTTCCGCCAGTTCCTTGCGGAAAGTTGTGCCGACCGAGACCGAATCGAACACCGCGTCCACCGCCACGCCCGCCAACTTGGCGCGCTCATGCAGCGGCACGCCCAGCTTGTCGTAGGTGTCCAACAGCTCCTGCGGCACTTCATCCAGTGAGGCGTACTTGGCCTTGGGCGCGCTGTAATAGCTGATGGCCTGGAAGTCGATCGGCGCGATCTTCAGCTTGGCCCAGTGCGGGACCGGCATGGTCAGCCAGTGCCGATACGCGGCCAGGCGCCATTCGGTCATCCATTCCGGCTCATCCTTCTTGGCGGACAGCGCGCGGACCACGTCCTCGCTCAAGCCGGGCGGCAGCGAATCGGATTCGATGTCGGTGATGAAGCCGGCGTCGTACCGGCGTCCCAGTTGTTCCAGGATTCCGGCGTTCTTGGTGGGAGCGTCTTTAATGGGGGCTGCTTCGGTGGCCATTGGCTGCCTACTTGTTCAACGCGTGGCGACGCGCACGGCGATAGGGCGTCGTCGCGTGTCGTCACTAGGGGAAGGGGAGCGCAGCATCTGCGCCAGGGTCACGCCGCGCAGGGCATCGGCGACCACGTCATTGATCAACCGCCAGTTGGCGCGGGCGCCACACTGGTGGGCGATGCCGCAGTGGCTTTCATGCTGGCTGCATTCGGTCATCGCCAGCGGCCCTTCCATGGCCTCGACGATCTCGATCAGGGTGATGTCGGCTGAATCGCGGCTCAGTCGGTAGCCGCCATGGACGCCGCGCAGGCCCTCGACCAGTCCGGCCTGGGCCAGGGGCTTGAGCAGCTTGCTGACGGTGGGCGTTTCCAGGCCCGATTGTTCGGCCAGCTCGGCCGCGCTCAGCACCTCGCCTGGCCGGGCTGCGAGCACGGTCAGGACCACGGTGGCGTAGTCGGTCAGCTTGGTGACGCGAAGCATGGCGGGGCAGGACTCCTAAAGCGTACCGAAATTGTACGCTTTTGAAGCCGTCCGGCCAAGCCGCCTGGTTCTGGGTGAAGTTGGCGTTCACCCCGTGGTAGCGAAATCAAGGCGGCGCTTGCAGCGTTTGGTCGTAGGAATTCGATGCGGGCGGCATTAGGACTTGGGATCGGGCGCGGACTAAGCGAGAATCCCCGGCTTACGCTCACTCCCCTCGGAAGCCGCATGCCCCGCAAGATCGAAGCCAGAAAGTCCGACATCCATGGTAATGGCGTGTTTGCCATCGCGCCGATCAAGAAGGGTGAGCGGGTCGTCGAATACAAGGGCAAGCGACGCACGCATGAGGAAGTGGACCAGGATGACAGCGGCGATGCCGAGTCCGGCCATACGTTCCTGTTCACGCTCAATGACGAATACGTTATCGACGCGAATTACAAAGGCAACAAAGCCCGCTGGATCAATCACAGCTGCGACCCGAATTGCGAAGCGGTGATCGAGGAGCACGACGGCAAGAACCGCAAGAAGGACAAGGTCTTCATCGAAGCCATCCGCAACATCAAGGCGGGCGAAGAGCTGACCTACAACTACGGCATCACGCTGGAAGAAAAGCACACCGCCCGCCTGAAGAAAATCTGGGCCTGCCGCTGCGGCAGCAAGAAGTGCACCGGCACCATGCTGCAGCCGAAGAAGTAACCGGCTTCAGTGTGGCGCAACGCCGGCGCCAGCCCTGGGGATTTTCGGGTGGGATGCCGCGGTAGGGAAAAAGGTTTGCATGACTAACGCCAGTCGGTGATCGCCCTGGTCTGGCGTAGTTTGCGCGTCAAGCGGGCGTGGGCCCCAATGGAGTGGGTTGATGCGTAAGGTTTTATCCGTCTTTTCCATCCTGGGGATGGCCTCGGCGCCGGCGATGGCTGTCGAGGTCGATGGCCGGGTGGATTCCACCGAGTGGCAGGGCGCCCGGCAGGTCACCGACTTCCGTAAAGTGCAGCCGCTGACCGGAACGCCGGCCTCGCAGCCGACGGAAGCGTGGATACTCGCCACGCCGGATGGCTTGGCGATCGCCTTCAGAAACGTCCAGCCCGCTTCCGTGCAGCGCACCCGCCAACGGGTACGGCGCGATTTCGACGAGCAGGTCGACCGGGTCAACCTGATGGTCGATTTCGATGGCGATGGACGCACCGGCTACAACTTCACGGTGTCTTCCACTGGCGGCATCGCCGACGCGGTCATCACCAACGAAAACCAGTTCAACGACGACTGGGACGGCAACTGGCGGTATGCGGTCAGCGAGGATGCCGACAGCTGGTCGGTGGAGATGTTGATCCCCTGGTACATCGCGCCAATGCATAAAGCGGACGGCGATCAGCGATCCATGAAAATCTATCTGGACCGGGTGATCGGCTCGACCGGCGAGCGCTCCGCGTGGCCGTTGGCCAGCTATGAACGCCCGCGCTTCCTGTCCGATTTCCACCTGGTGGAGATGCCGCACTACGAACAGACGTTGCTGGCCGTCACGCCCTATGTTTCCGGTCTGTACGACAACGTTCGCAGCCATGCCGATTACGAAGGCGGCGTGGATGTGCTGTGGAAGCCGAACGGCCAGTTCCAGATGACCGCCACGGTCAATCCTGATTTCGGCCAGGTCGAAAGCGACGATCTGGTAGTCAATTTCAGCGCCACCGAAACTTTCATCAGCGACAAACGCCCATTCTTTACCGAGAACCAGGGTTTGTTCGAATACAACACGCCGTCTGACGACAGCCAACTGCTGTACACGCGGCGCATTGGCGGCCCGGCGGACGATGGGAATGGCGCTGGCGATATCACCGCGGCGGTGAAGGTCAACGGCAGCCTGGGGCAGACCAAGTACGGCGTCTTTGCTGCCGATGAGGCCGACGAGGTGGGGCGCTCCTTTCGCGCGCTGCGACTGGTGCGCGACTTCAGCACCCAGAATCTGGGCCTGATGCTGACCCAGGTCGAGCGGCCGTATCTGGACCGCGAGGCGACGGTGCTGGGCATGGACCACGACTGGCGCCCGACCGCGCGCTGGAATATCCGCACGCGCATATTCGGCAGCGAAATCGAACAGTGGGGCGACACCACGCGCGACCTGGGTGCGACGGTCTGGGCTGACTACGAAATGGATCGCGGCTGGCGCCAGCAATGGATCGCCATGCATTTCGGCGACGAGTTGCAGATCAACGATGCCGGTTATCTGTCGCGCAACAGCACCAACTACCTGCATTGGGACGTGAAGAAGCGATTCGCGGAGCAGCCGGAAGCCTCGCGCTATTCCTCCAAGGAATGGCGTTGGCGCATCAGCAGCAACCACAACAATCACGGCGAAAAGCTTAGCGATCAGTTCCGCATGAGCCGCGAGAGCCGGTTGCGCAACGGCAGCTATGAGTATGCTCAGATCAACATCAACAGCGCCGGTGTCGATGACCTGCTGACGCGCGGCAATGGCTCAGTGAACTTGCCGTGGCGCTGGAATGCGTATTTCGAGTACACCCGGCCGCGCAAAGGCAGGTGGGCACACGAGGTCTATGCCGATCTGATCACCGGCGGATTGGCTGGCAGCCGCAAGGTCGGCTACGCCCTGGAATACGAAGCGACGTACTTCGTCAGCGACGCCTTCAGTGTGTACGGCGGCGTGTACGCGGACCTGACCCCCGATTGGCTGGTATGGCAGCGAGAGAACCTGATCGGCAGCTTCAAGGGCCGCGAGTGGCATGTCAGTGCCGGGTTGAACTGGAACATCGGCAGCAAGCAGGAATTGCGCGTCAAGCTGCAAGCCCTCGCGGTGGACGCGGACGCGTTAGGCGCGTATCGAGTGGCATCGACGGGGGACGCCATTGCCAGTGACGATACGATCGATGATTTCAGCCTGAGCAATCTTGGCTTCCAGGTCCGATATCGCTATGAACTGGCGCCGCTTTCCTATTTGTATGTGGTGTATGGGCGCGGTGGCTTCGATAGAAATGACTATTCGGACGACGTAAGTCAACTGTTGAACGACAGTTTCGAGCTGCGCGACGACGAACAATTGCTGGTGAAGCTGAGTTATCGCTTCGAGATATAAGTGGCGTCACGTGGACATCGCGAGTGTCGGCCACGCGGCGGCCGACCTCGACTAGTCTCATGCGCGATCAACTCCGTCACTCCAGGCCCGGTACCGCGCCGATGTCCCGGTTGAACCGCACAACCACACGCCCGTTCTCGATGTTGGTCGACACGACCTGCAGATCGCCGAGCAGCGCCGCTGTCGCTGTATCCAGTTGATATAGCGGTTCTTTCTTGGCGTAGTCGGACAGCCATAGATTGATCAGCATCTCGGTGCGTCCATCGATTTTCTGCCCGGGCGAAGCGGCATCGATGCGGTCCAGGGTGGGCTGATCCAGCAACAACGCCCGCTGCTGCGGGTCGAAGCGCAGTCCGCTGCTCAGCCAAAGCCGGCCGATAGGCGTGGCGTTACCACCTCCAGAGGCGGCCTTGGCGTCGACGCCCAGCGCGAGGCGTTGGCCTCCCGCGGGGATAGATAATTGCGGGTCGCTGAGGGTCAACGTCAATAGCCCGCCCAGCGTGTCGTAATCCTGCGGGAACTCGGCGCTCAGATGCTGCTGCACCTCCGCACCGGTGACGCTGACTTCATTACCTTTTACCGTTTGCGCCCAGACAGAGAGAGGTGCGCTCAAAGTCAGCAATAGCATTGCGCTGGTGCGAAAAAGACCACGTCGAGATTTCTTCATCATTGCCTTAGCGATCCTCAAGTTTTACTGCGATTCGCCCGTCCTCGATCAGGGTCGCACCGATTCGCTTGTTCGAAGGCAGGCGATCCAGTACGTCCGCGTCGATGCGGTAAACGGGTTCTTGGTTGGCATATTCGGTCAGCACGGCATTGATCAGCTCACGCGTGCCGCTTTCTTTCAATGATCCGGATCCGGGCAGTTCCACGTCGACGATTTCCGGATTCAACAGGTGCAGGCCACGGGTTGCGGGGTCATAGCGCAGGCTGCTGGCCAGCGCGAAACGGCCTTTGCTTATCTCGCCGATGCCCAACCCGCGAACGCCTATGTCGAAGTCCAGTCGCAATCGATCGTCGTCTGGCGGAATGGCCAGCCGGGGATTGCTGAGCGTGGCCGATACCAATCCGCCGAGCTTGTCGAACTCGCGCGGGAAGCTGTTGTTGAGATGCCGCTGCAGCTGCGGTGTCGTGAAGCTGATCTGGTTGCCCAGATAACCCGAGACGGTGTTCATGGCCGCGCAGCCGGCAAGCGACAGCAGAGCGAGCAATAGGAAGACGGGGATTAGATGGCGGCGCATGGGCATGATCGAACTCGCGGGAAGGTGTCCACCTTAGCCAGCCGGAGTGAACACAGCCTCAATCGTGAGTGCTGTGCGGTAATTGATATGGGGCGGTGTTCGCTTTCAAACAAGCATGCTCACTCGCGTTGCTGCATTGCCAGCCTAAGTCCTAAAGCCACAAATACGCTGCCGGTGGCCCGGCGCTTCCATCGATCAAAACGCGGGTTGGCCGGAGCACGTCGCCCGAAGCGGCCAATCAGCAGCGACAACACGAGGCTGTGGGCCAGGCCAATGATGGATAGCAATGCGCCGAGCGCCAGGAACTGTAATGGCACCCAGCCACGTTCTGGGTGCACGAACTGTGGCAGGAACGCCAGAAAGAAAATGGCTACCTTGGGGTTTAGCAATCCTGTGAGGACCGAACGCAAATACACACCAGTCGACGTTGATGGTGCTTTTGGCGTCGCGCCATGGTCGAGAGTCCCGCGGTCGAGTGCGGGCGCTCTTTCCCGCCAGGCCTTGATACCGAGCCAGATCAGATAAGCCGCACCGGCGTACTTGACCAATTCGAATGCCATTGCCGAGGTGGCGAGTATCGCCGACAAGCCCAAGCCCGCGGCCAAGGCGTGAAGTAGTGTGGCGGTCTCCAGTCCCAAGGCGGCTTGGGCACCGCGGCGGGTGCCGCCCGCTAGCGCTTGAGTCGCAATCCATGCCGTGCCCGGACCTGGAATCAGCACCAGTGCCGTGGCAGCGGCGGTGTACGCAAGCAGGGTGGTGCTGTCGAACATGGAGAAAACGTTCATGAAATGCGCCCGCAGTGGAGAGCCGTAGCTTACGCGCGGTACGGATCAATCGGCGCGGTTGCCCTGCTTCAGACCCCGAATGAACTCGCCCATGTGCGCACGCAGCGGGGCGAACAGATCATCGGTGTCTCCACGGTGTTTCAACATCAGGCCACTGAGCAGCTTGGTGCCGATGACCAGGGCTGCGCGCTCGTCACCGCTGAAGCCGCGTTGCCGCTGGGTTGCCTCCAATATTCGCATCCAGTCGTCGTGGCAGCTGTGTTCGAATTCGATGGTGCAGCGTCCGCTGCACGGTTGCCCATCCTGCTCGATGGGAGTGACCGTGATTCGGTAGCGATGTTTGTCGTTTGCCATGGGGTTTGCCGGAGAAGCGGAAAGCCATCCCAAGATAGGCCCGAGGCAAACCGACGGCGAGTGTTACCGCCGCGATGCACTGTTCCAGGCGCTCGGCGGTGTGGCGCGTTCTTGGGGTTCAGCGCGCGCGCGGGCTTCTGAATGCCCGCATCAGTGGCAACGGATCGTAGGCGCCGTTCTCGCCGTAAATTCCATAGTGCAGATGAGGCGGCGTGCCTCTGGCGTTGCCGGTGGTGCCGACCACGCCCAAGGAGTCGCCAGGCCGCACCACATCACCAGTCTGCAGGTCTGGCGCCCAATCGTCCAGGTGCGCGTAGTAGTGGCGTTCGCGACCTGGCCCCAACACCCACACCTGCTTTCCGCCCAGGCCACCCTCGCGCACCGACACTACGATGCCGCGGGTACTACTGAACACGGGCGTTCCGCGCGGCGCAAAAATATCCACGCCGGCATGGGTACGATCCGTTCCACGCGGCGCACCGAACGTATCCGCGATTCGTCGTGCGGTCACTCCTTCCACGGGCACAGGGAGGGCGCTTGGCGGCGGCATGCGCGACAACTCCCATAGCGTTCGCGGCTTCGCCATGAAAGGCTGCCGCCACGCCCAGGGCAGCAGCCACGCTGCCATCGCCACAATGATCAGCCGCGTCAGCCAGCGGCGGGCTGCACGATGCCAAGACGAGGGCGTCGGCGCCGCCACGGTGGATCAGGCCTGGCGAACCTGGTCCGCCAGCTGCTGTTCCAGCCGGGCCTTCAATGCGTCGTCGAGTTTGAGTTGTCGCGCCAGTTCATCCAGATAAGCGCGTTCCATGAAGTTCTGCTCGTCGGCCACCAGCAGGCTGGCCAGATACATTTCGGAAGCAATTTCCGGCGTGGTGCCCGCCTTGGCGACTTCCGCCGGATCGAGAGGCTTCTCCAGTTCGTTTCGCAACCAGACCTGCACGGTATCGTCCTGATGGATGCGGGCGAATTCGCCTTCGATGATCTGTCGCTCACTGGCGTCGACGTGGCCGTCAGCCTTGGCGGCAGCGACCAGCGCCCGGAGGATGGCTTGGCTGTGCTGCTCGACTTGAGGCGGTGGCAGCCGGTCGACGGTTTGCGGCTCGGTCTTGACCGCGCCGTCCTGCTGAAGCTTGTAATCCCCATAGGCTTTGTAGGCCATCACGCCCAATGCGGCCAGACCACCATAGGTCGCCAACTTGCGTGTGCTTTTGTTGCGGCCCAGCAACAATCCCAGCGCACCGCCTGTCAATGCGCCTTTGCCGAAGTCGGCATTGAGCAGACTGCCCGGCTTGCCGCTACCGTTTCCGCCTTGACTGGATTTGAGGAGATGGTCGAGAAAACCTTGGATATTCATGCGTGGCGCTCCGTTCGGGATTTCTATAGGTGCGGGCTGATAGGCCACGCATCAAGTCCGCGCCCCGATAGCCATTCGGCCGGCGCGATGAAGAACGCGCCGCAGCGCGTCCGGATGGCGCAGAAACGGGTTTCTATCGTTCTTCAGGCGCACAGTCGCGACTCACCGGCGCCGGCATGCCGACGCCACTCCCACAGGGAAGCTTCGTGAAGAAGCCAATCACCATGCGCAAAAAAAATCGGGACGGCGAACCGTCCCGATTGGATATTACGGATGAAGCGGCAGATCAGGCCGCGGCGTCCTTGAGCTTCTTGAGCGGACGCACCTTGACCTTCACGGAGGCCGGCTTAGCAGCGAACCACTGCTCTTCCTTGGTGAACGGGTTGATGCCCTTGCGCTTCGGCTTGGCCGGCACGTTGACGGCAGTGATCTTCAGCAGGCCCGGCAGGGTGAAGGCGCCAGCGCCTTTCTTGTTGACGGAGGCATGGACGGCGCTTTCCAGCGAAGCCAGCACGGCGCGCACGTCCTTGGCGGCCACGGAGGTGGCTTCGGAGATGTGGGCAACCAGACCCGACTTGCTCAGGGCTTCCTTGATCGGCTTCGGTGCGGCCGGCTTTGCAGCGGCCTTCGGTGCGGCGGCTTTCTTCGCGGCCTTTTTCGGCGCTGCTTTCTTGGTGGTCTTTGCCATATTTGTCCTGTCTTGCAGTCTGTAGGTGGGTAATCGGGCCGAAACGTTCGGCAAGCGAAATGTAGGGCAAAGCAAACGCGCCGCCAAGTGCAAAAGCGATAAAAAAGCTTCTTTTTTTGCTTTTTCTGGTTGTAAGCGTGGCTAAGCGGCCGATTGGGCCGGAAAAAAACGTATTGAACGGATCGGTCGGCGTATCGCCGACCGAACCGATCGCCACGCTCGCCTGCCAGTGCGGCGGCTTGCGCGCGGCTCTCGTCTCGCCCTCACTCTTCTTCCTGCCGAGGTCTGTAGGCGTCTGCCAGCTTCTGCTGGATATTGGCGGGCACCGGTTCGTAGTGGCTGAAATCCAGGTTGTAGCGTCCACGCCCAGCGGTCGCCGACTTCAATTCCGCCGCATAGCCTTCCAGTTCCGATAGTGGCACTTGCGCCTTTACCACGATCTCGCCGCGGATCGAATCGGTACCGTTGATGCGCGCACGTTTGCTGGCCAGGCCACCGGTGATGTCGCCCACCTGCGATTCGGGCGCACTGACTTCCAGGTCCACCACCGGTTCCAACACCTGCGGCTTGGCTTTGGCGATGGCATCCAGGAATGCCTTCTTGCCCGCAGCGACGAAGGCGACTTCCTTGCTGTCCACCGGATGATGCTTGCCGTCGTAGACCACCACCCGTACGTCCTGCAGCGGATAACCGGCGATAGCACCTCCGGATAGTACCTGGCGCACGCCTTTTTCCACCGCAGGCAGGAATTGCCCGGGAATCGTGCCGCCTTTGACTTCGTCGACAAATTCGAAGCCACTGCCCCGCGCCAGCGGTTCCACGCGCAGGAAGACTTCGCCGAACTGGCCTGCGCCACCGGTTTGCTTCTTGTGGCGATGGTGGCCCTCGGCCCGTGCGCCGACGGTTTCGCGATAGGCAATGCGTGGGGGGCGGGTCTTCACTTCCACGCCGTGACGCTCCTTCAAGCGGTCCAGCATGATCCTCAGGTGCAGGTCGGAGAGGCCGCGGATCACCGTTTCGTTCAATTCGTTCTGGTGCTCGACCACAAAGCCGGGGTCCTCTTCGGCCAACTTGTGCAGTGCGGTGGAAAGCTTCTGCTCCTGGCCCTTGCTGGCCGCCTCCACCGCCAATCCGAACATAGGCTTGGGGAAATCGATCGGCGCCAGGTGAATCTCGTCCTCGTCGTGGCTGTCGTGCAGCACTGCATCGAAATGCAGGTCGTCCACTTTCGCGATGGCGGCGATGTCGCCAGGAATCGCCTGCTCCACCTCCACGTGATCCTTGCCTTTGAGTTTGAACAAGTGGCCGACCTTGAAAGGTTTCTTGCCATCGTCCACGAACAGTTGCGTGTCCTTCCGAACGGTGCCCTGATACACCCGGAACACGCCCAGCTTGCCGACGAAAGGATCGTTGACGATCTTGAAGACGTCAGCGATGACGTGCGCCTTGCCTGCGGGCAAGGCTTCGATGGGTTTCGCCGCGGCACCACGTCCTTTGAGAAAAGGCGGCGGGTTGGCTTCGGCAGGATTGGGGAAAAGCTGCTCGGCGATGTCCAGCAGTTCCTTGACGCCTACGCCCGTACGGGCGGAAGCGAAGCACACCGGCACCAAGTGGCCTTCGCGCAGGCACTGCTCGAAGGCGTCGTGCAACTCCTCTCCGGACAGTCCGCCTTCGCCCAGGTCAAGATAGTGCTCCATCACGGTTTCGTTGATTTCGACGACCTGGTCGATGATCTTCTGGTGCCAATCCGCGACGGGCCCCAGGTCCGATTCGCCGGCGTTGCGGCCGAAGCAGTCGACCACCGCTTTTCCGCCGTTCGCCGGCAGGTTGAGCGGCAGGACTTCGGCGCCGAACTCCTCGCGCAGATCTTGCAGCACCTGTGCGCAATCGGCGCCTTCATGGTCGATCTTGTTGATGACGATGGCGCGGCAAAGTCCTCGCTGCTGCGCGCGTTCCATCAGCCGCCGAGTGCCATGCGCCACGCCGGTGTCGGCATCGACCACAATCAATGCGGTCTCCACCGCCGACAGCGCCGAGAGCGTCGGGCCGCGGAATTCGGGGTATCCGGGAGTATCGATCAGATTGACGTGGATGCCGGCGTGATCTGTGCTGGCGATAGCGGTATCGATGGAGTGGCCGCGGCTTTTTTCCATCGGGTCGTGATCGGATACGGTGGTGCCGCGTTCGACCGTGCCTGCCGTCTGTAGGGCGCCGCCGGCATGCAGCAGGGCTTCGAAAAGCGTTGTTTTGCCGGCGCCAGGGTGGCCCGCCAAGGCCACATTGCGGATTTGCTGAGTGCTGTATGCCATGAGGCCGTTCCTCCCATGTTTGAGAGTCCGGCCAGGAATGGCCGGGCCTTTGCGGAGCGAATCCGCATATGCCGTCATGGCTGTCCGGGCGAAGCGCGACCCGTGAGCGGCGTGCTCTGCGGGCGGTCATGGCGGGCGGTCAGCATCCGCATGCGGGCCGGCGCGGTCAAGCCGCAGTGCGGTACGGGAGCATGTCGTCGATCGAGCAGCCACCGTCGCTGCTTTACCCGCCGAACGCACCAAGGCGGCGGACGGCTGCCCCGGCTGATATGCCCGGCATGAACATCCGCCGGTGTAAGCTGCGCGCTCCCCTGACCCGAGGATGTGACCATGGCTTTGAAACGTTATGCCGATGCGGTGTGGAATGGCGACCTGCAAGCTGGCAAGGGAAGCATCAGCACGCCGCAGAGCGGCCTGTTCGATGCCCAGAACTATTCGTTCAAGACCCGCTTCGGCGACGAGAAAGGCACCAATCCGGAAGAGCTGCTGGCTGCCGCGCATGCGGGCTGTTTCAGCATGGCGTTGTCCGCGGTGCTGGGCAAAGCAGGGTTCACCCCGGAAAAAATCCAGACTCGCGCCGAGGCCACCATGGAGCCGGGCATGGATCCGGGCCCGACCGTGACCGGCATCAAGTTGATTGTCTCGGCCAGTGTGCCGGGCATCGATGCCGCCAAGTTCGAGGAAATCGCCCAGCAAGCCAAGGCCGGCTGCGTGATTTCGCGCGCGCTGTCGGTGCCGGTGTCGCTGGAAGCGACCTTGCTTTGAAGTCAGACCTGCAGCGGTCCGCGCCACAGTGAGTAGATAGTACGCGTGGGAACCGTCCGTTCGGCGCTGCTCATCCATGGTGCTGGAGGTGGTGGCTGGGAATGGAATCTTTGGCGGGATGTCTTTCAGGCAAAGGGTATCCGCGTCTGTGCGCCAGACCTGCAGCCATCCGCTGCAGGTCTGGTGGCAACGGGCTTTGGTGATTACGAAGCTCAAATGCGCGGTGCACTGTCCCTGCTGCCGTCTCCGCGCGTGGTGATCGGTGCCAGTCTGGGTGGGTTGTTGGCGGTACGTATCGCCGAGCTCGCCGATGCCGCGGTGCTGGTGAACCCCTTGCCGCCTGCTGGCTGGCATCGTGAGCTGCCGCCGCGCGAGTGGCCGGCGGTTGTGCCGTGGCGAAACAATGCGCGGCTGGTTTCCACCTTGCGCTCGATGCCGGATTCCGACGAAGCGACGTCGTTGTACGCATTTCGCCGTTGGCGTGATGAATCCGGTGCTGTCTTGCGCGAGGCCTATGCCGGTATCGAAGCCGCGGCGCCTATGTGCCCAACGTTGTTCGTGATTTCCAGCAAGGACGAAGACGTGCCGCCATCGCTTTCCTCCGGCATTGCGTCCGCCTGGCGCGCCGAGCTGATGGAATCGGTTGCGATTAGCCATGTGGGGCCTTTGCTTGGGCGCGCAGCGCCAGCAATCGCCAGGCAAACTGTCGCATGGCTAAACGGTGAAGAGCCCGCGGGCCGAATTCAGACTGTTTTCACCGCTTTGGCCTGACGATGCGATTGCGCCGATCCGGCGCGGGGAGGCCCGCCATGAACTATTTTTCCGCCGCCTTGCTTGCCGCGGGACTACTCGCTTCCACGAGCGCCAGCGCGCAGTCGTCGGGCTATTACGGCTCCGGTTCCGGTTATGGCGCGCAGTACGACTACGCGCGAGTGATCCGGGTCGATCCGATCATCGAGTCCGGGGGCTACTCCGGCGGCTACCGCGATACCCAGGTCAGTTCGCAGCGCTGCTATTACCGCCAGGCGGACGACGTTTACGCGCGTGACGACGGTTACTACCCCAACAACGGCAGCTACCGGGACGACGACTATTACCAGGATGACCGTTACCGCACGAGCGGCAACGAAACGGGCCGCACTGTCGCCACGGTGATCGGCGGTATCGCCGGTGCCGTGCTGGGCAGCAAGGTGGGCGAGGGTAGTGGGCGCTATGTGGGCACGGCGGTCGGCTCCATGGTGGGTGGCATGGCCGGCCGATCCATCTACAACAGTTCTCAGCGTAACCAGCAAGCCCAGCGAGGAACCGTGCGGGTTTGCGATCCGGTTCCCACCAGCGGACGCGATGGACGCGGCGGATATGACGATTACTACGACGACCGCCGTGTCTCCGGCTATGACGTGACGTATGAATATGCCGGCCGTACGTATCACACCCGCACGGACCATCATCCCGGCGATCGCATCCGCGTGCGGGTGGATGTCCGGCCGGAATGACCGCAAGCGAACGCTGAGTTTCGCAGCAACTGTTTCATGGGGCCGCAAGGCCCCATGTTCGTTGGGTAGTCCATGGAAGGCGTAGCGGGCCAGGGTTGCCGGTGCGCGACAGCGCGCGCATAGTCCGGGGCGGTCGCAATGAGGAGCCCTGCATGCGCTATTGGTTTTGGATCGCCGCCTTATGCCTGATTGGCACGAACGCGTGGGCTACGCAGGTGCAGGTGCTGACCGCCGCGCGTGTACATACCTCCGACCCGCAACGTCCGATTGCCGAAGCGATCGCCTGGGATCAGGAAGGACGCCTGCTTGCGGTGGGTGACTCGAAAGAACTGTTGGCCCGTTACCCTGACGCCCGGCATATCCAGGCGCCGGGCAAGACCGTGATTCCCGGTCTGATCGACGCGCACGGGCATGTGATGGGCCTGGGATACGCGCTGACACGTGCGGACCTGGTCGGCGCACGCGACAAGGCCGAAGTGATCGCGCGCCTGAAAATCTATGAAAAGCAGCTGCCCCCGGGTGCATGGTTGTTGGGAAGCGGGTGGGATCAGAACGATTGGCCGGACAAGGCGTTCCCGAGCGCCGCGGATCTGGACGCTGCCTTCCCGGAACGTCCGGTATGGCTGGAACGCGTCGATGGCCATGCGGGCTGGGCAAATTCGGCCGCTTTGCGTGCCGCGGCCGCAAAAGCGGGCAAGACGTTGCAAGGCGACTGGCAGCCCGCCGGAGGACGGATCGAACGCCGCGATGGCCAGCCCAACGGCGTTCTTGTCGACGCCGCCATGGCGCTGGTGAATGCCGCGGTGCCTGCGCCGGACGAGGCATTGCGCGAACAGGCGTTGACCAAGGCGTTGGACATGGCGGTGCGGCATGGGCTGACCGGCGTCCACGACATGGGTGTGCCGAGGGAAGATCTTGCGTTGATGAAGCGTTTTGCCGATGCCGGTCGACTGCCGCTGCGGCTGAGCGCTTATGCCGACGCTGACAGCGCGGCATTGGCCGATCTCTGCGCCCAAGGGCTTTATCGCCACGAAAGCGGTCGCCTGCAGATGCGTGGAGTCAAGTTCTATATGGACGGCGCGCTGGGCAGCCGCGGCGCAGCTCTGCTGGAAGACTACAGCGACGATAAGGGCAACCGCGGCCTGCTGCTTACTGAGCCGGCGGCTTTCGAATCGGCCGTGCGCAAAGCCAGGAAATGCGGCGTGCAGGTCGCTACCCATGCCATTGGCGACCGCGGCAATCGCATCGTGCTGGACACCTACACGCGTGTGCTTGGAGATTCAAAAGACAGCAACCAACGCTGGAGAATCGAACACGCGCAAATGGTCGCGCTGGATGATATCCCGCGCTTCGCATCGCTCGGTGTGATCGCCTCGATGCAGCCTACACACGCCACATCGGACATGCCGTGGGTACAGGATCGCATCGGCCCGCAACGCATCAAGGGCGCTTATGCCTGGCAGCGTTTCCGCGCCAGCGGTGCGCGGCTGGCGTTGGGGTCGGACTTCCCGGTTGAATCGGCTGATCCACGTCTGGGACTGTATGCCGCTGTGACGCGACAAGGGCGGGCAGGGCAGCCACCCGGCGGATGGTTCCCAGATCAACGACTGACGGTGGTCGAAGCACTGCGTGGCTTTACCGCCGATGCTGCCTACGCAGGTCACGACGAAGACGAAGTGGGGCGTCTGGCGCCCGGCTTACGCGCGGACTTCGTGGTGCTGGATGAGGACCCGATGGCGAGCCCCGCCACAGGGCTCGACGAATTGCATATTCGCTCCACATGGGTCGATGGCAAACCCGTGTTCCAATCCGCGCCTCGGTAACCACTCAGTGCACGCTATCAGGAACGCGCCGCAGCGCGTCCGTATGCGAACGCGAACAGGAAGATTTCAATCGCTCGTTGCTTTTATGGTGCCTGACAGGAAGAGCGCCCATGGACGCTTCTGCCGAAGATGAGTGAACCAAGACGTACCGGCGCGTGAACCCGACTGGAAAACCGACATCACCAGCGGATATGCCCAGTCACCACGGTTTGTACCTGGCCGCCCGACCAGACGTCACCGTTGGCATCCACGTGCAATTGCAGTAGCGCGTCATGGCCGACTTCACGGCCTTGACTGACGACATAACGGTCGCGGCCGCCCGGCAGAGCATTTTGCGATTTCAGCCACGCGGCGAGCGTGGCGTTGGCGGCGCCCGAGGCCGCATCTTCGAACGCAGCCGGCGCGCCGACGAAAGCGCGCACCGCCAAGTCATAAGGTTGTCCGTTGGCTCGTGCATAAGCGCAGATGCCCATGCTTTCAGTCGCCTGCGCCAACGCCGCGATCGCCGCCCAGTCCGGCGAAGCGGCGCGCAAGCTGGCTTCGTCCTGCAGTTCCGCCAGCCACCAGCGGCGCCCGCCATCGACCAGCGCGGGTGGAAGCGCGCCAGCCGAGAGGCCTTGCAGTGCATCGCGCAGCAGTGCGTTCCGGTCTGGCGCACCGACTTCCACGACGTTGGCGCGCGGTGTGCGCACCGCAATGGTGCGCGTTGAGCCTTCGCTCTCCACTCGCAAGGGCAGCCGTCCTGCGATGCCTTCCTGGATCAGCAGTCCCTCGCGGGGGTGCGCCAGGCCGGCTTCCAGGACGGCATGCGCAGTACCTACGCTGGGATGTCCGGCGAAAGGCACTTCACGGCGCGGGCTGAAAATACGGATGCCATAGCTGGCTTCGGTTGAAGTGGCGGGAAACACGAACGTGGTTTCGGGCAGGCGCGTCCAGCGAGCGATGGCCTGCATGGTGACATCATCAAGTCCGCTGCCGTCCAGTACCACCGCCAGCGGATTTCCGGCGCCAGGGCGATCGGCGAAGACGTCGAGTTGGACGAAACGGCGTGCAGTCATGAGAAAGGGTTACGGACGGGGGCCGCGCAGCTTACCAATTCACGGTGCCGCGGATGATGAGCTGCACCTGTCCACCGAGCCAGACGTCGTTCTCGTCATCGATGCCGATTTCGACTTTCCCGTCGCGGCCTAGTTCGCGACCCTGGCTGACGGCATAGCGCCGGCTAGCGCCTGGAGAGCGGCCCGCCTGCAGTAGCGCAGCGGCGATACAGGCGATGGCGCTGCCGGTGACGGGGTCTTCCGGAACAGCATCGCCCGGACAGAACACGCGCAGGGTGAGCTGGTGATCCTCGGCATCGGCCAACGCGAATACGGCCAACCCCACCGCATCGCTCGGGGTCGTAACCGTGCCGATGCGCGCATAGTCAGGCGTGAACCCGCGAACCGCCCCCGCGTCGGCCAGTTCGACCAGCCACCAGCGGGGGCCGTTATCCCATAGCGCGGGGACCATGGTGCCGCGTGGTATGCCGGCAAAAGCGGCTTCGACGTCTGGTCGGTAGTGTTGAGCGTCAGCCACTTCCCGCGCGCGCGGCGCGCGGATGTGGATCTTGCGTTGTGGACCTGTGCCTTCAATGCGCACGGGCAGCAGGCCGGCAGTGCATTCCTGTATCAGTTGCTGTTTCCCGCTGACCAGACCAGCGTCCAATGCCGCCCAGGCGGCGCCAACGCTGGGGTGGCCCGCGAAGGGCAGCTCTCGAAGGGGAGTGAAGATGCGCACGCGATAATCGGCTTCGGCCGTGGTGGGCGGTAGGAAGAAAACGATTTCCGGCAAATTCGCCCAGGCGGCATAGGCCTGCATGGTGGCGGTATCCAGGTCCTCGGCATCGAACACCACGCCCAAAGGATTGCCCGCGCCAGGACGGTTGGCGAAGACGTCGAGTTGCGCGTAGGAATGTGAGGTCATCAGGGGAGTCTTTAGGCGAGGGCTTCGTTTAGAATCGATGGTTCGCGCCCGAAGGGTCGGGCAAGCCCCCATTCTATCCATGCCTTCTGCCTCTACCGTTTCCGATCGTTGGATCGTCCTCAAGTTTGGCGGCACCTCGGTGTCGCGTCGCCACCGCTGGGACACGATTGGCCGTTTGGCAAAAAAACGGGCAGAGGAAAATGATGCGCGCGTGCTCGTCGTGGTGTCGGCACTGTCCGGCGTCACCAATGAGCTGACCGCGATTGCCGATGGCGCAACGGACGCCGCGGCGCGTGTCGCCAGCTTGGAACAACGGCATCGCGATTTCGTCGCCGAACTCGAATTGGATCCGGATGCGGTGCTCGGCGGACGTCTGGCGGCCTTGCGTGGTTTGCTGACTGATCCGCGCGCCGCGACGCGTACGCTGGATTGGCAAGCCGAAGTGCTGGCGCAAGGCGAGTTGCTTTCGTCCACGCTGGGCGCGGCCTACCTGCATGCGCAGGGCTTGGATTTCGGCTGGATGGATGCGCGCCAGTGGCTGCAAGCCAGCGTCCTGCCGAATCAGAGCGCCTGGGCGCAGCGGTTGTCGGTTTCGTGCGGCATCCAGGCCAGTGAAGAGTGGAGCCGCGCATTCCGCGAACAGCCCACGCGCATGCTGCTGACCCAGGGTTTTATCTCGCGTCATGAAGACGGCGGGACCGCCGTGTTGGGACGGGGTGGTTCGGATACTTCCGCAGCCTATTTTGGCGCGCTCCTAGGCGCGCAGCGGGTGGAAATCTGGACCGATGTGCCCGGCATGTTCAGCGCAAATCCGCGCGAAGTGCCGGACGCTCGCCTGCTGACCCGATTGGACTATTACGAAGCCCAGGAAATCGCCACCACCGGCGCCAAAGTGCTGCATCCGCGTTCCATCAAGCCCTGCCGCGATGCGGGTGTGCCGATGGCGATCCTGGATACCGAACGTCCTCACCTGCCGGGCACCAGCATCGACGGCGGTGCGCTGACCGTTCCCGGCGTGAAAGCCGTCAGCCGCCGTAACGGCATCCTGCTGGTGTCGATGGAAGGCATTGGCATGTGGCAGCAGGTGGGCTTCCTGGCAGATGTGTTCGCACGCTTCAAGAAGCATGGGCTGTCGGTGGACCTGATTGGTTCTTCTGAAACCAACGTCACCGTGTCGCTGGATCCCAGCGAGAATCTGCTCAATACCGACGTGTTGGCGGCGCTGTCCGCTGACTTGTCGGAGATCTGCCGGGTCAAGGTGATCGCGCCGTGCACCGCCATTACCTTGGTCGGTCGTGGCATGCGTTCGCTGTTGCATAAACTGTCGGACGTGTGGGCGATGTTCGGGCGCGAACGCGTGCATCTGATCTCGCAGTCGTCCAACGATCTCAATCTGACCTTCGTCATCGACGAAGCCGACGCCGATGGTCTACTGCCGGTGCTGCATGCGGCATTGATCGACAGTGATGCCATGCCGGTGGAAGAGACCAGTGTTTTCGGCCCCCGCTGGCGCGAAATCAATGGTGCCGTCCGTCACCGCGGTACGCCATGGTGGCATGGCCAGGCGCAGCGCAGTCAACTGCTGGCGTTGGCGCAGACCGATACGCCGCGTTATGTCTATCACTTGCCGACGGTCCGCGCACGTGCTCGTGCGTTAGCCGCGATTGGCGCCATCGATCGACGGTTCTATGCGATCAAGGCGAACTCTCACCCGGTGCTGTTGCGCACTCTGGTCGAGGAGGGCTTCGGCCTGGAGTGCGTTTCCCAGGGCGAATTGGAACGAGTGTTCGAAGCCGTGCCGGCGTTGGCGCCGCAGGAAGTGCTGTTCACGCCAAGTTTTGCGCCGCGCGCCGAGTACGAGTTCGCGTTGTCCCGCGGCGTCATCGTCACGCTGGATAATGTGGAAGCATTGCGCAACTGGCCGGCGCTGTTCCGCGGCCGAAGCCTGTGGCTGCGGATCGACCTTGGCCGTGGCGATGGCCACCACGATAAGGTCAAGACCGGCGGCAAGACTTCCAAGTTCGGCCTGCCGCTGGCGCGATTGGAAGAGTTCCTGGCCCAGGCCAGATCACTCGATGTTCGCATCGCAGGTTTGCACGCGCACTTGGGCAGCGGCGTGGAAACCCCACAGCATTGGCGCCAGGTCTGCGATGAACTGGGCGGCATCGCCGACCAGATCGGCAGCATCGAAAGCATCGATATCGGCGGCGGTCTGCCCATCCCCTACAGCGCGGACGATGAGCCCTTCGATCTGGAAGCGTGGAGCGCCGGATTGGCGGAAATCAAAGCCGCGTATCCCGGCTATCGGTTGGTTGTCGAACCTGGCCGCTACCTGGTGGCCGAATCGGGCGTGTTGCTGACCCATGTCACTCAGGTGGTGGATAAGGAAGGCATTCGCCGGGTCGGTGCCGATGCGGGCATGAACGCATTGATACGGCCGGCGCTATACGACGCTTGGCACGACGTGGCCAATCTGAGCCGCTTGGACGACAAGGCTGAAATAGCGTTCGATGTGGTGGGCCCGATCTGCGAATCCAGCGATGTGTTCGGCAAGCGCCGCCGTCTTCCCGCCGCTACTGCCGAGGGCGACGTACTGCTGTTCGCTGACGCCGGTGCCTATGGCTATTCCATGGCGAACACCTACAACCTGCGTGCGTTGCCAGTGGAGGATGTGATCGATGACGCTGGCACCTGAATCCGTTTTCCCGTTTCAAGGCGCCGCGGTTGATGGCGGTGCTGCGCTGGACTTCATCGTTTTCTTCTGCCGTCGCCAATAGTGCGGTGTCCCACAAATAGCTTACCTATCTGACTTGGCCTTGACCCCGGATCCTGCGTTGCTCGTCGTCACCATAGTTCCGCCATGCCTCCTCCTCGCGCCTTGGCTCGGGGACCAATTCACGGCGTCATATAGGCAAGCTTTTTGCGGGACACCACACTTGCGCCGCCAGTTGCGTGTCACCACAGGTAATCATGATCAATTTCGATAAAACCAAGATTCAGTCGTTCCGCTTCGTCCGGTGTTCGCTTGACGCACAGACGGGCGTCGCGCAATTGGTCTACGCCTTCGACGATGGCCCGGAGCTGACGGAGACCGTCACTATCCCGGGGGCGCCCTTTGCGTTGGAGGCTGAGCAAGAAGCCGCCGCGCAACGTGCATTGCGCCTGCTGCACCTGATCACAGGCGTCAGTTACTACAAGGCCGCGGTACCCGAAGAAATACGCATTGACGGCTACGCCATCGATTCCGCCACCGCGGTGCTGCTGGAGCAAACCTACGTCCATGGATTGGGTGAGTTCGCGTACCGCAACGGTTTGAACCTGCACGATCGCATTCGTTTTCCGGTGGGGCAGTCTTCGGCGTCGCCTGCTGCCGCTTCATTGGGGCTGCGTGAGCATGCGTTGGTCGCCATCGGCGGCGGCAAGGATTCGCTGGTCAGCATCGAGGCGCTGCGTTCGGCCGGTGTGGAGCAGACGGTTGCGTGGATAGGAGGGTCGCAGTTGATCTCGGTATGCGCGGCGCGTACTGGATTACCCACGTTGAACGTCGGCCGCGCGTTGGCGCCGGAATTGTTCGAATACAACCGCCAGGGCGCCTGGAACGGCCACATTCCGGTGACGGCGATCAATTCCGCGATCCTGGTACTGGCGGCGGTGCTGCAAGGTGTTGATCAGGTGGTGTTCTCCAATGAGCGCTCCGCCAGCTACGGCAGCATGATTCCGGGCACGGGCGAAGTGAATCATCAATGGTCGAAAGGCTGGGCGTTCGAACAGGTCTTTGGCGAGTACGTGCAAACGCACATCGCCGCCGATCTTCACTACTACTCATTGCTGCGTCCGTTGTCGGAACTGGCGGTCGCTCGCCAGTTCGCCAAGACTGACCACTACGATGCGCACTTCTCCAGTTGCAATCGCAATTTCCACATCCTCGGCGAACGCCCGGTCAATCGCTGGTGCGGTGTCTGTCCCAAATGCCATTTTGTGTTTCTCGCCCTGGCGCCATTCATGCCCAAGCCGCGCCTGGTAAGCATTTTTGGCCGTAACCTGCTGGACGACATAGCGCAGGTCGGCGGGTTCGACGCGCTGTTGGAGTACCAGGATCACAAGCCATTCGAATGCGTCGGTGAAGGCCAGGAATCGCGCGCCGCGATGGCGGCTCTCGCCGACCGCCCGGAGTGGCGGGAAGACGCCTTGGTCGCGCGCTTCAATCAGGAAATCCGACCGCAGCTGGATGCATCGGAACTCGAGATAGGACCTTTGTTGGAACTCGCTGGCGAGCATCGCATTCCTGCTGCGCTGTGGGAGCGCCTGCGTGCGAATTTCGCAGTTTGATGGCCGTCGCGTTGCGTTGTGGGGTTGGGGCCGTGAAGGCCGCGCCGCTTACCACGCAATTCGCGAACGCTTCCCTGCGCTGCCACTAACGCTGTTCTGCAACGCCGATGAAGCGACCGAAGCGGTCGCTTTGCACGACGCGCTGCTTCAAGCAGAGACCCATGTCGATGGGCCGCGCCTTTCCGCGTTCGATGTGGTGGTGAAGTCGCCCGGCATCAGCCCTTATCTGCCCGAGGCCATGGAAGCGGCGGCAAAAGGTGCACGCTTCATCGGTGGTACGGCGTTGTGGTTCGGAGAACATCGCGATGCAGATGGATACGCGCCGCGGACCTTCTGCATTACCGGCACCAAGGGTAAAAGCACCACCACCTCGCTGCTGGCGCACTTGCTGCGCGCGGGCGGTTTTCGAACAGCATTGGTAGGGAACATCGGCCTGTCCCTACTGGAAGTGCTGGATCCACAGCCGGCTCCGGACTACTGGGCGATCGAGCTGTCCAGCTATCAGACCCGTGATGTCGCGGCCAGCGGCACTCGCCCGGATGTGGCGGTGGTGCTGAATATTTTTCCTGAGCACTTGGATTGGCACGGCGGAGAGACGCGCTATATCGAAGACAAGCTGGCCTTGGTTACCGAAGCCAAGCCACATATCGCGGTACTGAACGCGGCCGACCCGTATCTGGCGCGGCTTGCGTTGCCGGACAGCGAGATACGCTGGTTCAACCGAGAAGATGGTTGGCATCTGCGTGACGATGACTTGTACCGGGGTGAACACTTCATCCTGGATACCACCACGGTGCCGCTGCCGGGCAGGCATAACCGCAGCAATTTGTGCGCGGTGCTGACGGCGATCGAGGCGGCTGGCATCGAAGCTGCTTCGCTGGCGGTGGCCGCGCAGTCTTTCCAGCCGCTGCCCAACCGCCTGCAGACGATCGGCGAGCGCGACGGCATCCTCTATGTAAACGACTCCATCAGCACGACGCCGCATGCGAGTCTGGCGGCGCTGGATTGCTTTCGTTCGCACCGCGTCGCGATTCTGTTGGGCGGCCATGACCGGGGCCTGGATTGGGACGACTTTGCTGCTCGAATGCGCGAACAGCCGCCTGCGGCCATCGTCACCATGGGCGCCAATGGGCCGCGCATTCATGCGTTGCTGGAACCGCTGGTAAAGGCAGGTGGCTTTCAACTTGCAGCGGCAGACGGGCTGGTCGATGCGATGGCGCAAGCGCGCCGTTTGCTGGATGGGCGAGGCGTGATCCTGCTCTCGCCCGGCGCTCCAAGCTTCGGACAGTACCGGGACTATGTGGCGCGTGGCCGGCACTTCGCGGAGATCGCCGGCTTTGATCCGGATACGATTTCATCGATCCCGGGTTTGGGGATCGCTTAGCGCTACCGTTCTGTAGGAGCGCCGTCTCGGCGCGAGCTCTTGCTTCCGCCGTGGCCTGATAGGAAGAGCTCGCGCCGAGACGGCGCTCCTACGGGAAGATGGAAACTCAGTGCCTGCGTTCCACCGCATAACGCGCCAGTCCTCGAAGCGCTGCCATTGCGTCGTTTTCAGGCAGCCCATCCAGTGCCCGTTCCGCATTCGCGGCGTACTCGCTGGCGCGGCGTTGGCTGTACTCCAGCCCGCCAGTGGCTCGAATGGCTGCCAGGACTTCCGGCATCGCATCGGCGTCGCCGCTCCGGACAATGTCGCGTAGCCGGTTCGCGATGACGCTGTCCGACTGCCGTATGGCGTGGATCAGCGGCAGCGTGGCCTTGCCTTCGGCCAGGTCGTCGCCCAGGTTCTTGCCCAGGTCGGCGGCGTCGGCGGTGTAGTCCAGGACGTCATCGGCGATCTGGAAGGCGTAGCCCAAGTTCATGCCGTAGTCGTAAAGCTGGCGCTGGGTAGCCGGATTGGCGCCGGAAGCCAGGGCTCCCAGCTGGGTTCCTGCCGCGAACAGCACCGCGGTCTTGCGCTCGATCACGCGCAGATAGGTCGCCTCGTCCGTGTCGGGGTTGTGCACATGCAGCAGCTGCAGCACCTCGCCTTCGGCGATGCGGTTGGTGGTATCGGCCAGGATCCGCATCACCTCCATACGGTCCAGCTCAACCATCAACTGGAAGCTGCGTGAATACAGGAAGTCGCCCACCAGCACGCTGGGCGCGTTGCCCCATAGGGCATTGGCCGTGCTCCGGCCGCGCCGCAGGTCGGATTCATCCACCACGTCGTCGTGCAGCAGGGTGGAGGTGTGGATGAACTCGATGATGGCCGCCAGCTGATGGTGATCGGCGATGGCGGGCCCGCAGGCGCGTCCGGCCAGCACCACCAGCATGGGGCGCAGCCGCTTGCCGCCCGCGGAAATGATGTGGTCGGCGATCTGGTTGATCAGCACCACATCCGAGGCCAAACGGGCCCGGATCAAGGCGTCGACGGCAGCCATGTCCGGCGCGGCTAGGGACTGGATGTGCGACAGGGCCAGGACAGGGCGGGGGGATTCGACGACGGACATGCGGGCGATTTGGGGGAAGTGCCTGAATTATAAGGCCCGGTGGCGGGAGAAGTCTTACAGCTGACCAGGAAGCCCTCTGATGGCCGGAGTGCCGCGGGTATACTCCACTAGTCTATGCCCGCGATTGGCGGGTGTTTCTCAACGGAAAACGATATGGCCCGCGGCATCAACAAAGTCATCCTGGTCGGCAATCTCGGCAATGACCCGGAAACCAAATATACCCAGGGCGGCATGGCGATCACCCGGATCAGCCTGGCCACCACCAGCGTCCGCAAGGACAAGGAAGGCAACCAGCAGGAACGCACCGAATGGCACCGTGTGGTGTTCTTCGGAAAGCTGGGCGAAATCGCCGGCGAATACCTGCGCAAGGGCAGCTCCGTCTACGTGGAAGGCTCGTTGCGGTACGACAAGTACACCGGCCAGGACGGCGTGGAGAAATACTCCACCGACATCATCGCCGATGAAATGCAGATGTTGGGCGGCCGCGGTGAAGGCGGCGGTGCCGCTGGTGGCGGTGAGCGCCAGGCTCGTCCGCAGCGCCAGGAATATTCGTCTTCGGGCTCTTCTTCGGCTCCGCGCCGGCAGGCGCCCGCTCCGCAGCAGGCGCCGGTGGACGATTTCGCTGACGACGATATTCCGTTCTGATCGATTACCGCTTCGAACGACTTAATCAAACAATGGAGACACATGTGCCGACTTGGCTGGTGACCGGTGGAGCCGGTTTTATTGGTGGGAATTTCGTACTGCGGGCGGTCGCCAGCGGCGTCCGCATCATCAATCTGGATGCTTTGACGTACGCAGGGAACCTGGACACGCTCTCGGCGCTGGAGGGCAATCCCAACCATGTGTTCGTCCATGGCGATATTGGTGATGGTGCGTTGGTAGCCGGACTGTTGGCCGAGCATCAACCCGACGCGGTACTTAACTTCGCTGCCGAGAGCCATGTTGATCGGTCCATCGACGGTCCGGGAGCTTTCATTCAGACCAACGTGGTCGGCACATTGGCGCTGCTGGAAGCGGTGCGCGACTACTGGCGTTCGCTGCAGGGCGAACGCCGCGACGCGTTCCGGTTCCTGCACGTGTCGACCGACGAGGTCTACGGTTCACTGGGCGACACGGGCAAGTTCACCGAAACCACGCCGTACGCGCCAAATTCGCCTTACTCCGCATCCAAGGCAGCGTCCGATCATCTGGTGCGGGCTTTTCACCACACCTATGGTTTGCCGGTACTGACAACCAACTGCTCAAACAACTACGGCCCCTATCATTTTCCGGAAAAACTGGTTCCGTTGATCATAGCAAGGGCGTTAGCAGGCGAAGCGCTGCCGGTTTACGGTGACGGCAAGAACGTCCGCGATTGGTTGTTTGTCGGAGACCATTGTTCGGCTATCCGGACCGTGCTTGAAAAGGGCCGTGTCGGTGAAACCTACAACGTGGGTGGCGATGCCGAGCGTCAGAATATCGAAGTGGTCGAAACCATCTGCGAATTGCTGGATGAGCGCCGCCCGCGTGAGGACGGCAAGTCGCGTGCCAGCCAGATTACGTTCGTTGCCGATCGTCCGGGGCATGACCGTCGTTATGCCATTGATGCGTCCAAACTCAAGAGTGAGTTGGGGTGGCAACCTCAGCATACTTTCGAGCAGGGTATCGCCGAGACCGTCGATTGGTATCTCGACAATCAGGACTGGGTTAAGCGGGTGCTGGACGGTAGCTACCGTCTGGAACGTATCGGCACAGCGGCATAAGGCGGGTAGAGCGCGATGACGACACGTAAAGGCATCATCCTGGCCGGCGGTTCCGGCACCCGGCTCTATCCGTTGACGCAGGCCATCAGCAAGCAGCTGTTGCCGGTCTATGACAAGCCAATGATCTATTACCCGCTCAGTGTACTGATGCTGGCGGGAATTCGCGAAGTGCTGGTGATCAACACGCCGCATGAGCAGGCGCTTTTCAAACAGCTGCTGGGCGATGGCTCTCAGTGGGGCATGCAGATTCAATATGCAGCGCAGCCGAACCCGGACGGGCTGGCGCAGGCCTACCTCATTGGTAGGGAATTTGTAGGTGGCAAACCCAGCTGCCTAGTGCTTGGCGACAACATCTTCCATGGACACGGCTTCAGCGAAACCTTGCATCGGGCCGACGCACGTACCGATGGCGCCACCGTTTTCGGCTACTGGGTCAGTGATCCGGAACGCTACGGTGTCGCGGAGTTCGATGCGGATGGCCGGGTTGTGGATATCGAGGAAAAGCCGAGCCAACCACGCTCCAATTATGCCGTTACCGGTCTTTATTTCTACGACGGAAACGCGAGTGATTACGCCGCTTCCTTGAAGCCGTCGCCTCGTGGCGAGCTCGAGATCACTGATCTGAATCGTCGTTACCTGGAGGAAGGCAAGCTGCATCTGGAACCATTGGGCCGAGGGCATGCTTGGTTGGACACGGGTACGCATCAATCGCTATTGGAAGCCTCGACGTTCATCGAAACCATCGAGGCGCGGCAAGGCCTGAGAGTGTGCTGTCCAGAAGAAATTGCATATGGAAACGGCTGGATCGACAGCGCGCAGTTGGAGAAGCTGGCTGCACCACTCGCAAAAAATGGTTATGGGCAGTATCTGCTGTCGCTGATCTCACGCGGAGTAGTACGATGAAGGTCGTGGAAACCAGCCTGCCAGGCTGCGTCATCATTGAGCCGGCAGTATTCGGCGATGATCGCGGTTTCTTCTTTGAGACATGGAATGCCGAACGTTATGGCGAGCGCGGACTGCCCACCAAGTTCGTCCAGAGCAATGTATCTTCTTCCGCGCGCGGCGTTCTGCGTGGATTGCATTATCAGTGGCCGAATCCGCAGGGGAAGCTGGTCAGTGTGCTCGAAGGCGAGGTCTATGATGTTGCGGTGGATATTCGGCGCGGTTCACCCCATTTCGGTCAATGGGCGGCGGTGATTCTGAGCGCAGAAAACAAACGGCAGTTCTGGATACCGGAAGGTTTCGCGCATGGTTTCGCTGTGCTGTCGGAGCGGGCGATATTCAGCTACCTATGCACCGCGCAGTACGACAAGGCGGCTGATGCGGGTGTGCGCTGGGACGATCCCGCCATTGGTATCGACTGGCCAGTAAGCGAGCCGTTGCTTTCCGGTAAGGACGCGGTCGCGCCGTTGCTGGCCGACGTCTCTCCCGAGCGTCTGCCGGTATTTTCTGCATGAAGATATTGCTGTTGGGCGCCAATGGCCAAGTCGGCCATGAGCTTCGCCGTAGCCTGGCACCATTAGGCACGGTCGTGACTACGACACGTAGCGGCGAGTTGCCGGACGGAACTCGTTGTGAAGTGGCCAATTTCGACGATCCGAATTCCTTGGCTGAGCTGGTTAACCGCTTAGCGCCGGACTTGGTAGTCAATGCGGCAGCCTACACCGCAGTGGATCGCGCTGAGGATGACCAGGAAGCGGCTTTTCGGGCGAACGCGGAAGCACCGGGTGTGCTCGCTGCAATCTGCGCGCAACGCGAAATACCTTTTGTCCATTTTTCCACTGATTACGTCTTCGACGGGACCGGTACCCGCCCTTATCGCGAAGACGACGCAACGGCTCCGCTGGGTGTTTACGGTGCAAGCAAGCTGGCGGGTGAGGAAGCTGTACGGGCGGCGGGTGGGCGCCATCTGATATTCCGTACCGCCTGGGTATACGGCGTGCGCGGACAGAATTTCCTGCGCACCATGCTCCGGCTGGCCGCGGAACGCGACGAGCTGCGCGTGGTGGGCGATCAAGTCGGCACACCGACGCCGGCCTATCTCATAGCCGATGTCACCGCGGCCGCAATTTCGCATGCACAGCCATTATCTGGAACCTTCCATCTCACCGCCACGGGTGAAACCAGCTGGCATGGCTTTGCTGAAGCGATCATTGATGGCGCAGCCGAGAGGGGGCTGCCGCAGCGTTCGCCGCGAGTCGTGGCGATCGGTACCGCGGATTACCCGACTCGGGCCAAACGCCCGGGTTATTCCTGTCTGGATACAGGGAAGCTCAGCAAGGCGTTGGGTACGTCCTTGCTGGATTGGAGCGCAGGTTTGGAAAAGGTTCTGGACGACCTGAAGGCTGGATCCCACTAGTTCCCTTTCTGGTAGTTCGCGATAGAAGAAGGGAGCTTGGGGGGGAATCTAGAAGCTAAAGACTCGCCCATCCACCGATTGATGGACGTCCAAACGAGTGGATGGCGAGTATCTAAGCGCACGGGACACGCGGTGACAGCCGGGGGCTGCATCGCGAGCGCGGAAAGACGATTTGTCTGCGAATGCTTGAAGATGCAGGATGACGTCACAGATGCGACGCGCTGGGCGATACAGACGGGTATCGCTGATCCGAATCGCATCTGTATTTACGGGGCCAGCTATGGCGCCTACGCGGCGCTGACCGGTGCAGCCAAGGAGCCTGACCTCTATAGATGCGCAGTCGGTTATGTGGGCGTTTACGATCTTCCGATGATGCATACCCGTGGCGATCTGCAAACAGCAGAATGGGGCGAGACCTACATCAAGGAGTGGATTGGCGAGCGTACTGAGGTGGCTGCGGTTTCTCCCACCAACATGGCGGATCGCATCAAGGTGCCGGTCTTCCTTGCAGCGGGTGGCCAAGACAAGAGAGCGCCGATTGAACATTCAGAGCTGATGGAACGACGCTTGAAGGCGGCGGGAGTTCCGGTGGAAACGCTGTACTACAGGACCGAAGGGCATGGTTTCTACACGGAAGAGCACCAGCGGGAGTACTACACCAAGCTGCTGGACTTCTTCAGTCGCCATATCGGCGGGGCAAAGGCGAAGTAATCGGTAAGCAGAAAAACGGCGCCAATGGCGCCGTTTTTTTTCGGAAGAAGTACTGGTTAACGCACGCCATGCATCATCCGCTTCAATAGCGGAGTCGCGACGAATGCGATCAACGCACAGCCCAGGCCTAACCACATCATCAGCCAGAAAAGATCGGCGTACTTGGCGGCGGCGCCCACCATATCGATCGTTTCGCCTTCGGGTATCTCGATGGCAGCGAGTTTTCCGAACAGCGCCGCCAATGCTTCGGAAAATGCAGTGGCAAGAAACCAGGTACCCATCATCAGGCTGACCACGCGCGGCACCGACAGTTGAGTGACGGCGGACAAACCCACGGGCGACAGGCACATCTCGCCGATTTCCAGTATCAGATAGGCCAGCACCAGCCACCACACGCTGGCCATCTGGCCACTTTCGCCGACTTGTTGCGCTGCCAGGGCGAGCGGCACGAATGACAAACCGGCGAACATCAGGCCCAGCGAGGATTTGAACGGCTTTGACGGATTCATTCCCACCTTGTCCAAGGTTCCCCAAAGCACCGCGAACACCGGCGCCAGCAGCACCAGGAACATGGCACCCAAGTAGGTAAGCGAACCCGCCGTTTGCGGAAGCACCACCGAATCACGAACCAGGAACACCAGCATCAGTGTTACCACGGCGATGAACAGTGCGCGCGGCGCACGAGAATTTGGGCTCCGGTCCGACAATTCCGCGGCAAGCACGAACGACACTGGTGCCAGCAGCAACGAGTACGTGGACCAAGGCGCATGCGATAAGAAAATGGCGGCATTGGTAGCGATGCTATCCGACCACACCACCACTTCCTGGCTGCGTACCAGACTGGGAAAGATGTCCTTGGTGAGCAGCCTGTCGTTGAAAGTCACCCAGGAGCCATAGGTCTGCTCGTACAGGGTGAAGAACACCAGGCACATCAGGATCATCGCCATCAGGGCGAGCATCTGGTGCCGCTGCACCGGTGTGCACTGCGTGGTGATGAACCAGCCGAACCACACCAGTACGGCTATCAATACAACCAGCATCAGCATCAGTGCCAACGATATTTCTCCCCCCAGTGAGAAGGTACCGTTCGCCGCCGCCCACATCAGCCAAGCCACCGGTATAACGCCGACGATGGCGCCGAAATAGATCAGCCATTCGCGTGGTACACCTACGACCCGTTCGCGCAATGTCTCTGGCGCTGGCGGCTCGGCGTGTCCCTGCAAGTATTTTTGTCCCCACAGGAATAGCGCCAGACCCAGCAACATACCGATACCAGCCGCACCGAAGCCGTACTTCCAGCCCAGTGTCTCCCCCAGATAGCCGCATACCAGCGACGCGAACAAGGCGCCCAGATTGATTCCGGCGTAGAACAAACTGAATCCGGAGTCGCGGCGTGGGTCGTTCTCGGCGTACAGGCGACCAACAATCGTGGATATGTTCGGCTTCAGGAAACCGACGCCCATGATGATCAGCGCCAGCGACAGATAAGTGATGCGCAATGTGGATTCATCGCGGAGCACCATGCCATCCGCGACCGTCGCGGCATTGCCTTCGAACGCCATGCCGATGTGGCCCAGCACCAGCAGGATGCCGCCGAACACCACCGCCTTGCGCATGCCCAGCCAGCGATCGGCGAGCAGTCCGCCGATGACGGGAATGCAGTACACCAGGCCGCCGTACGCGCCTAGCAGGTCCAGGCCAGCCTTGTCTCCAAACAGGTGATATTTGGTGAGATACAGCAGCAGAAGCGCCTTCATGCCATAAAAGGAGAAGCGCTCCCACATCTCAGTGAAGAAACAGACGTAGACCCCTTTCGGATGCCCCAGGAAATCGTCTTGCACGGTGGCCAAGGTGGCGGGACTCGACAAGGGCGGCTCCAGGTGAAAAGGCCGCCGGAGTATATCTCCGCGTGCGCGTGGCTGGACTTGCCGGCGGCTTGGTTATAGCGTGTCGGCTTTCCGCATCAGGGGAACCGCATGAACCAGCCTGCGACTCCGCAGCTTACTTTCCGCGCCGTGTTACTGGCGATCATCCTGGCGGTGGTCCTGTCCGCGGCCAACGCCTATCTCGGCCTGTTCGCCGGCCTCACCATCGCGACCGCCATCCCAGCGGCCGTCGTGTCGATGGGAGTGCTGCGGCTGCTGGGCGGCGGCACCATTCTGGAAAACAACATCGTCCAGACCGGCGCTTCCGCAGGCTCCTCCATCGCCGCTGGCGTGATATTCACGATCCCGGCACTGGTCATTCTTGGCTATTGGCAGGATTTCCGTTACTCCTGGGTGCTGGCCATCGCCGGCCTGGGCGGTTTGCTGGGTGTGCTGTTTTCGGTACCGTTGCGGCGCACCATGATCGTCGAGGAACCGCTGGCCTTTCCCGAGGGCAAGGCCGCGGCGGAAGTACTGAAAGCGGGTGAGAATCCCGGCCCCGGCTTGAAAATCCTGGGCATGGCGAGCGGCATTGGCGCGCTGGTGAAACTGGCGGCCGAAAGTGGGCTGCGCTTGATCCCCGACAACGCTGCCGGCGCTGGCTTCTTCGGCAAGTTTCTCGGTTACATGGGCACGGGCTTGTCGCCTGCGCTGCTCGGCGTGGGTTACATCGTCGGACTCAATGTCGGCATCGTGGTGCTCTCCGGCAGCATCCTGTCGTACAACATCGCCATCCCGCTTTACTACGCGTTCTTCCAGAACACCGATCCCGCGTTGGCGACGCAGCTCGTCGGCCAAAGCGCGTTCGACGCGGCGCAGATCATCCGTGCCGAAAAAGTGCGCTATCTAGGCGTCGGTGCGATGCTGATCGGCGGCGTATGGACGTTGTTCTCGCTGCGCAAATCGCTGTTCTCGGGCGTCAGGAGCGGTTTCGCCGCCGCCCGCAAAAGCAACGCCGGGCAAGTTGTTGCCGAGACCGAACGCGATCTCCCGATGAAATGGATGCTGGTGGCGCTGGTGATCTTCGTAATCCCGTTGGCGCTGCTTTACCAAGCGATCGTAGGGCAGTGGACGGTCAGTATTCCGATGACGATCATCATGATCGTTGCCGGCTTTCTGTTTGTTTCCGTATCGGCCTATCTGGCCGGTCTGGTCGGTTCGTCGAACAATCCGGTGTCGGGCATCACCATCGCCACGATCCTGTTCGCTTCCGTGGTGCTGATGTTCCTGCTCGGTCGCGATTCACCGATAGGCGCTGTGGCGGCGATCATGATCGGCGCGGTGGTGTGCTGCGCGGCGGCGGTTGGCGGCGACAACCTGCAGGATCTCAAGGCCGGTTATCTGGTCGGCGCCACACCGTGGAAGCAGCAGCTGATGCTCGGCATCGGTGCATTCTCCTGCGCGCTGATCATGGCGCCCGTGCTGAATCTGCTGGCGGCTGCGTACGGCATTGGCCCGTCGACGCCGGAGCACCCGCAGTCGCTGAATGCGCCGCAGGCTACGTTGATGGCTTCGGTTGCCAAGGGCATGTTCGGCGGCAAGCTGCCGTGGGGCATGATCGGCATCGGTGCGGCGATCGGCGCGGCAGTTATCGCATTGGACGAATGGCTGAAGTCGCGCAATTCGACGTTCCGCGTGCCAGTGCTTGCCGCGGCGATCGGCATCTACCTGCCGTTGGAACTGATGGTGCCGATCTTCCTCGGCGGTCTGTTGTCGTACCTGGTGGAGCGCAAACATGGCGTGCACCCGCATGATGAAGCCGAACGCGATCGTATTCATCGCCCCGGCATGCTGTTCGCGGCCGGCCTGATCACCGGCGAAGCGCTGCTGGGTATCGCCATCGCAATACCGATCGTGGTCTCCAAGCGTGCGGACGTGCTGGCCCTGCCGGAAACGTGGCGCTTTGGCGAGCCGCTCAGCATGTGGGTGGGCCTGGTGGTGCTGACGCTGGTCGGTTGGCTGATGTACCGGGTGGGGGCCAAGCTGACCAAGGTGAAGCTGGAAAGCTGATCCAGCCAGCTTCGTATGCGCAAAGGCATGACTTCATGCCTTTGCGCCGGATCGGCGTTACGGCCTAACATCGCGGTTTCCTGTTTGCCGGAGCCCCGGATGAATCTGCGTCTTGCCGTACTGCCTTTCTGCCTCCTCGCCGCGCTGCCGGCCTACGCCGAACGCGGATTCGATGTCCGCGATCTGGCCGCACTGGAGCGTGTGTCATCGCCGGTGTTGTCGCCGGACGGTAGCCAGGTCATCTTCGCCAAGCGTCAGGTCGATGCGGCAGTGGCAAAAGCCACCACCGGACTGTGGACGCGCAACCTGCGCACGCGAGATATGGCACCGCCCAAGCAGCTCACGCCGGAAGGCTGGAACGTCAATTCGCCGTCGTTCTCGCCCGACGGCAAAACCGTTTACTTCCTGAGCGCGAAATCAGGCACCCAACAGTTGTACGCGATGCCGGTCGCTGGCGGTACGCCGCGTGTGCTGACCAACTATCCGCTGGATATCGGCAGCTACAAAATATCGCCGGATGGCGCGCGGGTAGCGTTCAGCGCTGACACATTCGCCGAATGCAAGGTGGATTTCGCCTGCACCAAAAAGAAACTCGACGACAACGCCGCGCGCAAAAGTACGGGCGTGGTCTACGACCAATTGTTCGTGCGTCATTGGGACACCTGGGCCGACGGCCGCCGCAGTCGCCTGTTCGTCGCCGCTTTGCCGACAGGCAAGGCCAAGCCGGTCGCCAGTGCCGTTTCCCTGACCGACAGCCTTGATGGCGATGCACCTTCCAAGCCTTTCGGCGATGCCAGCGAATATGCCTGGTCGCCCGACGGCCAATTCCTGGTGGCTGGCGTTCGCGTCGCCGGGAAAGGCGAGGCTTGGTCGACCAACTTCGATCTCTATCGTCTGAGTGCGGATGGCAAGGCCGCACCCGCCAACCTCACCGCGTCGAATCCCGCGTGGGATGCCGGCCCTGCTTTCAGTGCTGACGGCAAAACCCTGTACTACCGTGCCATGAAGCGGCCGGGTTTCGAAGCGGATCGCTTCGCCTTGATGGCGATGGATATCGCCAGCGGCCAAGTGCGGGAAATCGCGCCGAAGTGGGACCGTTCCGCTGATGGCATCGTGGTGTCGGGAGATGGCAAGACGATCTATACCACCGCACAAGACAACGGCGAGCATCCGTTGTTCGCGGTGGATATCGCCACTGGAGAAGTGAAGAAGGTGGTCGCCGAGGGTTCCATCTCGGCCTTCGAGATCGCGGGCGGCACTTTGGCTTTCACCCGCAATACATTGAAATCTGGCGATCAACTGTTTACCGCCGACTTGGAAGGCGCATCGCCACGTCCGATCACCCAGAGCGCGGAAGAGGTGTTGAAAGACGTCGCCTTCGGCGATTTCGAGCAGTTCCAATTCAAAGGTTGGAACAACGAAACCGTGCATGGTTATGTGGTCAAGCCATGGAACTACGTGGAAGGGCAGAAGTATCCGGTTGCCTTCCTGATCCACGGCGGTCCGCAGGGCAGCTTCAGCAATGGCTGGAGCTATCGCTGGAATCCGCAGACGTATGCCGGCCAAGGCTATGCCGTGGTAATGATCGATTTCCATGGTTCGACCGGTTACGGCCAAGCTTTCACTGACGCGATCAGCCAGCATTGGGGCGACCGGCCGCTGGAAGATCTGCAGAAGGGCTGGGCGGCGGCGCAGAAGAAATACAGTTTCCTCGACGGCGGCAACGCCTGTGCGTTGGGCGCCAGCTATGGCGGCTACATGATCAATTGGATCGCCGGTAACTGGCATACGCCTTCCACTGGCGCGTGGAAATGCCTGGTCAACCACGATGGCGTTTTCGACACCCGCACCATGGGCTATGTGACCGAGGAACTGTGGTTCACCGAATGGGAAAATGGCGGTACGCCATACCAGGTGCCGAAGAACTACGAGAAATTCAACCCGGTCAATCACGTCGCCCAATGGCGTACACCGATGCTGGTGGTGCAGGGCGAAAAAGACTATCGCGTACCGGTGGACCAAGGCCTGTCCGCATTCACCGCGTTGCAGCGCAAGGGGATTGAATCCAAGCTGCTGTATTTCCCGGACGAAAACCATTGGGTGCTGAAGCCGCAGAACAGCATCTTGTGGCACGACACCGTGAATGGCTGGTTGAAGCAGCACCTCAGCCCGTAAAAAGCCGATAGCTGAAAGCCGGTAGCGGAAGTGCGGAGAGCCGGAGCGTTTTGTATCGAATGGTTACTCGAACTCGATAAACTCACCGCCATCCCGGCGTAGGCCGGGACCCAGTGCCTTCCGCTCCAGATGGCGAAAAGTCGCTGGGGCCCCGGCCTGCGACGGGGTGACGAACCTGTTGTCGACTTGACGCGAAAGTGCTTCAACGCAAACAAAAAAGGGCGAAGCCAAAGCTTCGCCCTTTTGCTTTTCCATGTCGCCGCTTAGTTCAACGGACAACCTTGGTTGTTGTAAGCGTCCAGCGTGCTGGCCAGCGACAACATCACTTCGCGATCGCCGGTGCCCAGCGCGAAGGTCACCTGCTGGATCACCTGCGCCGATGTCAGCGGGAAGTCGACGCCAGTCGAAGTCGCATTGAGCAATGAAGCGATGGCTTGCTTCATCAGGATGCGCTTGGCGCCGTCCACGCCGGGGCCGCCCTGGAAGCTCAGCGCCGTCAGGAAAGTAGCGTCAGGCGCATCCACGCCGAAGTAGCTCTGCACCAGGGTGCTCGGGGTGTACGGCAGCGGCCAGGAGTCGTGGTGCTTCTTCACCTTCCAGTAGCCCAGCGTGCAGCCTTCGTAACCGGTTTCTTCGGGGACGGAGTAGCAGAAATTGGCTTCGGCGATCGGCGGGTAACGGTCATTGGTGGTGGTGATGGCGAATGTTGGCGTGGCTGGCAGGTGCAAGCCAGCGTCCTCGGTCACCGGCGGATCGTAGGAGTACAGAACGCCCACGCCACCGCCGCTGATCCCTACGCTATGGATCGATTGGCCTGTGCTGAGTTGCTGCCAATACAGCAGCCAGCCGCTGGTCGAGTCGAAATAGATGGTGTCCACCGTCAGCGTGCCGTCGGTATGGGCCTGCACGCCATCCGGTAGCGGGTTGACCACCAGCTCACGCAGGATGTTGGCGGTGTCGAAGTCCTTGCAGCTCAGGCTGCCGTCGATCGGCGTTGGTGTGCCGATGGTGGTCGCCCAGGCTGGGCTGGCAGCCGCGATGAACAGGGCGATGGTGGCGGTGGCGCCAACAAGCACGGAGCGGGCGATAGCGCCGCCCCGGGCCTTCTTGGATGAAACAGTCATGGGATTCTCCCCTCGATGTGTAGGTGTGAGCTCGGAACCCGCTCGATCCGTGTTTTCGGGTCGTTGCGGACAGTTAAACGCCCGCGAGCGACAGGAGCGGCCATCGCTATGGCGAAGCGGCTGGATGGCGGCCTTGGTGCGGCTCGACCGGCAAAAAAAGGAGAATCCATGAATCTTGGCGGATCGCCGCGCTGCTCTCTGCGGCAGTAAATGTGAGATTTTGGGCGGGCCCGTTCAGCCGGTGTACGGATCAGTCAAGCCGATGAGGCGGTCTGGAGTCGCGGTAGCGGCGTCCTATGGCACCATGCCGCTATGCCGGGCCACAGTGAAACTGGCAGGCAGTTCGACACGGGCGCGCCGCTCCGGTGGCTCGTCCGTTTTTTTATGTTCGGTAATAGGGGAATGCCATGGCGCCAGTTGAGGCCGGTACTGCATTGATCACCAACGACATCGTCATCTTCGGACTTATCGCCGCCACGCTGGCGCTGGTTTTCTGGACATCCACCGGTCCGACCCGCTGGTTGAAGAAGTTCTACTCAATCGTGCCGGCGCTGATGCTGTGCTACCTGATTCCAGGTATCTACAACACCATTGGCCTGATCGATGGTGCCAATACCAAGCTCTATAACCCGGTGGCGCGTGACGTATTGCTGCCAGCAGCGCTCGTGTTGCTAACGCTGAGCATCGATCTGAAGGGCGTGCTGAGGCTGGGGCCCAAGATGCTGGCGATGTATATCGTCGCCTCGCTCAGCATCATGCTGGGCGCGGTAGTGGCCTTCAAGCTGATGGGCTGGATCCATCCGCAGACCGTGGCAGGGGATACCTGGGCAGGCATGGCAGCGCTGGCGGGCAGTTGGATCGGTGGCGGCGCCAACATGCTGGCGATGAAGGAAGTGTTCAACGTCAATGCGACCACGTTCGGCCAATTCGCAGTGATCGACGTGGGAGTGGGTTACGTATGGATGGCGGTCCTGATCTTCCTGGCCGGTCATTCGCAGGCCATCGACGCGCGTAGTGGTGCGGACACTACCGCCATCGACGATCTCAAGGAACGCATCGCCAAATATCAAGCGGAGCACGCGCGCATCGCCAGCCTGACCGACCTGATGATCATTGTCGGCGTCGCTTTCGGCGCGGTGGGTCTTTCGCATGCTGTCGCAGCGCCCGCGGCGGCTTGGTTCGCCGCGAACGTGTCCTGGTCGCCTCAGGTCAGCTTGGACAAACCGTTCGTTTGGGTGGTGGTGCTGTCCACCATGATCGGGCTGCTGCTCAGCTTTACCCGAGCACGCACATTGGAAGGTGCGGGAGCTTCCAAATTCGGCTCACTGTTCCTGTACTTCCTCATTGCGTGTATCGGCATGCAGATGGATTTGCTGGCGCTGCTGGATCGGCCATGGTTGTTCCTGTTGGGCCTGCTGTGGATCGCCGTGCACATCGTGATCCTGTGGGTGGTAGGCAAGTTGCTGCACGTGCCGTTCTTCTATTTCGCCATTGGGTCGCAGAGCAATATCGGAGGACCTGCATCGGCTCCTGTACTGGCAACGGCGTTCCACCCGGCGTTGGCACCGGTCGGCGTATTGCTGGGCACGCTGGGGTACGCCACCGGTACTTATGCGGCTTATCTGGTCGGGATCACCTTGCGATCGATGGCGGGGCAGGGGTAGCAGCAAGCGCTTGTAGGAGCGACGTGAGTCGCGATGAGGCTTTACCCGTAAAGCCCATCGCGACTTATCGGTGCCGGCGTGCCGGCACCACGCCTACAAAAGTGCAAGATGAATAAAAAGGCGAAGCCAACGGCTTCGCCTTTTTTTATGCGCGTCGCGGCGGCTTCAACAACAGCGGAACCCATTCCTGCCGCCAAAGCGCGCTTCCTGTCGCTCGCGGAAGAAAGTCTTGTAGTCCATCACTTCGCGATCTGGATGCTTGTCCATCATGTGGCGAACGTAGTTGTCGTAGTCCGGCACGCCGCAGCACAGCCGCGCGGTCTGGACCAGGCGCCGCCACACACGGCGATGCGCCTGGTAGTGGCTGATGGGAACTAGCGCGGTGCTCATAACCGTTCTCCCATGATCACAGGTTGTTCGCCAAGGCGGGATCGGTGGCCACATAGGCGGTTTCGCGATCACTGCGTTCCGGACTGCGGCGCGCCTTTGCGATTGCGCTGATCGAGTAGAACAGCACGCTGAACACCACGAACAGGAACAACGCGGTCAGGCCGGCATTGACGTAATTGTTGATCATCACTTGCTGCATCTGGCCGAAATCCTTCGAAGGCGCGAGCAGTTCGCCGGCGGCGATGGCGTTCCGGTATTTGCCGGCCTGGGCAAGGAAGCCGACAGCCGGGTTGTCATCGAAGATCTTGATCCAGCCCGCGGCGGTGGTGCAGATCAGCAACCACACGGTCGGTACGATCGACACCCAGGCATAGCGGTCGCGCTTCATCTTGAACAGCACCACCGTGCACAGCATCAGCGCGATGCCCGCCAGCATCTGATTGGCGATGCCGAACAGCGGCCACAGCATGTTGATGCCGCCAAGCGGATCGGTGACGCCCTGGTACAGGAAATAACCCCACATCGCCACGCAGCCTGCGGTGGCGAGCAGATTCGGCCCCCACGCCTCGGTGCGGCGCAGCGCGGGCACGAAGTTACCGAGCAGGTCCTGCAGCATGAAACGGCCTGCGCGCGTGCCTGCGTCGACCGCGGTCAGGATGAACAATGCCTCGAACAGAATCGCGAAGTGATACCAGAATGCCATCATGCCTTCGCCCGGCAGCACCGCATGCAGGATCTGCGCGATGCCTACCGCTAACGTCGGCGCGCCGCCGGCACGGGAAAGAATGCTGTTCTCACCGATATCTTTCGCGGTCGCCGTCAGCATTTCGGGTGTTACCGCGAAGCCCCAGCTCGACACCGTCTGCGCGACGGCCTGCACATCGGTACCGATGATCGCCGCCGGACTGTTCATGGCGAAATACACGCCCGGGTGGATGATCGACGCCGCCACCATCGCCATGATCGCTACGAAAGACTCCATCAGCATTCCGCCGTAACCGATGTAGCGCGCATGGCTTTCGCTGGCCAGCAGCTTCGGCGTGGTGCCAGAGGAGATCAGCGCGTGGAAACCCGACACCGCACCGCACGCGATGGTGATGAACAGGAACGGGAACATGCCGCCTTTCCACACGGGTCCCGTGCCGTCGGTAAACTGCGTCAGCGCCGGCATGCGCAGTTCCGGCATCACGATGACGATGCCGATCGCCAGCGCGATGATGGTGCCGATCTTCAGGAATGTAGACAGATAATCGCGCGGTGCCAGCAGCAACCATACCGGCAATACCGCGGCGACAAAGCCGTAGCCGATCAGCATCCAGGTGATCTGGGTACCGGTGAACGTGAAGGCCGGACCCCAGGTCGGATCCGCGGCCACCTTGCCGCCGAGCCAGATTGCCAGCAGCAGCAACACCAAGCCGGCCACGGAGATCTCGCCGATCTTGCCCGGGCGGATATAACGCATGTACACGCCCATGAAGATCGCGATCGGTATCGTCGCCATCACGGTGAACATGCCCCACGGACTTTCCGCGAGTGCCTTGACCACAATCATCGCCAGCACCGCCAGGATGATGATCATGATCAGGAACGCGCCGAACAGCGCGATGGTGCCGGCCACCTGGCCCATTTCCTCGCGTACCAGATCGCCCAGCGAGCGGCCGTTGCGGCGACTGGAGATCACCAGCACCATGAAGTCCTGCACCGCGCCGGCCAGCACCACGCCGGCGATCAGCCACAGCGTGCCGGGCAGGTAGCCCATCTGCGCCGCCAGTACCGGACCGACCAACGGGCCAGCACCGGCGATGGCAGCGAAGTGGTGGCCGAACAAGACGTGCTTGTTGGTAGGCACGTAATCCAGGCCGTCGTTGTTGATAACGGCGGGCGTGGCGCGGGTGGGGTCCAGCCGCAACACGTTATTGGCGATGAAGAGACTGTAGAAACGGTAGGCGACCAGATAGATCGATACCGCGGCAACCACGATCCATAACGCATTGATGTGCTCGCCGCGGCGCAGCGCCACCGTGCCCAAGGCGAACGCACCAACGATGGCGAGCGCCGCCCAACCGAGCTTCGACAGACCTTTCATGAACGAACCTCCACAGAGACCTGCGCTAGCGTCCTCCCATGAAGGAGAAGGGTCAATCTGTAACCGCGGATTCGGCCTTCGACTTTGGTCTAGCGATGAGAGGATGCGGCGTTGCACCATGGAGCATCAGTGACGGCAATCCGTCGCCATGGCCGATCATTCGGCTGTCGAAGCGCCTCAACAGCGCGGTTGGTCAAAGCGCTTTAAGCGTGGCTGGCGATTTTTAGTCTTTGGCGCGTAAGGCGCTGGGTCCCGGCCTGCGCCGGGATGACGAGACGAAATCTGTTGAGATCCGGAAGTACTGCTCTAGAGACTCGGCGTTGGTTCGGAGCCGACGGCGAATGGGTAAGCGCGTACGAAGCGCGTTCCCATTTTTCAGTAGAGCGCTACAGCCACTTGGCGCGTTTGAACAGCCGATACAGACCCACGCAGACGAGGATTACTCCGCCGATCAGGACGGGATAGGAAAATCGGTCGTCCAGTTCCGGCATGTTCTTGAAATTCATGCCGTACCAGCTGGCGATCAGGGTGGGAGCCGCCAGTAGCGCTGCCCAGGCGCCCAATCGTTTGACTACTTCGCCCTGCGCCAGGGTGACCAGCGACAGATTGACGCTGAGCGCAGTCGTCAGCATTTCGCGCAACATGTCCGTGGCCTCGTTGACGCGCAAGACATGATCGTAGACATCGCGGAAATACAGGCGCACTTCTTCCGGGATCAGCACGCTTTGCGAACGCGACAGCTGCGTCAGCACGTCTTGCAGCGGCGCGACGGCCAAACGCATCTTGGTCAGTTCGCGCTTGAGTTCATAGAGCTTCACCACCGTCACCCGTCGATAGGTGTCGGAGAAGATGTCTTTTTCCAGCGCATCCAAGGTGTCGCGAAATTCGTCGACGATAGGGCGATAGTTGTCGACGATGAAATCCAGCACCGCGTAGAGGCCGTAGGAAGGCCCCAGCGTCAGCAGCTCCGGTTCGCGTTGCACCCGCTCGCGGACGGGCGCGTAGGACAGCGAGGCGCCGTGACGCACGGTGATCAGATAGCGCGCTCCCAGAAAAGCGTGCGTCTCGCCGTAACGGATGCGGTCGTCCACCACTTGCGCGGTATGCAAGGCGACGAAGAGTGAGTTGCCGTACGCCTCGATCTTGGGCCGTTGATGAGCATGCTGAGCATCCTCCACCGCCAGGTCGTGCAGGCAGAACTCTTCCTGTAGCTTCTCCAGGATGCTGTCGTCTGGCTCGTACAAGCCGACCCAAAGAAAACTACCGTCATCATTCGCCAGCACGTCGCTGATCTCATCCAGCGGAATATCGCGGCGTTTGCCCTCGCGATCATAGACAGCGCAGTTGATCACGCACTTGGGCAGCGTGGGTTTGATGCTCTGGGCGGGAGAGATATCGTTCATGGCGCGCATCGTGCGCCAGATGGCGCAGGTGGGCAAGATGACTTACTGGATTCCCTGTGGGAGCGACGTAAGTCGCGACCGGAAACCACCAAAGCCAGGACACGGGCCGACGCTGAAAGACGCGGATAGAGCATTGATCGTTCTTCAATCAATGCTTATCCGCGTCGATCCGTGTCTAACGCGATTGCTGGCTTCCCGTCGCGACTCCCCGGTGCCGGCATGCCGGCACCACTCCCACAAGGAAGTATCCACCAAAGCGGAGAAAGCTTCTCTCTACAAAAAACTCACCGCGCGATAAAACGAATCGCCTGCCCACCACCAGGCGCCAGGCGCAAGGTCAGCGTATCGGTGCTGGTGACTTGCCGTTCTTCGATGACGATGTCCTGGGGAGCGGTTTTCCAATCGGCCTTGGCGCCATCGCGATAGATCTGCGCGGTGTAGCGGCGGCCCGGTTCCAGGAAGGACAAGAAAGCCTTCAGCTCACGCGGCTTTTCGTCCGACACCGCGCCCAGATACCAGTTGTCGCTATGACGGTCCTTGCGGGCAATGGTGACGTAATCGCCCACCTCGCCGTTCAATACGCGCGTGTCTTCCCAATCCACCGGCACGTCCTTGATGAATTGGAAAGGCGCGGGATTGGCTTCGTAGTTGTCCAGCAGGTCGGCGGCCATCTGCAACGGGCTGTAGATCACCACATACAGCGCCAGCTGCTTGGCCCAGGTGGTTGCCACACCGTCAGGCGCGCGCGTCTTCATTCCAAAAATGCCGGGGGTGTAGTCCATCGGGCCTGCCAGCAGCCGGGTGAACACCAGGTTGGCTTCATGTTCGGGCGGATTGCCCGGTTTGCCCCAGGCGCTGTACTCCATGCCGCGTGCGCCTTCGCGGGAAATCGTATTGGGATAGGTCCGGCGCAGGCCGCTGTCCTTGATCGGCTCATGCGCATTGATGGAGATGTGTCGCTTGGCCGCTTCGGTGACGACTTTCAGATGATGGCGGGCCATGTCCTGGCCCTCGTGCCAGGCGTAGTGAAGCTTGCCATCGATACCGATCACCTTGGCCTGGCCGGCATCGGCCACGTAGCCGGTTTTCACCGCGTTGACGCCGACCTTCTGATAAAGATCGAAAGCCGCGCCCATCTGCGTTTCGTAGTGCGCGGCATTGGCGGAAGTTTCGTGATGGCCGATCAGCCGGACGTTCTTCGATTTGGCATACGCCGCGAGTTTTTCCAGATCGAAGTCCGGATACGAGCGGGTGAAGCTGAAATCCTCGCCGTTGCCGAACCAGTCGCCATCCCAGCCGATGTTCCAACCCTCCACCAGCACGCCGCCGAAGCCGTTCTTGGCCGCGAAGTCGATGTGGCGCATGACATTTTCATTGGTCGCGCCGTGCTTGGGGCCGGAGGCCCAGGTCTTCTTTTCCAGATGCATTTCCCACCAGACGCCGACGTACTTCATCGGCTGCACCCAGGACACATCGCCTAGCTTGTTGGGATCGTTGAGATTAAGGATAAGGCTGGACATCACCAGCCCGCCCGCGTCGTCGGCGATCTGCAGCGTGCGCCAGGGCGTGTGGAACGGCGCGTCGCGAATGACCTTGCCGTCACCGATGCCGGGCGTGAGCATGGCCTTCAAGCGGCGGCCCTCGACGCGGGTGAGATTCATGCCCGAATAATCGATCAGCGCCGCTTCGTGGATCGACAGATGCGTGCCATCGCTCAGCTTGAAGGTGATGGGCGTCTGCGCGTCGCCGATTTCTTCCACCGAAGTGCGGTGGTACAGATATTCCTCACGGTTCCATTCGCCTGCGGGAATCCACCAGGCAGTCGCCTTATCGGCAAGCGTGAATTCGGTCAGTTCTTCGCCGATCTTGATCTGCTTGAGCTGCTGCTGATCCGGGAACTCGTAGCGGAAGCCAAGCCCGTCGTCGTAGACGCGGAACACCACATCGAAGCTGCGCTTTGGCTTGGCGGTTTCGCTCAACGTGACGCGCAGCTCGTTGTAATGATTGCGAATGAAGCGTCGCTCGCCCCAGGGCTGTTCCCAGCGTTCATCGAAGCTACGGGTACGCGGATTGCTGACGGCAATGTTGCGTTCGAACTTGGGCGCATCGACCAGAATGAAGCCGAGCCGCGATGGCGCGATGATCGGCTTGCCACGCCGCGATACGGCGTAGCTGGGGCGGCCGTCGGGATCGGTGGCGATCTCGACGGTCAGGCTGCCGTCGGGCGACGCGACGGTCGCGGGTGCAGCGGACAGGGCCCTGGGGAAAAGCAGCATGGAGAAGAGCAGCGCGGTCAGTGCGAAAAGACGACGGATCATGCGGACCTTCGGGATACGGAGACAGAGCCCGCATCCTGCGACAGCCGCTTCAGGGGGACAAGCGGCGCGGCATGAATACGTATGCGAAAGCGGTGTGAATCGGCAGCAAAAGCGCAATCCAGGTTTGGTTGTATTGCGGCCGCAACGGCAGCCAATGCAGTATCCACGCAATCACGGCAGCCACCGCGACAATGGCTACGCACACGCCGAACCAACGTGGCGGTGTGCGGCGGCGCAGCACGAAAATCGAGCCCGGCAGCAGTGCCAGGCACAAGGGATTGAGTAGCAGCAGATTGCGGTTCGCCCACGCGGCCCAATGGTCGGTAAAGCCCCAGAGGTACGCCAGCAGCAGGCCGGCAATGCCGCAGATCAGCCAGTACGGCAAGGCAAGCGTGGCGATGAGACGCGGATAGCGGCCCAGTAGCACGATCGCAGCTGCGATCAGCACGCCGGCTCCCAGCCATGGCAGCCAACGGCGCGGCGTTTCGACCGGTTCCGGCGCGGCGGTGTGCGGCAGCAACTGCATTTCCGATTCGACCAGCGACCGGCCTTCGGTGTTCTTCACTTCGCGCAGGCTGTCCGCCAAGCGCATGGGCACGTACGCCTCTTCCCAGCGCGACATCGGCTTATCGGCAGCGGGTCCCAGGCCCAGATCGAAACCCAGCCACATCCAAGTGGCGGGCGACGCGAGGCGGACCGCTTCGCTGCGGAAGGTGTTGCCGTGTGAGCGCCCGGACAATTGCGACTTCAGCGCACCGCCAAGTGCCGTATTCAGCGCGTCGCGCACCTGGGTCGAACAATTGTCGGTGAAGTAATCGTAGCGGTAGCGCGCGTTCTCGGGTTTGGAACGCTCGGCCAGTGCATCGGCCAGGGCTTGCGCTTGCTCCGGGGGCAGCCGCAACCACTGCAGCGTGACGCCGCGGCCGGTTTCGCGGTAGTGCAGCAGATCTTCTTCGAAGGGCAGGGCGACCAGGTAGTAGCGCATCTCGCCTTCGGCGAAACGGCTGACAAAATCCGGTTCGGTGGGGTCGAAGAAGCCGAAGTTGTATGAGGTGGCCTGTCCCGTGGCCGGGTCGACCACGACGATGGCGTTATGGCCGAACCGTTCGAAGAATATCTCGCCCGGCTGCATCGTAGCGACACCGATCCGCGGTGGTGCCGCCCATGCCATTGTGGCCGACAGCCACAGCATGCACAGCAGTGCCAAGCGCGCCAGCGCTGTTGTCGACTGGGAAAAAGTCATCCGCTAGCTTTCCGAAAGAACGCCGACGTGGAAGGCATGAACACGGCGTGCATCGGCCTTGGCCACGCGGAACGCGAAGCGGCCCAGTGTGAGCTCTTCGTCGATTTCCGGCAGATGGCCGATGGCCGCGGTGACCAGGCCTCCGACGGTGTCGTATTCGTCATCCGAGAAGTCCGCACCGAAACGCTCGTTGAAATCGGAGATGGGCGTCAGCGCATCCACTACATATTGGCCGTTGGCTTGCGCGGAGATCAGCATGGACTCGTCTTCAGCCACATCGTGCTCGTCGTCGATCTCGCCGACGATCTGCTCCAGTACGTCCTCGATGGTGACCAACCCAGCGACGCCGCCGTACTCGTCCACCACGATAGCCATGTGGTTGCGCGACAGGCGGAATTCCTTCAGCAACAGATTGAGCTTCTTCGATTCGGGAATCAGCACCGCCGGGCGCAGCAGCTCGCGCACGTTGCCGGGGCCGTGATCGGCCACGACGCCGCGCAGCAAGTCCTTGGCCAGCAGGATGCCGAGAATCTCGTCCTTGTTTTCGCCATGCACAGGAAAACGAGAATGGCCGGATTCCACTACCTGCTTCATCAGTGCGAGGAACTTCTCCTCGACGGGCAGCGAAACCATCTGCGCGCGCGGGATCATCACGTCGCCGACGGTCAGGTCCGACACGGCGATCGCGCCTTCCATCATTCGCAGGGTATCGCTGCCGATCAGGCCATCGGCCTGCGCATCACGCAGCAGCGCGACCAGGTCGTCGCGCGTGGAGGGTTCGCCGGAGAACGCCGAACTCAGGCGGTCCAGCCAGGAGCGCCGTTTTTCAGGTTCGGGCGCTTGGGTACTGTCGTCTTCTTCTGACATCGCTTGGAAACGGGCACCCTTGGGACGGGCGACCGGGGGAGTCTAACAGGATGGTGGGATCATTCAGCGCGGGTGGCGCGCTCGGCGGCCGGTGCTTCCGGGTCTTCTTCGGCCGGGTCAATACTGTAGGTGCACCCGGCCAGTGTCTTGCCGGGATGCGAAGTGACGTTGGACACGCTGAGCACCGCCGAACGGACCAGCACCTTGCCGCTGGCCTTGTCCGCGGTCTCCTCGCTGAGCACTTCCTTCCCGAACATCGCCTTCTCCGGCGTATCGACGGCCGCTTCCAAGCCCAGTTGCCTGGCCAGCGGGCGCGGATCGGGCATATCCAGGATCGCCATCACGCTGGAGCCCGCAAAAGCGATGTGCTGACTGCTGTGGCCGAACACGGTCACCGGTGCATTCAATGCATATTCGGTCATGAACATGTTGGTCTGCGGCAAAGGCCGCCAGCCCAGCGAGACCGCCTTCAACGGGTCCTGGATAGCGATCGCCAACGCCATGAACTGCTCCGGCTGGCCCTGACAGGAAATCAGTGCTGACAAGTCCACTTGTGCGGGATCCCACGCTGGATCGGTGTCTTGCGCCAAGGCGGGAAGTGGAAGCGCCGTGAGCAGCGCTGCGGCGATCAGGCGTCGAAACATCTACTGCTCCGCGTAGGGGTCAGCGATACCCAGCTCGGCCAGGATCTCGCGTTCCAGCTGCTCCATGCACTCGGCTTCCTTTTCGTCTTCATGGTCCCAGCCCAGCAGGTGCAGCACACCATGTACGGTGAGGTGGGCGTAGTGCGCGGCGAGCGGCTTTTTCTGCTCGCGCGCCTCGCGCGCCACCACTGGCGCGCAGATCACCAGATCGCCCAGCAGCGGCATCTTGACGCCTTTTGGCATCTTGACGCCTTCGGCCATATCCGCGGGGAAGCTGAGCACGTTGGTCGCGTAGTCCTTGCCGCGGTAGTGGCGATTCAACGCCCGGCCTTCCTTGTTGTCGACGATGCGGATGGCGAGGTCGGCTTCGCGAATGCGGCCGTCCAGCGCGACCGCCACCCAGCGCCGGAAACTCACGGCGGCAGGCAGGCCTGCGCGTGGCAGCGCATAGCTGACGGAGACTTCGAGACGGACAGGGCCTTGGGTCATCTATTCGCCATTCCAGTTCGCCATTCCAGCGGCTCCAGGGCGGACCGACAGGAACCCATTTTGCGGTTGTTTCGGCATGTGGGTAAGCGTTCTGCCCGATAAGCCAATGAGAGGACCCGGGAGCGGCCGAGCCATGGAAACGCCCGTGGTCACGCCGGACCGGTCGCGGCGTTCTTGTCGTCGCGCGCGTCGTAGGCTTGCACGATACGCGCTACCAGCGGATGGCGCACTACGTCCCGGCTGGTAAAGAAGGTAAAGGAAATACCCTCCACTCCACGAAGGACTTCCAGTGCGTCCTTCAGCCCCGATTTCTGGTGTCGTGGCAGGTCGACCTGGGTCAAGTCGCCGGTGACGACGGCGGTGCTGCCGTAACCGATTCGGGTGAGGAACATCTTCATCTGTTCGATGCTGGTGTTCTGCGCTTCGTCCAGAATGACAAAAGCATCGTTAAGCGTGCGTCCGCGCATATAGGCCAACGGCGCGATCTCGATGACGTTCTTCTCCAGCAGTTTCACTACTTTTTCCACGCCCAGCATTTCGTACAGCGCGTCGTATAACGGCCTCAGATAGGGATCGACCTTCTGAGTCAGATCACCAGGCAAAAATCCGAGTTTCTCTCCGGCCTCCACCGCTGGTCGCACCAGCACCACGCGCTGCACGCGCGATTCGTTCAATGCTTCCACCGCGCTGGCGACGGCGAGAAACGTCTTGCCAGTGCCGGCCGGACCGACGCCGAAGTTGACGTCGTGCGTGGCGATAGCGTGCAGGTAATTGGCCTGGTTGGGCCCGCGGCCACGCACCGTGCCGCGCTTGACCTTGATCGCCACTTCCTGCGGCTGGAACCCGCCCGCGGCCAAGTGCTCCACGTTGGCGGCATTCAGGCGCAGGTGGATGGCTTCACTGTCGAAAACTTCCTGCGCGGCTTCCGCATACATGCCGCGAATCAGTTTCTCGGCGGCTACTACCGGTTTCTCGGGACCGGTGACGCGGAAGATCGCGCCACGATTGGCGATTTCCACGCCCAGCCTAAGTTCGATCTGGCGCAGGTGCGCGTCGAACGGTCCGGCCAGGTTCGCCAGCCATTCGGCGTTTTCGGGTTCCAGGGTGAATTCGCGTTTGAAAGGTGCAGTCATCGGCAATGCTTCAATGTCGCTTCAGTGTCGGGTTTCGTCATCCATGTCTTCCACCGGCCATTGGTGGAAGATGTAGGCCTCATCGTCGATCAGCGCCTGATCGAAGTGTTCTTCATCGGGTGCTTCTTCGCGGGTGATCTGCTCGGGCTCTTCTTCTACGCCGATCACCTGCCAGCCGGCCTGGCGCAGAAAATCGCTGGCGTGGCGCATCGGATCTTCCGACAGGCCCGGCATCTGGTAGCAAAGGACATGCGCGCCTCCGAACTGCGAAAAATCCGGCGTGTCCGGCAATGGCCGGGCTTCGAGTACGAAGACCCACAAGCTGGGGGAATCCTGGGGGATGGCGGCTGTCCTGAGGGCGCGGATACAGGGCTACGCAGGGTAGCGCGATAGGGCCGAAACGGCCACCGGGCGCCGTTCGTCGGCTGGCGCTTGCAGTTAATTAATCGATGAATTAAATATACGCCATGCCCAGAACAACTCCCCCCCAAGATCGTCCGCCTGCCGCCAAGGCGGCTCCCGAGAAGACAAAATCACCGCGAAAGCGTGCGCCTGGACGGCCGGTCGCTGACGCCGTCGATCTGCGCGCGCAAATGGTGGAGGCCGCCCTGGCTTGCTATGTCCGTCAGGGCATCGCCGCTACGTCGCTGCGCGACATTGCCCGCGAAGCCGGCGTGACCCCGGCGCTGGTTCATTACTACTTCGGCGACAAAGCGCAGCTACAGGAGGCGGTGGTCACCGAAAAGGTGTTGCCGTTGGTACTGGGAATGCGCGAGCCAGTAGCGCATGCCGGCAATGACATCGCGTCCATGGTGGCGAGCTTCGTGCAAGGCATCTGCAACATCGTCGCCGCGCACCCATGGTTGCCGGCGCTGTGGGTGCGTGAAGTGCTCTGCGAAGGTGGCGCACTGCGCACCATGATGATCGACCGGGTCGGCCCGCAGTTGCCGCAGATGATGGCCAAGCGCTTCGCGGAGGCGCAAAGCGAAGGGCGGCTCAATCCCGATCTGGACCCGCGATTGCTGATGGTGTCGCTGGTGGGCCTGACGATGTTCCCGCTGGCGGGCGCGCCCATCTGGCGCGCGATGTTCGGCGCCAACGAGCTGGATTTCGATGACCTGCGCCGGCACACGCTGGTGTTGCTGGACCGCGGATTGGAGCTGGAAAATGGCAAGTAATCGAAAGCGCCTGTTGCTGGTTGCCGCGTTGCTGCCGCTGGCAGCCTGTAAGCCCGACGCACCACAGGCGCTGGGGACGTTGGAATGGGACCGCGTGACACTGCCTGCGCCAGTGGCGGAAAAGATCGTCCGCATCGATGTGCGCGAGGGCCAGCATGTGCCCGCAGGTGCGCCATTGATGCAGTTGGAACTGACTCGCACCCAGTCGCAACTCGCCGCCGTGCAGGCGCAGGCACAGCAAAGTCGCGAGATGCTGGCCGAATTGGAAGCAGGGCCACGCAGCGAGGCCATCGCGCAGGCGCGCGCCTCGCTGGCCGCCGCGCAAGCGCAGGCCACCGATGCCCGCGCGTACTACCGCCGTCTTCAGCCGTTGGGCCAGCAGCAACTGGTGGCAGCTTCGGAAGTGGATCGCGCCCGTGCCGCTGCCGACAACGCGTCGGCGCAAGTCCGTCTGGCGCAAGCCGCCTTGCTGGAACTGGAGCGCGGCACCCGGCGCGAACAGATCGCCCAAGGCCAGGCCGCATTGACCGCTGCCGAAGCACAGGCGACGACACAATCGGTCACGTTGGATAAATTGAATGTAGTGGCACCGCGCGCCGGTCGCGTCGACAGCCTGCCTTACAAATTAGGCGATCAAGCGCCGGTTGGCGCATCGCTGGCCATCCTGCTGGTGGGAGAAGCACCGTACGCGCGGATCTACGTACCGGAGCCGCTGCGCGCCAACGTAAAAGTCGGAGATTCGGTGAATATCTATGTCGACGGTCGCGAAACAGCGTATGCCGGCCGTGTCAGGATGATCCGCAGCGAACCCACCTTTACACCTTATTACGCGTTGATCGGCGCGGACGCGGCGCGTCTCAGCTATCTGGCGGAAGTGAGCCTCGGCAAAGATACCGCCGATCTGCCAGCCGGTTTTCCGGTGCGGGCCGAGTTCCATGGCAAGCAGTGATTCGCCCGATACCAGGAAGGCATCTGTGCCGACGATGCTTCAGTCGCGGCGCGAACCCCTTCCGCAAGAAGACGTCGCCATTCGTGCCCATGGCTTGACCAAGCGCTTCGGCGATCTGGTGGCGGTAAATCAAGTCGATCTGGAAGTGCCGCGGCGCAACGTCTACGGCTTCCTCGGCCCCAATGGTTCCGGCAAATCCACCACCATCCGCATGCTGTGTGGGCTGCTGACGCCGACGGCGGGCGAAATCGACGTGCTGGGCTTGCGTATTCCCGAGCAAGCCGATGAGCTGCGCACCCGTATCGGCTACATGACACAGAAGTTTTCGCTATTCGAAGACCTCAGCGTGCGTGAGAACCTGGAGTTCCTGGCCGCGGTGCAGAACTTGCCCAAGCGAAAGGCAGCCGAGCGCATTGACGAGCTGGTGGAGCAGTTCCGCTTCAAGGACCGGCAAAAGCAGTTGGCTGGCACCATGAGTGGCGGGCAGAAGCAGCGCCTGGCATTGGCTGGCGCCATCATTCATGAGCCCGAGTTGTTGTTTCTCGACGAGCCGACCAGCGCGGTCGATCCCGAATCGCGCCGCGACTTCTGGGAGAAACTGTTCGAGCTTGCCGACGCCGGTACCACTCTCCTGGTGTCCACCCACTACATGGACGAAGCGGAGCGCTGTCACCGTCTCGCCATTCTCGATCGCGGCGTGTTGGTCGCAGACGGCTCGCCGGACGAATTGACTGAGCAACTGTCCGGCCGAACGCTCACCGTCAGCGCGGAACAGCCACGGCGAGCGCAGAAGGCATTGGTTGCCGTTGAGGGCGTGATCAGCGTGGCGCAGATAGGAAATGTCTTGCGAGTGCTGATGACCGAAGACGGCGACGCGCATGGCCGGATCGACCAAGCGCTGCGGCAGGCCGGCTTGACCGCGGAGGTCGCGCCTTCGCAGCCCAATCTGGAAGATGTCTTTGTTTCCGCCACGCGCGGGCAAGCGCCGCGGGAGCATGCAGCATGAACGGGCGGCGGCTTTATGCGGTCATGCTCAAGGAGATGCGGCAGATGCGTCGGGACCGCATCACCCTGGCGATGATCGTCGCCATTCCCGTCATGCAGTTGCTGCTGTTCGGCTATGCCATCAACACCAACTTGCGCGATTTGAAAGCCGGCGTGGCGGATCAGGCGAACACCGCGGGCTCGCGCGCGCTGGTGATGGACGTGGTGGCGACCACGGTGGTGAAGCCGACCTTGGCCGCCCGTACGCCTGACGAACTGATGGAAGCGATGCGTCAGGGCGAGATCAGCATCGGGATCGTCATCCCGCCAGACTTCGAACGCCGACGCAGCGAAGGGCGCGAGCTGATGCAGGTATTGGTGGACGGCAGCGACAACGCCGTGCAAAGCGCCGCCGCGCAATTGGCACAAATGCCTGTGAACGGCACCGGCGTGAACGCGCTATCCGTCGCACGGCCTATCAGCGTCGTGGCGTTCTATAACCCGGAGCGGCGTTCAGCGGTGAATATCGTGCCGGGACTGATCGGGGTGATCCTGACCATGACCATGGTGCTGTTCACCGGCGTGGCGATCGTGCGCGAGCGCGAGCGCGGCAACATGGAGCTGTTGATCGCCACGCCGGTAAGCCGCGGTGAACTGATGGTCGGCAAAGTGTTGCCGTATGTCGGCATCGGCTTGATCCAGACCACGGTTGTCCTTGCGCTGGGATTGTGGCTGTTCAATGTGCCTTTGAATGGCAGCCTGCTGGACGTCTACGTGGCGGCGATGCTGCTGATCATCGCCAATCTCACTTTGGGGTTGCTGATCTCCACGCGCGCCCAATCGCAGTTCCAGGCCATGCAGATGACGTTCTTCATCTTCCTGCCATCGATCCTGCTATCGGGCTTCATGTTTCCGTTCTCGGGCATGCCCAGAGCGGTGCAATGGTTGGCGGAAGTATTGCCGCTGACGCATTTCCTGCGCCTGATCCGCGGCGTGATGCTGCGCGGCGCCAGCCTGTGGGAGTTGTGGCCGGACGTGCTGGCGTTGGTCGCGTTCACCACCGTCATGATGACGGCGGCGATCTTGCGGTTCCGCAAGCGGTTGGATTGAATCGGTCGGCCATTTTTGGCCAGCGATGTAGGAGCGCCGTCTCGGCGCGAGCTCTTCGCTTCTACCGCGATTTGACAGGGAGAGCTCGCGCCGAGACGGCGCTCCTGCAACCGGCGTTTCGCTAGGCCGCAGCGCTGTTGCCTGCGGCCGCCACTCTTCCACGCAGCGAATTGGTCATTGCTTCAGTAATCACCACATCGACAAACTGGCCGATCATCCGCGGATGTCCGGGGAAATTCACCGAGCGCATGTTCTCGGTCTTGCCAGTCAGCTCGTTTGGATCCTTCTTGGAAGGACCTTCCACCAGCACCGATTGCACGCTGCCGACCATGGATTGCGAAATCGTCGCGGCATGCGCGTTGATGTGTGCCTGCAGGCGCTCCAATCGCGCGTGCTTGACGGCGTCCGGCGTGTCGTCTTCCAGATCGGCGGCCGGCGTGCCGGGGCGGCGCGAGTAGATGAAGGAGAACGACTGATCGAAACCCACGTCCTCGATCAGTTTCATTGTCTTGTCGAAATCCGCGTCGGTTTCGCCAGGGAAGCCGACGATGAAATCCGAAGAGATCGAGATGTCAGGACGCACGGCGCGCAACTTGCGGATCTTCTGCTTGAACTCCAACGCGGTGTAGCCGCGTTTCATCGCCGACAAAATGCGGTCGCTGCCGGCCTGTACCGGCAGGTGCAGGTAGTTGGCCAATTGCGGTACGTCGCGATAGGCCTCGATCAGCGAATCGGAGAACTCCAGCGGATGCGAGGTGGTGAAACGGATGCGTCCCACGCCTTCTATCTCGGCGATGGCGCGTATCAGCAGACCAAGATCCGCGACTTCGCCATCTCCATACGGTCCGCGATAAGCATTGACGTTCTGGCCCAGCAGATTGATTTCACGCACGCCTTGCGCGGCCAGCTGCGCGACTTCCACCAGCACGTCTTCGAAGGGCCGGCTGACTTCCTCGCCGCGGGTGTAAGGCACCACGCAGAAGCTGCAATATTTTGAACAGCCTTCCATGATCGAAACGAAAGCGCTGGGTCCTTCGGCACGCGGCTCGGGCAGGCGATCGAACTTCTCGATTTCGGGGAAGCTGATATCGACCTGCGGTCGACCACTGGCACGGCGCTCGCGGATAAGTTCCGGCAGGCGGTGCAGGGTTTGCGGGCCGAACACCAGGTCCACGTAAGGCGCACGCTTGACGATAGCCTCGCCCTCTTGCGAGGCCACGCAGCCGCCCACGCCGATCAGGACCGGCTTGCCGTCCTTCTTCAGCGCCTTCCAGCGGCCGAGCTGGCTGAAGACCTTCTCCTGGGCTTTCTCCCGGATGGAGCAGGTGTTGACCAGCACCACGTCGGCTTCTTCGACGTTGTCGGTCAGCTCCAGGCCTTCGCTGGCGGCCAGCACGTCGGCCATCTTGGCCGAGTCGTATTCGTTCATCTGGCAGCCGTGGGTCTTGATGAACAGCTTTCCCCGTGCGGGCAGGCCCAAAGCGGGCGTATCGTGCACGACGGGTACAGACAAGGTGCCCTGGGCGGGCATTTCGGAAGCGGGCTTCCCGGGCATGGTGCTTATTCCAGGCGGGTGGCGGATAGGGCGCGTAGTTTACGCGCAGTGCCGCGGCCGGAATCAGCCACAGTAGGCGTTGAATAAGGAAAGGCAGACGGAAGTGGTCGGCCGGTTTCGCCGGCTGGATATCAGACGGACCGCACAGATTGGAGGAATCCTTTGTTGGACAAGGACTTGGCAACCCGTCGGGAAGTTGGGACACTGCGCGCCATGAGGGGGATCTTGCTGCTTTGGGGCGTCATTGCCGCGTTGTTCGCGCTGCCGGTCAGTGCGGGCACGCTATACAAGTGCCTGGGCGCCGACGGCATTCCCAGCTATGTCAGCAAGCGGGTCAGCGGCGCCCAGTGCGAAGTGGTCAGCCACTACACCCCCGGCAGCACCCGCTCCCAGGCCTCCGTGCCTTCCAAGCCCAGTAGTCCCAAGCTCAGCGGTTCAGAAGCGTTGGTTGCGTCGACCAGCCCGTCTACGCCGGCAGTTGCCGTGGGTGCGGCGAACACGGCCATGGTCGCGGATGCGTCCAATGCGGCTGTGCCCGTTGCGGCAACCACGGCCACATCGCTGGGCAATGGCGGCACCCGTCGCGTGGTCAGTGGCCAGGTGTATTCCTACATCAAGGACGGCGTGCGGCACTACACCAGCAGCAAGCCCAAGGGCGCGGCGAACGTGGCCAGCGTGCGGACGATCAAGTACAGCTTCATCGAAACCTGCTTCGCCTGCGGCAATCCCGGCGTCAACTTCGGCCGCCTGCGGCTCAATACCACCGCCTACCAGAACGAAATCGCCGCGGCCTCGCGCGAATTCGGGGTAGAGGAGTCGGTGATCCGGGCGATCATGCATGCCGAGTCTTCCTACAATCCGATGGCCCTGTCGCACGCGGGTGCTCAGGGTTTGATGCAGTTGATGCCCGGCACCGCCCGCCGCTTCGGAGTGACGGATGCCTACAACGCTTCGCAGAATATTCGCGGCGGCGCGCAATACCTGGCTTGGCTGCTGAAGCGCTTCAACGGCAATCTCACCCTGGCAGCCGCTGGCTACAACGCGGGCGAAGGTGCAGTGGACCGGCATGGCGGGGTTCCGCCATATCGGGAAACCCAGCGGTATGTCGAACGCGTGGGCGTGCTGGCCGAGCGCTACCGCGGCGCCGTCGCCGCGCGCTGAATAAAGCCAGACCTAATGCGCAGAGCTGCGCATCTGCCCTCCGCAAGTCATTGATTTGCAGCATGCCGTTGTCGGCGGATTAAGGCTTCCGTTACACTTCCCCGTCTTTTGCGGCCCGCGCGAAGTACCTGTGCGGGTTATGGCAGCCTTTTAGCTACCTGATTGTTTTGCGGAGTGCCGGATGGCCAATGATGGGGTCAATGGGCCTGTTAATACAGGTCGACGCCGGTTCCTGACTGCGACCACGGCTGTGGTCGGTGCAGTGGGTGCCGGTTTTGCAGCAGTACCGTTTATAAAGTCGTGGAACCCAAGTACGCGGGCCAAGTTGGCCGGCGCGCCGGTGACCGCCGATATCACCGGTCTGCAAGAAGGTCAGCGCTTGATCATGGAGTGGCGCGGCCAGCCGATCTGGATCGTCAAGCGCTCCAAGGCCATGCTGGATGCTCTGCCGACTCTGGATGCGCGCCTGCGCGATCCGGAATCCAAGAACACTGATCAGCAGCCGGAATACATCAAGGGCGAAGCCCGCTCCATCAAGCCGGAAATCTCCGTGCTGGTCGGGCTGTGCACGCACCTGGGTTGCTCGCCGGAAATGGCCGCCGAAATCAAGCCGGAACCCTACGATCCCGACTGGAAGGGCGGCTACTTCTGCCCTTGCCACAAGTCGCGCTTCGACATGGCTGGCCGCGTATTCCAAGGTGTCCCGGCGCCCACCAACCTGGTGGTGCCGCCGCACCATTACGAGAACGACACGACGATCATCATCGGCGTGGATCCAAAGGGAGCGGCGTAAGTCATGGCGAACATCTTCACCCGCACCGCCAACGGCGTATGGGATTGGGTCAACGCGCGAGCGCCCGGCATGATGCCGGTCTACCGCAAGCACATGACCGAGTACTACGCGCCCAAGAACTTCAACTTCTGGTACTACATGGGCTCGCTGGCGCTGCTGGTGCTGGTCAACCAGATCGTCACCGGCATCTTCCTGACGATGCATTTCAAACCGAGCGCGGCGGAAGCGTTCTCCTCGGTCGAATACATCATGCGCGACGTGGAGTGGGGCTGGCTGATCCGCTACATGCACAGCACCGGCGCGTCGTTGTTCTTCATCGTCGTCTACCTGCACATGTTCCGCGGCCTGATCTACGGCAGCTACCAGAAGCCGCGCGAGCTGGTGTGGATCCTGGGCATGCTGATCTATCTGGTGCTGATGGCGGAAGCCTTCATGGGCTACGTGCTGCCGTGGGGCCAGATGTCGTTCTGGGGCGCCAAGGTGATCATCTCGCTGTTCGGCGCTATTCCGGTGATCGGCAATGGGCTGACCGAATGGATCATGGGCGACTACCTGCCCGGCGACGCCACCCTCAACCGCTTCTTCGCGCTGCACGTCATCGCGCTGCCGTTGGTGCTGTTGTTGCTGGTGGTGCTGCACTTGGGCGCGCTGCATGAAGTCGGCTCCAACAACCCGGACGGCGTGGATATCAAGTACGGCCCCAAGGGCAACCGTTGGGACGCGACCAAGCCGGTCGACGGCATCCCGTTCCACCCGTATTACACGGTCAAGGACCTGGTGGGTGTCGGCTTCCTGCTGATCATCGCGGCCTTCATCATCTTCTTCGCGCCGGCCTTCGGTGGCTGGTTCCTGGAGCATGACAACTTCACCGAAGCCAACCGCCTGGTGACGCCGGAGCACATCAAGCCGGTGTGGTACTACACGCCGTACTACGCGATGTTGCGCGTGATTCCCGACAAGCTCGGCGGTGTGATCGTGATGTTCGCGGCGATCGCGATCCTGTTCCTGGTTCCCTGGCTGGATAAGTCCAAGGTCAGGTCGCACAAGTACAAGGGCTGGATCACCAAGGTCATGCTGGGCATGCTGGCGGTATGTTTCGTATGGCTCGGCAAGATTGGCGCCGGCCCAGGTACCGATCCGGTCGAGACCATCATTGGCCGCGTGCTGACTTTCCTGTATTTCGCCTTCTTCATCACCATGCCGCTGTGGACCAAGCTAGACAAGACCAAGCCAGTACCGGAACGGGTGACGACGCATGACTAAGACTTTCGTTTCCCGCTTGGCCGTCTTCGCCAGCGGACTGCTGCTGTCGTTTTCCGTATACGCCGCCGCGGGTGGCGACCTGATGCAGGCCGGCAACGACCTGAGCGACAAAGCCTCGCTGCAGCGTGGCGCCCAGGCGTACATGAACTACTGCTCAGGCTGCCATTCGTTGAAGTACCTGCGTTATTCGCGCATGGCCGAAGACCTGGGCCTGACCGAAGACGAGGTGATGAACAACCTCAACTTCACCGGTGCCAAGGTCGGCGAGCAGATCCAGGTCTCGATGCCGCACGCGAATGGCGAAAAGTGGTTCGGCAAGATGCCGCCGGATCTAAGCCTGATTTCGCGCGTGCGTGGCAGCGATTGGATTTATACGTACCTGAAGTCCTTCTACCTGGACGAATCGCGTCCGTTGGGTTGGAACAACAAATTGTTCCCCAACGTTTCCATGCCTAATCCGCTGTGGGAGCTGCAAGGCCTGCAGCATGCCGAGTACGGCGAGCCGGACAAAGCAACAGGCGAGCGTCACGTGGAGAAGCTCCAGGTGGCGCAGCCGGGGCGCTTGACCGCGGCCGAGTTCGACCAGACCGTGCGTGACGTAACCAACTTCCTCGAGTATGCCGGCGAGCCAGCTGCACTCAAGCGCCAGAGCATCGGCGTGTGGGTGATACTGTTCCTGGCGGCGCTGACGTTCCTGGCCTATCTGCTGAAGCAGGAGTACTGGAAGGACGTCCACTAAGAACCTGTTAACGATCCTGCTGCGCTCGGCACACGAGCCGCCTGCCTGCGCTCGCGACGGATCGTAAACAAGTTCTGAGGCGTCACGTGGGATCTCTCGTGGCAGTCGCGCATGCTGATGGGATGTGCGCAGGCTGCCAAGGGAAGGCCGAGCAGGGGCGCTTGGCTTTTCCCTGTAGGGATTGCACACTCAGGGACCGTGACGACCGTTAGCAAGGGGCTGGCGGCGTCGGTGCGATCGGCGGATTCCGGTCGTCGGAGAGCCGTGATGGCTGCGAGTCCACGTATGCGCAATACACTGACTTTGTTTTCCTCCACCGATGATGTGCTCTGCCATCGCGTCCGCTTGGTACTGGCGGCCAAAGGTGTCAGTTATGACTTGGTACCGGTGGACCCGCAGAATCCGCCTGAAGATCTCATCGATCTGAATCCCTATCATTCCGTTCCCACTCTGGTGGAGCGCGATCTGGTGCTGTACGCCGCTTCGGTGGTCAGCGAGTATCTGGACGAACGTTATCCGCATCCGCCGCTGATGCCGGTGGATCCGCTTTCTCGCGCACGCCTGCGCTTGGCGATGCTGCGCATCGAGCACGATTGGGTGCCGCAGGTGCAGGCCATCCAATTGGGCAACAAACAGCAGGTCGAAGCCGGCCGGAAGCGCTTGAAGGAATTGCTGACCGCAGCCGTGCCGCTATTCAAAGCCAGCAAATTCTTCCTCAACCCGGAAATGAGCCTGGCAGATTGCGCGATGGCGCCGATCATCTGGCGGCTGCCGGCACTGGATGTGCCGTTGCCGAAGGACGGCAAGGCCATCGAGGACTATGGCAATCGCATCTTCCGGAACCCCGGCTTCGTGCGTAGCCTGACGGACGCGGAAAAGAAGCTGCGCGAGCTGCCTGCCTGAACTCAAGCCCAAACCTGGGCATCGAATGGCGGGCGCAGCACGGCTGAGGCAGGTAAACCGATATCGCTGGCCACGGGTGCAGCGACCGATCACGGGGGCATATCAGCATGGCGATATCTCTTTCCCGCCGGATTAACCGTTCGCATGCGCGCTTCGTTGCGTGGCTCGCACCCGCACCGACTTCCCCCTAAACTGCCCGCATGAGTGAAGACGTGCCGCGCATGACCAGCCATCGCCCGTACCTGCTACGGGCGCTGGCCGAATGGATCGCCGATAACGGAATGACGCCTCATCTGCTGGTCGATGCGACCCAGGCGGGTGTGCAGGTGCCCGCCAGTGCGGTCAAGGAAGGCAAGGTGGTGCTGAACATCGCCGAGCGGGCGGTGGTGCGTCTGCAGATCGATAACGAACTCGTTAGTTTCACCGCACGGTTTGGTGGCGTCAGCTACCCGGTCTCGGTGCCGATTTCCGCGGTATTGGCCATTTATTCGCGTGAGACCGGGCAGGGCATGGCGCTGCCGGACGACGCCAGCCATGGGCCCGGACCGGAAGGCGACGACGATGACGAACCGCCGACTCCGGATACTCCTGCGCCGGACGACGTGCCGACTCCTGGCAAACGACCACATTTGCGTGTGGTCAAGTGACGGATATCGAGATCGGTAGGAGCGCCGTCTCGGCGCGAGCTCTTTCTACCGCTTCGCGATAGCGGCGAAAGCTTGCGCCGAGACGGCGCTCCTGCCCGTTATAAGCCGTTGAACGCTCAGTGCAGTTCGAAGGGCGCAACAGACGGCCTGGCAGGTCCCACGAACGACACCAGCTTTTCGCCACGCAGCACCAGCTTGCCGGTGTGACGGTCAAGGCCATCGTAGGAATACTCGAAGCGGAACGAGCGCTCGAAACCAAGCCTTCCGTCTTCGCCGCGACGCAGGCGGAGGCCGTTGGCATGCACGGTCTGATCCAGCCACAACACATCCGCGGCAGAGCACGCGTTGCGGCCTAGCTGTTCCGCGCGCTCCGCGGCGGCTCGCGCGGCATTCCAATACGCGAAGAGGGCAGCGCCGGCGATCATCAGCAGTATCAGGCTGGGCATGAGTAAAAAGGCCGTAGTGGAGGTAGGAGATAGCCTGTTCCGTAGCAGCCCGTGGAAGCGTCGCCGGACAGGACGTCCTCAAGATTGATGAGAAGAAAGATCTGGCGGCGGGCCAAGCTTCATCGACAAGTCGATAGCGTGGACGTGTTTGGTGAGTGAACCGATTGAAATGTAGTCAACGCCATCCTCGGCGATGGCGCGCAGCGTGGCCAGATCGACGCCGCCCGAAACTTCCAGAGGAATTGCGCCGTTGAACGGTGGGCCGCCGGCCATGTGTACCGCTTCGCGTCGCGCTGCTGCGTCGAAATCGTCGATGAGAATGCGGTCGCACCCTTCTTTCAGGGCTTCTTCCAGTTGCGCCAGGGTTTCCACTTCGACCACCAGCGGCAGTGACGGCTGCATCGCGCGCGCGGTGCGTATCGCAGCGGTAAGCGAGCCCGCGGCACGAACGTGGTTTTCCTTCAGCATGACCGTATCGAACAGGCCGATGCGATGGTTGTTGCCGCCACCGCAGCGCACAGCGTATTTCTGCGCCTGCCGCAGCCCGGGAATCGTCTTGCGGGTATCCAGGATCTTGGCCTTCGTGCCGCGCACCGCGTCCACATACCTTGCCGTGGTGGTGGCAGTGCCGGACAGGGTCTGCAGGAAGTTCAAAGCACTGCGCTCGGCGGTAACCAGCGCGCGCGCGCGTCCCGCGAGCATGGCTAACACCGTTCCGGTCTTTACTCGATCACCTTCTTGCACTCGCCAGTCGATCCGCACCAGCGGGTCCAGCGCGCGATGGCAGGCGTCGAACCATGGCCGCCCCGCGATCACCGCATCTTCCTTGCACAGCAGATAAGCGGAATCAGCGGTGTCCGGCAGCAAGGCAGCCGTGACATCGCCGCTGCCGACATCTTCGGCTAGCGCACGGGCAACGTCAGCGGCAACGACCTCCGCCGATGGGGGCGCGAAATCGCCGCTCATCGTGCGGGGAAATCTTCGACCTGGGCGGTGGCGATACCTTCTTCGGTCAGCAGCACCGGGATGCCGTCGTCGACGCGATAGACCGTTTTGCGGTCGCGTGTGATCAGCGCCTGACGCAGGGCGTCGGTCTGCGCACTCTCGTCCGCTCGGCGGATGCCACCGGTGCTGATGGCCCGGTTAAGCGCTTCCAGCCCGCGCGCGTCGAGCAGCGCCAGCGGTTGCCGAGTGGAGGGGCAGCACAACAAGTCCAACAATTTGCGATCCATGGATTAAAGCCGGAATTGGGGAGTCGGGGATGGCGAAAGCGTACCATCCGGGTCGTTTCCAAGGCCTGATTCGTTTGGCGAGCATGGGTTTTTCGATTCCCCATTTCCCCCATTCCCGATCCGCCGCCAGCTAAAATGCTCCTTTAGTGACTGAGGACGGCCATGACCGCCAATTCGTCCAGCCCCTTGGTGGGAATCGTGATGGGTTCCCGCTCGGACTGGGAAACCATGCAGCACGCCGCGCAGAAGCTTGACGCGCTAGGGGTTCCCTACGAAGTGAAAGTGGTGTCGGCACACCGTACGCCGGACGTGCTGTTCTCGTATGCCGAAACGGCAGCTGCGCGCGGACTGCATGCCATCATCGCCGGTGCCGGTGGCGCGGCCCATCTGCCCGGCATGCTGGCGGCGAAGACGGCGGTGCCGGTGCTGGGTGTGCCGGTGCAGTCCAAGGCGCTGAACGGCATGGATTCGTTGTTGTCCATCGTGCAGATGCCCGCGGGTATTCCCGTCGCCACGTTCGCCATCGGCAATGCAGGTGCGGCCAATGCAGCGCTGTTCGCGGCCGCCATGCTGGCAAAGGCACATCCCGCCATTGGTGCTGCGCTGGAAACCTTCCGCACACGTCAGACTGACGACGTCACCGCCAACGACGATCCTCGCCAGCCGGCCGGCCTGCCGGCATGACCACCGTTGGCATTCTGGGCGGCGGGCAGTTGGCCCGCATGCTGGCGCTTTCCGGCGCGCCGCTGGGCTTGCGCTTTCTGGTCATGGATACCGAGCCTGACGCCTGCGCTGGCCAGTTCGCACCGCTGCTGGTGGGCGATTACCGCGACGAAGCCGCGCTGGCGGAATTCGCGTCGAAGATCGACGTCGCCACATTCGATTTCGAAAACGTACCGGCGGAGAGTGCCGAATGGCTGGCTGAGCGTGTTCCTGTTTTCCCCAACCCGCGCGCTTTGGCTGTCGCACAGGATCGAATGGTCGAGAAAAGCCTGTTTCGCCGGCTGGGCATTCCGGTCGGCGAATTCGCCGCGGTCGCGGCGCGTTCCGAACTGGAGGCGGAAGTAAGCCGCATCGGTGGCCCCTGTATTCTCAAGACGCGCCGGCTGGGCTATGACGGCAAAGGGCAGTTCCGCATCAAGACGCCCGACGCTATCGACGCGGCCTGGGAAGCGCTGGGTGCCCAGGCGCAGACGGTGGGTTTGATCGTCGAAGCGTTCATTCCCTTTGAGCGCGAATTGTCGGTGGTGGCGGTGCGTGGCCGCGACGGTGAATTCCGCACCTGGCCGCTGACCGAAAACTGGCATGTCGATGGCGTGCTGTCGGCCAGCCTGGCGCCGGCGACGGTGGACACGGCGTTGGCTGCCACCGCATTCGAATACGCGAAGAAATTGGCCGAATCGCTGGACTACGTTGGCGTGTTCGCGCTGGAGCTGTTCTACCGCGACGGTCAACTGCTCGCCAACGAAATGGCCCCACGCGTGCATAACTCCGGGCATTGGACCATTGAGGGCGCGGAGACCTCGCAGTTCCAGAATCATCTGCGTGCCGTGCTTGGGTTGCCGCTGGGTTCAACCCAAACGTTGGGCCACGCCTGCATGCTCAATTGGATCGGCGAGATGCCTGCATCCACCGCCATGCTCAGCGAAAGCGGCGGCCATTGGCATGACTACGGCAAGCAGCCGCGCGCTGGCCGTAAGGTGGGGCACGCAACGCTGAGAGCGGATGCCACCGCAGACCTCGCGAACGCACTTCGACGCATCGGCGCCGCCTTGGAGCGCGAATCGCAAGTGGCTCCGGTAGTGGAGCGTCTGTCGTAGCGTGCGCTGCGCGCACGACGCCGAGTCTCCCTACCCACAACGTGTGCGCAGCGCACGCTACAAAAAACGGCCGGGATTACCGGCCGTTTTGATGTGCTGCGAATCGGTGCACGTTAACGCAGATTCGACGTCACGAAATCCCAGTTGACCAGCGCCCAGAACGATTCCACGTACTTCGGACGCGCGTTGCGGTAATCGATGTAGTAGGCGTGTTCCCACACGTCGATGGTCAGCAGCGGCTTGTCTTCGCCCGTCAGTGGCGTGACGGCATTGGAGGTGCTGGCCAGCGCCAGCGAACCGTCCGGGCGCTGCACCAGCCAGCCCCAGCCGGAGCCGAAGGTGCCGATCGCGGTCTTGGTGAACTCTTCCTTGAACTTGGCGAAATCGCCGAACGCCTTGTTGATCATCTCGGCCAACTTGCCGGTCGGCTCGCCGCCCCCGTTGGGCTTCATGCAGTGCCAATAGAAGGTGTGGTTCCAGACCTGGGCTGCGTTGTTGAACATGCCGCCCTGCGATTTGCGCACGATCTCTTCCAGCGGCATTTCGGCGAACTCGGTGCCCTCGATCAGCTTGTTGAGATTATCCACGTAGGTCTTGTGGTGCTTGCCGTAATGGAAATCGAGCGTTTCGCCGGAGATGTGCGGCTCGAGCGCGGTGCGGTCGTAGGGCAGGGGGGGGAGTTCGATGGCCATGGCTGGGATTTCCTTACGCTAGGCGGTTTCAAGGAGGGGCGTCGGCGTGGCGACGCGCAGGGCTTACAATACGGCCCCCGCCAAACTCGCTTGGCGGGGCAGGCCGAAAGTGTACCCGACGACGGTCGGCAATCCGTCAAGGTAGGAGAAAACAGCATGCCGGTGATGGAACGCATCCAGGCCGAAGTAGAGGGCCATCCCATCGTCCTTTTCATGAAGGGCACGCCGCAATTCCCGATGTGCGGATTCTCCAGCCGTGCCGTGCAGGCGTTGAAAGCCGCTGGCGCGAATGAGCTCTACACCATCAACGTGCTGGAAGAGCCGGAGATTCGCGCCAATCTGCCGCGCTTCTCCAACTGGCCCACATTCCCGCAGCTTTTCATCCAGGGCGAACTGATCGGCGGCTGCGATATCACGCTGGAATTGTTCGAATCGGGCGAACTGCAGCGCATCGTGTTGGAAGCATTGCCGCAGTGAGCCTGATCGGATTGCCGACGCGGGCTACGCGTGCGCTGGAAAATCGCGTAGTGCTGATCAGCGGCGCGCATGGAGGGCTGGGCGCCTCGGCCGCGCGCGCATGCGCGCAAGCCGGTGCCACCGTGGTGCTGTTGGGGCGCAAAGTGCCCAAGTTGAACCGCGTTTACGACGCTGTGACGCAGGTTGGTAGCGAACCGCTTATCTATCCCTTGGACATGGAAGGAGCTTCGCCAGACGACTACGCCGAACTGGCAGATCGGCTGCATTCGGAACTGGGGCGCTTGGATGGCCTGTTGCACTGTGCCGCCGAGTTCCGAGGACTCACGCCGCTGGAACACACCGACCCTGCCGCCTTCGCCCGCGCGATCCACGTCAACCTGACCGCGCCTTGGTGGCTTTCCCAAGCCTGCCTGCCGCTGCTCAAGCAATCTGGCGATGCTGCTTTGGTATTCACGCTGGACGACGCCACGCGCGTGAGCCAGGCCTATTGGGGTGGCTATGGCGTGGCACAGCATGGGTTGGCTGCCTTGTTGGGCATGCTGCACGCCGAACTGTCGAACTCGTCGGTTCGCGTCTCGGCGCTGCAGCCGGGGCCAATGCGCACGCCGTTGCGGGCGAAGGCCTATGCCGACGACCCCGATATCCAGACCCGCGAACCGGCCGATTACGCCGCCGCCTGTGTCACCTTGCTGTCATCTGCCGGCCTCGAACACCGGGGCCAGATCTGGACGGTGCGGGCGTGACCATCCTGTCGGCGGCGCTGCTGCTGTTCCTGATCCTGGATCCGCTGGGCAACATCCCGGTCTTCCTGAGCGTACTAAAACCACTGGCACCAGCCCGTCAGCGCCTCGTGCTCGCGCGCGAGCTGCTGATCGCATTGATCGTGCTGATGGGATTCCTCTGGGGCGGCAAATACGCGCTGGACATGATGCACCTGCGCCAGGAATCGGTGGCCATCGCTGGCGGCATCGTCCTGTTCCTGATCGGAATCCGGATGATCTTCCCGCGCCCGGAAGGATTGATGGGGGAAATCCCCGACGGCGAACCTTTCATCGTGCCGCTGGCAATCCCCCTGGTGGCGGGGCCTTCGGGCATGGCGGCCGTCATGCTGATGGGCAGCAACGAACCGACCCGCCTGGGCGACTGGAGCCTGGCGTTGGTGATCGCCTGGGTCGGCACCGCCGCCATCCTGTTCTCCGCGACGTTGCTGTACCGGTGGCTGGGCATGCGGGTATTGACCGCCCTGGAGCGGCTGATGGGCATGCTGTTGGTCGCCATTTCCGTACAGATGGTGCTGGACGGCGTCGGGACCTACCTCAAGCTGTCCCCGCCCAATATCTGAGGCCACGACTTCTCGGCTTAGGCCGGCACACGCCGATATGGCCGCCGCGACAACCGTGCTGCACTGCGAGATTTTCGTCACATCGCGGTCACAAAATGGTCCTATCGTGTTAACCTGTTATTAACCTTACGCGGCTGTCCGCGTGGGCTAAGGGAACCCGGAAACACCCCAGCCAGCAGGCCCTTATGGGTCCGCGACACGCATTCGTCTTGTCCGCCTGTCTTCGCCACGCCAACTCGTACTGAGGTTTACTCAATGAACCAATCCCGCTGTCTTCGGATGTCCAAGCTCAGCCTTGGCCTCATCGCTGCGCTTGCCGCCGCCCCCGTGTTCGCACAGAGCACCTCCGCCGGCGTCGGCGGTCTGGTGACCAGTAACCAAGGGCAGCCCGTTGCCGGCGCCGAGGTCATCATCACTCATACCGAATCCGGCACCGTCAGCCGCGCCACCACCGATGCCAGCGGCCGCTACAACGCCCGCGGCCTGCGCGTTGGCGGCCCGTACACCGTCACGATCACCAAGTCCGGTGAAGGCACCAAGACCGAAGACAATATTTACCTGAGCGTCAATCAGGTCGGTACCGTCAACGCTGCGCTGACGGGCGACATGACCACGCTGGAAACCGTCACCGCGGTGGGGTTCTCCGGCGGCTCGGAGGTGTTCAGCGCAACCAAGATGGGAACCGGCACCAACATCACCCGTCAGACGATCGAAGCGCTGCCGTCCATCAATGGCAACGTCCAGGATTACATGCGCCTGGATCCGCGCGTGGCCTACGTCAACCGTGCCGAAGGCAGCATCAGCGCCGGCGGCCAGAACCCGCGTTTCAACGCCATCCGTATCGACGGCGTGTCCGCCAGCGACACCTTCGGCCTGGAAGGCAATAACATGCCGACCCGTCGCCAGCCGGTGGCGATGGACGCCATTGAAGCCCTCAATATCGACCTGGCCAGCTACGACGTCACCATTACCGGCGCCACCGGCGCGGTGGTCGACGCGGTGACCAAATCGGGCACCAACGAATTCCACGGCTCCGTCTATGGCACTTACCGCGACGGCGAGTGGTTTGGCGACGACCCTGCCGGTGTCAAGTTCAACGGCTTTACCAAGGAAGAAACCTACGGCGTCACTTTTGGTGGGCCGTTGGTCAAGGACAAATTGTTCTTCTTCGCCAATTACGAGAAGTTCAAGCAGGCCGCCCCGGGTGCGGACATCGCCGGTAGCGCGTTGGGCAAAGCCAATGCCGTTATCGATATGGACGATATCGCGCGCGCGCAGCAGATCGCGACCAACTACGGCATCGATGCTGGCGGATTGGAGAGCTCCGGCGACACCGATCTGGAAGAATACGCGCTGAAGATCGACTGGAACATCAACGACAATCACCGCGCCAGCTTCCGTTACAGCAACCTGGAACAAAGCAAGCTGCGCGTCAACGGCATCAACAGCAGCCAAGTCTCGCTGAGTTCGTACTGGTATCAGCACGTGAAATCGGTCGAGAGCTATGTCGGCCAGCTGTTCAGCGACTGGACCGACAATTTCTCTACCGAGTTCAAAGTGTCCTACCGCGATTACTCGGCCGTGCGTGAAACGCCTACCAATGCGCCCAGCGTGCGCATTTACTTCGCGGGCACTCCCGATGCGTTGGCAGGCGATTCGCTGTGGTTGGGTACCGAAGTCAACTCGCACCGCAATGAACTGTATACCGAGACTTGGAACGCCTTCGGTTCGGGCACGCTGACGGTCGGCGATCACGACATCAAGTTCGGCGCCGATTACAGCACCAACGACATCTACAACATCTACGGTCCGCAACTGTTCGGCGTGTACGAGTTCTACGGCCTGGACAACTTCGAGGCCGGTCGCTGGAGCACCTACAACCTGCGGACGCCGCAGGCCGGACAAAGCGTCGATTCGATCGCGGCGGCCTACAAGTACAAGTCGTATGGCCTGTTTGTGCAGGATCAGTGGTACGTCAACAGCAACCTGACCCTGACTTTTGGCGTGCGCGCGGACAAGCCGGACGTCAACGTCAACCCGACCTATAACGCCTTGGCAGAAAACGCCTTTGGTTACGACAACAGCAGGGTACTGAGTGGCGACTGGCTGGTGCAGCCGCGCTTTGGCTTCAACTACACCTTCGACAGCGATCGCCCCACCCAGCTGCGTGGCGGGTTTGGTCTGTTCCAGGGCGAATCGCCGCAGGTGTGGCTGAGCAACGCTTACAACACCACCGGTCTTAACTACATTCAGTACTCCCAGACTTACAACTCTGTCACCAACCCGAATCCCTGGGGCGCCTTGCCCTTCAGTGGCGATGGGTCGAACCAGCCGGTGCCCGCCAACCCGACCGCAGCGTTGCAGAACGTCAATTTCGTCAGCCCGGATTTCGAGCAGCCGTCGGTGTGGAAAGCCAATCTGGCATTCGAACACGAGCTGCCCTGGTATGGCATCGTGGGGTCGGCTGAAATCCTGGTAACCAAGGTCAAGAGCGCGCTGTTCTACCGCAATCTGAATCTGGGTGCGCCTACCATGGAAGGCCAGGACGGCCGTGATCTCTTCTATCGCACGTCCGGCTTGAATCGCCCTTGGAGCTCGGGCAACAACCGCGCCAATCGAGATCGCCGTTTCGACTCGGTGCTGTTGCTTGATACCACCGACAAAGGCCACAGCCAGCAGTTCACTGTTGGCCTGGATAAGCCGTGGACCAGCGAGAGCGATTGGTCCTGGAGCCTGGATTACACCTATACCAACGCCAAGGAAGTCGCAGGCCTGACCAGCTCCACTGCGACCTCGGGCTGGAACTACACTTACCTGTTCGACGCCAATGAGGAAACTTTGGCGACTTCGCGCTATGAGATCCGCGACCGCATCCTTGGCACCTTGAACTGGCGGCATAGCTTCTTCGGTGACTACAAGACCGAGATCGGCCTGGTGTACGAAGGTCGTAGCGGGCGCCCCTTCAGCTACGTCTACTTCAATGACGTAAACGGCGACAACCGCAGTGCCAACGATCTGTTCTATGTGCCTTCGGGCCCGGGTGATGTGTTGTTCGGTACGCTGAGCAACACCGGCGTGTTCACCGCCAATCCGGCGATGGAGACCGCTTTCTTCGAATGGTTGAACAATCAGCCGGAACTGTCGCGTTACAAAGGCAGCACCACGCCGCAGAACGCCGGCCGCGCCGATTGGGTCAACACCTTCGACGTGCGCTTCTCGCAGGAATTGCCGGGCTTCTTCAAGGGCCACAAGTCGGAGATCTGGCTGGACATCCAGAACGTGGGCAACCTGATCAACAAGGATTGGGGCCACATCTACGACTACGGCTTCTTTGCCAACCAGCGTGTGCTGTCATCACCGGGCATCTACAACGGCCAGTATGTGTACACGTTCACCAGCCCCGATGCGCCGACGGTGGCCAACGGCGACGCCGACGGTTTCAACACCGGTGTGTCGCAATGGTCGGTCCAGTTGGGCTTCCGCTACAAGTTCTGATCTCCGCATCGGAATGCTTCAAACGAACGGCCGGGGCAACCCGGCCGTTTTTTTGCCTGATTCTTTTGTTCCCGAGACTGCGCTAAAGTCGCCGATCTAAGTAATGGAAAGATAGGAAAAGCATATGAATGACGCGGCATCGAGGGCGTTGCCGGTGCAGAACGCGCGGATTTACCCGCGCGGCGGACTGGATGTGTTGTCGCGCACGGAAGTGGCGCGTTTGCGTGATGCGTCCGCGGGCGGTATGCACGAGTTGCTGCGCCGCTGCGCGTTGGCGGTGCTGACCAGCGGCAGCGCCTCGGACGATCCGCGCGCCGCGCGCGAGCATTACCCGGACTTCGATATCCAAGTGTTGCAGCAGGACCGCGGTGTCCGCATCGACTTGCTCAACGCACCGGCGATGGCGTTCGTCGATGGCGAGATCATCCGCGGCATCGCCGAGTTATTGTTCGCCGTGGTGCGCGACTTGGCCTATACCGCGATCGAACTCGGCCCCGAATACGCGGACGACTTGGAATCCTCCGCGGGTATCACCAACGCAGTATTCGGCTTGCTGCGCAACGCCCGCATCCTGAAACCTGCCGATCCGAATCTCGTCGTCTGCTGGGGCGGCCATTCCATCTCGCGTGACGAGTATCTCTACACCAAGCAGGTCGGCTATGAACTGGGCTTGCGTGGACTGGATATCTGCACCGGCTGCGGCCCGGGTGCGATGAAAGGACCGATGAAAGGCGCGACCATCGCTCACGCGAAGCAACGCCGCCGCAATACGCGTTATATCGGCGTCACCGAACCCGGCATCATCGCCGCCGAATCACCGAACCCCATCGTCAACCACCTGGTAATCATGCCGGACATCGAAAAACGCCTGGAGGCGTTTGTTCGTATCGGTCACGGCATCATCGTGTTTCCGGGCGGCGTCGGGACGGCGGAGGAAATCCTGTACCTGCTGGGCATCCTGTTGCGCGAAGAAAACGCATCGCTGCCGTTCCCGCTGATCCTCACCGGACCAGCCATCGCCGCGCCGTACTTCGAACAAATCGACAAGTTCATCCGCCTGACCTTGGGCGATGCCGCGGCTTCGCGCTACGAGATCATCGTCGGTGATCCGGCAACGGTCGCGAAGAAAATGACCGCCGGCATCCATCGCGTGCGCGAATACCGCATCGAGCAGAAGGATTCCTTCTTCTTCAACTGGGCCATCGAAATACCCGAGGAATACCAGCAACCGTTCCTGCCGACCCACGAAGCGATGGCCGCACTGGATCTCCACCACGGACGCCCCGCGCACGCACTGGCGGCAGACTTGCGCCGAGCCTTCTCCGGCATCGTCGCAGGCAACGTCAAGGAAGACGGCATGCGCCGCATCGAAGAATTCGGCCCCTTCGAAATCCACGGCGACCCCGAAATGATGCAGGCGCTGGATGCACTACTGCGCGCCTTCGTCGAACAACGACGCATGAAGATCGCGGGCGAGTACAAGCCTTGTTATCGGGTTTTGGCCTGACCTAATGCGCGGTAGAACGCGAGCTGAAACGGCGCCGATCATCGGCGCCGTTCTGCTATCGGCTCAGAGGAAGCGTGACGGTCGCAACATAGCGTCCGTCGATCACTGCCGTTTCCAATTGCCCAAGTCCCTGCGTCATCGCTTGCACCCGTGCGCGCACCGAACTGAGTCCAACCTGATGGCCACGGCCATTGAGAATAGGGGCGGTAGGCAACGGATTGCTTACGGACACACTGACGGCGGTAGCCGTAGTCGCCACCTCGATCTTGATCTCTCCGCCAGTAACAGTGGATTCCACGCCATGGCGGATTGCGTTTTCCACCAGCGGCTGGATGGACAGGGTAGGGACGAGAACCGCCGGCAGCGGTTCCGGCAGTCGCCACTCCACTCGCAGCCGGTCCTCAAAGCGCAGCGCCTCGATTTCCAGATAGCGTTGTGCCAAGGCGAGCTCATCTGCCAGTTCGATTTCCGCAGGCCCGGCCAGCGCCGCGCGAAACAGATCCGCCAGATCCAGCAACAGCCGCTCCGCTTCGCCAGGGCGTTGGTGCACCAGCGCGGCTCCAGTGTTGAGTGTGTTGAACAGGAAATGCGGCCGGATACGCGCCTGCAGCGATTCGAGTTCCGACTGTTTGGCCCGAACGGCAAGCTGGCGTGCGCGCCAATGGTTTTGGAAGGCCGCCAGGCCGAGTAGGCCGACCGTCACTGCGATGCCAGTGATCCGAAGAAGGAAACGCAGGCGTTCTTCCGTCGTCATGGGCCATATATCGCCCAGCAACAGCCAACCCATACCGCACAACAGCCATGTGATCAGGACCATCAGCACCAAGGCGAGATAAGCCACGCGCGCGGGCCGCCATGTCGCCAGCCAGCCGCGGCACGCGTAAAGCGCTCCCAGCGTGGCCAGCGCAACCCACTGCACAACGAGCGACGCCAAGCCAAAGTACACCCAGCGATTGCCTTGGATGGCAGGCGCCAGCGCCAGCACCGCAGCTAGCCCCTCGCTCGCCAGCAAGACCCACACGATGGCCGAAGCCTGCCACAGCGTGTCGAGCGGAGTAGAGTCTTGCGTACGGGCCATTGCAGTGGGATCGCAGCGTTCGATAGCCCGGCATCATGCCTGGGGTTCGGCCGGGATGCAGCCTCTCCGCCGCTGGCGCTGTCGCCTAGGCCGTCCATCGGCTCCCTACTGGCGAAGCTGGCGCCGCCCGCCTACCGTAGCGTTCACGCTATTCGGGGAAGCAGCGCATGTCTTTGACCAAAGGTCCTGGGGACAAACCCGGCGGCGGCCATGTGCCGGGCCGGTCGACGCCAGTGCTTGGCTTCACATTGATTGAGCTGCTGGTCACGATAGCGGTACTCGCCATCCTGATCGCGCTGGCGGTGCCCAGCTTTACCTCGTTGATCAACTCCAACCGGCTCGCCGCTCAATCCAACGAGATCGTCGCCTCGCTGCAGGTGGCGCGGATGGAGGCGGTCAAACAGAACCGGCGGACCACGATATGCCGCAGCACCGCCGGAAACGTTTGTACGGCTGGCGCGGCAGGGGACACCTGGACGCGTTGGATCACTTACGTTGATTTGGACAATAGCGGTGGCCCTGCGGCGGGTGAAGTCGTCCGTGTGAATACCGCCAAGGTACCGGTGCAAGTGAGGAGCACCGCTAGTGCGTTGACCTTCCGGGCTGACGGCATGGTGCGCGATGCGGCCGGTACGCTGGTCGACAATACGTTCACAGTGTGTATTCCGACCACACAGCCTGCGAAAAACAAACGGGTTATCGGTCTTGCCACTGGTAGTCGGATAGCCGTCACCACACCCTTGGGTACGGGGGTTTGTCCGTGATCGTTTCAAAGGAGCACAGCATGACGTCGTATGCCGCACGACAGAAATTCAAGACCCTCCCACGACACCAGCAGGGCGCCGGTTTGATTGAAGTCATGGTCGCGGTGCTGGTAATGGGCGTTGGCTTATTGGGCATCGCCGCCATGCAGGCGACGGCTCTTCGCAACAACGAAAGTTCGTTGGAGCGCAGTCAGGCCACCATCCTGACGTATTCGATCCTTGACGCCATGCGGGCCAATCGGACGGAGGCATTGAAAAGCAAATACGACTTGGCGGAAACCTGCGACAAACCTACCTATGCGGGGACTTTGACCTTGGCGCAGAAGGACATCACAGAATGGTTCGGGGACATGCAGAAGGCCATCGGTGAAAGTGAAGAGACCTGCGCCACCATTGAGAGTGACGGGAACCAATTCACGGTCACCATCAGATGGGACGACTCCCGAGCGAGCGATGATGTCGAAACGGCGGCGCCGATAGATCCTTCAGGCGATGAGCCTCGGCGCAACAAGGTGGTTACGGTGGTGAACCTATGAGTCGCAAGTCGACCAACGTTCGTCTGTCGCGTCGTCACGCGCAAGGCGTCAGCCTCATCGAATTGATGATCGCGCTGGTACTGGGTTTATTGGTGGTCTCGGCTGCCATAGGCATCTTTGTTTCCAATCGGCAAGTTTTCAGGGCGACCGATAACCTGAGCTACGTGCAGGAAAATGCACGGGTCGCCTTTGAGCTCATGGCGCGCGAACTGCGCCAAGCCGCTGGTAACCCCTGCTCACGCAACATACCGATCGTCAACGTGCTGGTGAGTACGACGACATGGGGCACGGCCTGGGGAGATGGCGTCAGGGGCTACGACGGCAGCGCTGGCACAGCCTTCCCGGTGGTGCTGGCGGGTACCGGAAAGCGTGACCGAATCGCTGGTACGGACGCGATCGAGCTGAGGTCCGGCAGTTCGGGTGACGTATCGGTAGAGGACCACAAGCCCAAGTCTGCCCAGTTCAAAGTGAACACAAAAGCTCATGGATTGGTCGACGGCGACATCGTCATGGTCTGCGACTACGTGCAGGCCGCCATCTTCAAGATCACCAACGCCAGCTCCTCGAACGTGACGATTGTCCATAACGAAGGACAAGGAACGGACCCGAAGAATTGCACCAAGGCGCTCGGATACCCCATGGGGATGCCCTGTAACAAGCCCCAAAACGACAATTACTACGCTTACGGCCCCAACTCCATTATTACCAAGTTGAAAGCAACAGCATGGTACGTCGGGGTTAGTGGCAGCGATACACAGCGCAGATCCCTTTACCAGGTGCAGATGATCAATAAAGCTGGGGCGCCAGATACGTTGGTCCAGGAGATTGCCGAAGGCGTCTCGGACATGCAGTTGGAATATCTGGTTGCTGGCGGTTCTGGCTATGTCACGGCTGAGAACGTGGGCAATTGGAGCCAGGTGTTGGCGGTACGCGTGAACCTGACGATGGAAGGCCCGGAAGCGGTTGATGTGGACGGCACGCCCATCGTTCGAACGGTATCCCATGTCGTCACGTTGAGGAATCGCAACACATGAGCAACTCCACTCATCGTTCGTCGCTCGCGAATCAGTCTGGCGCTTCGTTGATCGTCGTGTTGATCCTGCTGCTGGTCATGACACTGCTGGGCCTGGCCGTGCTCCGCACTACGTTGCTGGACGAGCGCATGAGCGCGAATCTATACGACCGCAGTCTGTCGTTCCAGACGGCCGAAACCGCGCTGCGGGAAGCCGAGGAAGCGATCCAGAATGCTCATCTCGGGAACGCCAAGATTGGTTTCGACTGTTCAGCGGTAGGCGTCGTGTGTCCTTCGGTGCCTGTCAATGCCACTACGGGGACCGCAGGCTGTCTGGGCACCGGACAGTACTGCTGGACCAACGCCACCATCAATATTCAGACGCTCAGCGCCAGCGCTCCCCAGTACTACATCGAATACATGGGGCAGTACACCAACGAAGACGATCTGGAACTGGGGAGCAGCGCCAACGCGAACCAGTACGGCGGCGGCGGTGGAGTACCCCTGCAGCATTTTTACCGCATTACCGGACGCAGCCAGGATCCCTCTGGCAGTGATCGTTCGGTAGTCGTCCTGCAATCCAATGTTGTCGTCAAATGAGGCGCGTCATGCCGAACACACCGTCCGCTGATGCTCCCGCCGGAGATTCAGGAATGACCATCCAGTCAAAATCTCAAAATCAATGGGCTCGCCGCCTCAGCTCCAAGTTGGGAGCGGTCGCGATCGGTATGCTGGCCGTGCTGAGTTCGATGCCGGCGGTATCGGTCGATCTGGCGACCAAGCCGCTTTCCATTGGTGCCGATGTCCCGGGCAACTTGGCGTTGGTGCCATCCGTGGAGTTTCCCACGTTGATCAGCGTGGCTAACTTTGGCGATTACATCCCCACCAATACTTACGTCGGCTACTTCGATCCGGCCAAATGCTATACCTACGTGTACGACGCTGTCGAATCCAAACGCCACTTCGCACCCAGTTCTTCGGCGGGAGCGTCGCATGCATGCGCAGGGGCCCTGTGGAGCGGAAATTACATGAACTGGGCGGCGACTCAGACCATCGACCCATTTCGTTCAGCGCTGACCGGTGGTTACCGTGTGAAAGATACGGTCGATGAAACCTGGCTGGAAAAAGCCAAGGCGGACCGCAACGGCAATGAAAATGCGAATGCCAATTTTCCTCGCCGCACCTATCCGGGCAGCGCGAATTCAGCCGCCGTCAACAGCGCCACAGCAGCCAGCTGGGGCACTATCCGCACCCGCATCGATGGCTTAGGCAACAAGATGCGCTTCACCAGTGGAGGCAACGGCACCGCGCTGGCGAACGACAACCCTGGGGTAGGTCAGCCGGTAGCCTACAATCCAGCCTCGCATACGCTTGATACGGGCAATATCACTGTCAATGGAGCGCTGGTAAGCCAGGCCAACGTGGTCTTCGAAGTCAGTGTTCGCGTCAAAGTGTGCGTGGCCAACATGCTGGAAGCCAACTGCAATAGCACCTACAGCAAGGCGGCCAAGCCCGAGGGTCTGATTCAACAGTACTCGCGCAGCATCCGCTACAGCATCTTCGGTTATCTCAATAATGGTGGGTCGCCGGAACCGGACGGTGGCGTAATGCGCGCGCGCCAGAAGTTCGTGGGTCCGTACAACTACTACCCGGATGTCGCAGGGTTGCAGCTCAATGCCAATAGCGAATGGGATCCTGCTACCGGCATTCTCGAGACCAATCCCGACGAGACTGATGCCAACAACACCAACGCCGGCATCACCAATAGTGGCGTCATCAACTATCTCAACAAGTTCGGCCAGATGGAAACCGGCCGGAACGCCAAATCTTTCGACAACGTCAGCGAGCTGTATTACACCGCGCTGCGTTACTTCAAGAATCTCGGCAACGTCTCTACCTATGCGGCAGTGAACGGTGATTACCAGTTGGCCGATGGTTTCCCGGTGATCACGGACTGGGATGATCCCATCCGTTACAGCTGCCAGGCCAACGTATTCCTGGGCGTGGGCGACACCAATACCTGGAAGGACAAGAATCTACCCGGAGCGACCAGCAGCGCCGGTGAAATCAACACGAAGGATGCTGCGGTGTCGGATGACAAATCCGTCGATGTCGTGGCCATGATGAAGAAGATCTGGCAGATGGAGGGAAAATCAGAAGCCGAGGCCACCACGCTGTCGGTCGCGGACTGGTTCAACCGGCAGGGTCACAACAACTCCGCATATATCGCCGCACTGGCCTACGATGCCCACACCCGAGATATCCGTCCCGCTGGCACTACAAAGCCCATCGAAGGTAAGCAGACGATCTCTACCTATTGGGTCGACGTGGTGGAGAATCGCGACTACAAGACGCCGCATACCAACCAGTACTGGTTGGCGACTAAATATGGCGGCTTTACGGTGCCGGGCACCTATGACCCTGATACCAACACCACTCCTCTGACAGATCCGCAGTGGTGGGCAACAAACGAGTATGTGGATCCCGCGGGCGCCAACTACAAGCGCCCCGCCAACTTCTACGTAGCCGCCGATGCCGCCAAGATGGTGGATAGCCTGAAGCGTGTATTCGCTAAGATCGTTACCGACATGAAGGGTTCAGGCGGCTCGTTTGCGTCCAATACCACCAAGCTGGAGGCCGGTGCCATGGCCTTCCAGTCCCAGTTTTATAGTGGCAGCTGGCGTGGTGAGCTGGTGGGATACAACGTCACCAAAGTAAATAATAAGACTGTCTTGACCGGGGCATGGACTGCCGGTTCAAACTTTCCGCAGGATTGGACCAAGCGGAAGATCTACATCAACAACGCCGGTAAAATGGAGCCGTTCACTTCGCTTAGCCAAGCGACAGCCTTGGACTCACAGAACGTTGTGGACTATCTGCGTGGTGATCGCACCAAAGAGCTGCCCGCAGGTACCCTGCGTGCACGCCAGAGCGTTTTGGGCGATATCGTCAATTCCCAGCCGGTCTATGTAGGTGCCCCGAACAACAGGCTGTTCTACGGTGCGGAATTCGCCGGGGCCGATACGTATGGTGCTTACGCGCTCGCTCAGTCCACCCGAGACCAGGTGGTGTATGTAGGCGCCAACGACGGCATGTTGCACGGCTTCAACGCCAAGACCGGTGTTGAGACGTTTGCGTTTATTCCTTCTGCGGTCGTACCGCGCCTGAAGGACTATACGAGTCCTGACTACGAGCATCAGTACTACGTGGATGGTGAAATCACTGTGGCCGACGCTTATATCGGTGGCGGATGGAAGACCATTCTCGTAGGTACCTTGGGGCGGGGCGGCCGTGGAGTCTATGCTCTGGACGTTACCAATCCAAGCGCTGTGAAGTTCTTGTGGGAGAAGACCAGCGCCGACATCCCTGACCTGGGCAACGTGCTGAACAAGCCCATCATCGCCCAGGTGGCGGACAACGACTGGCGCGTCCTGATGGGTAACGGTCCCAATAGCGCTACCGGCCTTGCGCAACTGCTGAGCATTGACCTTGATAATGGAACGGCAGATGTGATTGACACACCCGTCGGTGGCGACAACGCTTTGATGGGCGTTAATGCATGGAATACGGGCATCTCCGATTTTGTGGACGTGGTGTACGCCGGCGACTTGAAGGGGAATCTTTGGAAGATCACCAACCTGGCGGGCACACCAACGGTCACTTCCTTCTTCCAGGCATCCTACGGCGGCACGGCGCAGCCGATCACCGCGACGCCCATGGTGTCGCGTAATCCGACGACCCGGCAAACGTGGATCCATTTTGGTACCGGGCGTTACCTCAACGCGAATGATCTGGTCGATAAAAGTGTGCAGACCTGGTACGGGCTGATCGATCGGGGCTCGGCTATTTCAGGTCGAACAGGACTGAAGGCGGTACCGATAATCCAAGAAATATTTCCCAACGATAGCCTTACCGACGACGTCGTGGATAATGCGGAACGGCTCATTGATGAAAATTCTGCACCGGGCGTCGACGGCTGGTATATCGACCTGATCTCGAAAAAGAATGGCGTGGAAGGCGAGCGGATGGTGGTCGCCAATGTGTATCAGGGTCTCACCTTGATCGGCACGACGCGTGTCCCGGAAAACACTGACGTCTGCAAACCCAGCGGCCGCGGCTGGATAATGGCGATCGATCCATTCACCGGCGGGCGGCTGCCACAACCGTTCTTCGATACCAATGGTGATGGCAAGTTCGACAGCAACGACGAGGGCGCGTCTGGTGTGGGCCTGTCCAGCGGTTCCAACAACCAGGTTTTCCTGGGCGACACGATGCTGACCAATATGGACAACGCGGAAAGCAAAGCCTTCAAGACGAATTCGTCGGTTCTCGCTCCCGCGCGCGTTTCGTGGCGTGAAGTGGTGGCGGATTGATCATGGGCCAGAATCAGGGGCAGGGGATTGGCATGTATCCACGACGCTTTACGCCGCAGAGCGCGGCTGCGGGTTTCACATTGATCGAACTGATGATCACGATTGCAGTAGTCGCGATACTCGCGACTATTGCGATATCCACCTACCAGGACCAGATCGTCAAGTCACGCCGCTCAGCAGCGGCTGCCTGCTTACAGCAGAGCGCGCAATTCATGGAGCGGTACTACACCACTCATTTGCGTTACGACTCGGATCCCCCTGCGGTGATTGCTGCGTGCGACACCGAGGTCGGCCAGCACTACGACGTGGAACTGGTGCCAAGTTCGTTGCAAGCCAAGGCGTTCACGTTGCAAGCGGTCCCAAAGCATTCGCAGGAAGCTAAGGACACGCTGTGCGGTACCCTCACCATCAACCAGCAAGGCGTGCGCGGCGCAAGCGGCAGCGCCAGCGCGACTCCCGATAAATGCTGGTGAATCAGCCGCCCTGAACAACAAAAAAGGCCCGCAGCAATGCGGGCCTGAATCGCCCAGGGTTCCGTAGACACTCAGGACCCTCGTTGCGCGTAGCGCCGTTCGAACTCTACAGGCGACACGTCGCCATTTGAACCATGCCGGCGTTTCGGGTTGTAGAACATCTCGATGTAATCGAATATGTCAGCTCTTGCCGCCTCCTTTGTTGGGTAGACCCGCCGCTTGACCCGCTCACGCTTGAGCAAGCCGAAGAAGCTTTCCACCGGGGCGTTATCGTGACAGTTGCCGCGTCGGCTCATGCTGCATACCAGCCCGTGGGCAGACAGAAATTTCCGCCAATCATCGCTGGTATAGACCGAGCCCTGGTCCGAGTGGACCAAAACGCCTGGCTTTGGTTTGCGCCGCCACAGCGCAGACAGCAAGGCCTGTAGCACCATGTCGGCATCAGCTTGATCACGCATCGCCCAACCGACGACTTGCCGCGAGAACAGGTCGAGCACGACCGCCAGATACATCCATCCCTCATGCGTCCGGATGAACGTGAAATCGCTCGCCCAAACGGTATCGGGCGTGCTGACGTCGAACGCGCGATCCAGCAAGTTGGCGGCTGCCGCATGCGCAGGGCCACCCGGAAAGCGCGGCTTGCGTCCGTAGCCCACCTGAGCACGCAGGCCCTCTTCACGCATCAGGCGATGCACGCGGTGGCGACTGCAACGCTCGCCCAGATCCCGCAGGTCCTTGGCGACCTTGCGGTGCCCATAGACGCTGCCGCTGGCCAGCCACTGGTGCTTGATCAGTCCCAGCAGGCGTTGGTCTCCTTGGCCCGATCGCTCAGCGCCGACTTCCGCCATGCGTAGTAACCCGCACGGTTTACCTTCAGCACCCGGCACATCGCACATAACCGGAACTCTTGGGAATGCGCCTGCATGAATGCGTACTTTGCCCTTACCCCTTGGCAAAGTACGCCGCGGCCTTTTTTAGGATGTCGCGCTCCTCGGTTACCCGGCGCAACTCAGCTTTCAGACGCCGAACCTCAGCGCTCTGATCCACCTCAACACGATGCACGACGCCGGGCTTGCCAAGCTTCCGTACCCAGGCGTACAGGCTATGCGTCGTAACGCCTAGCCGTTCGGCCACCTCTGCTACCTTGAACCCGCGATCCGTGACTTGTCGGACCGCTTCGATCTTGAACTCATCCGTGTATCGCTTGCTACTCATAGACACCTCTCTTTAGACCATTTTCCATGGTCCCGAGATGTCTACAAAACCCGGGGCGATTCACGTACAAGCCGGAGTTCAGGTACTGATCATAGATGACCTTTAGCTCGACATCGGTACGCTTTGCGAACTTTCCCTTCTTTGTAGAGGGCACGTAATAGCGCTTTTCCTTTCTTGATTTGCTTTTGCTGTATGTGGTCTTTGCATCATCCAGCACCGGAACGATCTGCTCCAGAAATATGTGCGCGTTATTCAACTCCCGAACAATAGTGTTCTGTAGCTTGTAGGTACTCTTTGCGAACGATGGATTGGCCATATCTGAATGTCTAATGTCTGAAGAAAGCCGAGCCGCGAAACAGCTTCGGCTCGAATGAACTGTTTGGCGGCACTGTTGTTGCTTGTCCGCTAAGGCCTGGCTTTTGATCGAAACCTCGTGCCACGTCCGCCGTGCGCGGTGTACAGGATCAGAAACAAGTAGCCGTTCTTGGCCTTATCAAGGATATCGTCGGTTTGGTCGGCCAAGCCGATCCATTGATCGCCAACCGCAAATCGATAGGGAATGCGCTGCGCCTGAGACGGCTCTGAAACTATGAATGCCACCTCTGGCTTCCGACGCGTTATGTACGCCCGCCACCACGACTGAAAATACATGCCGCCCAGGTTAGTGATCGTCGTCGGCTGATCACCAACGTTCATTGCTGTAATTGAAATGTACGTCTTCGGATCCACAGTAGGACCACCGAAGATCTGCATGCCGGTCGACGCAGATAGATCAATTTTCGGGCCAGAAGCTAACCATTTATACGCATCCCAGCCCAGAACGAACGTCGAAATGATCGCGGCATAGGCGGCAATCGCAAGTGTGAGGAGCTCATTCTGATTGAATGTGTAGGCGGTCATAAAGAAAGCTTCGAGCTCTTGGTGGGGCAGAGATAGGCTGCGTCAGCCGCTAACGCCTGCGTTAGGTCGGCTCGCGAAGCGGGTGCTTTTGATTGAGTTGTTGTGCCGCCTCACGAGCAGTCATTCAGCAGTTGCTGCAGATTGCAAATTGGCGCATCGCCGCTCTGGTGATTGGGGACATCCCGGAAACTCGTGCGGATCCGCTTACCCGACTTAAGTTGTGGCAGAAGCTCATCTAACGCCTTCTGGCGTTGATAAGCATTGTTGCCCATCAGGATTGCCTGATTCTCGTCTATGCGAATCTCCAGACCATCGCCGGAGCGTACATATGCGCTTGCAGTCCGCACATTTGGCCGGTCTGAGCCGTAGCGATAGAACGAAACCTTCGCGCTTGCGGAGGACACGACGCATGTCACTTTGTCCGTCATGGGATCGACTTGCGTCGACACTTGCCAATCGCAAGCGAAAGACGGAGCAGAGAGAAAGGGCAGCAATAGCAGTGCGTGTGAGAGTCTATTCATAGAATTCTCCTATTACACTTGGCGGCGTAACGCGTGAATGCGGCAAAGCCGCGAAGCGGCTTGGGCTTGAATGAATTGTTAGTCATCAGTCCGTATCGGCGTGCACATGCCGGCGAATGCGCCCAAGGGTGTTCCGAGCTGAAGAGCGTGGCTAAGAGTCGAAAACCCGCCGACGTGCTTTGAGTCATATCTAGACGTCATGATCAAGTCGCCAGCGTCACTGAGTCGCGGATAGTATTCGAGCTGTTCGTTAGGTATCTCCGACCAAGCGGCTCCCCTTGTATCTGCCCAGAACATCCAGCGCCCGTACAGCTGCAGTTTTAGGAACACTGTCGCTTTAACCGTCCCGCTTTCGGATTCAATTATTCCGTCACATCGATACCTTTTCTCGGTCTGTCCCGCGTACGCAAGTAAGACAAGCAAGCCAGCGCCAAGAAGCACCAGTCCACCAACTGTTCTGAGAATTCCCTCGACGACCGGCCACGATATTTCCCCTGATGCCTAACGCTTGAATTAGTCCGACCCGAGAAGCAGGTTCGGCCTAATTGATTTGTAAGAACCTAGCCTACTGGAAGGTATCAGCCTTGAGCTTTTGGGAGAACGAATCCGACCGCCTGCGAGCAAGCTTGTTTTGGAGTGGGACCAGAACATCATCCGGAAATACAGCGCCGGGCATGTTTGTGTCATCGATCCAAGCGTTGGCAAAAGCCTCTTTGTCTTCTCCGAAGTAAGGCGCAAAGGCGCCGATCTTTTTATTTGCAATCTCTGCAGAGAGAACGGCAATTGCAGCGCTGCGTTGTAGTTGGTGAATCTCAGACTCTAGACGAAGAATCCGATAGCCGAGAAAGCCGCATAGAACAGCAAGAACGATGAGCAAACCTTTGGATGCCATAAATTTCCCCGCTAGGTCTAACGCCTGAATTAAGCCGACCCGCGAAGCGGGTTCGGTTTGAATGAATTGTTAGGCACCAACCTACTCACGGTCCCAGCCAGCAAACGGACCGTGACAGACTAGCCCCTCATTGACGATGCTATGGATCTGATCTTGCGAGGGATAGAAGGCATAGTGCTCCGGAAAATTGACCATGACATATTCGTCCCACCATTTTTCATGGTCAAGCTGGATGACCTTCCCGTCAACGAGATCAACAAAAACCATCCCCATGTGGCGGAGTACTTGGACGGCTCTCATTAGAGCTTCTTCGCGGGAGGCAGCGCCAACATAGAAATTGACGATCGCCCCAAGCGGTGGTCGCGCAAAAAAGAATTGAATGCGACTCAAGGAACTGACGCGCGGGCCGATCTTTGATGCCCCTTCCAAGGATTGATGATGCACCACCTTGATGAAATGGCCGAGATCAACATCGGCCAGCATTTCTCTGGCCCCGTCCACGACAATACATTCGTTCTCAACGTCGGCAGTCAGGCTCGCCAACTATGCGAAATCAGCCCCGGCCAGCTAACGCAAGTTCGCAAAGTGTTGGTGAGCGCTATCAGTTTCCGCACCAAGCTAACCATGGCACCACGTCTGATCATGACGGCTACAGTGTTTTCCTGTGGCTAAACATCCCGTCAGCCGTCGCGCAGGTAGGTTCGCTTGCCGATCCCGTTGTGGCGGTCGCCACCACTTTGATGGGAGCGCTTAGCGTTGTAGCCTGGTTGGCGGTGAGCGTGGATTTTGGTGCGTGGCTTCGTCGTCACCGCAACACCATTGCAGAGCTAAAGTCCGTTCTCGTCAGGATCGATGCTGAACTGGACATGCGCAAGCCGCTGTCTGCGTTTGGAAATCGTGCCTTGTTACGTACGCTTATCTCACAAGTACACGCGAAGCTTCCCTGTGATCACGACGGAGATAACCAGTAAGTGCAGTTGCCCCTCAATCAGTTTTTTTTGTCGTTGGCCGCTGGACCACAGTTCGTTCGCTAAACTGCAATCGAAGTAGGAAGCCCCGCATTTGCGGGGCTTCCTACTTCGCACCTATGCACAGCGCTCAGGTCGACAACAGGTCAGGAGGCGAAAGGACCAAAGTGAATGACCAGGGGAGCGCGTCTACTCAATTCGCCTCTAGTCATCATAGAAGTTGGCGTGCAGTCCGAATTCCGACTCCATATAAGCCAAAATATCCATGGCTTCCTTCCTGGTTTCCGTAACCATGTCGCTGAGCATGAGCGTAAGCGGATATTCTTTCTGGCCGGGACTAAAAACCCTTTCCTCAACCTTCAGTTGTCCGCCCAGTTCATGTCCCTTGGGAATGCCTACACCAGCGGGGGAGAACATTAATGAAACCGTGTCGCCAATGACCGGCTCAACGACAAAATCGACCCCGCCCTCGATGTGACCGATCGCATCACCGCCTGAAGTGGAGACTGAAAAGTCTATTCTGATCTTCATTGCGGGGCTCCCGGCAAGAACAGTCCAGTGGCGGCGGCGATCTCCGCACTCATGTCGCAACCCAACTTCTGGCCAAGAGAGATCATCGCGGCGATATTTGCTAGACGACCGCGTAGCCCGTCGCCATGCGTTCCCCAGCGCGGTGTTGCAAACATCTTGCCTTTGTCTATCAGCATCTCATTCATTTTTACTCGAGCCTGTGCAATTGCCGCCATTGTCGCTTTCTTCAGGTCACCACATGGGTCTTCGCTTCCCGCGCAGTGCCTATCATAATGCCGCTCTTCCAGCTTGGTCATTTCTCTTCGTGGAAGTGCAATGGAGCTAAGCAAACCCGTTGCGCCTGCCGGGCTCATCATAAACATCAGAGTCGCCGACACGTCTATAAAGGCACTTACGTCATCACCACCGATCTTTGGACCAAAGTCCTGGCCTGGGGCATTGGGGTTGTAAGCACCGACGGCGGCGCCTGAAGCTTCGGCTAACCCACCTCCCGCAGCAAGCGATGACTGCAACCCCAGTGGGTCTATCATCATGGTGGGTTGGCTCCCCCCATAGGCATAGCTGCTGATACCTCCTTGCAACCCAATTGGGTCAGATTGAGAGTACCGACCAGTGAGTGCTTCGTAATCTCGATACCCGTTTTGCTCAAGGCCGCTTACAGGATCAAATCGCTGTCCCGGGAACCGCATATTGAATACGAACGCGTTGGCGTCTCCATCCGGATCCTGATTCGGCGCGGTGTTGCCGAAAGCCTCACCTTTCACATCCCAGGCCCACACCGGTACATTGCGGTTCACTTCGATGACCACACGCGGGGTCCCGAGGTGGTCGGGTTCGATGTAATGCAACAGGTTGCCGTTGGCGAGCAGGCCGACTGGCAGATCGTCCATCCAAAGGGCTTGCTGGAGCGGAGTGCCGGTGTCGTCGTAATCGCCCAGCCAGTGGCCGGCTTCGTCGTACAGGGTGTAGGTGTTGCTCGTGCCGAGGTGTTTGCGGACCTGTTCGCCGCAGCCGTTGTAGGCGTAGTTCATCGCCACTGTACTGCTTTGCTTCACCTGGCTCATGCGGTTGGCATCGTTGTAAACGAACTCTTTGGAGACGCCGATGTTGAGGGTGTTGCCGGCTGCGTCGTAGCCACGCATTACGCCGCCGACGTCGGTCAGGCGATGGCTGGTGGTGGGATAGCCGTAGGCGGTGGTGCCGGTGGCGGCGATGTGTGCCGTGCGGTTGCCGGTCTTGTCGTAGTGGTACGTGTCGATAGCAACCTGAGTGGGCCCATCGCGGCTTTCGGTCAAGCGACCCAGCGGGTCGTAGATGAAGCTGAGCGCCGGCGAGCCACTGGTCAGCTCGGTCAGGTTGCCGACGGGATCGAAGCCGAAGTTCAGTGACAGGCCGCCGGTACTTGTGTCTTGCACCGCTAATGGGCGGTAGTCCTGATCCAGCGAACGCAGCATCTGCCGGCCGTTGCCGTAGCTCCAACTGGCGACGGGACCAAAGGGGTGATAGCTGGCTTGGTGCAGCAGTACGTCGCGTGGGTGGCCGGTGCGGGTGACGCCGACTTCTGTTGTTCGACCTTGCGCGTCGCGGACGTAGTCCACGGTGGTGCCGTCCGGATACGTCATGGTTTGTAGCTGACCGGCCAGGGTGTAGCTGTAGCGCAGTACGAAGGAGACGCCGTTGGTCGTCTGCACTTTACGGGCCAGGTTGCCGAAGCGGTCGTAGCAGTAATGGGTGGCGCCGCTGCCGTCGGTCATGGTGCTGAGGCGGCCGATGGCAAAGCTTTCGCCTACTGCGCACACCGCCGGCACGGTGTCGTAGGTGTAGGTGATGCTCAACGCGGCATCCGGATACGCGACGTTGATCAGCCGGTTGAGGGCGTCGTAGTCGTACTGCGTGGTGACGCCGCGCGCATCGAGCTGGGTCTTGCGGTTGCCGTTGCGGTCATAAGTGTAGCTGGTAGTACCAGTATCTCGGCTTTGCAACTGGGCCAAGCCGCCCAGGCCATTGTAGCTATAGCTGGTGTCCAGGCCTTTGGGGTCGGTAACCTTGGTCAATCGATCCAGAGCGTCGTATTGGAACCCGGTTTCTGCGGCGATTCCGCCCACGTCCTGCAGCGTCCGGGCAAGGCGGTTCAGTGGGTCGTAGTCGTTGTCCGTGACGTGGCCGAGAGCATCGGTGATGGTGTCGGTGTTGCCATTGGCATCGTAGGTGAAGTCGGTGGGATTGGCCTGCGCATCGGCCTGGGTCGCCAACTGCCCCAACTGGTTGTAGACCCTCGACAGCGTTCGCTTGAGGCTGCCGCTGGAATCCTTGGTGTCTTCCTTGAGGCGATTGCCGGCATTGTCCAGCACATAGTGGATCTGATTGCCGGCGTTGTCGGTGATATCGGTCAGCCGATGCGCGGCGTCATAGGCGTACGCCGTGAACGCGCCGTCCGGCTGGATGACCTTCTTCACCAGCCCTGTGGGCCAGTACTCGATACGGGTGATCTGGTCGTCAGCTTCCGACGCATCATCCGTGCCGCGGGTCTGGCGAGCGGTTAGCCAGCCACGCGGGTGGTACTCGAAGTCGGTAATGACGTTATTGGGATCCTTCACCGACAGCACCCGGCCGGCACCATCGTATTTCAGAATTTCGGTAATTTGACTCAGTGCGCTGGTGACTTTCCACAGATCGCCTTTGCGGTGCGGGCAGGTCGGGGGCGAGGTGGCGCAAGTTGCGTCGTCGGCGGAGTAATAGTCGTAGGTGGTTGTATCCGCCACATCTGTCCGAGGGCCATTTGCTCTCAATATCTGCCCCGCGAAAGGACACAATCCGTTACTCACGTCTGCCGCGGTGCATCGCGCATAGACTGTTTGAGATACTCCAAGCGGCGCGTTCTCACTGCTTCCGCAAGCGTAGGAGTATGCGCTAGGTGTTAAAACATCAATTGAACAAGCTGACATCAGTGCGCCGAAGGCGTCATACGCGTACTTAGCATAGCTGAGCGCAACGGACGATGTCCCTGACTTTATGCTAGTCGCGGTGCGCTCCTTCTTGAGTGTCGTGAAATTGTAGTAATTCTCAGTAATCCGTTCAAAGGGCGTGCCAACCGCCTCTTTCACTGATGTCGTTAGTCCCGAAGCGCTCGTGTAGTTAGTGATCACTCCATTGTGCCCGATCCGCGCTTTCAGTGTGTTCCCGTTGTACTGGTTTGTGACGGTTCCTTGCGCATCTTCCACCGACAGCAATTTTCTAAACAGACCCGGCTCGAATGAAAAGTATCTAGTTCCTTTGCCGTCAGTGACAACGGTGACTGTCGTGTCACCCGTATACTCCAGCGTTGTTTTCTCAACGAAGTTTCCATTGCTGTCGAGTAAGGCGCTTTGGATAACCCTGCCTTTGTCGTCATAGGCAAAGCGCCCATGCGTGCTTCCAGATTCGTCATCTATCCGGTTCAGTAGAATAGTGCCGGGTTCATACTGATAACTCTTGGTGGCGCCATCAAAAGTGATGCTTTCTAAGTTTCCACTGGGGCCTCGGTCTAACTCGATTTGTTTTCCGTCGGGCGTCGTGATCTTCGTCAAGGCTGTCCCGATGTGGGTGAACTCCAGAGCTCGACCCTTCGCATCGACAACCCGGCTCACCTTGGTTGACTGTGATCCACCGGATGTGTCGTAAGTGACGACCACGTTGTTCTCTGGCTTCTCGGCATTGGTTATTCCAAGTAGTTTGCCGCCCCCCGAGAATGACTTAATATCGCCATTTGCACTTTTAAGGGTGAAGCCAAGCCACGGCTGAGTCGCATTCCTAACGAGGATCTTGCCCGGTGAATTTTTGGCCTGTGCCGTGGTCGACGAGCTGTGGTAGAACTCAAAGTAGTCGTAGTTTCCCGTCTGATCAAGGTAGGCGAATACATTGGGTTGGCCATTGAACGAGACTATTTGCTCTTCATAGGAGTGTATCCAGCCGCGTGGGAGCCAGAAGCTCTGGTAATCGCCATGTGAACGATAGGTTATGTTGAATGTGCGGCCGGCGAACTCATATGAAAGCTCAGTTCTTATTTTCTCGCCAGTGGCGGGGTAGCAGGGGTTGTTGTTCGCAGGACAAGACGCGACCTGTAGAAGCCGCGTTTCAATCGTGGCGTGTAAGTCACTTTTGCAAAAGGTCTTTTGTGGCCAGTTGCTCAGCTCTTGTTCGTCATTCATTCCAATGTCAGGCTTAAATCCCGGGCCGCATTTGTAGTGCTGGTACTTTGCTAGGGCGACATCTCGCCTTTCACTGATGTTTGGGCAGGTATAATCATAGAAAAGCGTCTTCCCCCCTGCATCTCCGGTGTAGTCGATAAATCCCTCTTCCCTCGTGCCGCCCAAGGCAGTGATATCTGCGAATGGACTGACGTAGCTGCCGCTTACGCTAAAGTTGGTCGCGTAGCACCCGAAATTTCCGTTATCTTTGGATATGTCGGCAGTCAGTAGGCTTATGAGTTCTCCCTCGTCAGCGCAGTTCCAATGTGACCAAATGCCGTTTGCGGGCGTGCAGGCGTACTCTGGGGAGAGTGCCCTTCCAGCCCAATATTCAATATCGCCAAGGATCTCGGGGGGCTGATTGGGAGCCGCGTAAGCGATGACTAGAGTCCCGTCATACTTTGTGTATCTGTACGCTGGCTGTAGGACGGCATAGGCTGGGTCGCCAGGACTTGACCGCAGGTGAGCCTCGGCCTCTTCCAACGAATCGAAACAACTCAAGACATGGCAATAGGTGTACGGAGCTGGCGCCGCGGTGGCTGGCTCGAAACCTAATGCTATCCAGAAGAAGATTGCCGAAATAAACGCTACCAGTGAAGACAGGCGGCGGCGGGTTGAGTCGATAGCCATTGCGTAATGTTCCTGTTTTTGTCCCAGGTGCGGCTTATGGCCGCATCGGAATTCCCTGTTTGATATCACTGCAATGTCAGTAGCCGTCCATCCGAGACCGAACGCGTCTCGCCGGCTCCTGCCGGCACCGCAGAAACCTGATTGCACTGGCTTAGTTACTTCACCCTGATGCACTGCCACTTGCGTTTCCCCAGTAAAGTCTCCAGGCGGACTCTCCCCAACCCGGAAGAACGAGGCTATGAAGTAAACACATTTATTACAAGCGGACGGCGATACAGATCTGCACAAGTTGCATCGCTGATTGTTAGACGCCAACACGTGCATGGATGTTTAGAATAGGGCCGATCTTGCCGCTCCTGGATGATGCAGCTTACGCGCCAATCAGAGTCTCCAGCTCCAGCGTTGTGGTGAAGCCGTAGGAGGCTTTAATGCTGTGGACCAATTGCTCGATTAGCCAGTCGGTGTTGTCGATGTCGAGCTTAAAGCCAGACACACCCAGCTTCTGTTCCGGATACAGATCCGCGCGCCCCAGCGCCAGCGTGTAGCTGAATTTCGCCGCGCCGCGCTGGGTGCGATTTCACTCTGCTTGTGCCTGCTCGCGGGCTTCTACCTCATTGGCATAACTCTTCCGCTGCAGCGGGATCGATGCGATGTCCGCCTCAATTGCGGGGAGGGCGGCCTAACCGTGGCCGGCGTAGGCCTGCCAGGTGCGTGGCGCGTGACAGTGAGCATCCATCGCTCAAGTCGAGAGCTGGCTGGCGGTCCATAGGCAAGCGAGGATCAAGGCATGCGACATCTGGAAAGGTGGATCACTCCTCGCACAGCAAAAAATCGCGCTACAGATCGCCCGCAACATGAAAAGCTCAGAAGTGCCTGAACCAACCTTATCCGAGACGGAGCCGAGACGAGCGGCGGAAGCGAGGCTGATCGCCATGGTGAGCTTTCGGCCTTCTTCGGCCAGCGCCCAATGGTGGTCGCTTTTATGTCGTCCATGATCTTGACACGGACAGCAGCGCACCCACAAACACCAGCCACGCGGCTATAGCAGTGGCGTTGCTAAACCAATTGGGGAGGAAGCTCGTAATAAGGCTGTGTCGAACTGAAATCTGCACCATTGATGTCGTTGCGCCCATCAACAGGATGGCCAAACTGACAGAGCTAGTGCGTATGAGGGAGGCGATGTAGTAGGCACGAAGGATCGGATCAGTGCGCAGCTGCGCAATTATCTCCGCGCGCCGCTCCGCACGACGTTGAGCGCTCGTAGCCCGCCAGCGTGAAACTCCGGCCGTTCGCTTGGTTAATGCATCGTCGGCATGTCGAGCCGCGATGTTCAAGACTAGTCCCACAACAACAACTGATACCCACCACTGCAGTGCGGAAGCCTAGCGCCCCACCCGCGGGTGCGCACGCGGGTAGCGGGAAGCCCAGCGCACGCCCCTGATGTAGCAGGACAACAATTTGTCCTTTTATATCCACAGCGGCACTTGGCCGGTGGTATCCCCTTGATCTGTTTCGATACTAAGTCGGCTTGGGGGGCGCGGGAATTTTCCCAAACGAATTCCCAGTGAGCGTAAAAAAAGGTTCGCGATCACTCGCAAACCTTTGATATTTCTTGCGCCCGAAGTTGGACTCGAACCAACGACCCCCTGATTAACAGTCAAGTGCTCTAACCGGCTGAGCTATTCGGGCGGGGCGCGTATTGTAGCGGGAGGCGCAGTGGAGGGGCAAGATGTTCCTGAATCTCGCCTGCCGCCAAGTCATTCGCTAGGAAACCAGCGATCGTGGGGATTAGCAGGGAACCTCGCCCTTGGGCCGTTCGCTGCGGACGCGTCCAGGATTGCTGACCACGATCTTGCCTTTCAGGAGGTTGTCGTAGCACACCTGGAGGGTGAGATTGCCGCCCGCGCTGCTGCCGTCCGGCAAATAGCGCAATTGCTTGCGGTTGGACAGGATGCGCATCGCGGCGTCGCCCGGAGCACGTTCTTCGCGCAGTATGTCGCCGGGATCGTCCATCTTGCCGTTACCGTCACGGTCCAGGAACAGCAGCCAGCCGTAGGTCCAATCACTGTCCTGCCGGCAGCCACGCTTGCCATCTGACGGGCATACCACGGTACGGCTGCCGCGGGTGATGGCGGTGATTCGAGCCGACGCCATGTATGTCGTCAGCAAATGCATGGTGGCGTCCACTCGCTGTCGCCGGATAAGCGCCTGATAGGAGGGAATTGCGATAGCCGTGCAGATGGCCAGCACGGTCATGGTCACTATCACTTCGATGAGCGTTAGGCCGCGCTGGTGGCGGGATGATCCGAGGGAACGGAAAAGAGAAAGGCGCTTGGGCGTCCTGCCCATGGATGGGTCCTGAAGGGTAATGATACGAGGGCGTTCAGGGTCCGCAGTCAGCGCGGCCAGGGACATCGGCACGCGCCGCATGAGCTCGTAGGAAATTTCCGCACGTCCTTGTCATCCTTCCGGAAGCTATACTTCCCGGTCGCCTTCGGAATGCCCCCATGACCGACCGCTTCCAGCTTGTTTCCCCCTATTCCCCTGCCGGCGATCAGCCGCAGGCCATCGAGAAACTGGTGCAGGGCTTCGACGCAGGATTGGCCAAGCAGACTTTGCTGGGCGTTACCGGCTCGGGCAAGACCTACACCATCGCCAATGTCGTGCAGGCGATACAGAAGCCTACGTTGGTGATGGCGCCCAACAAGACGCTGGCCGCGCAGTTGTATGGCGAATTCAAGGGGTTTTTCCCGCATAACGCGGTGGAGTATTTCGTCAGCTACTACGACTACTACCAGCCGGAGGCCTACGTTCCTTCGTCGGACACGTTCATCGAGAAAGACAGCTCCATCAACGAGCACATCGAGCAGATGCGGCTGTCGGCCACCAAGGCATTGCTGTCGCGGCCGGATGCGCTGGTAGTAGCCACGGTATCGGCGATCTACGGCCTGGGTGCGCCGGAAGACTATCTGTCGTTGCGCCTGATCCTGTCGCGTGGCGAGCGCATCGACCAGCGCGATCTGATTCGCCACCTGACCCAGCTGCAATACACCCGCAATGAGTACGAACTGCAGCGCGGTACGTTCCGGGTGCGCGGGGAAGTCATCGATGTGCATCCGGCTGAAAGCGATATGGAAGCGCTGCGCATCGAGCTGTTCGACGGCGAAGTCGAAAACCTGACCCTGTTCGATCCGCTGACCGGAGAAACGCTGCGCAAGCTGCCGCGCTACACCGTGTACCCCAAGACCCACTACGCCACCACGCGCGATCGTGTGCTGGTGGCGATCGAGACCATCAAGGCCGAGCTGAAAGAAAGGCTGGAACTGCTGTACACCCAGAACAAACTGGTGGAGGCGCAGCGTCTGGCGCAACGCACTCAGTTCGACCTCGAGATGATGGCTGAAGTGGGCTATTGCTCGGGCATCGAGAACTACTCACGGCATTTGACCGGCAAGGCGCCGGGCGAACCGCCGCCGACACTGTTCGATTACTTGCCGGCTGACGCGCTGCTGGTGGTCGACGAGTCCCACGTCACCGTTCCGCAGATCGGCGCCATGTACAAGGGCGATCGTTCGCGCAAGGAAACGCTGGTGGAGTTCGGCTTCCGCTTGCCGTCCGCGTTGGATAACCGGCCGCTGCGGTTCGAGGAATGGGAAGCGCGTTCGCCCCGCAGCATCTATGTGTCCGCCACCCCGGGCCCGTACGAGTTGCGGGAATCCAACGGTGAAATCGTCGAACTGGTGGTCCGCCCGACCGGGTTGATCGATCCGGAAGTGGAAATCCGACCAGTGGGGACTCAGGTCGACGACGTGTTGTCGGAAATCAATGCGCGAGTCGCCATGGGCGATCGCGTGCTGATCACCACCTTGACCAAGCGCATGGCCGAGAACCTGACCGAATACCTCAGCGAACACGGCATCAAGGTGCGCTACCTGCACTCGGACGTGGACACGGTGGAACGAGTGGAGATCATCCGCGACCTGCGCCTGGGCAAATTCGACGTGCTGGTCGGCATCAACCTGTTGCGCGAAGGCCTGGATATGCCCGAGGTCTCCCTGGTGGCCATTCTGGACGCGGACAAGGAGGGCTTCCTGCGGTCCACTGGCTCGCTGATCCAGACCATCGGCCGCGCCGCGCGCAACCTGCGCGGCAAGGCGATTCTGTATGCCGACAAGGTCACCCGTTCGATGCAGGCCGCTATCGACGAGACCAGCCGCCGGCGGGAGAAACAGGTCGAGTACAACACCGAGCACGGAATCACGCCGAAGTCCGTGCACAAACCCATTGTGGACATCATGGAGGGTGCCCGCAGCGAGGGCGCCGGCGAGGCCAAGGGTGGCCGCGGCAAGGGCCGCCGAATGGCGGAGGAGTCGGTCGAATACAAAGTCCTGGATCCCGCGCAGGCCGTGGCCCGCATCAAGGCCCTGGAACAGCAGATGTACCAGCACGCTCGCGACCTGGAGTTCGAGGATGCCGCGCGCCTTCGCGATCAGATTCAACGCCTCAAGGAAGCCAGCTTGGCGGGTTGAGAGGCGGGAATCGGGAATTGGGAGTCCCGCAGAACCCTCCTTCTTGCCCCCTTTCAAAGGGGCTACGGAGAATTTGCTCTTCGCCGAAGCGAAAGCAAATCCCCCTCAATCCCCCTTTCCAAAGGGGGAGTCAAATCGCAGGGATGCAAGGACGATGTTTTATTTCACCGCTCTATTGGCGCAACCTGCCATCGGACTCGCCCGAAAGTCCGCGGTCCAGGACCGCCGTCGCTGCCTTTCGCTGATCCTGGTTGTTTGACGGCGCCTGCCAAGGTAGAATTCGCGCCCCTGCAAAGGGCAAACCGGGCGGTTAGCTCAGCGGTAGAGCACTACCTTGACATGGTAGGGGTCACAGGTTCGAACCCTGTACCGCCCACCACGCTTTCACAGCGTGGGATGTTTGTCCGGCAACCATCTTCATCTCACCAGGTGGCCCGCGGAAACGCCGGCCGAGCGTGCGACATGAGCACTACCATCGCCTAAATCAGGTATTGCCCGAGGCACCGCACCGCCAGGCGCCCTCGTGGCGTTTTTTTGTGCCCGCTGTTTGTTCCCCCTTTTCCCTTGTAGGAGCGACGTGAGTCGCGATGAAGCTTTCCCGGGAAAGACTGATCGCGACTCACGTCGCTCTTACACCAAGAGCCACATATCCCATGATCACCATCACGCTTCCCGACGGCAGCCGCCGAGAATTCGAAAACCCCGTTTCCGTCATGGAGGTGGCCCAGTCCATCGGCGCTGGCCTGGCCAAGGCGACCTTGGCCGGTGAAGTGGATGGCAAGCTGGTGGACGCCAGCGACGTCATCGACCATGACGCAAGACTGCGCATCATCACGCCCAAGGACGAGGAAGGCCTGGAAATCATCCGCCATTCCAGCGCCCATCTGGTCGGGCACGCGGTCAAGCAGCTGTACCCGGACGTGAAGATGGTGATCGGTCCGGTCATTGCGGAAGGCTTCTACTACGACATCCACAGCGAGCGTCCGTTTACTCCGGACGACCTGGCCGCCATTGAGCAGCGCATGCAGACGCTGATCGCCCAGGACTACGACGTCATCAAGAAAGTGACGCCGCGCGCTGAGGTCATCGAGGTCTTCAAATCCCGCGGCGAGGACTACAAGCTTCGCCTGATCGAAGACATGCCCGACGAACAGGCGATGGGCTTGTACTACCATCAGGAATACGTGGACATGTGCCGCGGTCCGCACGTGCCCAATACGCGCTTCCTGAAAGCATTCAAGCTGACTCGCATTTCTGGCGCCTATTGGCGCGGCGATGCCAAGAACGAGCAACTGCAGCGTATCTACGGCACCGCGTGGGCGGACAAGAAGCAACTGGATGCCTACATCCAGCGCATCGAGGAAGCCGAGAAGCGCGACCACCGCAAGATCGGCAAGCAGCAGGAGCTTTTCCACCTGCAGGAAGAAGCCCCGGGCCTCGTGTTCTGGCACCCCAAGGGCTGGGCCATCTGGCAGGTGGTCGAGCAATACATGCGCAAGGTCTACCGCGAAAGCGGCTACCAGGAAGTGCGCTGCCCGCAGATACTGGATGTGTCCCTGTGGAAGAAATCCGGCCACTGGGACAACTACAAGGAAAACATGTTCTTCAGCGAGTCGGAGAACCGCACCTACGCGGTCAAGCCGATGAACTGCCCCGGCCATGTGCAGGTGTTCAACCAAGGCCTGCACAGTTACCGCGACCTGCCGATCCGTTATGGCGAGTTCGGCGCGTGCCACCGCAACGAGCCCTCCGGCGCGCTGCACGGCATCCTGCGCGTGCGCGGGTTCACCCAGGACGACGGCCATATCTTCTGCACGGAAGATCAGATCGAAGCCGAGGTGACCGCGTTCCACCAGCAGGCGTTGAAGGTCTACGCCGACTTCGGTTTCACCGACATCCAGATCAAGATCGCCCTGCGTCCGGAACCGAGATTGGGTGACGACGCTACCTGGGACAAAGCCGAGGCCGCCCTGCGCGCCGCGCTGCGCAGCTGCGGTGTGGAATGGCAGGAATTGCCGGGCGAGGGTGCCTTCTACGGTCCCAAGATCGAGTACCACCTCAAGGACGCCATCGGCCGTACCTGGCAGCTGGGCACCATGCAGGTCGATTTCATGATGCCCGGCCGACTGGGCGCCGAGTACGTGGACGAAAACAGCCAGCGCCAGCATCCGGTCATGTTGCACCGTGCCATCGTGGGCTCGATGGAGCGGTTTATCGGCATCCTGATCGAGCACCATGCTGGTGCGTTCCCCGCTTGGCTGGCTCCTCAGCAGGCCGTGGTCATGAACATCACCGACGCCCAGGGCGACTATGTGGACCAAGTCCGGAAAACCCTTTCAAATCAAGGTTTCCGGGTCACGGCCGATTTGCGGAACGAGAAGATCGGCTATAAGATTCGCGAGCATACGCTGCAGCGGGTGCCCTACCTGCTGGTCGTAGGCGACCGCGAAAAGGAAAATGGCGCTGTCGCCGTCCGTACCCGTTCCGGCGAAGATTTAGGCACAATGTCCGTCGCCGCCTTCGCCGAACGTTTGCGTGGTGAGCACGCACTGTAAGCGGACCGTGTGGAAGCACGCCGCGTAGGAACAGTCCCGGCCTAGAAGGGCCGGATCGATTCTCTTTGGAGACTGCAACATCAGCATCCCTGACAACAAGCAAAACCGTAAGAACAACGAAATCCGCGTGCCGCGTGTGCGCGTGATCGGCGCCGACGGTGAAATGGTCGGCGTGCTGTCGCGCGACGAAGCACTGGCACTGGCGGAAGAGTCCGGCATGGACCTCGTCGAAATCCAGCCGCAGGCGGATCCACCCGTCTGCCGCATCATGGATTTCGGCAAGTACAAGTTCGAACTGCAGAAAAAGGCCAACGCGGCCAAGAAGAAGCAGAAGCAGGTCGAGATCAAGGAACTCAAGTTCCGGCCGGTCACCGACGAAGGCGACTACCAGATCAAGATGCGCAACATCCGCCGCTTCCTTGAGGAAGGCGACAAGGTCAAGGTAAACATCCGTTTCCGTGGCCGCGAAATGAGCCATCAGGAGCTCGGCCGCGAAATGGCCGCTCGCATCGAGGCCGAACTGGGCGACGAGATCGTCATCGAGTCCCGTCCGCGCCTGGAAGGCCGTCAGATGGTCATGATGATCGCGCCGAAGAAGAAGTGATGTCAGCGGCTTTGGGCTGCTGATACCAACCGTTCTCCCCATTCGCGGGAAGCGGAAGAGGTGGAGAGCGCCGCAAGGCGCTCTTCGCCGTTGAGGGGGGCTTTCCCGCCTTGTAGGAGCGGCGTCCCGCCGCGAGCTCTTAAGCTTCTACCGCGATCTGAAGGGAAGAGCTCGCGGCGGGACGCCGCTCCTACAACGAGGGGCGCTGCTCGAAGCCGAAAGCCGCTTCCTGCTGAGCTCCGGTAACCGAAACCTCCTGATTTGCAAGGGAATCCAGTCCCAGGCATAATACGCGGCCCAGTTCATCGGGTTGCCGTTCGCGGCATCATGGAACCTGTTGCGATTCCCTAGGAATCAGCAACTTACAAGCCGGTTTGGGCAGGATGGAAAGCGTGGCAGCCCCAGTGGGGTAAAGCCGCCGCCCAGGTCAGTGACAGAAAACTCCCTAAGGACATCGCAATGCCCAAGATCAAGACCCATCGGGCGGCGGCCAAGCGCTTCCGGAAGACCGCTTCCGGCAAGTACAAAGGCGGCCACGCCAACAAGAGCCACATCCTCACCAAGAAGACGACCAAGCGGAAGCGCAACCTCCGCGGCACGAATATCATTCGCGCCGAGGACAGCAGCCGTCTTGACCGTATGCTTCCGTACCTCTGAGGACTGAGAAATGGCACGAGTTAAACGTGGTGTAACGGCACGCCGCCGTCACAAGAAAATCCTGAAGCTGGCGAAGGGCTACTACAACGCCCGTCGCAAAGTCTTCCGCGTCGCCAACCAGGCCGTCATCAAGGCCGGTCAGTACGCCTATATCGGCCGTAAGCAGAAGAAGCGCAATTTCCGCTCGCTGTGGATCACCCGCATCAACGCGGCTGCCCGCATCAACGGCATGAGCTACAGCCGCTTCATCAATGGCTTGCTCAAGGCTGGCATCACCCTGGATCGCAAAGTGCTGGCGGACATCGCCGTGCACGATCCGGTGGGTTTTGCGGCCCTGGCTGAAAAAGCGAAGGGCGCGCTCGCGGCGTAAGCCAGCGATCTCCACCGTAAAGCAGTATTGGCAGTTCATCGCCGAACACGTGGGGAAGGGCGCAAGTCCTTCCCCATTGTTTTTTGTGTCGCCCAGTCTTGTAGGAGTGGTACCGGCATGCCGGCACACCAGGGACGTACAAATTAATCCGGGTAATTCATGAGCGATATCGAAACCCTGTCTACTCAAGCGCTGGCCGACATCGCATCCGCGCAGGCGCCCGATGTATTGGAACACCTGCGTGTAGCATTGCTCGGCAAGCACGGCAGCATCACCGCGCAGCTAAAGCAGTTGGGCACACTGCCAGCCGATCAACGCAAGGCGGCTGGTGAGGCCATCAACCGTGCGCGCGACGCAATCTCCGAGGCGCTGTCCACGCGCAAGATCGTGCTGGAAGATGCAGCCCTGGACGCTCGTCTTGCTGGCGAGACCATCGACATCACGCTGCCCGGGCGCAACGCCACCCGCGGCGGCCTGCACCCGATCAGCCGTACCTTGGAACGCATCGCCGACATTTTCGGCCGACTGGGCTACGAACTCTCCGACGGTCCAGAGATCGAAGACGACTGGCACAACTTCGAAGCACTGAATTTCCCGCCGCACCATCCGGCGCGCGCGATGCATGACACGTTCTATTTTGGCGATGGTCGCCTGCTGCGCACGCACACCTCCGGCGTGCAGGTGCGCTACATGGGCGAACACGCACCCCCGTTGCGCATGATTGCTGCTGGCAAGGTCTATCGCAGCGACAGCGACCAGACCCATTCGCCGATGTTCCATCAGGTGGAAGGCCTGCTGGTGGACGAGCATTCCACCCTGGCCGATCTCAAAGGCACGCTGACCGAGTTCGTGCGCGCATTCTTCGAGCGCGATTTCGAGATGCGTTTCCGCCCCAGCTATTTCCCGTTCGTCGAACCCGGTGCGGAAGTCGATATCGCCTGGCAGCAGCCGGATGGCAGCACGCGCTGGTTGGAAGTGCTGGGCTGCGGCATGGTGCATCCCAACGTGTTGAAGAATTGCGGCATCGATCCGGAACGCTACACCGGTTTCGCTTTCGGTATGGGCGTGGAACGCTTCGCCATGCTGCGCTACGGCGTCAACGACCTGCGTGCGTTCTTCGAAAACGACGTGCGATTCCTCAGGCAGTTCGCTTGAAAGCCGGGAATCGGAAATGGGGAATAGGGAATTGGCAGAGCAAGCCATCCCATCTCTGCTCCGATTTCCCGCAGCCAGCCAGCTTCCTGTTTTTCGATTCCCCATTCCCCATTCCCCATTCCCGGCTTCACGATGAAATTCTCTGAAAACTGGCTGCGCAGCCACGTCCCCACCGATGCGACGCGCGAAGAACTCGCCGCTACGCTGACGGCTATTGGCCTGGAAGTGGAAGAGGTCGTTGCGCTAGGCGAAAACCTTGCTCAAGTCGTGGTGGCTCGCATCGTCGATTGCGCCAAGCATCCGGAAGCGGATCGCCTGCAGGTTTGCCAGGTCGATGCAGGACAAGGCGAGTTGCTGCAGATCGTCTGTGGTGCGCCGAATGCGCGACCGGGCTTGATCGCACCGCTGGCAATGGTGGGTGCGAACGTTGCCGGCATAAGCATCAAGGCGACGAAGCTGCGTGGTGTGGAATCCAACGGCATGTTGTGTTCGGCCAAGGAACTGGGCATTGATGCGGATGCCTCCGGTCTGTTGGAGTTGCCGGGCGACGCGCCGATCGGTGCTTCCATCGCCGAATACCTGGGCCTGCCGGACGCCAGCATCGAGATCAAGCTCACCCCCAATCGCGCTGACTGTTTCGGGGTGCGCGGCATCGCGTATGACGTGGCGGCAGCTTTCGGTAGCCATGTTGTCGCTTTCGACGCCACGCCGATGCCGGCGCTCATCGACAGCGCACTGACAATCGAACTAAGCGCCGGGGCCAAAGTGCCCCGCTTCGCCGGGCGCGTGATCGAAGGTGTGAACGCCAACATCGCCACGCCGGTGTGGATGGCCGAGCGTTTGCGCCGTAGTGGCGTCCGGCCGATCAGCTTCCTGGTCGACGTCACCCAGTATGTGATGCTGGAGCTCGGGCAACCGATGCACGCATTCGATCGCGACATGCTGGTGGGTCCCATCGTCGTGCGACATGCACGGGACGGCGAGGAAACGAAACTGCTGGATGGCCGTACGGTATCGCTCAACGATGATTTCCTCGTGGTGTCCGACAGCAGCCAAGGCGGCACGGCCGGCCGCGCAGTCGCGCTTGGCGGAATCATGGGCGGCTACGACACTCGTGTGACCGATGCAACGCGCAATGTATTCCTGGAAGCCGCGCATTGGATTCCCTCCGCCATCATTGGCCGTGGCCGCAAGCTAGGTCTGCATACGGACGCCTCGCACCGCTTCGAACGTGGCGTGGATCCGGATCTGCCGGCGCAGGCGATTGAAGTCGCCACCCGGCTGATCGTCGAGTTGGCGGGCGGCACGCCAGGTCCTGTGACTACCGCTGAGCTTCCCGAGCATCTGGCCGCGCCCGCTGCCATCCATCTGCGCCGCGCCCGTGTCGCACGGCTGCTAGGCATCGAGATCGCCGACAGCGACATCGAACGCATCCTGCGTGCATTGGGCATGCAGACCGCGGCGGTGCCGGATGGTTGGAGCGTCGTGGCGCCGCGCCGGCGCTTCGATATCGCCATCGAAGAGGATTTGATCGAAGAGCTGGCTCGCATCCATGGCTACGATCGCATACCCACCACCTTGCCCGGCAGCGCTACGCGGCTCGTTTCGCCGACCGAGATGCAGCTGGAAGCATCGACAGTGCGCCGTCAGCTCGCTGCGCGTGATTATCTGGAAACCGTCAATTACGCCTTCGTCGATGCCGCGCTACTGGCGCAGTGGGGCGCGAGCGAGGGCGCTGTTCCTTTGGCCAATCCCCTGAGTGCGGAACTGGGCGTGATGCGCACCCGGTTGCTGCCCGGGCTGGTATCGGCAGTGCAGCGCAACGCGGCAAGGCAAGCAGGACGCGTGCGGCTGTTCGAACTCGGCAATGTGTTTAGGAGCCAGGAGACGGGAACCGAGAGTCGGGAATCAGGGAAAGGTGAAGCGCCTGTTGAGATTTTGCGTGTTGCGGGTGCGATTTGTGGTGATGCCAAGACTGAGCAGTGGGGTGAGCCTGCTCGCGTGGCGGATTTTCACGACCTGAAGGGCGACTTGGACAGCTTGGCTGCCGCGGCTGGCGCTACGTTGGAATACCGTCCGTCGCAGCGCGGTTTTGGCCATCCGGGCCGGTCCGCCGATATCTACCGCGATGGCCAGCTGATCGGCTGGATTGGGCAGTTGCACCCACGGTTGCAACGCAGCCTGGACTTGGATGCCGATGTACTCGCGTTCGAAGTCGATCTGCTGCCGCTGGCGGCGCGTTCATTACCGCGGGCCACGGAGTTGTCGCGCTTCCCGTCTGTCCGCCGGGACCTGGCGTTCGTCGTCGCCGACCAGACCCCGTGGGCGGCTATTGCGGCCACGGTCCGGACCGCCGCAGGCCCGCTGTTGCGGGATTTGCTGCTGTTCGACCGGTACGTGGGGCAGGGGGTCGAATCGGGGCACAAAAGCCTGGCTATGGGCTTGATTTTGCAGGACAACTCACGCACCCTGACCGAACGCGACGTGGATGAAGTCGTTTCCACGGCCATGGCTGCCATAGAGCGAGAACACGGCGCCAGGATCCGCGGATGAAACATGCGAATGCGATAGCAAGGCTGGCAACAGGGGAGCAGTACCCATGGCACTGACCAAGGCCGAAATGGCCGAGCGTCTGTTCGACGAAGTCGGGCTGAATAAGCGTGAGGCCAAGGAATTCGTGGACGCGTATTTCGACGTGCTGCGCGAAGCGTTGGAGCAGGGCAGGCAGGTGAAGCTGTCAGGTTTCGGCAATTTCGACTTGCGGCGCAAGAACCAGCGTCCTGGTCGCAATCCCAAGACGGGTGAAGAGATTCCAATTTCGGCGCGTACGGTCGTGACGTTCAGGCCAGGCCAGAAACTCAAGGAGCGGGTGGAGACATATGCTGGATCCGGGCAGTAATCGCGAACTTCCGCCGATACCGGCGAAGCGTTATTTCACCATCGGCGAAGTCAGCGAGCTGTGCGACGTCAAGCCGCACGTGCTGCGTTATTGGGAAACCGAATTTCCTAGCCTGGAACCGGTCAAGCGCCGCGGCAATCGTCGCTACTACCAGCGCCATGATGTGCTGATGGTGCGCCAGATCCGCGGCCTGCTGTACGAGCAGGGCTACACCATCGGTGGCGCGCGGCTGCGGTTGGAAGGCGAGGGTGCCAAGCAGGAATCGGCACTCAGCAACCAGATCGTCAAGCAGGTGCGCATGGAGCTGGAAGAAATCCTGCAGCTGTTGCGACGTTGATCCGCAGCCCCGCTGGGAGAATGGCCGGAAATGCGGCTATAATTGCCGCCCGTCGCAAGGCGGGGTGATTTGCTTAGTTCGGGGCGTAGCGCAGCCTGGTAGCGCATCTGCCTGGGGGGCAGAGGGTCGTCGGTTCAAATCCGGCCGTCCCGACCAATCGCGAATCGTAAGTGATTGATCGGATTAGTAGCGGGAGTGCAGTTTCAGGCTCCCCGTCTTGCTGCTACATCCACCTGCAACGTCGCATAGCCACGTCGGATAATCTCACCCGATGGAGTCTGCAATGCGCAAAGAAGCCAATATGTTCCTCAGGGGCGGCACGTGGACCCTGCGTATCGCTGTGCCCAAAGACATTCTCGCGATCCGCAAGGAGCTTGGGAAACGTAGCACTCGCGAAGTCTGGAAATCACTCGGCACTGGGGACGCCAAAGCCGCCCAGCTCCGGTTGGCCCACGCGCGTGCGGAAGTCCTGCAAGGCTTCGAGGACGAACGTCAGGCTTTTGGGGCCCGACCGGTACCGACCCCAGACCAGCTTCGGCACGCTGGAGCCCTGTTCCGCGACACGGTGAAGGCTTCCCTCCTCAATGAGCGCCTACAGGAACTCGCCTCGCCATCCGACGTTGCGCGCGCTGGTGCAGAGCTGACTGCTGCCGTTGCGTCTGGATACGACGCAGATGAGACCCTTCGGGCCAGTCGCCTATATCACCTCGAATGGCTGGTCGGCAGTGCAGCCGAAATGGACGAGGATCGGGCCGAGCTTCGAACCCGACTTTGGACTGAGCTCAAGGCGATGGACCCGAAGTCCGTCGACGGATTCATCGGCCATATTGCCAAGGTGAACGGTTTCAAGATCGTAGAGGACGGACCTGAATACCGTCATTTGGCCCGCTTGCTCCAAGCGGCTTGGATCGAGGCGCTGGACGACGCAGAGTCGGCTATCGCCGACACTACCTACGTGCCGCTCACACAGGCCGAGGTGCTTGGACGCTGGGACGCTCCACTAAAGCAGAGCGGGCTGGTGCCTTTGGAAGCTAGCGAGACACCCGCGCGCAAGGCACACGAGGCTTCAATGCCGGCCCAGCCCAGCGCCACGAGGGTGAGGCAGGACATAATCCAGCTGCACGAAGACTACCTGTCCGAACGATTCCCAAAGCTAAGTGAGTCAGGTCGGCTCGAACGCGTACGCAACGTTACGCAATTCGTGGAGGTGTGCGGTTTGAAGGAGCCTACGGAGTACCGCAAGAAGGACATGGCCGCTTTCAAGCAGGCACTGGTAAAGCTCCCGCCGAACGCCGCGCGGGACTTCCCCGGTCAGACGGTGAGTCAGATCCTTTCGAGGGCAAAGTCGACGTCTGCGTCGCTGGCTGACAAGACAGTGCGACTCCGACTTTCGCACATGAGTGCGTTCGGAAAGTGGATGGCTAACAACGTGGACGGCGTAGATGCTGCGAACTTCGCAACCAGTGCGCCGTCTGCCAAGAACAAGCCGACGACTGTTAGTGAGTTTTCGGACGAACAGATTGTCAAGATATTCCACAGCCCGAGCTTCGTTGGTTGCCAATCGGAACGGAACCAACTGCTGCCGGGGTCGCACAAGGTAAGGGACTATCGTTTCTGGTTGCCATTACTCGCAGCCTTTACTGGGTGCAGACTCAACGAATTGACCCAGCTGCGGCTTGACGACATCCAGCAGATCGGCGATCAGTGGGTGCTTAACATCACCGCAGATGCAATCGAACAGAGCTTGAAGACAAAGGCTTCCGCACGCATCGTACCGATCCACTCACAAGTACTTGGTGTCGGATTCCTGGCCCGTGTGGATCGACTGCGTCAGCAAGGCCACGAAGTCCTATTTCCGGAGATCCCGCTTGACAGGAACGGGCGGCGTTCAGAAGCTGCCGGCAAGAGGTTCCGAAAGTTCATAGCCCGTTTGGGGATCAAAGATGACGGCATCCGAGGGGGATTCCATCGCTTTCGCCATGGCGTAGTCGAACGACTGCGGTTGGCTGGCCATTCGGACTATGAGATTGCCCTTGTTGTGGGCCACGATACCGGTATTGCTTCCATGACTGCCAAGTACGGCAGCACACGCCAGTTGATGGTAGACCAGCGCAAGGCAATGGTTGAGGCATTGACGTACAAAGGTTTGGATACTTCCCGCCTGAGATAAGGACGCAACATGGCACCCTTGGCAAGCAGACTGTCCTTTACAGCGATTCTCGTTCTGTCTACACAGGCATGCACCCCGGCGCCCAGCCCAGTAGTTAAGAAAGATCTAAGTGTGTGCACCGATCGCCAGCTTCTGGTCCCGAAGGTGGAGGGCAAGCAGGTGGAAACTCACCGGAATGGTCAGTTGCCATCGATCAACTACCCATTTGGCACAGCGCGCGAAGACTGGGGTCTGTCGCTGACACTTCGTATCGATGAATCAGGAAAGGTCGCCTGCTACGTAGCCAAGGACACTTTTGACAGACCTCAGGAGTTAAATGCCAAGCGGCTCGCAGCATTGCAATCCTTGGCTGACCTGCGGTACCAGCCCTTCGAACGCAATGGTAAAGCGGTAGCTGTCCTCATAGAGGAGCAGGTCCGCGAGGAAGAATTACCCGAGAAGTCGATTCCATTGCCGGATGTTCCCTTGGAAGAGGTGCACATCAGTCTTGAGCGGACGGGGTGCTACGGAACATGTCCGAGCTACCGCGTGGATATCTATGGGACCGGCAGAGTTGTCTACTGCGGTAGTCGCTACGTGGATGTGCAAGGTGAACATGAATTCTTCGTCCCTAAGGATGAAGTGAGGAGGCTCGTTGCGAGCCTGCGTGACAAGAACCTCTGGTCTGTCCGTTCCGAGTACAACGCGCCAATTACTGACAATCCGACCTACGTGCTAACACTGCGTATGGGTAAGCAGTCAAAGACCATATCTGACTACGTCGGGGAAATGGTGGGCATGCCAGCAACCGTCTCGCAGTTCGAAGACGAGGTTGATAAGGCGGCACGTACTGACAAGTGGGTTCATCTAACCACTGAGAGTTTGAGTAGCTTGCAGGCCGCCGGTTTTCCCTTCGACACGCAAAAGGGTGCCGAGTTGCTGGCGCGCGCTGTATCCAGTGATGAAACACAAGACCAAGCTGCAATGCTTGAATTGGTCAAGCTTGGGGCGCCTCTGATCGTTACGGGTGAGCCTGAGGCAGGATTCATGAGTGCGCCCGGCCCGCTGCTTGAGTCCGCACTTAGGAATCACCGTGACCTGTTGCTGACTCCCCTTGTCGATCGGGGTCTGCTGGATACCCGTGGCAAGCGCGACCAGGCGAAGATCGATGCGGCATTCAAAGCGGCAGTCGAGGGTGGCCGGCTAGATGCCGTAAAGACAATCTGGGGAGTCGCAGGAACAAGACCGCATCCCGCACTGAGCTTCGACGATGATGCGGGTGACCCTGAAAAAAATGCCAAGCGTTCTGCCATCACCCTTGCACTAAGGCGTCCGTACGGGGACGACGACTGGGAAGGTCTCGCGATAGCGAGGTGGTTAGTGGAGCAGGGGTGCGACATTAAAGCGCGGGCCGCGAATGGAGACACCCTGTTGCACATCGCGACGGAAGCTGGAGATGTGGAGTTCGTCCGCTACTTGCTCGATCAGGGTCTTGACGCTTCCACGCCCGGCGATTACGACCTGCCTGCATTAGGCAGTGCCCAAAATGAAGAGATAGCGATGATGCTTTTGCGAGCTGGTACCGACTTCAAATTGATGGACGACGAGGGTGGTCAGTTCTTGCGGTATGCGAAGGACAACAACTGGGGCGAGGTCGTGGCTTGGCTTGAACAGCATAATCAAGGTTGAATTGACTGGCATATTGCTAGGCCGGATCATGACGACAATGTCGCGTCCACTACTGCAAGTACGCAAGTTCAATGCAGCTGCTTGTCGATCAACGCAAAGTGATGATTGTCTCCATCAAATACAACGGTTTTGGACGGAGCTTTGATTCAGTAGGTTGCTACAGGAATCAGCAGTTCATTGGTTAATTGGGCAACATTTCTAGGCACGGGAGGGGCGACATGCGGCGTGCAGAGCTTAAAGAATATTTGAGAAGTGGCGAAGCACTACGCGAGGCGCAGCGTACCGAACCGGTTATGCGCGGTTTGAAAGGCATTGATACTCGCGTGTTTCCGCTGCTGGTGGTGCAGCCAAACAAGCCTTTTGAGGATCAAATAGGCTCGTGCGTACTATTTCATTCACAGGGACGTACATTTCTTCTTACTGCTGCGCACGTAATCGATGAGCTTTTGCATTATCCCGAGGACGCGGAGCTTCACCTTTACGCAGATAGAGAGGTATTTACCCTAACCCGAAACAAGGTTCAGAAAGTGTCAGATTTCATAGAGAATGGCGAGCACGTAGCCATCGATGCTGCTGTGATTGAAATCTCTCAACCCGTTCCAAAGCACCTTGAAGAACGATCATTTCAGGAGTGCGACGTGGGAGATCCTGACGACGAAGATATGCATATCATCGCGGGCTATCCGCATTCAATGGTAGAGCAGCGCGATATCGGCGGAAGCACTCCAGCAACGCTCTACGCTCTTCTCATGGTCCCTACAATTTTCTATGGATTCCAGCTTTACGATGGAATTAGAGTTGGCGTTCGGGTGCAGGACACGCCCATTGATGGGGTTAGTCTCGCTTTCGTCAATCATGGCGTGCATGTGGATCAGGGTCGATATGTGCAGCATAAAGCGCTACAAGGCATTAGTGGGGGGGCGGTTCTGCGCTTGAAAGGTCTGCCACATAACACGTGCGAGCCAAGCGGTGAAAAAGTTGAAATCCTCCTTACTTCTATAGTTGTGGAGCAAAGGAAGCGTAAGTATCAGCATCCGCCGTTAGTGATAGGTACCAGCATCAGGTTGTACCTCGCGCTAATTAAAGGGTACATAGCACTGCACGATTCGGTTTCGTGTCCGTGCTCCTGGCGGGCTGTACAACTTGAGTCGAGGCCTTTCTCGGCGGGTCAGTAATTAGTTCGACGGCAAAAGGTGATCGCGCATTTGACCCGAGTGATTGAATACAGCCCGATTCAAACTAAACAGAACCTGTTATTCTCTGAATTATGACTAGCCAAATCATTGATTTCATTAGCGTAGCGGGCTTCAAAAGCATTGCCTCTAATCAGGAGGTAAAGCTAAGGCCAGTCAATGTAGTCATTGGTCCGAATGGCGCCGGCAAGTCCAATCTCATTGGCGTATTTTCGTTTCTGCACTCCCTCCGTGAAGGAAGGCTCCAGGACTACGTGAGGCGATCCGGAGGCGCTGAGCAGATTCTTCACTTCGGCTCCAAGGTGACCTCGGAAATAGTCATCCATGTTTCTTTTCTGGATGGCCAGAACCAGTACCGAATCACACTCAAACCTACCGCTGATGACAGCCTCTACGTAGCCCAGGAAACGGTGATGTTCTGGGATAAGGATCGGTATCCGCATCCTTGGGACGACGCGCTCCAGCCGGTAGATGGCGGGCGAGAGGCAGGTATCAGTGACAGTAGACTTGTGAAAACGCCAAGCTGGGTTCGTGCGCGCTTGGGAAGCTGGAGAATATTCCATGTGCATGACACAAGCGCCACGTCACCTCTTCGAAAGACAGCGCAGCTGCACGATAACGAGTTCCTAAGGCCGGACGGTTCTAACCTCGCGGCTTTCTTGTATCTTCTCCAACAGAAGCACGAAGAGACCTATGACCTTATTCGTAGGACGGTTCAGCAAGTCACACCCTTCTTTGATGATTTTGTTCTGCGCCCAGACCCACTGAATGATGAATCTATTAGACTGGCTTGGAAGCACCGGGATTCAGATCAGTATTTTGGCTCGGCATCTCTATCCGACGGTACTCTACGTTTCGTTGCGCTAGCTACCTTGTTGCTCCAGCCGGTGGTCTATCGACCTTCCGTCGTACTAGTTGATGAGCCGGAGTTGGGTCTGCATCCTTACGCGATAACATTGCTCGCATCACTTATCCGACAAGCATCAGCTCAGACGCAGGTAATCGTTTCGACGCAGTCGCCCCTTCTTTTAGACCATTTTGACCCAGAGGATGTGTTGATTGCAGACCGCGTCGATGATGGGACAGTACTCACAAGACTAGATGTTCCGAACTTGGAAAGTTGGCTTGAAGACTACAGCCTCGGGCAGCTATGGGAAAAGAATCAACTGGGTGGCCGGCCGCAAAGGCATAGGACATGACGCGGCTGCTTGTTCATGTGGAAGGGCAGACCGAAGAGACATTCGTCAATGAGGTCTTGGCCGAACATTTGTACGAGAACGGATACACAGTTGTAGGCGCACGTCTTTTTGGTAATGCTCGCCAGCGCGCGAGGCGCGGGGGTGTTAAGCCTTGGCAGGCAGTAAAACGAGACGTCATACGGCATCTACAGGAAGATGATGGGGCTGTATCAACGTTGATGGTTGACTATTACGCAATGCCTAAGTCTGGTGACGGGGCTTGGCCGGGAAGGGACGCGGCATGCGCCCTGGCTCACGCGAATAAAGCTGCTCTCATTCAGGACCAGCTATATGCAGACATAGTTGGCGAGTTAGGTAGCGACTTACAAGCAGCGCGCTTTGTTCCATTTGTCTTGATGCATGAGTTTGAGGCGTTACTTTTTAGCGACTGCGTGGCGTTCGCGAAGGGTGTCGGTCGTTCGGATTTGGCAGGGGCTATGCAGTTGGTAAGGAACCAGTTCGGATCACCAGAGGAAATCAATGATTCTCCAGCTACCGCTCCGTCCAAGCGCGTCGAGCTATTGATTGAAGGTTACCAAAAAACCTTTGTATGGAAACCTTGCCGCGCTTGAAATCGGGCTTGCTCGAATGAGGATCGAATGCCCTCAGTTTGGTTCGTGGGTTACGAGGTTAGAACAGGCTGCGCAGCTTTAACGGGTCTTCATGACAATGCGCTACGCACCCGACACAAATTTTCTCCTGCATTTCCAGTCTTTAAGCGAGATTCCTTGGCAGGAAATAACGTCAGATGCGACGATAGAAATCGTTCTCTTAGACGAAGTATTACGTGAGCTCGACAATCACAAGCATGACGGCAATGGGCGACGCGCAAGAAAGGCGCGTCGAATAGTTGAGATCATAAGACCGCTTGTTAGTGGTGAAAGCGACCAAGTACATATGCGCGACAGAGGTCTGTCCGTTACGTTGGTCTTGGCGCCCCATTTGGACCCGTTAAGAGAAAAGCCATCCGATCTGGACTATTCGAAGCCAGATGCACGGATTGCGGAAGAAGCACTGGCCTGCGCGCGAGAATTCGAAGATTCGGATTTCACCTTGATAGGTGACGACACCATCGCAACTCGACTGGCGCGAAAAATCGGTCTTCGAAGCATTTTGGCGCCAGAAAGCTGGAGGTTGGCTCCGGAGCCAGACGAGCGTGATCGCCTTATATCGTCGCTCCGATCGCAGGTCTCGCAGTTGCAAAACTTGTGCCCATCAATCGAGCTTGCCATTTTACAAGATGATAGGGAAGTGGATGTTGTAAGAGGGTCCTTCCCTTACTATCCCGACTTGACCGACGAATGCGTTGAAGAATTCATGGGCGCACTTATAAGCAAGTTCCCGGTGGACGATGGAACTGAGCTTGGGACAGTAGCTGTCATCCTTCACAAAGACCGGGACAGCTACCAGCAGGCAAGATTGCTTTGGGAGCAGCACATACGAGAGAGAATCCGACGCGCTGCCCTTATTTTGAATGCGAAGGTAAATCCTATATCGCTCTCGCTACGAATTCGGAACAGTGGCTCATCATCTGCTGAACACCTGATTGTTGATATTTCATCGGCAGGTGAGTTTGGCCTTGTCGAGGAGCGAGCGCATACCGAACAGGCTTCTAAGCTTGGATTCGGCTTCAAGCAGCCGCCTACAATGCGGCAGTTTGTGATGGGCCGAATCTACTCCGTGCCTGATATGTACTCGCATGATCTCGCTCGGTACGGATTAAATTCAATCATCGATGTCGTGGCGCCTCGCGCGCTAGCTGGACGTGAGATGGTTTGGGTTTTTGACAAGCCCAGAAGTTTCTCTGAGCATTGCCAGGGTGAGTGCAGTGAACTGCGGCACGGCATAGGTGAGGAAGAGTTTTCGTTCCATGTGCGCGCGCCCGTCGACGCGGAGAGGACCGTCGTTGGAGGAGTGACCGTAAGATATTCAGCAAAGAATCTTTCGGAGGCGGTGTCGCGCACGTGGCGCGTGGAACTAACAGGTGTGGAGCAAGACACAGTAGATGCTGTTAGCAGGAACTTGGAAGTCGAACTCGGCATCAATTTCAACGGCAGCTTATCTGCCTCGCCATGAAGCGATTCTTGAAGGATTGTTTTACAAACCCGCGTATGTCTTAAAGACTTGCACAATTAAGATAACGCCGGAAGCGAGCCCGGTCGGAAGGGCCAGAAATAGCTGCCATATCCATCCGCGCTCGATTATCGAGTTAAGTGGTGAATTTCTATCAAGATCGGCCTCCAGCGCATCGAGTAATTCACTATCAGCCTTAGCGAGGATCGTCGCGCGTCTGCTGATCTCAAGTGCCGATGCAATCATCTTTAGGATTTCCCATCCTATAAATAGCAGCAACGAAGTCAGCGCGAGCGCACCAACAATCATCGCGTAGCTTTTGTCGATGTCTCGAAATGTAGTGCTCCAAGCGACGATCAGGGCGGCATAACCAGCTGAAACAATAAGATTGGCGTACCCCGATGCTTTTTCATAGTGGGCCGCATTGGCTTCCTTCTCTCGCTGTCGTCGTGCGATTAGTCGCTTGTCGCCGTCTAAAACGTCATCAAGAATAAGTTTTAATTTCTTTGCCTTCTCCTCCCAGGAGGCTCGGTCATTCGTTTCTTCCCAGTACATTTCAATGATGCGATCCATATTTGGGCGATATTTTTCGGCATCGGGATGTTCCGCTACCAAAGCATCGAACCAAGTATCCATTGGAACACCCATGTTCGTTCTCCTGTGCTGATCTGGCGGGGAAGACTTCCAGAAAGAACCTGATTCAATGACAAAGTTTGTCGGTTTGTATGTTGCAAGGCAGCGGCAGTACTTTATACAAGCGCAGAAAGTCCCGCTACAGCTGGCCCGTGCCTATGTGATCGGCGAACCGGGCCTTAGGTTCAAACGTCCAACGCATGAGGTTCAATTGCGGTTGGTATGCGGTAAACCGATCTCGTAGCAGCAATTGATCGGGGTTGAAGTTGTTTTCCTTCGATATCGGGTCTCCTTGGCTACCGCTTTATCTTTATGGCGCCGGAATTGATGTCATGAGTTCTACACGGTGCTGGCCACACCACGAAAGCAGGGCGCTATCTAGTTTCCGTAGGAACCGTAGTCCATCGGAACTGATTGCCTCAGAGGCGGACATGCATCGTAGTTCCGTTGTGATTGACTGACGTTGTTCTGCGAGCCATTCAAGTACTGTTTCCTCAACCTTCTTGCGCAGGAGCCCGCTGAGTCCCAATCCCCGGTATTGCGGCATCACATACACATAATGCACAGCGAAAAATGCGTTTGCAGGGCAGTCGGAGCCGAGATACTCCAACTGCATCTTAATGGCCACGTAGCCAATCGGTTTTCCTGTTGTCACGTCCACCAAGTGGTACGTTGCTATGCGTTTGTCGAAAAGCGCAGATTCGTAATTGCTGCCCGCGTTCGTGTCGGACTTGAGAAAGATTGACTTGGTACCTCTAATGTCTTCGTGGCTTATCGGCCCAGATACTTCGAAGCTGTTAATTTTGTCCTGCTTACTTCTCTCCACTCTTTTCTCCTCATTTAACATCCCCGCAGGAGGCATACCGCCCCCAACCCCACGAGCGCGAGGTTGAAGGCAGCCCAACTGCGAGGAGAGTCATCCCCTTTCAGGTACTCGATCATTGCGGCACTAATCTGTTTGCCGATCCTTGCCTGATCGCCAGGCGGCAAGGGGGCATTGCCGACACGGTTGCCGCGACCCCGTTTAGGGAACCGCACCGCTGGCCTTGGTCGGGATCTTCATAGGCCTACCAGCTTCAAGCTGGCATCCACGCCTACGAACGTCGGCAACCCGATAGCTGAGCGTGGTCTGAAACTGAACAGATGATAAACCATCCGTTCAGTTTCTTGTATCCCGACACGGACGCGTTTTGCTTCATACAAGGCACGCCTGTATGGAGTGCGCCGGGCGCTTCTTGCAGATCGGGGGCAACGGATAGCTGCTCCCGGCCCTCACCTAAGACTTCGAGTGTGCTGATCGAGGGTCGTCCGCATCAAGAGATGTTCGGTGGTAGACCCGACGGCATATCCGATAGCTGGAATGACACCAAAGCCACTGGCAAGCGACCGGCATGGCACCTTCAATTTTTAGCAGTAACGCAACGTCCCAATTCGGACGAACGCCAGATCGCTTCTGGCTGGCTTCTGTAGCAAGCTCGGCCGTCTTCAAGGCCCCACTCGATGGGGACAGCGCGCGCTTGAACCCGACACTACACCCCGGTGCTGCTACACTTTGAAGCACGTGGAGTTGCTACGTACGGGTTGATCTGGTGACGGGCAAGTACATGATCGGTAAGAGCAGGCGACGCTTGCTACGGATGCCGAGCGTGGCTTGAAGCCTAACCTCTTGATCCAGCAGGTTTGAGGCGCCCGGTTCAAATCCGGCCGTCCCGACCATCCGCAAATCCACACAGAACCCGCCACAGCGCGGGTTTTTTCATATGCATTGCCGCAGTACGAAGATCAGGTAATCAGGCGCCGGGTCAGGTGAAACACATCCAGGCCAGCAGCACCCGCGCCAGTGCCTAGCCAGATGGTCTTATCTACCTCTTCGTACGGGTGTCGTAAGGTAGCGGTCCCGCACGATCGTCCGTGAACACGCACCTCATCGCGTCATCCGGGCATAGGGTGCACAGACCGCAAGAGGCGATCCCAATGAGTAGCGCTGTCGATTTACCCGTCGCGCCCTCGCCCGTGCCCGTGTCCGCTCTGCGGCGCTCGGTGTCCAATACGCTCAAAGGCTCGGCCGGCAACTTGGTCGAGTGGTTCGATGTCTACGTGTATTCGGTGTTCGCGACCTACTTCGAGTCGCAGTTTTTTTCGCCGGAAGACAAGAACTCGACCATCTACGTCTGGGCGATCTTCGCGGCGACCTTTCTCATGCGCCCGATCGGCGCCTGGTACTTCGGCCGCTTCGCGGACCGCTATGGCCGTCGTCGAGCGCTGACTGTTTCGATCAGCATGATGGCAGCCTGTTCCTTCGTCATCGCGATCACGCCCACCGCTGCCAGTATCGGCATCGGCGCGGCATTGATCCTGCTGCTCGCTCGCCTGCTGCAGGGTTTCGCCACTGGCGGCGAGTACGGCACCAGCGCCACCTATATGTCCGAGGCCGCCATTCCCCGCCACCGCGGTTTCCTGTCGTCGTTCCACTACGTCACTTTGGTAGGTGGCCACGTGCTGGCGCAGTTGACGCTGCTATTGATGTTGAGCTTCCTGGATAAATCGGAGGTTTCCGAATGGGGTTGGCGCGTGGCGTTCGGCATCGGTGGCGTCGCCGCGATCGTGGTGTTCTGGCTACGCCGTAGCATGGACGAATCGCTAGGCGAGAACCTCATTGAAGCGGCAAGGGCAGGCACGGCCAAGGCGTCCGGTTCGATGCGCGAGCTGTTCGTGAACCAATGGCGGCCGCTGTTGCTGTGCTTCTTGATCACCGCCGGCGGCACCGTGGCGTTCTATACGTATTCGGTCAACGGCCCAAAGATGATCCAGGCCGCCTTTGCCGGCGACGACGTGATTACTGGCACGTGGATCAACTTGGGCGTATTGGCATTGCTGATGGTATTGCAGCCCGTCGGTGGCTGGCTGTCGGACCTCATCGGGCGCAAAAGCCTGCTGGTGTTTTTCGGCGTTGGCGGCGTGCTCTACACCTGGTACATGATCGGTGCGCTGCCCAGGCAGAGCGACGCCGGCGCGGCCTTCCTGATCCTGGCGGTAGGCTTCGTCATCCTCACTGGCTACACCTCAATCAACGCGGTGGTGAAGGCGGAGCTGTTCCCGACTCACGTGCGCGCGCTGGGAGTGGGCTTGGGCTACGCGCTGGCCAATTCGTTGTTCGGTGGCACCGCGCCGCTGTTGTACCAGGGGGCGCTGAAGACCGGCCAAGTCGGCAACTTCATTACCTACGTCACCGCGGTTATCGCCGTGTCGCTGGTGGTCTACATCTTCTTCTTGAAGAATAAAGGCCCCAACTGGCTTGACGGCACCCGCTAAGGCGCTTTCATTCGGCTGCTTCGCGCGCGCCTCCGGCGACATCTGGCCACGCCGGATGTCGCCTGGTAGCGCATCTGCCTTGGGGCGGAGGGTCTTCGGCTCAGGTGGCCGTCCGTCCTGGCCCTCTGAAAATCCGCATGGACCCCGCCACTGCGGGGGTTTTTTGTGGGCCGGCCACGGCCGGATATTCCCCAGCGACAAATATGACAATCACCGTATAGGATGCAGGCATGCATACGCGCGCCGAAGAACTGATCAGCACCCTCCAATTGTCCCCTCATCCCGAGGGCGGATACTTCCGTCGCATCTACGAATCGGCCAAGCGCACCGAAGTCAACGGATTGGAACGGCCCACGCTTACTGCCATCAAGTATCTGCTCACGGCCGGCGTGACCAGTCGCTGGCATCGTGTGGATGCCACCGAGATATGGGACTGGCAGGAAGGCAGCCCGCTGGAACTGTCCATGTTCGATCCGGAAGCTCGTACCTTGAGTCGTGCGCAGTTGGACACCTCCGCGCGGGGAGGTCAGCAGTCGCAGGTGGTGCCGGCGGGAGTCTGGCAAAGCGCCCGTTCGTTGGGCGACTACTCGCTGATGGACTGCACGGTTTCGCCGGGGTTCGTCTGGAAAGGCTTCCAGCTACTGGAAGAGAACAGCGAAGTCGCGCGCCAGCTGCGCGAAGCCGGTGGGCGGGTCGCCTGATTTGGTCGCATGATCCAGGCAGGCGATTCAGCCTGAATAGCTACTCCTCGTAGGACGCAGTAAGCCGCAGGCGCACCGCATCGTTCGCGTTCTTATCCGGAGAAGGCAATGGGCTCCGCTGCGGCCGCGACAGATGCGGTTCGCATTGCTCACCGCATCCTACGGCTACCCATACGCGACGGGCGAAAATGGAGCGGCCCAATCGACGAGGTCACGAACGGCTGGTCCGCCGATGACGCTCAAGCTTCGCCTTTGCAGCTCCTCGTCTCCGGCCGGCTACACCACGCGATGCTTGCGGTCGAGTGTGTGACGACACCTATCCGAACGGCAGTTCAGTGTGAAGTTCTCCGAACTCTTTTAGCGTAGCGCCAATCAGGGCCAGCCAGCTCCGGTTGGATGGGCGGCCCCGATGCTCGATTGCAGGTTCCTGCCTCGCCACGAAACCTTGGAGTGCCATCCATGCGTCTGCTTTGCATCGCCACGCTATTGCTGTGTTTCACGCCCGTCGCCGCAGCGCAATCATCAGCGGCAACGCAGGTGGCTCCCGTGGCACCGCCTGCGGCTTCTACTTCACTGCCGCCGATCACCGACATGGACGTGGTGGCCGTCAGCGGAATGCAGCCAGGGCCTGGCATGTGGCGTGTCAGCAAGGGCGACCACGTGCTCTGGGTAATGGGCACGCTGTCGCCAGCGCCGAAAAAGATGGTCTGGATTTCGCGCGACGTGGAAGCCACCATCGCCGCATCGCAGCTGGTGATGAAATCGCCTGGGGCGTCTGTCGATTCGGATCTTGGTGTTTTTCGCAGTGCGCTGCTGATTCCATCCCTATTCAAGGCACGCAAGAATCCGGACGGCGCGACGCTGAAGGACGTGCTGCCCCCTGATCTGTACGCGCGCTGGCAGGTATTGAAGCTCAAGTACATCGGCCGGGACGCCGGCATTGAAAAGTGGCGCCCGATCTTCGCTGCAAACGAGTTATACGAGGCAGCCGTCAAGAAGTCGGGGCTAGCCACCTCGGGCATCGTCAGTCCGGTGGTGGACAAGGCTGCCAAACGGCACGACGTCAAGATCGTTTCACCGATCGTCCGCCTGAAAGTCGAAGATCCCAAGAAAGCGATCAAGGAATTTTCGGGTACCGCACTGGGCGATGTGGAGTGCTTTCGCAAGACGCTGGACCGCCTGGAAACCGATCTCACCGGCATGACGCTGCGCGCCAATGCCTGGGCCATCGGCGATATCGAAGCACTCCGCGAACTGCCCTATGACGACCAGAATCGCGCTTGTATCCGCGCCATGCTGGAAGCCAGCGTCGCCCAGAAACGAGGCTTGGATACGCTGCCGCAGAAAATCGAAGCGGAATGGCTCGCCACCGCGGAAAATGCGTTGCGGGATAACACCTCCACATTCGCACTGCTGCCGATTTCCGAATTGCTGAAGCCAGACGGCTACCTGGCGAAGTTGCAGGCCAAAGGCTACGAGGTCGTGGCGCCGTAGGGCGGAATCGATACCTGATCGAAGAGCAGCGGAGCAAGCTCCGCTCTACGTAGAGCGGAGCTTGCTCCGCTGCTTTTCGATCGGCGCGAAGGCAGGATCAACCGAGCAGCCAAACTCCGTTACAAGCATTCAAGCCGGATGCTGATAGCGATACTCCTGCGTCAGCCCACCATAGCCGTACGACGCGGCCCTGACGTCCTGGACGTAGATATAGCTTTCCTCGTGGACATCGCCAAGGATCTTCTGGAACCCGGCAAAGGCTTCTCGGATGTACTGCTCTTTTTCCGTCTTCGTATTGGTTTCGTCGGTGATCTTGATATCGAAGTAGAAGCTGCTCTTGCGATGCTCCGATAGCGGAACGCCTCCCACTATCCATCGCGAAGGATGGACGTAGTCGATGGCGATTGCGGTGACATCGGGGTTCTTTTTCAGGATGCGGCTGGTCAGGTCGGACAGCATCGAGGCAATGCGCATGGTGAGTTCGGTGGTTTCTTCAGCTGCGACTTTGACGTTGAGGATAGGCATGACGATGGACTCCTTATTGTTAGCTATGCAACTATTTGGGCGAATGAAATCACTCCAGTGCGGAACGCACGCCCCTCACTTGGGTGACTGTTTCCTGAAATACGGTATCGCTCAGTTTCCGTTTCAATTTCCGGGTGACAGCGGCACTGGCTTCGTTGAGGTCGGAAGCTATGGACAAGGCGGCCTTGGTCGGGTGAATGGCGACCAGTCGATTGTCGTGACGCATGAGCTGGCGCGTGATCATGCCCTTGGATTCAAGCGCGTCCAAAGCGCGGGTTGCCGTGGGCCGGGCGATCGCCATGGCATCCGCAAGTTCGGATTGAAGCGATCCAGGCGACGCAATGACCGCCCGCAGCATGAACGCCTGCGGCGGTGTAAGCCCGAGAGGTTGGAACGCCAACGTCCATTCGCGCTCCAGCCGCCGGGCCAGGGCTGTGGTGTTGAAGTAGAGGCAGTGCTCGAACATTGGTGCAGCCTAGCACGATGTAATTAGCTATGCAACTATATCTGGACCGTGCTCATGGCCAACGAGCGGGCGGCTTTCGCGAGGGTTGGTGACGAACGCAACGAAGAGCAGCGGAGCAAGCTCCGCTCTACATAGAGCCGAGCTTGCTCGGCTGAGTGTGTCGGAGCTTGTGCGTTAAGAGCAGCGGAGCAAGCTCCGCTCTACGTAGAGCCGAGCTTGCTCGGCTGAGTGTGTCCGGAGCCTGTGCGGTAAGAGCAGCGCAGCAAGCTCCGCTCTACATAGAGCCGAGCTTGCTCGGCTGAGTGTGTCCGGAGCCTGTGCGGTAAGAGCAGCGCAGCAAGCTACGCTCTACGTAGAGCCGAGCTTGCTCGGCTGAGCGTGTCCGGGGCCTGTGCGTTAAGAGCAGCGGAGCAAGCTCCGCTCTACGTAGAGCCGAGCTTGCTCGGCTGAGTGTGTCCGGGGCCTGTGCGGTAAGAGCAGCGCAGCAAGCTACGCTCTACGTAGAGCCCGAGCTTGCTCGGCTGAGTGTGTCCGGAGCCTGTGCGTTAAGAGCAGTGGAGCAAGCTCCGCTCTACGTAGAGCCGAGCTTGCTCGGCTGAGTGTGTCCGGGGCCTGTGCGTTAAGAGCAGCGCAGCAAGCTACGCTCTACGTAGAGCCGAGCTTGCTCGGCTGAGTGTGTCCGGGGCCTGTGCGGTAAGAGCAGCGCAGCAAGCTGCGCTCTACGTAGAGCCGAGCTTGCTCGGCTGAGTGTGTCCGGGACCTGTGCGGTAAGAGCAGCGCAGCAAGCTACGCTCTACGCAGCGACGCAGCAGAGGAGCAAGCTCCGCTCTACAAAAGCGGCATTCAGCCCGCTGCGGTCAACGACGGTTTGGCTGCGGCCAATTGCGGCCAGCGCTTGAGCACTGCGGCTCGGATGCCGTTGGCGTCGATGCCGGCTTCCGCCAGCAGGTCCTCGCGGCTGGCGTGATGCTGGAACTCATCCGGCAAACCCAGGTGCAGCATCGGCAGCAGCACGTTTTCGGCGTTCAGCAGTTCCGCCACGCCGGAACCGGCACCGCCCATCACCACGTTGTCTTCAATGGTGACGAATCCCTGGTGGGTCCTGGCCAGCTCCAGAATCAGGTCGCGATCCAGTGGTTTGACGAATCGCATGTTGACGACGGTCAGCCCCAGTTCCCGACCTACTAGTTCCGCTGCCGGCACCGCCGCGCCGAATGCGAGCAGGGCCACGCGCGAGCCTTGCCGGCGCAGGTCTGCTTTGCCGATAGGCAATGTATCCAAGTCAGGCAGCACGGCCACACCAGGACCGGTACCGCGCGGGTAGCGCACCGCGGCCGGGCCTTCATGGCGAAAGCCGGTAGTCAGCATCTTCCGGCATTCGTCCTCATCGGCGGGCGCCATGACCACCATGTGCGGCACGCAACGCAGGTAGCTGAGATCGAGATTGCCGGCATGCGTGGCGCCATCGGGTCCGACCACGCCGCCGCGATCCACGGCGAACAGCACGTCCAGTTTCTGGATCGCCACGTCGTGGACCAGCTGATCGTAGCCACGCTGCAGGAAAGTCGAATAAATCGCCACCACCGGTTTGCTGCCTTCGCAGGCCATCCCGGCGGCCAAGGTCACCGCGTGCTGTTCGGCGATGGCCACGTCGAAGTAGCGGTCGGGATATTCCTTGCTGAAGCGGACCAGGCCCGAGCCCTCGCGCATGGCGGGGGTGATGCCGAGCAGCTTCGGATCGGCGGCGGCCATGTCGCACAGCCAATCGCCGAAGACATCGGTATAGGTCGGCTTCTTGGCGCCGGCCTTGCTGATCAGGCCTTTTTCCGGATCGAACGGCCCCACCGCGTGGTAACCGATCTGATCACCCTCGGCCAGTTCGTAGCCTTTGCCCTTGGTGGTCATGATGTGCAGCAGCTGCGGACCTTTCAGGGTCTTGAGTACTTTCAGGGCACTGACCAGCGCTTCGACGTCGTGGCCATCGATGGGGCCCGTGTAATGGAAGCCCATCTGTTCGAACAGCGTGGACGGCACGAACATGCCTTTCCAATGTTCCTCCCAGCGACGCATGAAGCGCGCCGGCGGCTTCTTCTTGTCGCCCAGCAACTTCTTGCCGCCCTCGCGCAGCGCGTTGAGCGTGCGGCTGCTGCTCATGCGGCCCAGCATCTTGGTCAGGCCGCCGACGTTCTCCGAAATCGACATCTGATTGTCGTTGAGGATCACCAGCAGATTGGGCTCGGGTTCCATGCCGCCGGCGTGATTCAGCGCCTCGAACGCCATGCCGGCGGTCATCGCGCCATCGCCGATCACCGCGACGACCTTGCGCTCGTCGCCGGCTTGCGCCAACGCGATTGCCATGCCGAGCGCGGCCGAGATCGAAGTGGATGAATGACCCACGCCGAAGGTGTCGTACTCGCTCTCTTCGCGCTTGGGGAACGGCGCCACGCCGTCTTTCTGTTTGACGGTGTGGATCCGGTCACGGCGTCCGGTGAGGATTTTGTGCGGATAGCACTGGTGGCCGACGTCCCATACCAGCCGATCTTCCGGTGTCTCGTACAGATAGTGCAGCGCCACGGTCAATTCGATCACGCCCAGGCCGGCACCAAAATGTCCGCCACTCTTGCCTACCGATTCGATCAGATAGGCACGCAATTCCTCCGCGATGATCGGAAGCTCGGATTCATCGAACCGGCGAAGATCGGCGGGAGTCTCGATGCGGGACAGGCGGGGATAGCGAACGGAATCGATCATTGAGGGCTGGCTTTAGCTGACCGGCTATTTTCCCCCTCTTGTGTGAAGTGGGGCAAGGGAGCGGGTGAAGAGTGAAAGGCCAAAGCGTGAAGGGTGAAGGGTGAATAACGAAGAAAAGCAGGATCGGCCCACTTCCGGTTAACCCGAAAGCGCCGTGACGCCGCTTCCATCCTTTGCCATTGCCCCTTTGCTGTTTACTTCCCCGTTCAAGTCGACAGCTTCGACCGCTTCGGCAGGTGTGCCTTCAGGAACGCCATCTGGTCGGCCAGGATGTTGCGATTGGACAGGATCAGATGCTCGATCCAGCTGGGCCGATAGGGGACTGCCAGCAACGGCATGTTGGCCTGTTGCGGGGTCCGGTTCGACTTGCGGGAATTGCATTGGAAACAGGCGGTTACCACGTTTTCCCAGGTGTCCCGACCGCCTTTTGACAGCGGTAGTACGTGGTCGCGGGTCAGGTGCGGGCGTGAGTATTCGTGGCCGCAATACAGGCATAGCTGGGCATCGCGGGCGAACAGGGCCGTGTTGGTCAGCGTCGGTGTTGGCGACAGTGCCTGTGCCCGTGCATGGCCACGAGAGGCCACGATGGGGTGCAGTTCGATGACGCTTTGTTCGCCCGTTTTGCGGCAGGTGCCGCCATGCACGCGCAGGCAGGGGTCACCGAGTGTCCAGGCCACGGCGTTGCGGGCGTAGAGGCAGGTGGCATCCTGCCAGTTGATCCAATCCAACACCCGGCCGTGCGCGTCGAGCGATAGCAATCGCACACTGGCGGTAGAACGGTTGGAATGAGGAGACGCAAGCGATACCGGGCTGTCGGGGACACCGGTTCCTACCAGGTGAAGCTGAGCTCTGTCTGCTTCCATGGGGAAGCAGGTTATACCTAATTGTTGACTAAATGTGTACAGGCCGGTGTGGACGCACACTTCCCGTGGGAGCGCCGTGCCGGCGCGAACTCTTCGTGCCAGATCGCGATAAAAGCGAAGAGCTCGCGCCGGAACGACGCTCCTACGTAAGCTGCGTGTAGAGGCTTTATTCCCCGAAGCGCTCGGGTGCCATGGTCATCAGTGGTGCGGCGCCGGATTCAATTGCTGCGGCGTGCGCCAACGTGCGCGGCAGGATGCGTGCGAAATAGAACTGGGCAGTTTCGCGCTTGCTCTGTTTGAATGTTTCGCTGTGCGAAGAAGCTTCGGCGGCGGCCACACTGCGCGCCCACCAGTAGGCCAGTGCCACATAGCCGGAATAGAACAGGTAGTCGTAGCTCGCTGCGCCGATTTCTTCCGGATCGCCGCTGGCACGCTGCAGAACGTTGCGTGTCAGCTGCGCCCATTCAGCGGATTTTTCGCGCAGTGGTCCGACGAACTCCGCCACGGCCGGGTTGCCTTCGTTTTCGCGAATGAAGGCTTCGATCTGCGCCAGGAACAGCTTCAGGCCGGCACCTTGAGTGGCGGCGGTCTTGCGGCCCATCAGGTCCAGCGCCTGGATGCCGGTGGTGCCCTCGTACAAGGTGGTGATGCGGGCATCTCGCGCCAGCTGCTCCATGCCATGTTCGTGGATGTAGCCATGACCGCCGAAGCATTGCAGCGCGTGATAGGTGTTTTCCACGCCCCATTCGGTCTGGCAGGCCTTGGAGATCGGCGTCAGGAAACTCACCAGGACGTCGGCCTGTTCCCGTTCGGCCGGGTCAGGCGAATGGGTGGCGACATCGATCAGCGTGCCCGCGTGCAGGGCCAGCAGACGGCTGCCTTCCACCAATGACTTGACCGTCAGCAGCATGCGGCGCACATCCGGGTGGACGATGATGGGGTCGGCCGGTTTTTCCGGAAACTTCGGGCCAGTGAGCGAACGCGTCTGCAAGCGTTCGCGCGCGTAATGCAGCGCGTTCTGATAGGCGCGTTCGGATAGCGCGATACCTTGCAGGCCAACGCCGAGGCGGGCGGTATTCATCATGGTGAACATCGCCTGCAGCCCTTTATGCGGCTGCCCGACCAGATAACCTTGCGCGCCGTCGAAATTCATTACGCAGGTCACCGAACCCTTGATGCCCATCTTGTGTTCGATGGAGCCGCAATGCAGCGCATTGCGCTCACCCACCGATCCATCGCGCGCCACTTTGAACTTGGGCGTGACGAACAGTGAAATGCCCTTAGCGCCGGCGGGTGCGTCAGGCAGCTTTGCCAGCACCAAATGCACGATGTTGTCTGTCAGGTCGTGCTCGCCGGCGGTGATGAAAATCTTGGTGCCGGTGATCGAATAGCTGCCATCGCCATTCGGTTCGGCGCGCGTCTTCAGCAAACCCAGATCGGTGCCGCAATGCGGTTCGGTGAGGCACATGGTGCCGGTCCAGCGGCCGTCCACCAGCGGCTTCAAGAAGACCTCGCGCTGCCAGTCTTCGCCGTGTTGCTTGAGAGCCTCGACCGCGCCATGCGACAGCAGCGGGAAGTTACCCCAGGCCAGGTTGGCGGCATTGACGAGTTCGTTCAGCGGCACGCCCATGGTGTGGGGCAAGCCCTGTCCGCCGAAGTCCGGCGACGCGGTCAGGCCGATCCAGCCGCCTTCCATGTATTGGCGGTAAGCCGCCTTGAACCCAGGGGGCGTGGAGACTTCGCCGGTCGCCGGATCGAAGGTGCTGCCGACTTCATCGCCAACGCTGTTCAACGGCGCCAACACGTTTTCGGTAAAGCGTGCGGCCTCGTCCAGCACCGCGTCGAGAATATCGCGCGACGCATCCGAATAACCCAGGCGGGCGAACAAAGGTTCGGCGTTCAGGACGTCGTAGAGGGCGAAACGGATGTCAGTGAGTGGGGCTTTGTAGGTGCTCATTGCCGGAATTCTCGAGGTTTGTAGGAGCGCCGTCTCGGCGCGAGCTCTTGCTGTCAGATCGCGATAGAAGCAAGAGCTCGCGCCGAGACGGCGCTCCTACCGGAAAAGGGTGTCAGCGCAGCACGCCGTCCAGCCCGGGGACCGGACTGAGCGTGTTGCGGGTATCGATATCGAAGTCGCGGACCTTGCCTTCTTCGGGCACGGCGTCGACCTTGCCTTTCAGCGTGTACGGCAGCGTCCGCCGGCCGGCCAGTGCATCGGCCACCACGATGCGCGCCCCGGAGGTGGGGCTGAAGGGCAGGCTGACCACGTCAGCCGATTCGGGTCCGATGGACAGTCGCGGTGCGCCTTGCAGCGTACCGGCGTCCTGGTCTGCGACGGTCACCGCCACGTTGAGGCTATCGAACCGCATCGGGATGCTGCTGTAGTTCTGCAGGCGCACATCGAGCGTCCAGCGCCCGTCCGCGTGGACGGTGAGCTGCTGGATGCTGGCGGCAGGCTCCGAAACCCGGCGGACCTTGCCGTCGCCGCATGCGCTCAGCAGCGCCATTACCAGCACTCCCAGCAGGATCGCTACATATGACCAACGCCTACGCATACTGTCGCTCCGTTCGGAAGAGTAGCGAAGGATACTACGGCGTATGGCGGCGGGTATTGCCCCATTGCGGCGCCAATCTCCACCCGGATCGATCCGCGCCTCCGTATGGTGTGCTGCAACATGCATCGCGGGATCCTGTGTGGCGGTGAGCCGTTGCCTACGACGTCCACAGCCCGTGGAAGTGCTTGGATTTTCAGGTACCTGCGGCAAACGGCGGGACAGGGGACATGTCATTGGCGAAGGGAAATCGGCAACGGTCGCCGCGTTGCAGTAACGCTTATCACGATTCCTTGACAGCGCTGCCATTTTTGCGAAAGGTTACCGCCGCCCAGGTTGCCGGGCGACAACACCAATACGGTCTGATGTTGCGCGGGTCCTGCGGTTACATGGGACAAGCGGCAGCCAAGACGTCATTCGCATCGCCTGCCAGCAGCGCGGTTTCGAAAAACAACAACAGCGACACGGGGAGAAGCTTGTGAGGTTAGCGACGTTGGATATAGCGATCGTGCTCGTCTACATGGCGGGCATTTTCGTGTTGGCGCAATGGGTATCGCGTGAGAAAGCCGGGCACCAGAAGGACGCCCAGGATTACTTCCTCGCCAGCAAGTCGCTGCCCTGGTGGGCCATCGGCGCCTCGCTGATCGCGGCCAATATTTCCGCCGAACAGATCATCGGCATGTCCGGGTCCGGCTACGCCATCGGCTTGGCCATCGCCTCCTACGAATGGATGGCGGCGCTCACGTTGTTGATCGTCGGCAAGTTCTTCCTGCCGGTGTTCCTGCGCAACGGCATCTACACCATGCCGCAGTTCCTGGAGCAGCGTTACGGCGGCAACATCCGCACGTTGATGGCGGTGTTCTGGCTGGGCCTGTACGTGTTCGTCAATCTGACTTCGATCATGTGGCTGGGCTCCATCGCGGTCAGTCAGGTCACCGGCATGGACCAGATGCTGGCACTGGTGCTGCTGGGCACCTTTGCGCTGGTGTACCAGTTGTATGGCGGCCTGAAGGCGGTGGCATTGACCGACATCGTGCAAGTGTCGTTGCTGGTGATGGGTGGTCTGCTGGTTTCCGCACTTACCCTGAATCAGATCGGCGAAGGCGCGGGCATTGTTGCTGGTTTCCAGAAGCTGTTGAATTCGCATCCCGAACACTTCGAGATGATCCTCAGCAAGGACAATCCGTTCTACAAGGATCTGCCCGGCATCAGCGTGCTGATTGGCGGCATGTGGATCATGAATGTCAGCTACTGGGGCTTCAACCAGTACATCATCCAGCGCGCATTGGCCGCCAAGGACATCGGCGAGGCGCAAAAAGGCGTGTTGTTCGCGGCTTTCCTCAAGTTGCTGATGCCGGTGATCGTGGTGCTGCCAGGCATCGCCGCGGTGATGCTGGCGCCGACGTTGGGCAAGCCGGATGAGGCATACCCAACGATGATGCGGCTGTTGCCGACCGGCATACTGGGTCTGGTGTTCGCTGCGTTGGTCGCGGCCATCGTGGCCTCGCTGGCCTCGAAGATCAATTCCGTGGCCACCATCTTCACCCTTGATTTCTATGCCAAACGGAAAGGGCAGGACGCCACCCAGGCCAAGCTGGTCAAGGTGGGCCGGATCGCCGCCACGGTTGCGGTGGTGCTGGGCATATTGACCGCCAAGCCGCTGCTGGGCAGCTTCGATCAGGCATTCCAATACATCCAGGAATACACCGGCTTCTTCACCCCGGGCATCGTGGTGATCTTCATGCTGGGCCTGTTCTGGAAGCGTGCCAATGAGGCCGGCGCATTGGCAGCCGCCATCGGTTCGTTCGTCTTGTCGGTCGTCCTGAAGCTGGCCTGGCCGTCGCTGCCCTTCATCGATCGCGTCGGCCTGGTATTCCTGCTGGCGCTGGCATTGGCGGTGGTGGTGTCACTCGCTACACCCAGGGCGGAAGGCAAGGACTTCATCCGTACCGACGACGTGAACTACAAGACATCGGGTGGCTTCAACATCGGCGCCGTAGGCGTGATCGCGATTCTGACCGCGCTCTATACGTTGTTCTGGTAAACGCATAGCCAAAATGCGGCTTTCGTAGAGCGGAGCTTGCTCCGCTGCTCTTCGGGCCAGGTGCGCTGGAAGCCGCATCTTTGAATCCACAAGCCAAGAACCAAGAACCAAGAACAGCGGAGCAAGCTCCGCTCTACGAAGGCAGAACGCCTGCTGCGCCAGGGGGCGGCAACTAGAACCGCGCTTCCACCGGCAGATAGCGCCATTCGCCGACCGGCATCTTGCCCAAAGATACGCGGCCGACGCGTAGGCGTTTCATCGCCACGACCTCCAGGCCCGCCTCCTGGCAACGGTAGCGGAGCTCGCCGGGTTGCACGTTCTTGATGGCGAAGCGCAGGCGTACCTCGTTCTGCCAGCTGACCTTGCAGGGCGCCAGCCCGCGGCCCTGATAGACACCGCCGTGGCTGATCTGGCCGAGGGTGTACGGCCCGGTCTCGCCGCGGATTTCCACCACGAACTCCTGTTCGATCTGCGCATAGTCTTCGGTCAGGCGGCGCCAGATGCGGCCGTCCTGGCTCAGTACCAGCAAGCCGCTCGCTTCAGGGTCCATCGGCATCAGCGGTGTCAGGCGCTGGAGGTGGCGTTTCAGCGGCCGAATCCCGGAGGCATCCTCCAGCGTGCGCGTCGACGGCGTGACCAGTTGCAGGGCATCTTCCAGGGTCACGCCGGCAGGCTTGTGCAGCAATAGGGTGGCTGGCTCCGTTGCGGCCAGCTGGGCGTCCGGATCGATCTCCACGCGTTCGGTGGTGACTAGCCGCTGCGGCAGCTCCACGGTTTCACCGTCCACGGTGACCCAGCCTCCTTCGATGTACTGCTCGGCTTCCGAGCGCGAGCAGCCCGTCAGTTCTGCGACGCGTTTGGCTAAACGGATGGGCTCGGACATGAAGAAAGTTCGGTGCGATTGGGCGTCTAGTGTAAAGATAGTGCGCGTGACTGCCCGGATTTCCCTCTTCCGGCCCATCTGCCCATTGCCAGGAACCCATGAAGACGCCCAAAGGATTGCAAGCCCTGATAGACGATGGCGTGATCGACAAAGTGCTTCGCCCGCTGAAAAGCGGCAAGGAAGCATCGGTATTCGTGGTGCACGGTGGCGGTGAGGTCCGCTGCGCCAAAGTGTACAAAGACATGGCGCAGCGCAGTTTCCAGCAGCGCACGGTCTACCAGGAAGGCCGCAAAGTGCGCGGCAGCCGCGAGTCACGCGCGATGGGTAAAGCTACCCGCTATGGCCGCAAGCAGCAGGAGGTCGCCTGGAAGAACGCGGAAGTAGACGCCTTGTATCAACTGCGTGACGCAGGCGTGCGCGTGCCGGAACCGTTCGGCTATTTTCATGGGGTACTGGTGATGGAACTGGTGGCGGACGCCGCTGGCCACTCCGCACCGCGCTTGGGAGAAGTGGAGCTGTCGGCCGAGCGTGCGCGCGAGTTTCATCAAATCCTGGTGCGCGAAGTGGTGAAAATGTTGTGTGTCGGTTTGATCCACGGGGATCTGTCGGAATACAACGTGCTGGTGGCCGAGGACGGCCCGGTGGTGATCGATTTTCCCCAGGTGGTCAGCGCCGCAGGTAACAACGCCAGCCGGCGGTTGCTATTGCGCGACGTCAACGCACTGACCGCACGTCTCGGGCGTTTCGCGCCGGAACTGCTGGATACCTGGTACGGCGAAGAAATGTGGGCCCTGTACGAAGCGGGCGAGCTGCGCCCGGATACCGAACTGACTGGCAAGTTCGTGCACAACACCTCACGCGTCAACGTGGAAAGCGTGCGTGAAGCGATTGAAGATGCGCGTCAAGAAGCCATCATTCGCCAGCAGGGCAGGGAAGCCGCGGAAGAAGGTTAACGGTGCTCTTCATGAGCCAACGACTCACCTGAGTTGAGAAGCAGCGGGACAAAGATAAATATCCGCCCGATAGTCCTGGTTCGCTGCCCATAATCTCCACATTAGAATCTTGCTATGGGAAAGCGCTTCCAACGGCGGCTTAACCTATACCTGTGGCAGTCGGTGAATCAACATGAGCCTCGTTCATCTTGGGCGGTCTTTTACCGGCGATTTGTTTCCAAATATTTTCAATAAGATAGCTGCTTCATCATGCATTTAATGTGCCCGCTATTAATGCATATGACTGCCACGTGACGTCGTGATCCGTCTCCCGATCTAACATTTTGTTGATCGACGCCTGCGTATTATTTCCTCGAGAATTCACCGCGGTTCCGGCCTTCACCAGCAAGCCGGACGCCCCCGAAGATGCATTCCGTTCGCTGGCCTTTGAAGGCCATCGCGGTTGAGGTGTCGGCGGTGTTTTCCAAGGAATCTGCCTTGCCAAGCGCTCGGTCCTGATGAAATGTCGTTAGTTGTTGGAGATATTGATTATGGGTTCTTCTCTTCCCAAGCTTCCCGCAGAATTCAACTGGCGGGATCTGTCGCCGTTCGGGATGGTCAAGGCGGTTTCGCTTGAATACCGGGGAAAGGAAATCGCCGTCATAGGACCGTTGCGCGAAGGCTGGATGGTTTCCATTACCCAGCCGATGGATGAAGAAGGCCAACGCACCGTCATGGTCGGCAATCGCCAGCAGGGTATGGCATGGGCGGCCAAGTGGGTGAAACAGCAGCTGACCACGCGCAGTAAGCCTCCAAGTGAGCGGAGATCGCCGGTAGAGGATTTCAAGGCGGCCGCGCGCAATGAGCGGCGTCCGGCCGCTGCACTTGTGCATTAGAAAGTTTGCAGCGTCTCTTCTGATTAGCACCATGCGCGTGGTTGCCGGCCATGCGCACGGTGGAGGGGTGATTCAGTTGCCAGGCTTCTCCGTTAAACCGACGCGGGCAAGCATCTGCTGAACTCGACCATCGACGTGAACCAGGTCGTGCGGGCCCGCGGCATCGCGGATGTTGTTGGCGCGCTCGGAAAATTCCCGCCAGAGATCTGGCTCACCTGGCAGTCTCTCTTGCATCCCTGGTAGATCCCGCTCCAGGGCATCCAGCATCGTATCGAGATCGGAACGCGGCTTCATGCCGCAAAGCGTATCGCTAGCGCTGCTCGTCATGCGTGACGAATACGTCATGAAAATAGAACGAGGGCGCTGTATATCGCAGCGGTCGTGCTGTGGGTATAACCAAAAATAATCACAAAAGAACGACATCTGGAAACATGCTGTAACCAAGCAACGTGAACCTAACAGGCAAGTAATGAATTTCTATCGGCAGCCGATGAAAGCTGCCGGTGAGAGTCCTGCTAGGAGAGCCACGATGAAGAAGTTGCTTATCCGTGCCATGACGATGCTGGCGATGATCGGCGTTGCCTTGCTTTTGCTGGGATTGGCATTCGCGCCGAAGATGGTATGGCCGTGATGGCGAAGCGAGCTCCGCGGCTGGAACTCAGTTGAGAACGAGATAGCGCGTCCGCAGTCTAGGCACTAGAGCCGCGGTAGGTTGTCGATGCATCATGGGCAGCGGCCGGCGCGAATCCGCCGGGCCGCAGGTCACTATCCGCTAAATCACCATTCGCTAAATCACCACTCGATACAAGGCTCCCCCAAAGTAGACGTGCCAGCTGCCTTGTAACCACATGCTTTGAGTTCCTTCCGCGAAAGGCGCAATCAGGGTCGGAGCCATTCCAATCCTTCCCAGGTACAGGTAGCCGCCATTGACGAACATCACCTGGCCGTTACCGACCGCATTGATATACGAATCGGTTCCGAATACCGATACAGGGAATATCCCGCCTTGCGGTGAGCGCAGCCAGACCTGGCGGACAGACGCACCTTGTACCGCGTCGACACGTGTGAAAGCGATCCAGCCGCCACTCGGCTGATAGTCGACACGAGGAGCGAGGAATTCAGCGCTGGAAGCCCGAAGCACCGCTTCTCCCACATTGTCGTTGCGCATGACGATCTCGGAGTGGGTGCTGGAGATCTGTTTGCGGTAGACGACGTTGATGCCGTCGGTAAGCGGGTCGAAATGCGAATAGGTCGTTGCGTTGGTCAGCTGCGTCGTCTGCCCACTGCGATAGCGAAATACGTTGGCCGGTCCCGGACCCTGCGTGAAAGCGATCTCGCCCGCATCGCTGACATCGGGTTCGCCAGTCAAGTAGCTATTGCCCACCAGCGTGGTGGTGAAGGCCATTACATCGCGAAAACTGACATAGCGCCCCTGGCCGAATGGCCCGACCGTCCATACCGGCCAAACCGCATACTGCTTGCTGACAGGACTGACATGCAGTCCTCTGGGAGTGCCTCCGCGTCCTTGTGGCGTGGTCCCTGTCCATTCGTAGATAAACGAGCCGTCGTCAGCGGTCGTCCCGAAGATGGCTCCCCGTGAGGTCAATTGCTCATTGAATGGCGTTTCCTGCGGAATATCCGGGATCGTCCGTATCGTTCCGGTGGTACGGCCAATGACTTTCAGGCGCAGGAGTCCATCTTCCGTGGCGGAGTACAGGATCCGCTGCGCCGTGACGTCGGAGATGGTGCCGTTTACTTCCGTTACGAATTCCAGGTGAGCGGCTTGGCTGGACAGCGGCGAAAGAAGCGCGAATAGCGCGACCAACCATCGGCTCGCTGAGCGCGAGGATAGTTGCGACCTCAGGGACGACGGGTTCATAGCCTTGGCTCCGCAGCTTTGTACGGCGGGCGAAGCGTGCGAGCGACCTTGTGAAGCAAATGTCAAATGCGTGTGATGCGTGCGCGCCCCCGCAAATTGCCTTGACAACCTGGGAGGCATCCCGCGGAAGCAGTAGACGATCCGCTTCCAGAAAATATCTATCACGTGGAAAACACGTTATGAATGGCATGTTGAAAACGAAGTCGTTCGGTGTCGGTGGGTGGGATTGAGAGCGGGCGACGACGCTGTGGCGCGACATCTATCGGCTGGAGGGATGAGATGGATCGGGTACCTGCGGATGCTGTCGTAGTCACCGAACTCGCTTCTGCATCGGATCATCATCAGGGTAGAAGTGTCGTCACCAGAAGGCACCTGCTGTCGATTATCGGCGTAGCTACGTTCACTGTGTTCGTTGTGGCCAGCTTGCTGGTCTGGAACAGGTTTTTCCGTACCCCGTCGATCGACTTGCTTTCGCTCCCCGATAGCCTGATAGCGCTTGAATCATCGGCTGGCGAAAAACTGCTCGCGGAAAGTGAGTTCCTCGCCGACTACCAAGAGCTGATTGCGAGCTTCGTAGTGCAATCACGGCCGGCGTACTGCGGCGTAGCCAGTTCTGTCATAACACTGAACGCACTAAGAAATCCGGCGCCGCCCCTGGATCAGTCCACCTTCTTCAATACGAACGCCAGGCAAGTTAAAGATCCTTTGCGCGTCAGCTTGACTGGCATGTCGTTGAGGGAGCTCGGTGATTTTCTGCGCGCTCACGGCGCTGAAGCCTCGGTCGTCTACGCGTCCGATACCGATATCGACAGCTTTCGCTCGATGGCGCAAAGAAACCTGGTGACGGATGGGGACTTCGTGTTGGTGAACTACCAGCGCGCCGAGCTGGGCCAGGTCGAGATGGGTCACATTTCGCCACTTGCCGCGTATCACGCTGGGACAGACCGGTTCCTTATCCTGGACGTGGCCGCGTACAAATACCCACCCGTCTGGGTCTCGACCAAAGAGCTGTGGGAAGCAATGAGCGCTCCCGTCGGGTCTTCACCGCGCACTCGCGGTTTCATTATGGTTCGCGAGGGGGCGCTCACTCGCTCGGCATCGCTCTCCGCCAGTGAGTCGCGTGTAGAGCCGAGCTTGCTCGGCTGCTCTCCGATCCGGCCAACGTGTGTCTGACAAGAGCAACGGAACCCCCGAGGGGATGCAAGCACAAGCCCCGCTCCACGGGACAGGCACGAGATCGTGGACAGGTTCTAAGGGGCTCCGTTAGCAACCTGTGGCAACAGGAAGTAAGCGATGACCAAGGCCGTGATGCAAAACAACGAAAAAAAGTAATTGATGGCGGCGACGAGTACAACCGCGAAGATTCTGATGTCGCGAGATTTACCACTTCGCCAATAGTAAACAGCCACCACAAGGGATAACAACGCAGCGACAGCAAGCCCCGCCGGCGCATAGGGCAGCCATTGCGCGTGGGTCTCGCTCACTGCCGGTGTGACCACGCCATAGGAGCGGAAATGGTCGTTGGGGTAGGCAGTAAGGATGTGCGAGATCAGGGTGCCGGACACCAGCACGGCGACCAAGCTGCTTACGTAAATCCATACGGCTAGAACTACTCGAACCATGGCGATCTCGACTCCCGACGTTGTGGGTTCCCTGGAGCGGTGCGTACGCAGATTACGCTTGTTTGGCAATCACCCACGTCGAAGCTTGTGGTTGGCGGTGCTTGCAAGGAGAATCCGAGCAGAGAGTTTGTCGCCGAACGAATCAGCCGGAGCGCATGCGATTGAATCATGGAAATCAGGTTTCGAGTGCACTGCAGGGATATACAGGTTTCGCAGGATTTCTACAGCCGAGTCGCCTGGCTGCCTGGGAGCTCCTTGGAGGACCATGGTCATGGTGTCTTCGAAGTTGCTATAGGGCCGGCGGTTTTTCTGAAGCTGATTGAACGCCCCAACCATACCATCGGCCATTGCAGCGCCGAGTTCAATGATTTTGATGTTGCTGGCCTACATCGGCATATCTTGGAAACGCTGCCGTCGCATGACGGCACGGCCGATACCTTGCCGCCGGGCAGCTATTGCGGTCCCTATGATTATCCAGGCGGTCTGATGCTGAGCATCCGCGATCCGGATGGTCATCTGCTTAGTTTTGCGGAATGGTAGGCGCTAGGCGGCTGCTGCAGTTTTTCATGAAGCTCGCAATGTCAGGCAGATCATTTCTTAGGTGCGCTAGTTCCACTAACTCATTCAAGTCAGTTCGTCGCCGGTCGGTTTAGATTCGGTAGCAAGGAGAAACGGATGTTGCGCAGATTACTGGCTCCATTGTTTGGGGCATCCTCGGCTGGAGCCGATTCACGCGAATATCGAGCCGGCCAGATATGGCAGTACCGGACCCGCCCGGGTGAGGAACGGTCGCGGCTGTACATCGTCAAGGTCGAAACATTGTCCAACGGAGAGCCCGCATTTCACCTCTACTTGGACAACTTGAAAATTCCCAATAGCCAGCTGCCCGGCCACGTACAGTCCGAGCTCCCACATACTCCTGTGTCATCGCAGACGTTGGACCAGAGTGTCGTGAAGCTGCTGGGGGTCGCGACCACGGCCCCTGACATCAGCGAAGGCTATGCCGTATGGCGGGAAGCTTATGACGCTGGAGAAGGTGGCATCTTTACGATCTCGGTGGCCGAAATAGTTGATTTCATCGAAGAGGCGACACGCCAGCATTTCGGTTCGCAGAATTGATACGCAGTACAGCCGTAATGTCTTTCCCGTTCGGCGCCCCGTGATCAACACGAAAGCTATGAACGCGCGAACTCCGGTATTTGGAATCGCTTGCGGTAGGCCCCAGGCGCAAGACCGGTCGTACGCTTGAATAATCGCCGGAAGAAGGCTCCACGCGGCAGACTCCGACGGCAATCCGCGCACGGTAGCCGATGCCACGTGGCAGCCGTTCATGACAACGCCCCCGGTCCCCGATTACCCCTCCACGCACACCGTGCTGGGCTGGGCCGCCGCTGAAGTGCTGATCGACCTTTTCGGCGATAAGGAACGCTACGTCATTACCAGCGCGACGTTGCCGGGAGTAATCCGCCAGTACCATGGCTTCTCGCAGGCCGCACAAGAAAATGGCTTGTCCCGCCTATACGCCGGCATCCATTTTCCGCATGCGGTGAAACATGGGCGGCGCCAAGGTTGCAGTGTCGGGCAGGCAGTAACCCAGGCACTCGCGCCGGTTGGCTCGCAGCGTCATGCCGCTGACGTGGCGCGCGCCGGTGTTGTTGGGTCCAATCCGTGAGCGAGATTGTATGTGCTTTGGTCAGTCGCGCCGAAGAGATTCGGATAGAAAAAAGAGAGCCGATATGGCTAGCCGTTCCGACAAGCTTAAAAGCTACGGCCGTTAAGCTGGGGCCCCGTCATTTGCGGGGCCTACTCTGATGAGGTCTTACATATGCAGGCTTTGATGTTCGGCGTGCAGGAACAAAATGTAGCTTCGAGCGAGATTGCAGAACAAACGCGGCCTGATGCATGTCCATCGCAACGCTTGCATGGAGGCCCATGCCGTGGAGCACGCCCCGCCTGTCGGTGAGGACATGTGCCCGCGCATGGACGTGGCTCAACTCAGGATCTGATCAAGAGTCGTGTCCGTTCGCTTGATACGTAAATCGCGACCGATTTGATGCGGAAGTTTTACAGTATAAACATTGTGGTGTGCGTGGACGTCCAAGTGAATTTCAAAGTCTCCCACGGGAGTATTTAACCGGGCCGCTCCGTATTCGTTAGGTCAAGGCCCATCTGCTCTAGTCGGATGGCATCCAAGGGATTTTCGCGTGCAATCACCTTCAGCGCTTCGTGAATGTGCTCTGCAGCCTCTAGTTCGGGGTGGCGGCCGCTGACGTTGAGCGCCGCTTGAATGAGTGGAGCAAGACGCTCCCCCTGAAAGGAACGAAATTCGCGCACGTAATCCTCTGTCGTCCCCTGGTTCAAGGCGTCACGAGACTGGGAATCCAGCCGGTTCTCTTTCAGCAGCCGATCTAGTGCCTCCCTAAGGGGGATTGGCGCGGCAAGCTTCATCCGCGCGTCGCGAAATTTGGCCTCCAGGATCTTATCGTTAACCTCTCTGCCGAACGGGTAGTCGTCGAGATTGAACACCGATGGCGTATCCGCGCGCTTCTCGATATAGAGGTCTACGAGCGCGTCTGCACGGGCATCCAGGCCGAACTGCCTGAAAAGGGTGACGGTTGAGTTGAGATTGAGAGGTGTTATGTGAAGAGCGGAACTGGCGAGCGCGATTTCGAACTTTGTGGCGAGCTCTTCTACAGTGCCCCCGAATCCGTCATGGAACTCGCTCCAGCAATCTGAGAACGATGCTTCTAGATCGTTTGCTTCCATCGTGGCACTAAGTTCTTTTGCAGCTAGTGGCAGCGCGGGATGCTCGACATGGCCTGCCACGACCGAACTCAGCAAATAGTGATCAAAGTCATCCAGCGACATGAGTCCGTAGTTAGATACCAGCTTTTGCCAGGCTCGTCTTTGTTTGGATTCCTTCTTCTCCGTGCGCATGTAGTTGAGGTTCCATCGCTCAAGATAAGTAAAGCTAGGCGTCCCACTTTCGGAACCATAGAAGCACGCCATAGCTAAAGGTAGCGTATGAGCTGCCTGCTTCAGAACGCCGCTATGCATACCTTCAAGCTTCGGGCTAAGCAATCGCATGTGATTCGCGACCTTGCTGAGGATGCGAATGTTCTTGAGACCAAGTTTTACGCAGTTGTAATGAAGCAATTGTCTTAGTGGTGTGTCCGGCCCAATTCCGATGGAGGCGGATTCTGCCGGCGTCGGATCAAATACCACCTCAACGTCAATGACTTTCTCGCGATATTTTCGGTAAATTATGCTTCCGGAGCCTAGCTGCTTGTCATTGAATATAAGCGCTACTTTGCATCCGCGCTGCTCTTTCAGCTCGGAGACATAACCGAGAAGTTGGTCCACGGGCAATGTTGTGCGTTCCAGATCATCTAGACAAATCAGGGAGTCGCGGATGAGGAACGGAGCTATTTGTTCGATGGTGGTTGTCAATGCTCCCCAGGACCCCAGCCGGTCGAGCACCGGCATGGCCTGTGCCGTCACGGATTTGATCCACCTGCGGCCTCTCGCGGTTGCGTTTGCCTCCTCCGCCCTCAGCCCTTCGTCTAGGTCGATACGCTTCTCGACAATGGCTAGCTTCAAATTAGTGAGTGAGGAAATGCCAAAGAGTGAAACGTAGGAGTAGCTTTTCGGTACACATTTGTTGCCAACGTCAGTTAGGTGCCGATCCCAAAGGTAAGTCTTGCCAACGCCCCACGCGCCGCGCAAGGCGAGGACACTTGGCTCTGGTTGACGTAGGAATTCTCCCAGCACTTTATTCGTCACTGCACTGTCCATCTGCTCTCCTGAGTCAACCTACAAGACTATTCTCGGGCGGCAACTGGTGTACTAACGTGCTACTGCAACCCGTCTTGAAATCGATTGTAAACTCGCTCGAACTTGCATCGGTCCAGACGCTCTAGGAGTTGCCAGTCGCGGCCATCGCTACCTGCCTTCGCGCGAAGCTCATTGAAGGTGTAGCACTTGAGTCCGGGCACCGTTTGCAAAGCGCTCACGATCGCACGGCGCCAAGGCGGCGTAGAGTTTGCCGTCCTGGGTTGCGAGCAAGACGATAGGAATGAAGTCGCGGGTGCCCACAGCCTCTATCACGGCGTGTCGCAGCCCATCGGACCAACCGATGACTAAGGGGCCGCCAGTCTTGTTCGTGCGGATTGTCAGGCCGTCTGGTCCGAAATCGCTGCGCCGACTGCGCCGTGGGCCGCCGCCGCCGGTGCCTCTCAGGCACAACGCCTCCGGGGAAAACATCTCTAGCGCCAAGGATGGCGGGAGTATTTAGCAAGTTGTGGAATTTTTAGCAGAACCGGTTTCGCGAATCATTCGGAAACCGTTGCTGTAAATGGTGGCCGGGGAGGGAATCGAACCCCCGACACAGGGATTTTCAATCCCTTGCTCTACCAACTGAGCTACCCGGCCAAGGTCTACGCGGTGCGGCCATTAGCCGTGCGAGAGGGCGGCATGATACGTATTGCGCGGCTGGCTGGCAAGCCGCATGGGCGCTGAATGCGGGAAATGCCCGGTCTGCTTAGCCTGCTTGGGCGGGTGCATCATTCCGTGGACGAGAAATCCCGCAACGCAATGGGAAGCAAAGCCATGAACCGCCTGATCGTGCTGTGCCTGATGACTGTACTGGGTGCAGGTGTGTTGTCCGCCTGCTCCAGCCTGCCGAAGCAGACCGACGCAGAACGCCTGGAGCTGTATCGCTCGCATGCGGGTGAGCCGGTCCCGAGCTTTCAGTACTTTGGCACGCTGAATGGCTGGGCGCCCCTGAGCGACAAGGCGTTGACCGTGTGGACGCGCCCTAGCCAGGCTTATTTGTTGGAACTCAGTGGGCCCTGCCAGGATTTGGAATACGCGATCGCCATCAGCGTCACTAACACCATGGGGCGGGTCTATTCCCGGTTTGATGACGTGATTGTCCGGGGCGGCGGTGGCGTCAGCGGCTCTCGCTTTCCTTGCCGGATCCTGACCATCCGCCCGTTGGACGTTAAAGGGTTGAAAGCCACTCAGAAGGAAATGCGCGAAGCCGCCTTGGTGGAACGCGAAGCCGGGAAGCAATGAGGTATTGATCGCCCCTCAGCCTGTAGGAGCGGCGTCCCGCCGCGAGCTTTTGGCTTTTCCTGCGATCTGACAGGAAGAGCTCGCGCCGAGACGGCGCTCCTACAGATGGTAGAACCGGTACGGAGGCAATCGCCTATTCCGCCGGCATGTAGTAGGAGCGGCGTCCCGCCGCGAGCTTTTGGCTTTTCCTGCGATCTGACAGGAAGAGCTCGCGCCGAGACGGCGCTC
>NZ_JBDKXI010000002.1:230049-239192 GCF_039710385.1 Pseudoxanthomonas sp. CCNWLY206-1 | reverse complement strand
CTACAGATGGTAGAACCGGTACGGAAGCAATCGTCCTATTCCTCCGCCACGTAGCCGGCTGGTTTGTCCGCGCCGCCGCCGAACAGGAACTTTTCCATCTCCGCTTCCAGAAACGCCCGGTGCTTGGGATCGCGAGGGGACAGCCGGTTCTCGTTGATCAGCATGGTTTGATGCGCCAGCCAGGCGGCCCAGGCCGGTTTGCCGATGTGCGCATACACCCGTTGGCCGAGCGGACCGGGATAGGGAACGAAATCGAGGCCTTCGGTTTCGCGCTTTTCGTATTCGCAGAAGACAGTTCGCGGCATGGTTTTCAACTTTCCAGGAGTTTGCGGATAGGCGCGGGCAGGCCCAGCGATTTCAGGCCGGCACGGTCGACCCAGCGCAGGTCGTCATTGTCACGCACTACATCGCGTGCGGCGAGCGCCGGCCAGCGCAGTGGGTGCATGCGCAGCTTGTAATGGGAAAACACGTGCGGCAGTTCCGGCAGCGCTTCTCCATGGTCGTAGTCACCATGCAGATGTCGTTGGAACCAATCGCGCGCGGCCTCGTGGTCCGCCGCCTCCGGTAGCGACCACAGCGATGCCCATATGCCGACGGGCGGTCGCCTTTGCAGCAGTATCTGCCCCTGCTCGTTTTCGGCCAGCAGGATTATCGCGGTGCGCTCGGGCAGGGGTTTGCCTGGTTTCGAGGTGGGTAGCTCTTCCACGCGTCCTTCGCGCAACGCGACGCAATCATCCTGCAGTACGCACAACATGCATGCTGGGTCGTGGCGCGTGCACAGGGTGGCGCCGAAATCCATCTGTGCCTGTGTGTAATCAGCCATCCGCGTAGCGGGAAGATGCTGCTCCGCCAACGTCCACATCTGCTTTTCCACCGCGGGCAGGCCGGGCCAGCCACCGATGCCGTGATAGCGGGCCAGCACGCGCTTGACGTTGCCGTCCAGGATGGAAAATCGATCGCCCCACGCCTGCGAAAGGATTGCGCCCGCGGTGCTTCGGCCAATGCCGGGCAGGGCGACGAGCTTATCGAAGTCGCGCGGAAGATCGCCGCCATGCTGCTCAACGCAGATCCGTGCCGCGGCATGCAGATTGCGTGCGCGGGCGTAGTAGCCCAGCCCCGACCACTGCGCCAGCACCTCATCCAGTGATGCCGCCGCCAGCGCCGGTACATCGGGGAAGGCGGCGACGAAACGTTCGAAATAAGGAATGACCGTTTTCACCTGCGTTTGCTGCAGCATGATTTCCGACAGCCAGACGCGGTAAGGCGCACGCGGATGCTGCCACGGCAGGTCATGCCGGCCGGACGTATCGAACCAGCTCAGCAGCCGTGCGGAGAAAGCATCTTGCTGCGCGGAACTCATTGGATTGCGGCTTCGGTAGGAATCGTCGGGTCTTCCATTTCTATTTCCACACCGCGTAGCACTGCCCCGGAAACTTCCAGGTGTGGAGTGGTGAGCCGGCCGCTTAGCGGCGGCAATGGAGTGGAGTTGTCGAATGCGTCAGTCCAGGCCAGCACGTCAAACAAGCGGAAGCGGCCGTCGAAGCGGGTGTCATCGCGCTCCAGACGCAGCGTAGCAATGGCGGACAGATCAACCTTACCCGCATAGCCGAGTGCGAACGGTAGCGGTGCTTGCGATTGACCCAAGGGCGGCGGCAACGCTGGCCAGGCTTGTGGCCATTCGCGCAGTTGACCTTCCAGTGCCAACTGCAACTCCTGGGCCAACGAAAAACCACCGGCCGCATCCAACGTGGGAATCGCGCCTTCGCCACGCAGCGCCAATGCAGCTGGTCGCAAGATCACCGTTCCGGATTCGAATGCCAGTGGTCCGGCAATGCCCAGTGCGAACGGGTGTGATTGATCGCCGGCGATATAACGTGCGCTGGCACCTACACGCAGTGGGTCAATACGCAGCGCGTCTTGCGTGTGCAGCTGGCCGGACAGATGGATGCGTGTGGGCAATCGCCACTCGGCGGTAGCCGGTGCTATTTCACCTACTACGCCTACGCCGCTTGCCTGCCCCAGTTTGTTCAACGTGAGCGCGATATCGAATGGCGCGCGCAGCGTGTCGGTCTGATAGCGCCCTTGCAGTTGCGCGCGCAAAGGTTTGTCGGCGGCCAGCGAAGGTATGGCGCCGTCCAGCGCTTCTATCGTCCAGCTCGCACCGATGACGCGACCGCGCACGATGCGCAGGCCATGGGTCACGGTGGGTATGCGCGTTTCGCCAGGTGGTCGCTTGGATTGCCACGCCTGGAAAGCGGCGATATCGAACACCGGTGCATCCAGTTCCAAGCGTGTCGCGGTCAGGTCGCGGCCGCGGGCGCGCAAAGTGGACCAGGGTACGGAGATCAGGATGCGCTCGGCGGTCAGCACAGGCTTGTTCGAACCTTTTTCCCGCGCGGTGACGTTACGTACGATGAGCTGCGGCGTACCGCGCAAGCGATATTCGCCGATGCCGGTGGCGGTGATCTCAAGCCCTAGTGCATCGCCGGCCAAATCCAGAATGGCGGGAGCGAGGTATTCCGGTCGCAGCAGCCAACGGACTACCAATGCCGCGAGCAACAACAGGACGAAGAAAGCCAGCAGTGCGATCCTCCAGCGCCGGCGTCGGGCGTTTCCCTTCTTCGCGTCGTCGGACGGCGAAAGGGTCTCGGTGGAAGAGGGTTTCTTCTTGGCCACTCAGCCGCTCCCGAGCCTTGGCCTGCTTACACGCCAGAAGCCGTGAGCCGCGATGGCGATGGCTGCGCCGGGCATCAGCTGCCCAGCGTCTCCGGCAGCAGTGCGTCGACGAAAGCTTCGGCGTCGAATACGCGCAGGTCTTCCGAGCGTTCGCCGATGCCAGCGAAGCGGATGGGAATGCCGAATTCGCGCGCCAAAGCGAACACCACGCCGCCCTTGGCAGTACCGTCCAGCTTGGTCACCACCAGACCGGTGACGCCGACCGCGGCATGGAACTGGCGCAGCTGCGATAGCGCATTCTGGCCGGTGGTGCCGTCGATCACCATCAGTACTTCGTGTGGCGCGGAAGTGTCCAGCTTGCCCAGCACGCGACGGATCTTGCCCAGTTCGTTCATCAAGCCGGTCTGGGTGTGCAGGCGTCCGGCGGTGTCCGCGATCAGCACTTCAATGCCGCGGGCCTTGGCAGCCTGCAATGCGTCGAATGCCACCGACGCCGGATCCGCATCCTGGCCCTGGGCGACCACGGGCACGTCGTTGCGCTCGCCCCAGGCCTGCAACTGCGCCACCGCGGCAGCGCGGAAGGTATCGCCAGCGGCCAGCATCAGACTGCGCCCCTCGTCCTTGAAACGGCGCGCCAGCTTGCCGATGGTGGTGGTCTTGCCGACGCCATTGACGCCCACGGTCAGCAGCACGAAAGGGCGGGCGCCGGTATCGATGACGAGCGGTTTGGTGACCGGAGCCAGCATGGCGATCAGTTCGGTGCGCAGTGCGGTCAGCAGCGCCCTGGCATCGGAAAACTCGCGCGCCTTCATGCGCTTGCGCAGGTTTTCGATCAGCGCGGTGGTCGCCGGCACACCGACATCGGCGGTCAGCAGCGCGGTTTCGATTTCGTCCAGCAGGTCGTCGTCTAGCTTTGGATTGCGCGAGAACAGGCTGCCCAGGCCGCGCGCGAACCCGGTGCCACGCAAGCGTTCGCGCCAGCCAGGCTTGCCCGCCGGGGCAGGAGCGGCGGCGGGCGGCGTGGGTGCGGGCGGCGCAGGCGCAGCCGGTTCCACCGCGGCGGAGGGCTGCGGTGGAGCTTCGGGAATGGGGGGTTCCTGCGGCGCTGGCGTCTGCGGGTCGGGCAGGGTCGCGGGCGCGTCAGGCTTCTTGCGTCGGAACCAGCTGACCATGACACAGACAATCGCGGAGAATAGGCGGCATGTTATCACCCGCTTCCCACAAGCTCCGATGAAGCCTGCTCGCGAACCCGCTCGCAAGCCGGCGACGACAGGCAGCATCCGCATCATCGGCGGCCGCTGGCGTGGCACGAAACTGAGCGTGCCCGACAGCCCCGGCCTGCGGCCCAGTAGCGATCGCGTTCGCGAGACCCTGTTCAACTGGCTGATGCCGAAGCTCCCGGGCGCGCGCGTGCTCGATCTGTTCGCCGGCACGGGCGCGCTCGGACTGGAAGCCATGTCGCGTGGTGCGGCTCAGGCGGTGTTGGTGGAGCGCGATCCGGCGCTGGTGCGCAACCTGCGCGAAACCGTGGAGCGGTTGTCGGCGCAACAGAGCGTGCAGGTGGTAGCGCAGGACGCGCTGGCCTGGTTGGGCACAGCTCCCGCAGGCACCTTCGATATCGCCTTCCTGGACCCACCCTTTGCCGAGGGATTGTGGGAAAAGGCACATGCCGCGCTCCTGCCCGCGTTGGCAGGTGGTGCATGGGTGTATGTGGAGGCACCGGCCGATGTCGTGCCGCCTGTCCCCGCCGATTGGGCGCTGCACCGCGAAGGCCGCACCCGCGAGGTGCGTTTTGCCCTGTATCGTGCCCCCGATGGGCACAGCGCTGATACACTCCGCAACGACGTATCGGCGGCTAAGACTTGATGAGCGTGGCACGCACCCGCACTGCGGTTTATCCCGGCACATTCGATCCCATCACGAACGGCCACATCGACCTGATAGACCGCGCAGCGCCGTTGTTCGAGCGTGTAGTGGTCGGCGTGGCCGAAAGCCCGGGCAAAGGACCCGCGCTGCCGCTGGCCCAACGAGTGGAACTGGCCCGCGATGCGCTGGCCCATCACCCGCATGTCGAGGTGCGCGGGTTCGACCGGCTGCTGGCGCATTTCGTCAAGGACGTGGGCGGCGGCGTACTGCTGCGCGGCTTGCGAGCGGTTTCGGACTTCGAATACGAATTCCAACTGGCCAGCATGAACCGCCATCTGATTCCCGAGGTGGAGACCTTGTTTCTCACACCCGCCGAGCAATACGGCTTTATCTCTTCTTCGCTGGTGCGCGAAATCGCGCGCCTGGGCGGTGATGTATCCGGCTTCGTGCCGCCGGGGGTTGCCGCCGCGTTGCAAGCGCAGTGGCGGCAGGGCGCGAATTGAGTTTGGCAAGATCATTCTTACAACGATTTCACAGGAGGGGAAAACCCATGAAAAACATCGCAACACGAATTTTGCTGATCGCGTGCCTGGTCGTGCCGTTTGCCGCCTGCAAGAAGCAGGAAGAGGCGAAAGTCGACGCGGAGCCGGCTGCCCTGGTGGTTCCGGGCAAGGACGATGACGCCGGCTGGCGCACCTATCTGTCGGAAGTGGTGACCCGCAACATGGGCAACATCACCAATACTCCGTTCCTGTACTACCTGCCGCCGGAATCCGATCCGGAGTTCGAAGCCAAGTACGAGCGTTCCGCGGAACAGGCCAAGAACGCCATCGCCCGCGGCATTGTCGGCGGCAACATGCTGGCCTTCGGCTCGCCGGCGTCTACGCGCATGGCGGACATGGCCGTGGCCTCGTTCCAGGGCGTGGAACCGGGCACCATGAAAGGCGTGCGCGTGTTGTTCATCGGCAGTGCTGCCGACGGCGAGCGCGTGAAAGCCGCGGTTGAACCGGCCGGTGTCGAATACGTTTTTGTCGAAGCCAAGTGACCCTTCCGCGCGCGGCCGCCATTGGCGGCCGCGCCTTTGCGGAAGGGTCATCCCCGCGCAGGCGGGGATCCAGCGGCTTTCCTCGAAGTCTGAAACGAAAGTCATTGGGTCCATGCCCACGCAGGGATAACGAAGAAAAATGTCCCTCAAAATCAACGAACTCTGCGTCAACTGCGACGTCTGCGAGCCGGCCTGCCCCAACCAGGCCATCGCCATGGGCGAAACGATCTACGTGATCGATCCGGCGCGTTGTACCGAATGCGTGGGCCATCATGACGAGCCTCAATGCGTGGTCGTCTGCCCGGTCGAATGCATCGACCCCGATCCGGCGTATCCTGAAAGCCAGGACGATTTGCTGGCGAAGCTGCGCCGGCTGCAGGCCGAATAAAGCGGCTTCTGTACTCGTCGCAAACCTAGGAGAGTCCGTGAAACTACGCAGAATTTTCGCCGTCCTGCTGACGGTCGCTTTCGTTCCTGCCGTATTGGCCGCCGATGTCGGCCAAGCTTCGCGTTCCCAGCATCCCTCCGGCACCGCCATCGCCAGCGCGCACAAGCTGGCCACGGAAGCGGGTTTCGAAATCATCCAGGCTGGCGGCAATGCATTCGATGCCGCAGTGGCCGTATCGGCCACATTGTCCGTGGTCGAACCGATCAGCTCCGGCCTGGGCGGCGGCGGTTTCTTCCTGCTGCACGACGCCAAGAGCGGCAAGGACGTGTTCGTCGATGCGCGCGAAACCGCGCCTAAAGCAGCGACGCCCGACCGTTACCTGGATGCGAAGGGCGAATTCAACCGCGATCGTGCCGAGAACGGACCCTGGGCTGCCGGCATTCCCGGTTTGCCCGCTGGCCTGGTGCACGTGGCGCAGAATTACGGCAAGTTGCCGCTCAAGACTTCCCTGGCGCCGGCAATACGGATCGCACGCGAAGGCTTTCCGGTCTATGGCCGACTGGCGCGCGGCTACGGCGCCCGTCGCGAAGTGATGGAACGCTACAAAGGTACGCGCGCGGTATTCCTGGCTGATGGCGATCCACCAAAAGAAGGCGAACTGCTGAAGCAGCCCGATCTGGCGCGCACGCTGGAGCGTTTGGCTGAGAAGGGTTTCGACGGTTTCTATCGCGGCGAAGTTGCCAAGAAACTAGTGGCCGGCGTGAAGGCCGAAGGCGGTCGTTGGGACGCCGATGAGCTGGCCGGCTATCGCGTGCGCGAGCGCGAGCCGCTCCGTTTCGCCTACAACGAATGGCAGATCACCACCGCGCCACCGCCTTCGTCGGGCGGCGTGGCGTTGGCGCAGATGTTGCAGATCCTGGATGCCTGGGACCTGGCCAAACTCGACGATGCCCATCGCACGCATCTGACCGTGGAAGCCATGCGCCGCGCTTTCCGCGACCGCACCTTCTATCTGGGCGACCCGGATTTCGTAAAAATCCCCATGAAAACGCTGGCTAGCCGCGATTACGCCGCTGGCTTGCGCGCCACCATCCATCCGCAGAAGGCGACGCCCAGCGATCTGTTGTCCGGCGAACCCACGCCGTTGGAAGACGACGAGACCACGCATTTCTCGATCATCGATGCCGAAGGCAATCGGGTAGCCGCAACGCAAACGGTGAACCTGTTGTTCGGTTCCGGGCTGATCGCGCCGGGCACCGGCGTGTTGCTGAACAACGAAATGGATGATTTCGCGCTCAAGCCGGGTACCCCGAATGCCTTCGGCGTGATGGGCTACGACGCCAACGCGCCGCAACCGGGCAAGCGAATGCTCAGTTCGATGACGCCCAGTTTCATGGAATCGCCGGATCGAGTCGCCGTGCTGGGCACGCCCGGCGGTAGCCGCATCATCACCATGGTGCTGCTGGGCATCCTGGGTTACGACGCAGGCCTGGGGCCGCAAGAGGTCGCCGCGTTGCCGCGGTTCCATCACCAGTGGATGCCGGATGCGATTTCGGCTGAGACCGGCACGTTCACGCCCGAGGTCGCAAGCGCATTGCGTGCGATGGGCCACCAACTGAACCTGCCGGAAGACAAGGTTTCCGGCCGTGCTTCCAGCCATGTCTGGGGCAATCTGCAGACGGTGATGTGGGACAAGCGTACTGGCGCGCTCAGCGGTGGTGCCGATCCTCGCAATCCCGTGGGTGAGGCCAGGGTGGTGGAGCAGGCGCCTGCCGCTTCGCCTTGAGCTGAAGGGCTGAATAGACGCCCCAGGTAGGAGCGGCGGGACGCCGCTTCTACACAGCACGGTCGCAGTTTTCATGTCCGCCGACCCTCGCGGCGGTAGAATCGGCGCATGAAACTCTGGTCGATACGCGGTAACTCCCAAAAGCTCGACGGTGGTGCGATGTTCGGCAACGCGCCCCGGGCGATGTGGTCCAAATGGCTGGCGCCTGACGAACAGAATCGTGTGCCGCTGGCTTGTCGCGCACTGCTGGCCAGTCCGTTGAATGGCAAGACGGTGCTGTTCGAAACCGGTATCGGCGCTTTCTTCGAACCCAAGTTGCGCGAACGCTATGGAGTCCAGGAATCAGAGCACGTTCTGCTGGATTCACTGAAGAAAGCCGGCTTTGATCACCAGGACATCGATGTGGTGGTGCTGAGCCATCTGCATTTCGACCATGCCGGCGGTCTGCTGGCACAGTGGTCGGAAGGAAAGCCGCCGGAGCTGCTGTTTCCTAACGCCACCTACGTAGTCGGTGCCGAACACTGGCGGCGCGCTTTGCAGCCACACCCGCGTGATCGCGCCAGCTTCATTCCGGAATTGCAGGAATTGTTGCAGGCCAGCGGCCGATTGGAATTGGTGGAAGGCGAGTACTCGAAAGCGCTGGGCGAGACAGTCCGTTTCCGTATCAGCAACGGCCATACGCCAGGTCTGATGCTGGCAGAAATCGTGGGGCCCGAAAGCATTGATGGCGAAGCGCATGGCGGCGTTGTGTTCTGCGCCGACCTGATTCCCGGCCGCCCGTGGGTGCATGTGCCCATCACCATGGGATACGACCGCAACGCCGAATTGCTGATCGACGAAAAGCGCGCATTCCTGGAAGACAAACTGGCGCGCAACGTGCACCTGTTCTTCACCCACGACCCCGAATGCGCGCTGGCGCAAGTCGTGCGCGACGACAAAGGAAAATTCGGCACCGCCCACGAAGTCGCCGAACTGACCGCCAGATCATTGGCCGCATAGGGCGCACGCAGCCAATCGTAGAGCGGAGCTTGCTCCGCTGCTCTTCAGCCAGATGCCCGTTGGCCTGGTCGAAGCCGAGCAAGTTCGGCTCTACATCAAACGCCGGCGTCGCTTCTCGTAGAGGGGAGCTTGCTCCGCTGCTCTTCGTCCAGATGTCGTTGGGCTGATCGTAGCCGAGCAAGCTCGGCTCTACATCAAACGTCCGGCATCGCTTCTCGTAGAGCGGAGCTTGCTCCGCTGCTCTTCGGCCAGATGTCGTTGGGCTGGTCGAAGCCGAGCAAGCTCGGCTCTACATCAAACGTCCGACGTCGCTTCTCGTAGAGGGGAGCTTGCTCCGCTGCTCTTCGTCCAGATGTCGTTGGGCTGATCGTAGCCGAGCAAGC